>DATGQE010000025.1:0-115194 GCA_035304345.1 Woeseiaceae bacterium | reverse complement strand
CGCCGCTATGCCGCGGCATACGCGTCGATCTCGATGAGCCAGCCTTCGTCGAATATTCCGGTGATGATGACGGTAAGCGCCGGCTGGTGGCTCCCCAGAACCTCCTGTCGGATCCTGCGGTTCTCTTCTGCGTACTTGCGTGACGACAGGAAGATCGTGACCTTCGTGAGATTCGACACCGTCATCTGTGCTGCATTCAACTGGGCCAGAACGTTTGCCCATGCGAGGCGGCATTGCGACTCGAAATCCGATGGAACCGCGCCTTTCGCTGAAACCGGGATCTGTCCGCTCACGTACAGCAGGCGATCGGGGCGCTCCACCAGGACCGCCTGGCTGTACCTGCCAATGGCTTTTGGAGCGACGTCGGAGTTGATGGGCGTGATCTTCATTCAGCATCCCCCTGGCACGGGTTTGAACGGGGAAAGCATAGTCGCGCCGGGCAGCAGCTCGAAGATCCAATATGGGCGAATCATGCTGATCGCCTGGTAGTACGAGCGCTTCGTGGCGAAGTGCCCGATTCGGCCTGGCCCAAGGCTCGTATGTGCCCTCATGCACGGAGCCAACGCTCCCCCGCCGTGCAGCATCATGCCATGTGCCAGCGCAGGACCTGCGGTGAAACGACCGGCGTGGGCATTGCAACATCGATGGCATTGCGTCATCGCCCAAGAGGAGGCTGGTCCGCCAGCGTCGCGTCCCGACGAGACGACCAGACAGTCTGCATGATGCATCTGTCGGAGAGACACGCATCGGCGTGTGGCTGCCCGCCGGGCTGGAACCAGTAGCCGCCCGGCCCCAGCGGCTTCGTCTCGGCCTCCGTCTCGCCTGGCCCCCAGTGCTTCATGGTGCCTTCGATGACGACCAGGTGATAGTTGCTGGAGTGGGTATGCATTGGGACGGTGCCGCGCTTCATTTCCAGGAGTAGGGCAGACGGTCCGGTATCCGGGTCACCCCAGAGAACTGCCATTCGCGGCCCATCGGGTAAACTGGCGACTACTGGCGCAAACTCGGCATCGTCGAACGGCACGACGACCATCTGTTGCCGAAGGAGTTCGGGCTGGGTCGCGAGGGACGGGTCGCTACCCTTTTCACAGGCAGACAGGATCAGTATGCACATCACGCAAGCCAGGCAGCGGCCGATGCGGCGATGTCCGCCGGCAACCGGCAACTGCCGCATGGCGGCATTGATGCTCCTGCGTTGGCTCGCGTTGTCAGGCGTCATTAGCCTTGCGCTTCCGTCTGCGGGGACTCTTCGGCGGCGCACCGTCAGAACTTCTCATTGCCTGCCTTTCCCAGGTTGTTGATCTTCGCCTTCCGAGCAACTTGAGCAGCAGATTGTGGAACGTTCGGAGCACAGGGTACAAGACTCGCGACACAGCTCTCGATCGGAATGCGAGGTAAGTGAGTCGATTGAAGAAGCCGCTCTTCGTGTCCCCGCGCCGGGGCCAAGCCCCGGCGCGAGGCGCGAACCCGCTTGCGGTCACTCGGCGGGGAGAGCGAACGGGTCGTTGGCCGGATCGTCGTTCCACTCGTACTCGAGGTTGCGCGCCAGCATGCGTGCGGAATCTTTCCCGCGCACCTTCGCGATCAGGCCGAGCGCCATGTCGGTGCCCGCCGAAACGCCGGACGAGGTGATGAACTTGCCGTCCTCCACCCAGCGGGCGCTGCGCTGCCAGTCGACCGACGGATCCTGGTCCACCGCGAGCGAGAAGAAGTTCTTGTTGGAGGTCGCCTTGTGACCCTTCAGCAGCCCGGCCTTGGCGAGCAGCGCCGATCCAGTGCAGACCGACGTCGTGAGCATCGTCTTCTCGTTCTGCCTGCGGATGAAATCCAGCATCGCAGGATTGTTCAGCTCGACGCGTGTGCCGGCGCCGCCCGGCACCATGAGGATGTCGAGCTGTGGCGCGTTCGCGAAGGAATAGTCGGCGACGACTTCCACCCCCTGCGTGGAGCGCACGGGCCCACCCGATTCGGAGATCATGACGACCTGAAACTCGGGCACGTAGGCCCACATCTCCACGGGTCCGAACACATCGAGGACCTCGAACTGTGGATACAAGACCACGCCGACCAAGCGACGCCCGGGTGCTGCGGGCCGCGCTGCGGCTGCCTGTGTGGCATTCGGCTTCACGTCCGGGTTGAGAGCGGCCGCCAGGTAGGCGCTCCTTCCCTCTCCGATCGTCGCGCGGTACTCGTCGAGGTTGCTCACACCGTCGCCATCGGCGTCACCGTCGTATGCGAGGTACTTACCCAGCTGTCGAGCCAACGAGTAGTCGCCTTTCATCGGCGCACCGAAACTGGAGCTCATCGCATTGTGCGAAGCGAACGAGCCCTCGCCGAGCATCGCATAGCCGGCAGCGACCGTCGCCGCAGTGGGATAACGCGAGGCCAAGCTGACGAAATCGGCCGTGGCCGAGGCCTGCGCCTGCGCGAAGGCCTGCGCGACGGACGCATGGTCCACGCCGCCACGCTTGCGTAGATCGAGCTGGGTATTGCTGAGAATGGCGCTCACCAGCGCCAGCTCGTCCGCATCGAGAATGCCGTTGCCGGCGTTGGTCGCGTCGAGGTTTCCATCGACGCTGCCCGGATCGAACTTCAATCCGCGCAACGCCTCGTCGAAATCAACGCGCGATCCGCTCGCCTGCGCGTGAGCGGGCGATGCGGCACCAAGCGCCGCGCCGAACGCGACGCATGCTGCAAGCACGATGTGCACAGAGGACCTTCTCATGACGTGTCTCCTTGATTGATTCACGGAGCTCATCGGAGCTCGGTGTGCAGCGTGAGGAACGCCGCGCGGGGCTGCGTCGGAATGACGTACTGCCCACCGAAGAACTGATAGGGTTCGAAGCCGTCGTCGTCGGCAAGATTGACGATGGACAGGGCGAGCGAGGCGAGGCCGAAGTCCCAGGACGCCTGCGCATCGATCAACGTCAGGGAGTCGACCGTCGATGTATTGGGCAGCGTGAGCTCGCGCTCCGACGTGTAGGTGATGCCCGCGCCGAGCTCGAGCGGCGCCAGCGCGCCACCCTGAAATCGATAGCGAGCCGCCAGGCGCGCCCGATGCTCGGGCACGGCCCGCAGCCGGTCGCCCACCGGCAGCCGATTGTCCCGCGTCACCTCGGCATCGGTGTACGCGTAGCTGAACAGCGTCGAGACTGCAGCCGATGGCTCGTACACCAGATCCACCTCGAAGCCGCGCGCGCGTTGCTCGCCGCTTTGAATGGAGCGCCCCGGATTGTTCGGATCGGACGTCGTCACATTGCGGCGCTTGATTTCATAGGCCGCCACGGTTCCCGTGAGCCCTTCGATGGGCGCCGCGAACTTGACGCCGCCTTCGATGGATGCCGAGGTT
Source organism: Woeseiaceae bacterium (assembly GCA_035304345.1). Taxonomy (GTDB): domain Bacteria; phylum Pseudomonadota; class Gammaproteobacteria; order Steroidobacterales; family Woeseiaceae; genus IDS-8. The sequence continues at coordinate 111,845 of DATGQE010000025.1, read as the reverse complement.
TCAGGTTTCGGATGCTCGACGCCGATTCCGAGCAGCGTGCCTTTGAAGCCTTCGGCGTATCCGACGAACAGCGCCACGCCGCGAGTGAGCTGATAAGCAACGCCGAGCCGCGGCGTCACCTTCGAGGGATCATCCTCGCGATCGACGATCGGGAAGCCCGCGCTGCTGTAGAAGTTGTCCATCTCCAGTTGCGTCCAGCGCAGTCCGGCGATGATGTCCAATCGACCGATCGTGAGCTGCTCCTGGACGAAGACCGCCGCCGATCTCAACGCATTGGTTTGCACCTCGGTCACCGCCGGGATCGCCCCGAACGCGGCGTTCGTCGCCGGATCGGCGTAGTCGACGACGGCCCAGCCGTAATCCAGGCCCATCGCGCCGTAGTAGTCGGTGTCGTCATAGTCGATTCCGGCGAGCACCCTGTGCCGCACGTTCGTCGAAGCGAAATCCTTCCACGCCGACGCGGACACGAAGGTCTGCTCAACCTCCGTGGGCATGTAGGATCGACCGAACGAATACGCCGTGTCCGTGACCGCAGCCAACGGAAAGGTCGAGTACTCGTCGAAGGTGTTTTCGAACCGCCGCACGACCAGCGTACCTGCGGCGTCTGGACCGAAGGCATGATTCAGCTCCAAGGTCGCCATCGCATTCTCGACCTCGGTCTGCGGCGCATCGTTCGCCCCTGCGTAGGCATTGCGATCGACCCGGCCCACCAGACGGACCGGCAGCCCCGAGTACTCCAACTGCCGCAGTCGGCTGAACTGGCCGCGAAACTTGAGCTGCGTCGCGTCGTCGATCGACCATGCGAGCGTGGGGAACAGCGCGTAGCGCTCGCTCGACACCTCGTGGATGAAACTATCGGCCTCCTCATACATACCCGCCAGAGCGAGCGCCACCGCATCGTTCAGCGGCGCACTGATACGACCCTGCGCACCGAGGGTCGCATCGCTCCCGCCACGCACTGCGAACTCGGACGTAAACGCCGGGTCAGGGTCGCGTGAGACCACGTTGATCAAGCCGGCCAGAGGCGCCCCGCTCCCACCGCCGTACAGCGTCGCAGTAGGACCTTTGGCGACCTCGATGCGCGAGACGTTCAAGAGCGTCGCGGGATCTGCGGCGCTCGGCGGCAACTGGAACGTCGGCAGACCGTCGAAGTAGTAGCTCGATGCGAAACCTCGCACGTAGGGCGCCACGAGGACCGTCTGCATGGTGCTCGAAGGCGTCACGCCGGAGACGTTGACCAACGCATCGGAGATCGTCTGCAGCGCCTGCTCCTCGAGCAATGTCCTCGTGAGGATCTGAACCGACTGCGGAAGCCGTTCGATCGGAGTCGGCGTTCGCGCGCCGGTCGACGTCTCCGTTGCCGTAAAGCCTTCCCGCCGACCGGTGACGACGACTTCATCCAGCACCCAGCTGTCGGTGCTGTCGATGCGGTCCTGAGCGCAGGCGGCGCCGGCAATGAGGGCGGAGAGGACGCCCGGCGTAAGAAGTGCTGCGCGCAGGCGCGAGCAGCGTTGGAAAAGATGATCTGCAATAGGGTGGTCCGTGTTCATTGGAGAGGAAACCTGTTCGTTGGCAACAGAGCGAGGCGTGCGCGACGCACGTCGATATGCGGCCAGCCGCATAGGCGGCGCCGCTTTCATGACGTAGCCGGCGAACGGCGTGCAGCCGCTCGCGAGCCAAGCGTCATTCGCTAGTGCGGCTCAGCGAGGCGCCTGGACTCGCGCCGGTGTGTGTGACGGACTTAGGCGTGGAAGGGCGGACCGCGAATACGGTCCGCGCGCAGGAAGGAACGGGAGATGAACCCCGATTCGAACGTGACCTCGCCAAGCGGCGGGCGCTCGAAACCACCCAGGACGGGCGGAGGTTCGACGCTACAGGCGGCTGTCGTCAGCGCCCAGGGACACGGCGGCGCACTTCCGTCGTGCTGCTGCGCTCCCGTGTCGCCGTGTGAAGTGGGGTCATGCGCATGCGCCGCCTGCGCATGATGGTGATGCTCGGCATGCCCCATCGTTGCAACAGGCGCAGGCGCCGTGGTGCCCGGACATAAAGTGAACGCGAGGCTGCCGTCCTGTACCGACAGCATGAAGCCGGCCGGCACGAAGGCGCGCAGCGCGATCAGCGCCAACAACCAGGGTGTCCAGCGATTCAGATAGCGGCGCGGCATAGGATGTTCTGAGCGCGCGGAGTATACCGCCGCTCCGTCGAATCCGGATGCCTTGAATGCGGCCGCCCGCGCTCCACTACGCCCCGTCGCGTGCGTGTCGCACTCACAAGGTCTGGCCGTCGTCCAGGGTGATGCACGCGCCGGTGGTCATCGCGGAGGCATCCGAAGTCAGATACACGAGCATTTCATCGCTGTGGCTGTCGGGCGTGCGCATCATGGCGATCTCGAGGGATGTCGCCGTCCATGACGGCCTCGTAGGCGGCAGTAAGACGCATTCCGGGCAGGGCAGGGGACACGAGTGGCGGGCCGGGGACCGGCCGGTCGTCGCCGGCTTGCAGGGGCTAGCGCATGCTCGGGCCGCTCGTCTGGCGGGCGCCGACCTCGTGGAAGATGCCTTTCTCCACGGCCGACCGGCGCGTCCCGGCGGCATCGAAGGTGACGAACGCGAACGCGCGGTGCGAGTGGAAGTTCAGCACGTTGCTGACGGTCACGCCGTTCTCCTCCACCCAGCTTATGAAGAAGACACCCGGCGCCACCTCCTCGGCCGCGATGTGCTCGGTCCCCTGCTGTCCCTCCTGCGGGCCGCTGAGCGCGGTCCAGGTCATGCGCGTCTCGCTCTCGTAATGCGCCTCGAGCTCGAGCCCGGACTCGTAACGAATCACGACGGTCTTGCCGACGAGGCTCATGGGGCTCTCCTGTGCCGTCGAAGCGAAGCACGCCAGGCCGGCGCCGAAGAGCACGAGGATTGCGCTCGCTTGTCTCATGATGGTCACCTGTCTTTGGTCGGGAGCCCGCCGCTGGGTTCCCGGCCCGGCTATTCGGCCGGTACCGGTTTGGCCTGCAGGTCGCCAGCGGGTGCCGCGTACAGCCAGCGCACGGCCCGGCTGAGCGCCGCCGGGAACACGGATACGTGCGTCTCGTCCTGGAACACGTGCGCCTGGAGCTCGAGCCCCTGGTACTCGCGCTTCTCGAGGATGTCGACGAGCCGCGCGACCGGCATGGCGATCTGGTGCTCCTCGGAGCCGTACGACAGGAACACGCGCGCGGGCAGCGCGTCGTGCGCCTCCGCGTAAGCCGCCTCCAGCGCGAACACGGGGTCCGGCGTGAAATTGAGCGACGGGCTGCTGATCGCGTAGCGGCGGAACAGGTCCGGCGCTTCGAACAGCGCATACAGCGCGAACAGGCCACCGAAAGAATGGCCGTACAGCGCGCGATCGTCGGTGGTGCGGTAATGCGCATCGACGAACGGGATGACCTCCTCGCGCAGGTGGCGGAGGAACTCGGGACCGCCGCCGGAACGCAGGCCGGGGCCGAGCTTCTCCGCCTCGCTCGCGTCGACCGCGCGGTTGCTCCACGGCGTGAGGTCGCGCCAGCGCGATGCGATCGTCTCGGGAAAGAACTGCACGGGGTAGCCGACGCCGACGACGATCATTTCCGGCGTTTCCCGGAATAGCGCGAACATGCGCTGCATGCTCACCGCGAACGGGAACGTCACGTTCCCGTCGAGGACATAGGTGACCGGGTAACGCCGGTCCTGCTGCGCCTCGTAGTCCGGCGGGACGGCGACGAACAGCCGGTAGGTCGGCCGTTCGGTGTCCGCGGCGAGATCGTGCTGGAAGGTGGCCGGGACGGTCACCGCTTCGGTCGCGGCGGCGGGCGGTATGGCCGCCGCGAGGACGATGGCGAGCAGGCTAGTGCGGATGTTTCCGTTCTTCATGGTGCCCCCCGTACCCCCGCAATTCGATATAGCGCCGGATCTGCGCCGGCGTCAACAATGCGGTTTGCTCGATGTGCGCCTGGAGGTGAATCGACCGCAGCTCGGCCTGCAGCCCGGCAATGCGCTCGAGCGTCGCCTTCAGCGATTCATGGGTGACCTTGCGCGTGGCGAACAGCCGATCGAGCTCGCGCTCGGCGGCGACCAGCTCGCGCCCGGTTTCGACCGCGGCCGTGCGCATCGCCCGCTCGATGTTGCGCGTGGCCGCGAGCTGCGCATCGTCGAGCGCGAGCTCGTCCGCGAGGGCGAGCACGTGCGCCGGGCCGGGGTAGCCGTTCAGCTCCGCGGCTTTCGCGAGACCCATGCCCTCGCCGGCCAGCAGCCCGCGAATCTCCCCCGGAGAGAGCGCCTTGACCTCGCGCCACTCCTGGCCACGGTAGGGCGAGGTGTGCTCCTGCGCGGAGCCCGCCAGCGCAAGGGCGAACAAGGGGACGACGTAGGGCAAGGCTTTGATCACGGCATGTTCTCCCGGCTCCACGATGTTCGCGGCTCGCCTAGCTGGCCCGCCGATTTCTCGGCTCGTACCGCAACGCAATGGCCCCGGAGTCGAACTCCTGGCGGCTCACGAGCTTCAGATCGACGTACTTCGACAGCCCCGCGAACAACGTCGGCCCGTGACCCGCCAGCCTGGGCTGCACCATGAACTCGTATTCGTCGATCAGGCCCAGCTCCGCCAGTGCCAGCGGCAGCTTCAGGCCGCTGGTGAACAGGCCTCTGCCGGGTTTCCGCTTGAGCTCGAGAACGGCCTCCGCCAGGTCGCCGCGCACGAGCTCCGCGTTCCAGTCGACGCTTTGGAGCGTGCTCGATACGACGTACTTCCTCGCCGCATCGATCGTCCGGGCGAAAGGTTCCATCCAGCCGACCAGCCAGTCCGGCTTCGCTCCCGACGCCACCGGCCGCCACGCTTCCTCCATCATTTCGTACATGACCCGGCCAAAAAGTAGCCCATCGGCCTCCGCAAGCCTGTCGGTAAAGTAGCGATGCAGGGTCTCGTCCGCGGGCATCGCGTTGTGGTCGCAGCAGCCGTCCGGCGTGACGTTGATGGAATATCGAAGCGGTTGCATTACGTCTCCCCTAGGTTCGTGTGGCGGCCGGAGCGGCAGCCGCTGCGAGGCCATGGCGAGCAGGCGGGCACCGACGAGCTCGTACTTCGTGAGGGGCCTTCATTGATGCCCCGTACGCCCGGGAGCCCCGTATAACGCCGCATCCGCACCGGCGTCAACGGCGCCGCGTGCGCGACTCCCTGCCCCGGGATGGATCAGCCGGAGCCCGGCTTTCGGCGCCGCGAGCTCTCCAGGCGTTCTTTCTCCGGCACCACCTCCTGCTCGTAGAGCCGTTCGAAGTGCAACAACAGGCGTCGGCCCTCGCGCTCCTGCCCGGCGAGGTGCCGGTCGAGACTGTCTTCCGTTTCGATCACCTGGCTGAAAAGCGGGCTGCCGGCCCGGGCCGCCTGCGGGAGCCCGCCGACGTGGCGCTGCAGGAAGTCGCGCGTCGCGACCAGCGCGGCGAGCTCTTCCTCGAGTGAGCGCCGCACGTATTCCGCCTTGTCGATCTCGCCGCGCACCGCGGCGCGGTAGATCGCCGCGAAGCGGCCGCTGCGGCGAACGTTGTGCAGCTCGAAGACGAGCGCGGCGAGCTGGTCCCAGCCGGAGACGCGCGAGCTTACGCGGATCACGGCCGTGCCGGCCGGTGCCGCGCCGCCGCGCGACGGGTACTCGTGCTCGGCCGCGCGGCCGGAAACGGGCTCCGTCGGATCCCAGAGCGGTGCGGGCGTCCTGCGGCCGAGCTCGGCAACGAGCCATTCCCGCAGCTCATCGCGGCCGCGCAGCACCGCCGCGAGCTGGGGCCGGCTTTCGAGGATCACGTCGAGCTGGGTCTCGCCGCTCGCCAGGTTGTGCTCGGCCTGCGCGACGGCGAGTCCGCTGGCGCCCGTCGCGAGCAACAGGACCAGCCGCGGGAGGCGGAAAGCGGGGCACGCAATCATCGATGCGCGCGTTTCGTCGATGCTTCCCCCCTCACTGCGCCGGCCACTGGAAGCACAGCTCGTAGCCGTCCGGGTCGCGGAGGTAGAGCTGCCTCATGCCGTAGGGTGCGAGTGTCGGCTCGGGCACGTCCAGCCCGTGCGAGCGCAGGTGGTGCCAGGCACCGTCCACGTCCGGGCAGGCGAAGTACAGGCAGGTGTCGCGGTGCGCCGCGACGCGCTTCGCATCGGGCGCGGCAGGGCGGCGGTCCCCCTCGTAGGCGGTGTTCAGCATGAGCTCCGATTCACCCAGCCTGAGCAGGCACCAGTCGAAGCGGTCTCCTTCACCCTCCGATGCCTGGGCGACCTCGAACCCGAGGACGTCGCGGTAGAAGCGGATGGACGCCGGCATGTCGAAGACCTGGAGCAGCGTACAGACTCCTCGTGCTGCGATGCTCATTCGCTCCTCCGTCGGATCGGCGGTTGTTCAAAAGTACGTCAGCAGCGCGACGGCCAGTGCCGAGTAGGTGACGATGATGGCCCAGAAGTAGCGCGGCCGCTCGTGACGCAGGACCACGCGCGCCCACGGTCCCGACTTGGCGACGACCCGGCCGGCCGCAACGGCGTACACGATGTAGCCCGAGAGCAGAACCCCCAACAGCTTGAACAAGACGGCCTCCTGCGCGCCCGGCGCTTCGCGCAGTTTAAGGCAGGCCCCGGCCGCCGGTCACTTCAGAACGCCGGCAGGTGCGGCTTCAGCACCATGACGACCACGGCGAGAAGCGGCGCGAGGGTGGCGATGCCACCCCAGATCTGCCAGCTCCGGTAGCGCTCGCGGAACGCGGTTTGCGCGGCGGCGTCGCCCGCGGCGTCCCGCGCGAGCCGGACGAGCTCGCGCTGCAGCGGCGCCACGCGCATGCCGAACGCGGCGCCGGAGATCACGAGCAGGGCGGTGCCCCACAGGATCCAGCCGGTGCCGAGGATCGACAGCCCGCCCGTCATCGCCGCGACGATGCCGCTCACCGTGAGCCCGATGACGCTCGGCGTGGTGAACCAGCGATCGGCGCGGATGATGCCTTCGAACGTGCTTCCCATGGCGCGGTAATCGTTGCTGCGGACCGCGCTGGCGGCCCAGAAGATACCGGTCGTGATGTTGCCGACGAACAGGATGACCGAGAGCACGTGCAGCAGCTTCCAGGTGAGATAAGCCATGCGTTCCCCCGTGGTCCGAGGCGCACAGCTTGCCACCCCCGGGCACAGATTTCGAGAGATCCTTTCTGCAGCGGCGCACATCGCGCGCGACTACGACGCTTTCGTCCAGATCGTCCCTGCCACCTCGGTCTCGAACCAGCGAATGCGGTGCCCCTATGACATCATCTCCGTATACCGCCTCTGCATCTCCTCCGGGCTCACGTCCTCGATGCTGTGCCCGATCAACCACCGATGCCCGAACGGATCCCGCACCACGCCCGAGCGCTCCCCGTAGAACGCGTCGCTCGGCTCCCGTTCGAGCTCGGCACCGGCTGCAATCACGTCTTGGATCGTCGCGTCGGCGTCGTCGACATGAAGATGCATTGTTACCGGCGTAGCGCCGATGGACTTCGCGCCGCGAATTCCGTACTCGGGGAACTCGTCGGACAGCATGAGCGTCGTCCCGCCAAGCTCGAGCTCCGCATGCCCGATACGGGCGGAAGGCTCCGTCAGGCGAAACTTCTCACGGGCGCCGAACGCCTTGGTGTAAAACTCGATCGCCTTGCCCGCATCGTCAACGCAGAGGTATGCAAACAGCTCGTGCACGGCCATGGCCGCAGCCCACGGCGCGGGCGGCCGCGCCAACCGGCGTTCGGTCGGCGGCGTGTTGCTCATGCGCCGGTGGTCGTGACCACGACCGGGGCGCCGCGCGTCAGGATCATCGTGTGCTCGTACTGCGCCGAGAGGTTGCCCGGCTCGGCGAGGAGAGTCCAGCCGTCCTCGGCTTCCTTCACGTGGCGGCTCTTCGTGGACAGGAACGGCTCGATCGTGATGACGGCGCCTTCCTCCAGCACGCGGCGGTCGCGTGGTGCGCGATAGCCGGGGATGTGATCGGGCGCCTCGTGCAGCGCGCGGCCGACGCCGTGACTGCCGAGGTTCTCGATGATGCGGAAGCGGTGCTGCTTCGCCGTGCGCTCGATGGCTGCGCCGATGCCGTTCAGCGGCGCGCCGGCGCGCGCGACGCGCATGGCGGCTTCGAGCGCCTGCCGGGTCGCGTGGCACAGGCGATTCTTGAGCGGAGAGGAGGGCGGTACCACGCCGGTTCCGCCGGTGTCCGCGAAATAGCCGTCGAGCTCCGCGGATACGTCGATGTTGACGACGTCGCCGGCGCGAATGACGCGGTCGCCCGGTACGCCGTGCGCGGCTTCCTCGTTGATGCTGATGCAGGTGGCGCCCGGGAAATCATAGGTGAGCTGAGGCGCTGAGCGGGCGCCCTCGCGCTCGAGCAGCGCGGCGCCGAACGCGTCCAGCTCGCGCGTCGTCATCCCGGGCTCCATCGCGTCCAGCATCTTCGCGAGCACGGTCGCGACGATGCGGCCGATGCGCTTCAGCCCTTCGATGTCGGCGGGGGATTCGATCGTCATTTACGTCACCGGGGCGGGAAATCCTACATTCTACCCCGCGCGAGCTCGGCAATCAGGTCGTTGATGTGCGCCCTTCAGGCAGGATCCGGCGGAAGCTCGTTCCGTTCGTCGGCGCCTTCCGGCGCTTCCTCGTCCTCGAGGTTCGGGTTCACTTCGTGGATCAGCACCTGCTCGCCGGGAAACATCGGCACGTCGTCGATTCGTCCGATCGGGTCCGCCGCCTGTCGGAAGATGAGCCGGTTGCCCCGCTCCGCCCTCTGGATGACGAAGACCAGCGCTTCGCGGCACTCGTCCCCGTCCGCCCGGACGTGCACGAGGTAGCGAGTGCCCGGTTCGTTGCCGATGTCCCGCATCGACACTTCCTCGAACGCGCAGCTGAAGCGCTCCTCCGCGGCAGCCAGGATCCTGTAGGCCTCGTCCCGGGCCTCTGCCTCGTGCAGGTCGAGAAAGTCCTGGCCGGACGCGGCGCGGCCGAGCACGAGCACGACGAAAAGCAGCATCGCCCGGCGGCATTGCCTCATGAGGGAACCTCCCGCTGTACCTCGCGAGGCGCAACCTCGCGCTTGTGCCGGCCACGGGTCGCGCCACGGGGCCGGCATCCGCATCTTACGCCGGGCGTGTGCCGCGCGCTCCCTGGCCGGCGCCATCGATCGGCTGCACGAGGTCCCAGCGGTTCCCGTACAGGTCCTCGAACACGGCGGCGATGCCGAAGGCCTCCGCCTTCGGTTCGCGCACGAACCGGATGCCGGCCCGGGTCATGGCGTCGAAGTCGCGCCGGAAATCGTCCGTTTCGAGGAAGAAGGCAACCCGCCCGCCCGTCTGGTTGCCGATGGCCTCGCGCTGCTCGTCGGTCGATGCGCGCGCGAGCACCAGGCTGGCGCCGCTCGCGCCCGGTGGCGCCACCATCACCCAGCGCTTGTCCTGCGCCGGCACGTACTCGTCCTCGACCAGCCGAAACCCCAGCTTGCCGACGAAGAACTCGATGGCCTCGTCGTAGTCGCGAACGACGAGGGTGACGCGCGCCAGCGATCGGCTCATACCGCCTCGTGCACCTCGGTTGGATTGCGGACAGCGTCCCGCGAGCGAATCAGGCTTCCGCCTCCCACAGGCCCGGGTAACGGCGAACCAGGCCGGACGGGAACGCTTCCAGCAACGCAGCATAGCCGGCGGTCGGCGACTCGTACCAGTACGTGTTGCTGGACCTGCGCTCGTAGCGCTGCGGCAGCCGTTCGAGCGTGCCGGCCGCAACGTCGAGCCAGGCGGCCGGGGCATCGGCGGCCTCGCCCTCGCCGAGCTCCAGGCGCCGGAGCGGCAGCACGTTCGTCGCGGGCGTGAACCCGAGATCGAGATCGAGGCAGGCTTCGAGACCGGGCACCGCGGCACCGTTCAGCGTCCAGGTGTCCGCCGCCGTTCGTGCAATGTCGAGGTTGAGCGACCGCATCCCGTGCCAGCCGCGAACCCGGCCGCGGCGCGTGCGCCACGCGGGATCGCAGGCCACCTCGTAGGTGACGCCCGCGAGCACGCCGTTCTCGCGGAACACGGCCATGCCGAGGACCTGCCAGCCGTCGCTGCTGCGTTCCAGGCGGCAGACGTCGTGCCCCGACACGTCGAGGCGCCGCCAGAGGACGGAGTCGACTACCATGGCGCCGGGGACGGCAACGGTGGCTGGCGGGCCACGGCTCAGGACGTCTCGAGCAGCCGCTCCTGTTCCTTACGGCGCTTCTCGAACTCCCTCTGCCACGCCGAGCGTTCCACCGCCGGCGCGACCTGCACGGCGGTCACCTTGTACTCGGGGCACTGGGTTGCCCAGTCGCTGTACTCCGTCGTGACCACGTTGGCACCCGTCTCCGGGTCGTGGAACGTCGTGTACACGACGCCCGGCGGCACGCGCTCGGTGACCTTCGCCTCGAGCGTGATCTCGCCCTTGCGGCTCGTGAGCGATACGCGGTCGCCGTCCTTGATGCCGCGCAGCTCCGCGTCGGACGGATGGATCTCCAGCAGGTCCTCGTGGTACCAGCGCACGTTGTCGGTACGGCGGGTCTGCGCGCCCACGTTGTATTGTGTGAGCGTGCGGCCGGTCGTGAGCAGCAGCGGGAACTTGCGATTGGTGCGCTCCTTCGTCGGGACGTACTCCGTCTCGATGAACAGCCCCTTGCCGCGCACGAAGCCGTCGACGTGCATGATCGGCGTGCCCATCGGCGCCTTCTCGTTGCACGGCCACTGCACGCTACCCACGCGGTCGAGGAACTCGAACGAGACGCCGCGGAAGCTCGGCGTGAGCGCCGCGATCTCGTCCATGATCTCGGCCTCGTTCCGGTAGCTCATCGGGTAGCCAAGCGCCTGCGCGAGCTCCTGCGTGATCAGCCACTCGCTCTTGCCCTGCTGCGGCTTCATCACCGGGCGCACGCGGTTGATGCGCCGCTCGGCGTTGATGAAGGTGCCGTCCTTCTCCAGGAACGACGTCCCCGGCAGGAACACGTGCGCGAACTTCGCGGTCTCGTTCAGGAACAGGTCCTGGACCACGACGCATTCCATCGCGGAGAGCGCCGCCTCGACGTGCTTCGTGTTCGGGTCGGACTGTGCGAGGTCCTCGCCCTGGATGTAGATGCCCTTGTACGTGCCCGCGAGCGCGGCGTCGAACATGTTCGGAATGCGGAAGCCGGGCTCCGGATCCAGCGTAACGCCCCAGTGCTTCTCGAACGAGCCACGCACCGCGTCGTCCGCGATCGGCCGGTAGTCCGCAAGCTCGTGCGGGAACGAGCCCATGTCGCAGGAGCCCTGCACGTTGTTCTGGCCGCGCAGCGGGTTCACGCCGCAACCCGTGAAGCCGATGTTGCCGGTCGCCATCGCGAGGTTCGCCATGCCCATGACCATGGTGGAGCCCTGGCTGTGCTCGGTGACGCCGAGGCCGTAGTAGATCGCGGCGCGCTCGGCCTGGCCGTACAGCCGCGCGGCGGCGCGGATGTCCTCCGCCGGCACGCCGGTGACCTGGCTCACGACCTCGGGCGAGTTCTCCGGCTTCAGGATGAACTTCTTCCACGCCTCGAACGCCTCGAGGTCGCAGCGCTCGCGGACGTACTCCTCGTCGACCAGCCCCTCGCTCACGATGACGTGGCCGAACGCGTTGATCATCGGCACGTTCGTGCCGGGCAGAAGCGGCAGGTGGTAGTCGGCCCGGATGCGCGGCGAGCGCACCAGCCCGATCTTGCGCGGGTCGATCACGATCAGCCTGGCGCCCTGGCGCAGCCGCCGCTTCATCTGCGAGGCGAACACCGGGTGGGCCTCGGTCGGGTTCGCGCCGATCACCATGATGACGTCCGCGTCCATGACGCTGTCGAACGGCTGCGTGCCCGCGGACGTGCCGAGCGTCTGCTTCAGGCCGTAACCGGTGGGCGAATGGCACACGCGCGCGCAGGTGTCGACGTTGTTGTTGCCGAACGCCGCGCGCACGAGCTTCTGCACGATGAAGACTTCCTCGTTCGTGCAGCGCGAGGAGGTGATGCCGCCCACGGACTTGCGGCCGTACTTCGCCTGGATCTCCTTGAAGCGCCTGGCCGTGTGCTGGATCGCCTCCTCCCAGCTCACCTTGCGCCACGGATCCTTGATGCTGTCGCGGATCATCGGGTGGAGGATGCGGTCCTTGTGCGTCGCGTAGCCCCAGGCGAAGCGCCCTTTCACACAGCTATGCCCGTGGTTCGCGTGGCCGTCCTTGTACGGCACCATGCGCACGACCTGGTCGCCCTTCATCTCCGCCTTGAACGAGCAGCCGACGCCGCAGTAGGCACAGGTCGTGAGCACGCTGTGCTCCGGCTGGCCGTGATCGACGATCGTCTTTTCGATCAGCGTCGCCGTCGGGCAGGCCTGCACGCAGGCGCCGCAGGAGACGCATTCGGAGTCGAAGAAGCTCTCCCCCATGCTCGCCGCGACCTTGGAATCGAAGCCGCGGCCTTCGATGGTGAGCGCGAACGTGCCCTGCACCTCGTCGCAGGCGCGCACGCAGCGCGAGCAGACGATGCACTTCGCGGGATCGAAGGTGAAATACGGGTTGCTCTCGTCCTTCTCCGCATCGAGGTGGTTGGCGCCGTCGAAGCCGTAGCGCACCTCGCGCAGGCCCACGGCGCCCGCCATGTCCTGCAGCTCGCAATCGCCGTTCGCGGCGCAGGTGAGGCAGTCGAGCGGGTGGTCGGAGATGTAGAGCTCCATCACGTTGCGGCGGAGCCTGGCGAGCGCAGGCGTCTGCGTCCGGATCTTCATGCCGGGCTCGACCGGCGTCGTGCAGGAAGCGGGATACCCCTTGCGGCCCTCGATCTCGACCACGCATAGCCGGCACGAGCCGAACGGCTTCAGGCTGTCGGTGGCGCACAGCTTCGGCACGTCGATGCCCTGCTCGCGCGCGGCGCGCAGCACCGTGGTGCCGGCGCGGACCGTCACGGGCATGCCGTCGATCTCGACCTCGACCATGCCGGTCTGGGGGCTCTCCGGCGTACCGTAGTCGGGTTCCTTGATGAGGGTCATCGGGCCGCGCCCGCGCGGCGAGTACGGCTGCGGGTCACCCGCGGAATGGGCGCCCGCGTGACGTGCCGAATCGGCTTCCTTCATGAGGCTCATGGGCCTGCTCCTTCGATGGCGCTGCGGCGGCCATCTGCGTCGCGAGCGGTGCTCGCTCCTCCTGGTTCGACCGGGGATTTACGTTCGAAATCCGCCCGGAAATGCTTCAGCGCGCTGCGGACGGGGTAGGGCGTCATGCCGCCCAGGGCGCACAGGGAACCGTCGACCATGGTATCGCACAGGTCCTCGAGCAGCGCGAAATTCGCCTCTCGCTGCACGCCGGCGACGATGCGGTCGATTACCTCCACGCCCCGCACGGACCCGATGCGGCACGGGGTGCACTTGCCGCACGACTCGTGGGCGCAGAACTCCATGGCGAAGCGAGCCTGCGCCGCCATGTCGACGGTGTCGTCGAACACCACCACGCCGCCGTGGCCGATCAGCCCGCCTTGCGCCGCGAACGCCTCGTAGTCGAGGGGCGTGTCGAGCAGCGCTTCGGGGAAGTACGCCCCCAGCGGGCCGCCCACCTGCACGGCGCGGATCGGGCGGCCGCTGTAGGTGCCGCCGCCGAAATCCTCGATCAGCTCCCTGAGCGTGAGCCCGAACGGCACCTCGACGAGGCCGCCACGGCGCACGTTGCCCGCGAGCTGGAACGGCAGCGTGCCGCGCGAGCGGCCCGTGCCGAGCGCGCCGTACGCCTCGCCGCCGCGCACGAGGATTTCGGGTACCGAGGCGAGCGTGATCACGTTGTTCACCACCGTCGGTTTGCCGAACAGCCCCGAGATCGCCGGCAGCGGAGGGCGGTAGCGCACGAGGCCCGCCCGGCCCTCCAGGCTCTCCAGCATCGAGGTTTCCTCGCCGCACACGTAGGAGCCGGCGCCGAGGTGGAGCTCGATGTCGAAGTCGAAGCCCGAGCCCTGGATGTTCTCACCGAGCCAGCCCGCGTCGCGGGCCGCCGCGAGCGCCTTCTCGAACGCCTGCTTCGCGAGCGGGTACTCCGAGCGCAGGTAGACGTAGCCGCGGCTCGCCCCGGTGGTGAACCCGGCGATCGCCATGCCCTCGATGAGCGTGAGCGGGTCGCCTTCGATCAGCATGCGGTCGGAGAACGTGCCGCTATCACCCTCGTCGGCGTTGCAGGCCACGTATTTCACGTCGCTCGCGGTGCCGGCGACCGTCTGCCACTTGATTGCGGTCGGGAAGCCGGCACCGCCGCGGCCGCGCAGCCCGGATGCCTTGACCTCGTCCAGCACGCCGGCCGGCCCGAGGGCGAACGCACGCTCGAGCCCCTTGAAGCCGCCGTGCGCCCGGAACTCGTCGACGGATGCAGGATCGATGCGGCCGCAGCGCGTGAACGTCCACCGCTCCTGGCGCGCGAGCCAGGGGATCTCCGCGGTCGGGCCGAGCCTCGAGGCGTGGGCGCCGCCGCGGAGGAAATCCGCCGCGTACAGGTCCGGGACGTCCTCGGGCGCGACCGGCCCGTAGGCGATGCGCGTCCCGTCGACTTCGACTTCCACCAGCGGCTCGAGCCAGCTCATGCCCCACGAGCCGTTGCGCACGATCTCGATCGCCTGTCCGCCCGCGTGCGCCGCGAGCGCGGCGGCGACCTCGTCGGCGCCCATGGAGACCGCGGAGGTCTCGCGCGGCACGTAAACGCGAACCGGGGCCGCCACGTCAGGCCGTCCCCCGGCCGAGCAGCCGGTCCAGCCTGGCCGCATCGACCCGGCCGTACACGCGCTCGTCGATCATGACGGCCGGGGAGCAGGCGCAGTTGCCGAGGCAGTAGACGGGCTCCAGCGACGCTTCGCCGTCCGCGGTCGTGCCGTTGAGCTCCACACCGAGGCGGCGCTCCGCGTGCGCCGTGAGCTCCCGGCTGCCCATCGCCTGGCAGGATTCGGCCTGGCAGATCTTCACCACCTTCCTGCCCGGCGGCGCGGTGCGGAAGTCGTGGTAGAAGCGCGCGGCGCCGTGCACGTCGGCGCGCGAGAGGTTGAGGGCGTCCGCGACCTGGCGCAGCGCCGCGTCGCTGATCCAGCCGTAGCGGTCGCAGATCCCGCGCAGGATCTGCACGAGCATTTCCGGGCGGGCGCCATGACTGGCGATGATTTCCGCACCGATCTGCGGGTCGTATCTCGTCGGCATCTGCTGTCCCCCTTGCCGGCCTCCCGTTCGCGAACCGCCGGGCATGTCACACCACCCGTTCGCCGCCGGCGTAGACGTTGAAGGTGCCCCGCCGCAAGAAGCCGATCAGCGTCATCCCGAACTCGCGGGCGAGCTCGACCGCGAGGCTGGACGGCGCCCCCACGGCGGCGAGCAGCGGGATGCCGGCGACGAGCGCCTTCTGCATCAGCTCGAAGCTCGCGCGGCCGGAAACCAGCAGCCCGAGCCCGTGTGCGGGGAGGCGCTCCTGCCGGAGCAGCGCCCCGACCACCTTGTCCACTGCATTGTGCCGCCCGACGTCCTCGCGAACGAGCACGATCTCACCATCTGGGCCGAACACGGCCGCGGCGTGCAGCCCCCCGGTCTTCGCAAAGACCCGCTGGTGCTCGCGCAGCCGGTCCGGCAGGCCGGCGATCACCTCGCGGGAAAACCGGGTGGCGCATTCCGCGAGCGATTGCGCGCCGGCCACGCGCAGCGCGTCCAGCGACGCCTTGCCGCACACCCCGCAGCTCGACGTGGTGTAGAAGTGGCGCTCCAGGCGCGCGAAATCGATGGGCTCGTCGGGCCCCAGCTCGACGCGCACGACGTTGCGCTGGCCGGTGACCGGGTCGGGCTCGCCGGGACGGGTCACCGCCGCGATCCGCGTGCGGGTCGTGATGATGCCTTCGGAAAAGAGGAATCCGAGCGCGAGCTCCTCGTCGTCGCCGGGCGTGCGCATCGTGATCGACACGCTCCTGGCCGCGGCCCCGGCCGCCTGCGCCGAGCAGAGCTGGATCTCGAGCGGTTCCTCGACCGCGACCTCGTCCTGCTTCGACGTGGCGCGGTCGCCCTCGATCCTGCTGACATCGACAGCGAGGCTGTTGGCGCTCATGGGTGCTGCCGCGACCATGGGACCCTGGATTATAGCCCCGCGCCCCCGCGCGGGCCGGCCGCGGGCGGCTTTACGGGGCGGCGGCCTGCCGGTGGCTCGCGGCGAGCTGCTCGCGCCAGCGCGCGGCGCCCGGGTCCGGCGCGGTGATGGCGAAGCGCACGGTGGCGAGGTCGCCCGTCCGCCGGAGGCGCACGGTGTCGCCCTCGATGTCCACGCCCAGGCGGGCCAGCAGCGCCCGCGTGTCGGGGAAGCCGGCGGCGTCGGCGTACCGCCGGTAGAGCGGCACGAAGACCGGGCGGTCGGTGAGCGCGTCCAGCGTGGCGAAGAACTCCGGTGCCGTCCAGGCGCGCGAGGACGGCAGGCAGCAGGCCTGGAAGCGGCCGAGCACGTCGTCCAGCGTCTCCCTGCCGCCGGAACGCTGGCGGAGCTCGACGTCCGCCATGAGCGCGAGCGCCGCACCGCTCCAGTAGATCTTCATGCGGGCGCTCCTCATGCCGCGCTCGGCGGCCGCGTTCGGCGAAAGCTCGGGACGCGACAGCCGTCCGCGCTCGAAGCCGGCGTGTAGCTCCCGCCACGCGCGTGCCGCGTCGTAGGCGCCGGAACGCGCGAGCAGCACGTTCTGGTAGTACTGCGCGAAACCTTCCGAGACCCAGCGATGATCGTGCACCAGCCAGGGCAGCATCAGGTGGGCGAACTCGTGGGTCGCCGTCCAGTCGTCGAGCAGCGCCTCGAGCGGGCGGGTGACGTCCACGACCAGCTCGACCGCTTCGCCGCCGTCGCGAATCACCCGGCCCCAGGGCACGGCGCTGCCTTCGCGTGAGCCGTCCACCGGGACGACGACCACCTGCGGCGCCGGGTTCGGGAAGCGGCCGTAGGCGAGGGTGACGTCGTTCGCGGCCGCGCGTATCCACTCGCCGATCGCTTCAGCATCGAGGCGCTCGCGCGCGTTGCCGCGCCCGTTCAGGATGCTGAGCTTCAGCACCGCACCGGGCACTTCGATGTCACGGGCGGCGAAGCTCCCGAACACCGCGGGCGCATCCGCGCTTTCGGGCGAGGCGGCGAGCCGGAACCGGTCGTCCCCGAGCGGCTCCCACGGCACGGACACCCGCACGCCCGGCGGCAGCACGAACTGCACCTCGATCAGGTCGGTGCCGGCGAGCGGCGGCCGCCACAGCCACAGCGACGGGGACACGACCACGTTGCCGGGGTCGAGCGCGCGGTGGTGGCGGAAATGGCGTGCCGCCCGGCCCAGGTCCACCCGGTACTGCATGCATTCGATACCGGCGACCGGGAGCAGCATGCGCTGGTTGCGCATGCGGATCGGCGTCGCTGCGCCGCAGTCCCACGCTTCGGTGAGATACTCGCCGGCGTCACCGGAGCGGGCCGTGACGGTGTTGACCGGCGCCGCGAAACGCGCTTCGACCTCGAGGCGCGACAGCGCGGCGTCGAGCTCGACCCGGTAGCGGTGCACCTCGTCCGCCTGCGCCGCACCAGCGAAGGCGGCGAGCAGCAAGAGGAGCAAACGTTTCGCGCGCGTGACCGGCATGGCGGCTTCGTGACTTCCCCGGCGGCCTGCCGCCGTGCAACACATCCACAGTGAAGATAGCCGCGCTCCCCGGCGAGCGGGAGTGCGCCGGTCGCAGTTCCGGGCCCGAGGGCGGCGCGGAGGCGGAAAGCTCAGCGGATTCCATGGTTATTCGAGGGTCGGGACACTAGAATATGTCGCCAGCCCCTCCGCTTAAGGAGATCACCGTGAGCAAGATCGAAAGGCGACGTTTCCTCCAGTTGTCTGCCGTCGCGGCCGCGAGCTGTTTCGTCCGGCCCGGCGGACGTGCCGAAGCGCAGACGGATCTGCCACACCTCTCCCCCGACGACCCCCAGGCCAAGGCGCTCAATTACACGCACGATGCGAGCACCGTCGACCCGGCATCGCGCCCGCAACCGGCCGAGGACCAGCGCTGCGCGAACTGCGCCCTGGTGGTGGGCGACCAAGGCGAATGGCGGGGCTGCCAGATTTTCCCGGGCAAGGCCGTGAACGAGAACGGCTGGTGCTCGGTGTGGGCCCCGAAAGCCTGACCCGGCCATGATTCGATAAGGCATCTCGCCGGAGCGCCGGCGGGCGACGGGCGACCGCGTCGCCCGTCCGCGCACGCTCCGGCGGTGTGCTGCTGCTCACCGGAGAATTCTGTTGTTCGAAAGACTGGAAGCGCTGCCCGCGGACGCGATCCTGCGCCTGATCGCGGAGTACAACGAGGACCCGCGGGCGGAGAAAATCGACCTCGGCGTCGGCGTGTACCGCAACTCAGAGGGTGAGACGCCGGTGCTCGCGGCCGTGAAGGAAGCGGAACGGCGACTGGTCGAGACGCAGACCACGAAGACCTACATCGGCTCCGGGGGAGATCCCGCTTTCAACCGCCACATCCAGGCGCTCCTCTTCGGTGACGCGGCGGCAAACGACCCGCGCGTGGTGACGCTGCAGGCACCCGGCGGCTCGGGTGCGTTGCGCATCGCGGCGGGGCTCATGCTGCGGGCCCGTCCCGACGTGCGCATCTGGGTCAGCGACCCGACCTGGGGAAATCACGTGCCCCTGCTCGGCGGCGCCGGCATCCGGCTCGAGACCTACCCGTACTACCGCGCGGGCGAGGCAGCCGTGCGCTTCGACGAGATGCTCGCCGCGCTCGAGCGGGTGCCCGAGGGCGACGTCGTGCTGCTGCACGGCTGCTGCCACAACCCGACGGGCATGGACCTGTCGCCCGAGCAGTGGCGCGAGGTCGGGGACGTGATCGTCGCGCGTCGCCTCGTGCCGTTCGTCGACGTGGCGTACCAGGGCTTCGCGGAAGGGCTGGAAGAGGACGCGTTCGCCGTGCGCCACCTTTTCGGCCGCGTGCCGGAGATGCTGGTGGCGGCGTCGTGCTCGAAGAACTTCGGGCTCTACCGCGAGCGGGTCGGCAGCCTCTCCATCGTGTCGGCAGAAGCCGCGCACAGCGCCGTCGTCAGGAGCCAGGCGTTCAACATCGTGCGCACGCTGTACTCGATGCCGCCCGACCACGGGGCCGCGGTCGTCGCGTGCATCCTGGGAGACGGCGAGCTGCGCGCTCGATGGCTGTCCGAGCTCACGGAGATGCGCGACCGGCTGCGCGACATGCGCGTGCTGTTCGTCGATGCGTTGCGCGACAGCGCGCCGCGGCACGATTTCTCGCACGTCGTGCGTGCGAAGGGCATGTTCTCCTTCCTCGGCCTCGGCGCCGCGGAGGTCGCGCGCCTGAAGAGCGAGTTCGGCATCTACATGGTGGATTCGAGCCGCATCAACGTCGCCGGCATCACGCACGCGAACGTCGGCTACCTCGCCGAGTCGATCGCCAAGGTACTCCCGTAGGCGCGGTCAGGGGATGCGGACGATGCTGCCCGGCACGATGCCGAGGTCGCCGGTCACGCCGGCGTTGAGCTCGAGCACGTAGCGGACCGGCTCGCTCGCGGCGATCGACGCGAGCGACAGCGGCTCGGTGCGCTTCGCGATCGACGCGACGCTGCCGTCGGCGCGGATGAACAGGATGTCGAGCGGGATGTAGGTGTTCTTCATCCACATCGACCTGAGAGCGTCGTCTTCGTACACGAACAGCATGCCCGCGAAGCGCGGCAGCTCGCGCACGAACATGAGGCCGCGCCGGTGCTGCGCGGGCGTCGTGGCCACCCAGACGTCGAAGCGGTAGCAGGTCCCGTGCTCCGCCTCGATCACGATCGTGTCCCGCCCGAAAGCGGCGGACAGCTCGGCCGCATCGTCGGCGACGGCGGCGGACACGAATGCCAACAGCAGCAGGCCGACCCGGGCGGCGGCCCGGCCGAGTGAGCGAAACGCCGCGGCCGTTGTCATAGGGGGCATTATTGCCGATCCGGGGGCCGCGTTGGCCAGGGGCGGCAAATTGCTAGAATCTCCCGCTTCCCGGATCCGGAGTGCCCGATGACCCTTGCAGAGCAGTTCCAGCGGCTGGAAGCGCACGCCAGCCGCCTGATCGTCGGACAGGCGCATTTGATCAACCGCATGCTGATCGCGCTCCTGTGCGACGGGCACCTGCTGGTCGAGGGTGCGCCGGGCCTCGCCAAGACCCGCGCCATCAAGGTGCTGGCGGAAAGCATCGAGGGCGATTTCCACCGCCTCCAGTTCACGCCGGACCTGCTGCCGGCCGACCTCACCGGCACCGAGATCTACCGGCCGCAGGACGGCCGCTTCGAGTTCCGCAAGGGTCCGCTGTTCCACAACCTGATCCTCGCCGACGAGATCAACCGCGCGCCGGCGAAGGTGCAGTCGGCGCTGCTCGAGGCGATGGAGGAGCGGCAGATCACGGTGGGCGAGAAGAGCTACCCGCTGTCGCGCCTGTTCATGGTGATGGCCACCCAGAACCCGATCGAGCAGGAGGGCACGTACCCGCTGCCGGAAGCGCAGCTCGACCGTTTCCTGCTGCACGTGAAAGTCGGTTACCCCGCGATCGAGGACGAGCGCCGCATCCTGGTGCTGAACCGCGAGGAGGCGAAGGCCGGCAAGCGCGACCCGTTCCGCCCGGAGGAGCTTCTGTCCGAGAGCGCGGTGATGGAAGCGCGCCGTGCCATACTCGATCTGTATCTCGCCGACGAGCTCGAGCAGTACATCGTCAACGTCGTCGTCGCGACCCGCGATCCCGGGGCGGTCGACCCGTCGCTCGCCGGGCAGGTTCTCTACGGCGCGAGCCCGCGGGCGTGCATGGGCATCGACCGCACGGCCCGCGCCCGGGCCTGGCTCGCGGGCCGCGACTACGTGGCGCCCGAGGACATCCAGGACGTCGCCCCGGACGTGCTGCGGCACCGCATCGTGCTGTCGTTCGAGGCGGAGGCCGACGGCGTCACGGCGGACTCGGTCGTCGAGCGCATCCTCGACGCGGTCGGCGTGCCGTGAGGACGGCGTGAGGGGCCCCGTGCGCAATCCGGCATGGTCCCTGCAAGGTCCAGGCGCGAGCGGGGCGGGCGCATGACCGCCCGGCGCCGCCGGAGGGAAAGTGCCCGCTGCTGAGCCCGAAACCTCGCCCGTGAGCGTGAGCCAGGCGGAGCTGATCCGCCTCGCCGGCCCCGCGCGCCTGGTCGCCCTCGAGGTCCTGCGCGTCAACTCGCTGACCACCGGCGCCTACGTTTCCCATTTCCGCGGCCGCGGCATGGAGTTCGACGAGTCGCGGCCGTACCAGCCGGGCGACGATCCGCGCAACATCGACTGGCGGGTGACGGCCCGCAGCACCCAGGCCTACACCAAGCTGTTCCGCGAGGAGCGTGAACGCCCGGTCCTCGTCATGGTCGATTTGAGAAGCTCGATGCATTTCGCGACCCGCGGGAGCTACAAGTCCGTGGTCGCGAGCCGTGCCGCCGCGCTCCTGGCCTGGGCGGCCCACCACCGCGGGGACCGCCTGGGCGGCCTGATCTACGGCGATACGACGGAGCGCGAGGTGAAGCCGAGGCTCGGGCGCCAGGCGGCGCTCCGGTTCGTGCACGAGCTCGTGGAGCACGCGGACTGGCCCGGGCGGCAGGCGGAGCCGCGCGCCCCGGCCGGATCCCCGTTCACCGAGGCGATGGCGGCGTTGCGCCGCGTCGCCCGTCCCGGCACGCTGGTGGCGATCTTGAGCGATTTCACGGATTTTTCCCGCGCGGCGCAGTCGTATCTCGCGGGTGTCGCGCGGCACAGCGAGGTGCTGGCCGTGCTCGTCAGCGACCGCCTGGAACGCCAGTCGCCCCCGCCGGGGCGCTACCGCGTGCTCTCCGGGGCGACGGAGCTGTCCATCGAGACCTACGCGCGGGCGGCGCGCGACGATTACGCGCGCCGCTTCATCAGGCGACGTGAAACCGTCGAGGCATTCTGCCGCCGTTACGGGGCTCACCTCCTGCCGCTGTCGACCGACGAGGATCCGGTCGCGGTGCTGAAGGAGGCCCTCGGCCGGCGGCCGCGACCGGCGCTCACGAGAGCATGAACCCGGAGACCTTGCCACTCAGGGACCTGCACCTGCCCGACCCGGTCGGCTGGTGGCCGCTCGCGCCCGGCTGGTGGATCCTGCTGGCGCTCGTCCTCGTCGCCCTGCTGCTCGCCTGGCGCGTGCTCCACCTGCGCCGCCGGAGGAACGCCGCGCGCCGGCTCGCGCTCGCCGAGCTCGCGCGCCTCGAAGCCGCCTACGCCGCCGACCGCGACCTCGCCCGGCTCGCGAGCGCGCTCTCGCAGCTTTTGCGCCGCGCCATGCTGGCGTACGCGCCGCGGGCGGAAGTGGCCGGGCTGACCGGCCCGGCCTGGCTCGAGTGGCTCGATCGCGGGCTCGAGCAGCAGCCGTTCTCGTGCGGACCGGGACGGGCCCTGTCCGCGCTGCCGTATCGCGATCCCGCGCGCGCCCGGGAGCACAGGGACGTGGACGTCGAGGGCCTGGTCGAGGCGGTGCGCCGGCGGCTCCTGACGCCGCTGCCGGAGGCGTCGTGATGTGGTCTTTCGCGTGGCCCTGGGTGTTCCTCGCGCTGCCGCTGCCGTTCATCCTGCGCGCGCTCCTGCCGCGCGCGGCGCAGCAGGGCGAGGCCGGCCTGCGGGTGCCGGACCTCGGCGCGTTCGAGGTGCTCGCCGATCGCTCGGACGCCGAGCAGCTCCTCAATTGGCGCTCCTGGCTGGCCACGGCCGCCTGGATCCTGCTCGTCGTCGCCGCGGCCCGCCCGGAGCGGGTGGGCGACGACGTGCAGCTTCCCGTCTCCGGCCGCAACCTCATGCTCGCGGTCGACCTGTCGGGCAGCATGGACGCGAAGGACTTCGAGCTCGGCGGCCGGCGCGTCGATCGCCTGACCGCCACCAAGGCGGTCGCCGCCGACTTCATCCGCCGCCGCCAGGGCGATCGCATCGGCCTCATCCTGTTCGGCGAGCGGGCGTACCTGCAGGCGCCGCTCACGCTGGACCGCGACACCGTCACCACGCTGCTCATGGAAGCGTTCATCGGGCTCGCCGGCGAGAAGACGGCGATCGGCGACGCGATCACGCTCGCGGTGAAGCGCCTGTACGAGCAGGGCGCCGAGGCCAGCGAGCAGGTACTGATCCTGCTGACCGACGGCGCGAACACCGCCGGCGAGATCGATCCCCTGAAGGCCGCGGAGCTCGCCGCCGAGATCGGCCTGCGCGTGTACACGATCGGCATCGGCGCCGACCAGATGATGGTGCCCTCGGTCACCGGGCTCCTGCGCAGCGTCAACCCGTCCGCCGACCTCGACGAGGCGACGCTGACGCGCATCGCCTCCATGACCGGCGGCCATTACTTCCGCGCGCGCGACACCTCCGCGCTGCAGGAGATCTACCGCCTGCTCGACGAGCTCGAGCCGGTCGCCGAGCCGGAGGCGGGGTTCCGGCCGGTGCAGGCGCTGTACCACTGGCCGCTGGGCGGCGCGTTCGCGCTCGCGGGGCTGCTCGCGCTCGGTTCCCTGCTCGCCGGCCTGCCCCGGCCCGTGCTCGGGAGGATGAGGGCCGATGCCGGCTGAGTTCCACTTCCTGCGGCCGGAGTGGCTGCTCGCCGTGCCGCTCGTGATCGCGTTCGCGTGGTACGCCGCGCGGCGGCGGCTCCGCCCGGGAAGCTGGCTGACCGTGATCGACCCGGCGCTGCAGCCGCACGTGCTGGCGCGGGCGCGCGAGCAGGGCATCGACTGGCGCTGGTGGCTTTTGGGTTGCGGCGGCAGCATCGCGGCCATCGCGCTCGCCGGCCCCGCCTGGGAGCGCATCGAGCAACCGGTGTACCGCTCCGGGCAGGCGATGGTGATCGCGCTCGACCTGTCGCGGTCGATGGATGCCGAAGACGTCTCCCCGAGCCGGCTCGCCCGGGCCAAGCTCAAGGTGCTCGACGTGCTGGAGCACCGGCACAGCGGCCAGACGGCGCTGGTCGTGTACTCCGGCAACGCGTTCACGGTCACGCCGCTGACGACGGATAGCGACACGATCGCGGCGCTGATGGGCAGCCTGTCCACCGACATCATGCCGAGCCAGGGCAGTAACGCCGCGGCGGCCATCGAGAAGAGCCGGCAGCTCCTGCAGCAGGCCGGCATCGGCGAAGGGCGCGTGCTCCTCGTGACCGACGGGGGTGTGACGCCCGCGGCGCTGGACGCGGCGAAGGAGCTGAAGGCTGCCGGGCACCGCCTGTCCGTCCTCGGCATCGGGACGCTCGACGGCGCGCCGATCCCGGAGCCCGGCGGCGGCTTCGTCACCGACTGGAGCGGGCAGATCGCCGTGCCCAGGCTCGACCCGGCCGGGCTCGGGAAGCTCGCCGAGGCGGGTGGCGGCCGCTTCTCGGTCATGACCACCGACAGCGCGGATCTCGAGCGCCTCGCGATCGGGGATCTCGGGCCGGGCGTCGCGCTCGGCGGCGACGACGAGCTCGTGACCGACCAGTGGCGTGACGAAGGCCCGTGGCTCCTGCTCGTGCTGCTGCCGATCGCCGCGCTGGCGTTCCGCCGCGGCTGGGTGCTGCTCGCGCTCGTCTGGCTGGTGCCGCCGGGCGGCGCGGCACAGGCATTCGAGTGGCAGGACCTGTGGCGGACACCCGACCAGCAGGGCCGCGCGGCGCTCGAGGCGGGGCAGGCCGCGGAGGCCGGCCGCCTGTTCGAGGACCCCGCCTGGCGCGGCGTCGCCGAGTACCGGGCCGGGCACTGGCGCGAGAGCGCGGCGGCGTTCAGCGGCCGCGAGGACCCCGACGGGCTCTACAATCTCGGCAATGCGCTGGCGCGGCAGGGGAAGTTCGCCGAGGCGATCGCCGCGTGGGAGCGCACGCTCGAGCTCGACCCGGATGACGAGGACGCGGCCTACAACCGCGACCTCGTCAAGCGGCTGCTCGAACAGCAGCAGGGCACGGGCGAGCAGGGCAGCGAGCCGAACCCCGGGGAACAGGGCGAGGGCGCGAACGACGGCAGCAGCCAGTCGGCCGGGCAGCAGGCGGAGCAGTCGAGCAGCGGCGAAGGCGACGGGCAGGAAGACGCGACCAGCGCGCCGCGCGACGGCGAGCCGACGGACCCGGACGACCTCGAGGCGCTGCGCGAGGCGCTCGAGCGGGCCGCGCGCGAAGCCGAGGCGCGCCAGGCCGAGGGCCAGCCCGGGGAGGTGCAGGATCCCGCGGCGCTCGCGGCGGCGCGCCGCGAGCAGGAACGCGCCCAGGCGATGGAGCAGTGGCTGCGCCGCATTCCGGACGATCCGGGCGGCCTGCTGCGGCGCAAGTTCCGGTACCAGTACCAGCGCCAGGGAGTGGACCAGGACGGCAACGCGCTGTGGTACGAATCGGCGGATCCCTGGTGAGCAGATGCAGTGGAGGATGACCGGGTGATGAAGGCGGGAGCGCGGTTCGCGGCGGCATTGGCCTGCGTCGTGGCATGGCTCCTGGCGTCCATGCCGGCGAGCGCGGCGGTGGTGGCGAGGATCGACCGCAACGACGTCGAGCTCAACGAGTCGTTCACGCTGGAGGTCACGGTCGACACGGCGGTCGACCTCGAGCCCGAGGACTCCGCGCTGCAGAAGGATTTCTACGTGCTCTCGCGCAGCGAGCTGCGAAACACGACCATCGTCAACGGCGAGATCAGCCGCATCCGCACCTGGACCTACGTGCTGATGGCTAAGGATGCCGGCGATTTCGTGATCCCGCCGATCACGATCGGCGGCGAGCAGAGCCGGCCGATCCCGATACACATCGCGCCGGTGAAGCAGGTGCAGCCGGGCGAGTCGGACGTGTTCGTGCTCGCGGAGGTCGATTTCCCCACGACCTGGGTGCAGGCGCAGGTGCTCTACAAGGTGAAGGTGTACCGCGCGGTGCACACGCGGCAGGCACGCCTCATCGAGCCCGAGATCAGCGGCGTCGACGTGCTCGTGGAGCTCGTGGCCGGCGAAGACAAGACCTACGACTCGATCATCGAGGGGAAGAACTACAACGTCGTCGAACGCGTTTATGCGCTCTTCCCGCAGGCGAGCGGCGAGCTGCACATCGCGCCGGCGTTGTTCGAAGCCCGCGTGTTGCGCGACGGGCGCATCACGGGACGCAAGGTCTTCAAGTCCGATCCCATCGACGTCGAGGTGCAGCCCATCCCGCCGCCGCCGCCCGGGCACCCGGACGCGGCGTGGTTCCCGGCGAAATCCGTCGCCATCAGCGAGGAATGGTCGCGCGAGCCGGTCGGCCTGCCCGCCGGCGAGCCGGTCACGCGGCGCATCACGATCGACGCGGTCGGCCAGCTCTCGACGCAGCTTCCCGTGCTCGAGCCGCCCGGCGCCGCCGGCCTCAAGGTCTATCCCGATAAGCCCGACCTGCAGGTCGCGGCGACCGGCGACGGCATCCGCGCCACGCGCCGCGAGCAGTACGCGATCATCGCCGTCGACGCGGGCGACGTCGAGCTGCCGCCCGTCGAGGTCCCATGGTGGGACACGCGGGAACGGCGTTGGCGGGTCGCGACCCTGCCGGCACGAACGCTCACCGTCGCGCCGTCGGCGGATGCGCTGCCGAGCCAGTCCGTGGCGGCGCGCCCGGCTGCGCAGGCAGAGCAGGCCGTCGCGGCGCCGGCGGAATCCCTGCCGTGGCGGAACCTGAGCATCGGGCTCGCCTGCCTGTGGCTCGCGACCGTGCTCGCGTGGTGGCGCTCGAAGCGTCCCGAGCGGGAACCGGCGGAGTCCGGGCAGCACCCGCCCGCGGCGCGCCTGAAGGCGTCGTTCCTGCGCGTCGCGCGTCGCGCGGCCGAGCGCGGCGACGTGCGCGAGACGCGGAACGCGCTCCTCAAGTGGGCGCGGCTGCAGTGGCCGGAGCGTCCGCCGCGCAGCATCGGCGAGATCGCGAGCCGCGTGTCGGGCGCGGCGCGCGAGGAGCTCCTGCGCCTTTCCGAATGCAGCTACGGGCCCGGCGGCACGGCGTGGGACGGGAGCGCGCTCGCACGCGCGCTCGGCAGCCTCAGGCTCGGGGAGGAATCCCGCGGGCGCGGACCGGCCGTCGAGCTGCCGCCGCTGATGCCGCGCGCCTGAGGCGCCCTGGCGTCACCACTGGCCCGTGTTGGGCATCGAGACCCACGGCTCCGCCGGCGGCAGCGGCTTGCCGGCCTGCAGGAGCTCGATCGAGATGTTGTCGGGCGAGCGCACGAACGCCATGTGCCCGTCGCGCGGCGGCCGGTTGATCGTCACGCCCGCGTCCATCAGCCGCTGGCAGGTGTCGTAGATGTTGTCGACGGCGTACGCAATGTGACCGAAGTTGCGGCCTTCCGTGTACTCCGTCGTATCCCAGTTCCAGGTGAGCTCGATCTGCGCGTCCTCGTCGCCCGGCGCGGCGAGAAAGACGAGGGTGAAGCGTCCTTTCTCGTTGTCGACGCGCCTCTGCTCCTTCAACCCGAGCTTGTTGCAATAGAAGTCCAGCGACTGCTCGAGATTGCCGACGCGCACCATCGTGTGCAGGTATTTCATCTCACTCCAAGCGTTCTGTACGTTCGGGGTCGGGGTGGACGTTCATTATAGGGCGAGCGGAGGCCACGGCCCCGTGTCGCCCGGCACGGCGAGCACGAAGCCGCCGGAGATGCTGCGGTCGTCCTCCGGCATGTGGCGGAACGGCGCGGCGAGCGCGTCGCGATCGAAGGTCGGCGGGGTTCTCGCAAGCTGGGTCCAGACCACTCGAAAGCCGGCCTCGGCGAGCAGTCGCAGGTGCTCGGACCAGGGCTGGCGGTTGATGTACCAGAGGCGCCGTCCGCGCGTTAGGTTCCAGCGCAGCGGGCCCAGGCGCCAGTGGCCGTCCCAGGTGGGCGCCGAGTTGTGGCTCTTGAGGTCGACCTGGTGCGACAGGCAGCCTCCCGGGCGCAGCCAGCGGCGCATCGCCGCGTACGCCTCGGGCAGGGCATCGACGTGCTCCAGCACGGCCTGCGAGAAGACGAGGTCCTGCGATCCGACGGGCACGACCGCGGGATCCGACCAGGGCACGAAGTAGCGGATCGGCCCGCCGGGATTCCCGCCCTGAAGCGCGCCGCGGATGGCGGCCAGGCGGGCCGGTGCCAGCGCTCTTTCCAGGCGCCTGGCGGACAGAAGCGAAGACGGGAAGCGGTAGCTCGCGAGGGTCGGTCGCAGGTGCGGGAATTCCTGCTCGTCCGGGATGTCCGTGCGCCGGCCCACGAGCTCGACCAGCTCCTCGAACACCTCGAGGTTGCGCCGGTCCTCGGCATGGCGGACGACGTCGAGCGCGGCGTAGCGTTCGGCGCCGCAGAGCAGGGCGGCGACGCCCGTGCCGATCGAGTCGCCCGGTCCGAGCTCGGCGACGTTTTTCGGGTCCGGGTTCAGCCCGTGCTCCGCGACGAGGACGAGGTGACGCAGCCACACGGCGTAGCAGTAGCGCGCGCTGCAGGTGCCCCCGGTGCCGGTCATGCGCCGCTCGAGGTGGTGCCGCAGGATCGGCATGCGGTCGGCACCCGGCACCAGGGTGAGCCCGTTGAACAGCATGCGGCCGGCTCCCCTCATTGCGCGGGTGCCTCCCGGGGGCGGCTGCAGGCAGGTGCGTGCTCGCCGGCCACGCCGCTTTCCCCGGCGCTGCCCTGCAACCCGTGACTGCAGAAACCCTGCATCGGCGACGTCCCGGTGGCGCACGCGCGGTCGTCGGTCGCCGGCCCGATCGGCGGGCCGAGGCTCGTGGCGTGCAGGGCTCGGGCATCGCTCGAGGCTGCCCCGCGTACGCGTGTTCAGGTTTCGGAGCCGGCCTCGAATCCCCTAAAGACGGGCTGCCGTGTTCGTTTTGTGCCGCGTTTGATTCCATCGCTATTATAGGCCGACAATGCACCGCCTGCCGCCGGACCCTTTCCAGCCGTCCCGACGAATCTTGAACCGCATCCGCGCCATTACGCTCGATCTCGACGACACGCTGTGGGAGATCGCGCCGGTGATTCGCCGCGCCGAAGCGGAGCTGTGGCGCTGGCTCGAGGAGCACTGCCCGACTGTCGCAGAGCGGTTCTCCGCGGAGGGCGCGCTGGAGCTCCGCGAGCAGGTGATCGCCGAGCACGCCGACCGCTGCCACGATTTCCGCTTCGTGCGCCGCGAGACGCTCGGCCGGATGCTCGATGCGTGCGGCTATTCGCACGATCACCTGGACGGCGCATTCGCGGTGTTCGAGCGTTTCCGGAACCGGGTGGAGCTTTTTCCCGACGTGCAGCCGACGCTGGCGGCGCTCGCGCAGCATTACCGGCTCATCGCGGTGACGAACGGCAACGCCAATCTCGAGACGATCGGCATCCGCCACCTGTTCGACGACGTCGTCACCGCGGTCGACGTGGGCGCCGCCAAGCCCGCGCCGGAGATCTTCGACGAGGCGGTGCGGCGTGCGGGCTGTGCGCACGACGAGGCGCTGCACGTCGGCGACCATCCCGAGTGCGACGTCGCCGGGGCGCTCGGGGCCGGGCTCGCCGCCGCGTGGGTGAACCGCGCCGGGCAGGCCTGGCCCGACCACCTGCCGGCGCCGCACGCGGTCGTGACCGGCGTCGGCGAGCTCCGCCGGTTGCTGCAACCGGCGGCGTTCGGGTACGGAACCGATTCCGGGTGATGGGCGGCGATCCGCTGCTGCTCTACGTTCCGGGCCTCAAGCCGAAGCCTCCGCCGGGCGTTCACGGCCAGGCGCTCTGGACGTGCCTGGTGGAGGGCGTGCGCCGGGCGGATCCGGAGACGGCGGCGCAACTGCACGAGCACCCGAACGCCTTCGACGTCGTCGGCTGGAACTACGATTTCTACGGCGTGCACCGCGACCTCGGCCTGGACCGCGCCGGCATCGCGCGCGTGCTCGAGCAGGAGCAGCCGGCGCCCGAGGACATCGCCGAGGCGCGCTCGCTGCGCCGGCGCACGGTTCGCCGGCTGTACCAGCTCGCCGACCGATTGCCGTTCCTCATCCCGCAGATCGCGGACGAGAACCTCGAGCTGCACCTGCGCGACCTCCGGCGCTACGTGGAGAACGTGGACGACATCGCCGAATCGACCCGCCGGCTGGTGAAGCTGCCGCTCCGGGCGGCGGCCAAGAGCGGCCGGCCGATCATGCTCATCGGCCACAGCATGGGATCGGTCATCGCCTACGATGCGCTGTGGCAGCTTTCAGGGGACACGCGCGAGGCGGTGCGGGTCGACCTGTTCCTCACCATGGGCAGCCCCCTCGGGCAGCGGACGATCCAGCGCCGCCTGCTCGGGCGCGAGGCGACCGGCGCCGAGCGCTACCCGCGCAACGTTCGCCGCTGGGTCAACATCGCCGCCGTCGGCGACCTCACGGCCATCGACATGACGCTGGCGAACGATTACGGCGAGATGGTCGAGCTCGGCCTGGTGGAGGAGATCGTCGACTACGAGGTCTACAACTATTTCCACTACGACGGCGAGCTCAACGTACACGCCGAGTACGGCTATCTCGTGAACGAGACGACGGGCGCGGTGATCGCCGACTGGTGGCGCAGCGTCACGGCGGAGTCGTCCGCCGCCTCCGCCTCGCTCCGTTCCTGAGACCCCGCGGACGATCCTGCGGCGATCAGGCGCCGTCGAGGTTGGGCTTGATGACGATGTCGATGCGGCGGTTCTGCGCGCGGCCCGAGGCGGTCTCGTTGTTGGCGATCGGCTGCGTCTCGCCGTAGCCGGTGGCGATCAGCCGGTAGCTCGGGATGCGCATCGCGTTGATCATGTACTGCTGCACGGATTCGGCGCGGCTCTGCGACAAGCGCTGGTTCATCTCGTCGCTGCCGTAGGAATCCGTGTGGCCCTCGATGATCAGCTCCGAGCCGGGGAACACGTCGATGGCCCGCTCGACTTTCGCGAGCAGGTCGAACGCCTCCTGCTTGATCTCGGCCTTGCCGCTGTCGAACGTGAGCCCGACCAGGCGAAGGATGATGTTGTCACCCTCGCGCAGCACGCGCGCTTCCTCGCGCGTGAACATCTTCTCGACCTTCTCGAACTGCTCCTTGATGCGCTCCTGGGCCTCGAGGCGCTTCACCAGCGCCGCGCGCTCGGCCGTGGCGCCGCCGAGCCGCTCGTCGAGTGCCCGGATCTCCTCCGCCATGTCGGCGATGCGGATCCGGTTGGCCTCGGCTTCCTGCCGCAGCTCCGCATGCTCCTCGCGCAGGTTCTGGACGAAGGCGACCAGCTCCCCCTGGAGCCTGTCGGGCCCGGCTTCCAGGTGCGGCACGATGTCGGCCGCGTCCGCGACCCGCTGCAGCGGCTCTTCCCAGCTCAGGATGAGCTGCTCGATCGTGAGGTCGTTGTCGCGGACCTTGCGCACGACCTCGGAGAGGTACAGCGCGTGCTTGGCCTCGTAGTTCGCCTGCTGCGCCAGGCTGCGCGGCAGGTCGGTGTCGTAGCGGTTCTGGTTCAGCTCCTGCTCCGCTTCCGCGAGGAGCTGCCGCGCCTTGTTGAGCGTGATCGGCGCGTAGCGATCGACCCGCGCGCGCTGGGCCGCTTCCAGCAGCCGGCGCGTCTCGCTCAGGTACTGGTCCTTGATCGCGACCAGCTCCGCTTCGCGGTACAGGGTGGTCGCCTCGGCTTTCTTGCGCTCCGCGCCCCTGCGGTCGCCGCGCTCCAGCTCGCGAATCGCGTTGCCGAACTCGCGCTGCGCGTCCTGCCAGAGCTTCGGCGCGAGCTCGGGTGCGCGCGCGTTCGCGGCGTCCTGCCGGCTCTTCATCACCTGGGCGAGCACGTCCTGTGCCTGCCTGGCCTTTTCCGCGGCCTCCAGGAACTCGACCGTCGCTTCGCGGGCCTTGTCCCGGACCCATTCGATGTTGCGTCCGCGCTCCAGGCCGTCCTCGGCGGCCCGGAAGGCTTTCATGCCACGCTGGTAGTGCTCGGGCGCGAGCAGGCTCGCGTGCTCCCGGTCCGCTTGCGCGAGCGCTTCCTCCGCGTCCTTAAGGAAGGTTTCCCTGAGCTCGTTCTGGGCCGCCCCGATTCCGGCGAACCCGAGCATCAGCAGCGCGACGAAGGCGGCAAAAAGGTTCCTCGAAGGCATTTTTCGTGTTCCGCTGCGGTGGACCTTGGAAATTACCCGGAAAGGGCCCGGGAAAACTGTGCAATGTATCGCTGTCCGGGGAGAAAACAAGCGCCGGCCGCGCAGGAATCGGGCAGGAAAGGCCGCGGGAAAGGCCGTGCGCCGGAGTGTGCCGTGCCTCACAGACGCCCGCCGGCGGGCCGGCGTAATGTCGAGCCATGGCCGTCAAGTACTACACCCAGTTCCGCCTCACCGACGCGAGCTACCTCGGTGGCAACGAGTTTGCCGGCGTGGTCGAGCTGTCGCGGCCGCTGGCGACCAATACGAACACCCGCGAGATCGAGGCCGTGCTCGCGCGGAACTTCGATCTCGACCGGGACAGCATCAAGCTGTTGAGCTGGGCGCGGCTGCACTGAGCGGTCGCGCCGCCTGATTTTTTCCGCGAGGCGCCCGCCTGCCGGGCGCCGGGCTCGCGGCCCGCCCTTTCGCCCATGTCGCGGCTCGTGCGAGAATTCCGGTTCTTGCCGTACACACCTGCGTTGTTCTTCCGCATGAACCGTCCCGACGACCCCGCCAACCCCCGCTTCAAGGGCATTCCCATCGTGGAATCCGGCCACAAGTACCGTACCCCGGCGGGCTTCACCGCGATCAAGAACGGCATCAAGGCGAGGCCGGGAACGGCTCCCTTCGTCGGCGGCCAGAAGCCGCCGTGGCTGCGGGCGCGCCTGCCGGCGGGCGCGAGGTTCTCGGCGGTACGCCAGACCGTGCGCCAGCATCGCTTGTCGACGGTGTGCGAGGAGTCGATGTGCCCGAACATCGGCGAGTGCTGGAACAACGGCACGGCCACGATCATGATCATGGGCTCGGTGTGCACGCGCGCGTGCCGGTTCTGCGCGGTGGACACCGGCAATCCGCGCGGCTGGCTCGATGCCGAGGAGCCGGAGAACACCGCCCGCGCCGTGAAGCTCATGAACCTGCGCTACGTCGTCATCACGTCCGTCGACCGGGACGACCTGCCGGACGGCGGCGCGGCGCATTACGCGGCCTGCGTGCGCGCCATCAAGCGCATGAACCCGGACACGGCGGTGGAAGCGCTCACGCCGGACTTCGACGGCGTGGCCGCTCACGTCAGCACCGTGATCGACGCCGGCGTGGACGTGTTCGCGCAGAACGTCGAGACCGTGCGCCGCCTGACGCACCCGGTGCGCGACCCGCGCGCCGGCTACGAACAGACGATCGGCGTGCTCGCGCACGCCAAGCGCTACCGGCCGGAGGTCCTGACGAAGACCAGCCTGATGCTGGGCCTCGGCGAGAAGGACAGCGAAATCCTGGAGACGATGGACGACCTGCGCGAAGCGGGCGTCGACATCCTGACCCTGGGGCAGTACCTGCGCCCGACGCCGAACCACCTGCCGGTCGAGCGCTACGTGACGCCGGACGAGTTCGAGGCTTACCGGCGCGAGGGCTTGGAAAAAGGCTTCCTCGAGGTCGTCGCCGGCCCGCTCGTGCGCTCGAGCTATCGCGCCGACCGCGTGCTCGACGGCAACAACGTCGGCATCGCCGTCTGAATGGCGG
Organism: Woeseiaceae bacterium; assembly: GCA_035304345.1. Lineage (GTDB taxonomy): Bacteria > Pseudomonadota > Gammaproteobacteria > Steroidobacterales > Woeseiaceae > IDS-8. Next base: position 78,222 of record DATGQE010000025.1, on the reverse strand, counting down.
AGCTCCTTTCCGATTACGGCCTGTTCCTGCTGAAGACGGCCACGATCGTGGGCGCGATCGTGACGGTGCTGGCGTCGCTCGCGACGATCAGCCGCCGCGCGGCCGTGCACGAGGGGCTGGAGGTCGAGAGCCTCAACCGCAAGTATCGCACGCTGGCGCGGAATCTCAGGCGCGTCATCCTCGGCAAGGGCGAGTGGAAGGCCGCAGCCAAGGCGGAGAAGGCGAAGGAGAAGCTCACGGCCAAGGCGCGTGAACGCCGCCCGCGCGGCTTCGTCATCGACTTCAAGGGCGACCTGAGGGCCAGCGCGGTGGCCTCGCTGCGCGAGGAGATCAGCGCCATTCTCGAGGTGGCGCGGGACGACGACCAGGTGATCGTGCGCCTCGAGAATGCCGGCGGCCTCGTGCACGAGCACGGGCTCGGGGCTTCCCAGCTCGCCCGCATCCGCGATCGCGGCATTCCGCTGATCGTCTGCGTCGACAAGGTCGCCGCCAGCGGCGGCTACCTCATGGCCTGTGTCGCGAACCGGATCGTCGCGGCGCCGTTCGCCGTGCTGGGCTCGATCGGGGTCATCGCGCAGCTTCCGAATTTCAACCGCATGCTGGAAGGGCACGGCATCGACTGGGAAATGGTTACGGCCGGCGAGTACAAGCGCAACGTGACCATGTTCGGCAAGAACACCGATGCCGACCGCGCCCGGCTCAAGGCGCAGCTCGAGGACGTGCACGAGCTGTTCAAGGCGGCGGTGGCGACGTTCCGGCCCGGGCTGGACCTCGCCCGGGTCGCCACGGGCGAGCACTGGTACGGCACGCGCGCGCTCGAGCTCGGGCTCGCCGACGAGCTGCAGACGAGCGACCAGCTCCTGACCGGGCTGGCCGCCGAGCGCGACCTCTACCGGGTGAGCTACAAGGTGCGGCGCCCGTTCCGGCAGCGCCTGCTCGTGACCCTGGACGACGCGCTGGCCCGCCTGGACGCCGCCGCCTGGCGCCGCGGCCTGGAGTCCCGGCTGCCCCGCTAGGCCGCGCCGGGCCGGCCGGCGGCGGAACTCCGCGACCCCGGGCCCGGTCTCAGGGTCAGGGCCTCCGGGGCGGCGGAGCCGGGAATCGGGATCGATCCGCGCACCGCGCCCGGCGGTATAATCGCGGTAGATCGGAGGACAGGCAATGAACCCTCGCAAACCGCAGCTCGGCCGGCCGGCGGCACTTCTCACGGGCCTGCTCGTGGCCCTCGTCATCTCGGCCTGTGCCCAGAGCCCGACCGGGCGCAACCAGCTCGTCCTGCAATCGGATGCGGCACTCGCCGCGGAAGGCAAGCGCCAGTTCGAGATGATCCGCGAACGCATGCCGCTGGTGCAGGACCGCGCCACGATCGACTACATCGCCTGCGTGAGCAACGCGATCGTCGACCAGCTCGAGGGCGAGGACGCCGAGATGTACTGGGAGCTGGCCGTCATCGACCAGCCGGACATCAACGCGTTCGTCCTGCCGGGCGGCAAGATCAGCGTGTTCAGCGGCATCCTGCAGGTCGCCGAGAACCAGCACCAGCTCGCGACCGTGATCGGTCACGAGGTCGCCCACGTCACCGCGAATCACGCGAACGAGCGCGCCTCGCGCTCCATGGTGGCGGGCGTCGGCATCGACATCGCCGCGATCCTGCTCGGCGGCGGATACGCGAACCAGACGCGCGCGGCACAGCAGACGCTGCAGACCGGCGCGGTGCTCGGCATCCTGAACCCGTTCAGTCGCAAGCAGGAGTCGGAGGCGGACGTCATCGGCCTCAAGTACATGGCGATGGCCGGCTTCGACCCGCGCGAGTCCGTGAAGCTGTGGACCAACATGCAGGCGCGCAACGAGTCGCAGATTCCGGAGTTCATGTCGACGCACCCGTCGGGCGAGACTCGTATCGAATCGCTGGTGCAGCAGCTCCCGGCGGCGCTCGCGCTCTACAACGAGGCCAAGGCGCAGGGCAAAGAGCCGAACTGCCAGCTTTGATCCCGGTGCCGGGCGGGCGACGTTGACGACCGGGGGCGAGCGCCCGTTCAAGGACCACTTCTCCGGGCACGCCGCGGCTTACGCGGCGTTCCGCCCGCGCTACCCCGATGCCCTGTTCGCCTTCCTCGCCGGCTGCGTCGCGGCGCGCCGCCATGCCTGGGACTGCGGCACCGGCAACGGACAGACCGCGGTGGCGCTTGCCGGGCACTTCGAGCGGGTCACCGCGAGCGATGCCAGCGCCGCGCAGATCGGCGCCGCGACCGCGCACCCGAAGGTGGAATACCGCGTGGCGCCGGCCGAGGCCTCGGGACTCGACGATGCCTGCGTCGACCTCGTGACGGTGGCCCAGGCGCTGCACTGGTTCGATCTCGACGCGTTCTTTGCCGAGGCGCGCCGCGTCCTCGTGCCGGGCGGCGTGCTGGCTGCCTGGAGCTACGGGCTGTGCACGGTCGATGCGGGCGTCGATGCCGTGGTCAACGGGCTCTATCGCGAGCTCGATCCCTGGTGGCCGCCCGAAAGGCGCCTCGTCGACGCCGGCTACCGTGACGTCACGCTGCCGTTCGCCCGCGTCGAGGCACCCGCCTTCGAGATGACGGCCGAGTGGCCGGCGAACCGGATGCTCGGCTATCTGCGGACATGGTCGGCGTGCCAGCGCTGCCTCGCGGATCGCGGCCGCGACCCGGTGAGCGCCATCGAGCCCGCACTGCGCGCCCGCTGGGGCGAGGGCCCGCGCACCGTGCGCTGGCCGCTCGCGCTCAAGGTGGGGCGTCGCGAATGAGCGACGCCCGGCGCAATAGAGTCCGCCTGCGTTTTCTGCGACACTTCCTCGCCATGATCCGCGGCTGTATCGATCGATGGGCGGCGGCCAGGCGGCCGCTCCCCGCAGCACCGTGCGCGGCAAGGACTCCATGAACGCCTTGCGGCTCGCGTGCGTCGTTCCGGCGCTCGGCGCGCTGCTCTCCGGCTGCGCGGTGCTCGAGGATTTCCTGGCCCGCGGCGCGCCCGAGGCGGCGGAGCCCGAGCTGCCGCCGCTCGCCGAACGCCCGTTGCTCGACCCGATCAGCCGCAACCGGTTCGTGCTGGAGACGCCGGAGCAAAGCGTCGTCGGCGAGCCGCAGATCGTCTTCACGCGCGCGGAGGACACGTTCTCCGCGCTCGCGCGCGAGTACGGGCTCGGCTACGACGAGCTCGTCGAGGCCAATCCCGGCGTTGATCCCTGGCTGCCGGGCGAGGGGACGCCGGTGCTGCTGCCGACGCAGTACGTGCTGCCCGACGTGCCGCGCCGGGGCATCGTGCTCAACATCGCCGCCAAGCGGCTCTTCTACTTCCCCGCGCAGGCCGAAGGCGAGCCGGTGGAAGTCCTGACCTACCCGATCGGCATCGGCCGGGTCGGGTGGGAGACGCCGGTGGGCGAGGCGAAGGTGATCGGCAAGGCCGTCGACCCGGTCTGGTACGTGCCGTGGTCGGTGCAGCAGGAGCACAAGGCCGCGGGCGACCCGCTGCCGCCCATCGTGCCGCCGGGGCCGGACAACCCGCTCGGCCGCCACGTCCTGCAGCTCGACCTGCCGGGTTACCTGATCCACGGCACCAACAAGCCGGCCGGTGTCGGCATGCGCGTGAGTCACGGCTGCGTGCGCCTGTATCCCGAGGACATCGAGACGTTGTACGGGCTCGCCGAGCGCGGCACGCCGGTCACGATCGTGAACGAGCCGTTCCTCGCCGGGTGGCGCGACGGCGAGCTCTACCTCGAGATGCATCGACCGCTCGAGGACGATCCGCACGGTGCCGACGCCAGGCTCGCGAAGCTGTTCGCGTCCGCCGGAGAGGACGGCCCGCTCGCGGATCCCGCCGTGCAGGACCAGGCGCGCGCGCTGGCGAGCGAGCCGCTCGGCGTGCCGGTGCGGGTCGGTGCCGGCGACTTCCTCGAGATCTATGCGAGGGCGCGGGTCGTGAAGAACACCGTCGAGCCCGATCCCGACGTGCCGACGCTCGCCGAAGTGCGCGCCCTGCTCGATGCGGCCGACGCGGAACCCGCGGAGCCCGCCGCGACGGGAGCGGAAGCCGGCGAGGCAGCCGCGGGCGGGGCGCCCGCCACGGCGGAGCTCGAGGACTGATTCAACTCAGGCCGCCGGGAAATACCGCTGGAACGCCTCGGGGAAGGAGGCGCCGGGCAGCGGTGCCCGCGCCGGCACCGGCAGCACGCGCCCGTTGCAGGTGTTCCAGAACAGGACGTGTGCCGGCGCTTCGCCGGCCCGCAGGTCCGCGACCAGCGCCGCCATCGCCTTCCCGGTGTACGTGCCTTCGAGGGCGAGCCCGAGCTGGTCGCGTGCCAGCCTGATGGCTTCCTCGGTGGCGTCGTCGGTCGCGGCGTAGCCGCCCGCGAAGAACTCGTGCCGCAGCCGGAGGCGCACCGCGTCGTCCAGGTTCTCCGGAAACGCGGGCACCGCGCGGTGCAGCATCGCCGCGGTCTTGCCGAGCAGCCGCGCGAGCGCGACCTCGTTGCAGAGCCAGGTGTGCGAGACGCGGATCGCGTGCACCTCGGTGCCGAGGCCGGCCAGCGTGAAGCCGAGCGCGAGCCCGGCGGCGGTGCCCATCGTGCCGGTCGCCACGTACACGCGGTGCGGCTCGGGCAGCGCGCCTTCCGCCACCTGCGTCGCGAGCTCGACGGCCGCCTCGACGTATCCCACCGTGCCGATCCAGGACGAGCCGCCCGGGGGAATCACGCCCGCCTGCCGGTTCCACAGGTGCTCGCGCAGGATGCGCAGCCGTTCCGCGTACTCGCCGCCGAAGGGCACGAGCTGCGTGCCGAGCTTCGCGTGCATGTTGAGGACGCGGCCGGCCGTCGGCGTCACGCGCTGGTGCGAGAGGAAGCAGATGCAGGGCAGCCCGAGGCGGCGGCAGCAGATCGCGGTCGCGAGCGCATGGTTCGAGGCCGCGGTGCCGAACGTGCCGACGAGCCGGTGGTCGCGGCGGCGCACACGCTGCAGCAGGTATTCGAGCTTGCGCAGCTTGTTGCCGCCGTAGACATCGCCGGTCAGGTCGTCGCGCTTGACGTGGATCTCGGTGCGCCGTCCGTCGACCTCGATCCGGTGACGGTGCACGGGCGTCGGCAGGTCGGCGAGCTTCACCTTGCCGAGCTCGTTGCGGACCGCGGCGATGGTGGCGACGGCGCTCTCGCGTGCACGTGTCGACATGGCCCGATTCTACGCCGGACGGGGCGAAACGGAGCGTGACGGGTTGCGCGCCCGCGCACCGTTTTACGGGTACAATCCGGCCGGCATGCGGACGGAGACCACGGTTTGGCGGATGCGGTAGAGCGGGGCATCACCGTCAGCGAAATCGCACCGATGGACCAGCCCATCGGGGTCGATCCCGAGACCGCCGCCGCCTTCATCGGCCGCGCGCGCCGCGGGCCGCTCGACGTCCCCGTTCCGGTGGGCAGCGTCGCCGAGTTCCGCCGCGTGTTCGGCGCTCCCTTTCCCGACGGCAGCCTCGGCCCGGCCGTCGAGCAGTTCTTCGCCCATGGCGGCCGCCGCCTGTTCGTCGTGCGCGTCGCGAACAACGCGCGCGGCGCGATGCTGTGCCTGCCGGCGGCGCACGGCATGCTGGTGCTGCGCGACGTGCAGCCAGGCGCGGCCGAGCGCATCCGGGCCGCGGTCGACTACGACCGCATCCCGGACGACGACCGCGAGCATTTCAACCTCACGCTGCAGCGCCTCGCGCCCGACAGCCGGCTCGTGATCGACCAGGAGATCCACGCGCGCCTGAGCTGCAACGAGGACGACCGTGCGTTCATCGGGACCGCGCTCGCCACGTCGTCGATCGCGCGACCGCAGGCGCCGCTGCCGCCCGGGCGCCCGCTCCCTACCGCGAAACGCGACCCGCACGACCCCGGCTACGTCGAGCCGGTGCAGCCCGGCAGCGACGGCGGCGAGCTGACGGACTACGACCTCGTCGGGTCGGCAGAGCGCGGTACCGGCTTGTTCGCCCTCGACCAGGTCGAGCACTTCGACCTCCTGTACCTGCCGGCACCTGCCCCCGGCGTGACGCCGGGGCCCGCGGCCATCCTCGCCGCCGAGCTCTACTGCCGCCGGCGCGGCGCCATGCTCGTCATGGACCCGGACGGGGACTGGCAGGACGCGGAGGACGCCGTCGCCGGCATCCGCCGCAGCGGCTACGCGAGCCCGAACGTGCTCACCTATTTCCCGCGCGTGGTCGAGCGCGACGGCAGCAAGGTGCACGCGGTCGGCGGCGCCGTCGCGGGATTGCTGTGCCGCCACGATCGCCAGTTCGGCTCCTGGGAATCGATCGACGGCAGCGGGCTCGAGCTCGCGCGCGGGCTCGAGCCCGCCGTCGCGCTTTCGTCCGACGAGGTGCGCCGCCTCGTGAAGGAAGGCTTCAACGTCGTCACCCCCGCCAGGACCGGTCGCGCGCGCCTCGAAGGCTCCGTGACCCTCGCCCGGCACAGCCACCTGCCGGCCGACTTCGCCAGCCTCCACGTCCGGCGGCTGTGCCTCTCGATGACCAGCGCCATCGAGCGCGCCACCCGCTGGGCAGTCTTCGAGCCCGACGGCGCGCGCGTCGCAAGGCGCATCCGTTCGCAGGTGCACGCCTACCTGTCGTGGCTCGCCGCCTCCGGCGCGTTCGCGGACGAGCAGTTCGCCGTCGACTGCGACGCCGGGCTGCATCCCGGCCCGCGCGATCCGCGGCAGGGCGTCACCGTGCTCCTGTCGTTCCGGCCCGCCGGTGCCGCGGAGCGGCTCTCGCTGACGCTGCACCAGGCCGTTGGCGGCTGCCGCGTCGCCATCAGCGCCTTCGCCAAGAGCACCCCGTAGTCGCGCGCGGTGCGCGCGTTCATGAAGGCGGGCCGTAGCCGCCGCCACCGGGCGTTTCGATGACGAGGCAGTCGCCGGTTTCGAGCTCGACCGCCGCCGTGCCGCCGAGCGCTTCCTCGCGGCCGTCGGCGCGAATGACGCGGTTGACGCCGGTCCTGCCCGGCGCGCCGCCGGCGAGCCCGAACGGCGCGACGCGGCGATGGCCCGACAGCACCGAGACCTGGACCGGCTCGCGGAACCGCAACCGGCGAACGGTGCCGTCGCCCCCGCGCCAGCGCCCGGCGCCGCCCGAGCCGCGGCGGATCGCGAACGCCTCGACCAGCACCGGGAAGCGGCTCTCCAGCACCTCGGGATCGGTCATGCGCGAGTTCGTCATGTGCGTCTGCACGGCGTCGGCGCCGTCCCATCCCGGCCCCGCGCCGGCGCCGCCCGCCACCGTTTCGTAGTACTGCACGCGGGCGTTGCCGAAGCTCACGTTGTTCATCGTGCCCTGCGAAGCGGCCAGCGCACCGAGCGCACCGTACAGCGCATCGGTGACGCATTGCGACGTTTCGACGTTGCCGGCGACGACGGCCGCCGGCCACGCGGGGGAAAGCAGCGAGCGTTCGGAAATGACGACACGCAGGGGCTCGAGGCAGCCCTCGTTCATCGGGATGTCCTCGCCGACGAGCGTCCGGAACACGTACAGCACCGCCGCGCGCGTCACGGCCTCGGGGGCGTTGAAGTTGCTCGAAGACTGCGGCGACGTGCCCGTGAAGTCGATCGTCGCGATGCGCTCCCGCCGGTCGATCGCGACCCGCACCCGGATGCGCTCGCCCGAATCGAGCTCGTAACCGAACTCGCCGTCGTTCAGTCGTGCCAGCAGGCGCCGCACGCTGGCCGCCGCGTTCTCGCGCACGAACCCGAGGTACGCCTGCACCGTCTCCATCCCGTAGCGCCGCACCGCCTTCTCGAGCTGGCGGATGCCCTGCCGGTTCGCCGCGAGCTGCGCCTTGAGATCCGCCAGGTTCTGCTCGACGTTACGCGGCGGCCAGGGCGCTTCCGCGAACAGCCGCTTTACCTCGTCCTCGAGAAACCGCCCGCCGCGCACGAGGAAGAAGTTGTCGATGAGCACGCCTTCCTCCTCGATGCGCGTGCTGGTCGCCGGCATCGAGCCCGGCGTGATGCCACCGACGTCGGCGTGGTGGGCGCGCGAGGCGAGCCAGAAGCGGGGCGCATCGGCGCCCGCGAACCAGGGCGTCACGACGGTGATGTCGGGCAGGTGCGTGCCGCCGTTGTAGGGCGAGTTCTGCATCACCGCGTCGCCTTCGGCGATCTCTCCGCCGACCGCCGCGATCACGCTGCGCACGCTTTCGCCCATGGAGCCGAGATGCACGGGCATGTGCGGCGCATTGGAGACGAGCCTGCCTTCCGCGTCGAACAGGGCACAGGAGAAATCCAGCCGTTCGCGGATGTTGACCGACAGCGCGGTGTTCATGAGCACGGTACCCATCTGCTCGGCGACGTGCATGAACAGCCGGTTGAACACCTCGAGCCGCACCGGGTCCGGCCGCCGGGGAGCCTGCCCGCGCGGCCCGGGCTCGGACAGCGTTGCGCCTGCCTTCTCGAGCACGAGGTGCCCCCACCGGTTCACGTGCCCGCTCCAGCCCGGGTCGATGACCGTGGTCGCGCTCGCTTCGACCACGATCGCCGGCCCCTGCAGCCGGTTGCCGGCGGCGAGCGACTCCCGCCGGAACACCGGCACGCGCTCCCAGGCGCCGCGCATCCAGGCGTCGTGCTGCCCGATCGGCGTCGGGAGCGGCCCCGGCGCGAGAACGGGCTCCTCGAAGGCCTGCTCGACGCCGGTGCCCTCGACGCGCACGGTGGCGATCACGAGCGCCGGTCCGGCATCGATGCCGAAACGCTCGCGGTGCGCCCGCTCGAACTCGCGCTGCATCGTGGCCGTATCCGCGAGCGGCACCTCGAGAATGCTGTCGGAGCCCTGCACGCGCATTCCCGCGTACGCCCTGAAGCGGCGCTCGCCGGCCGGCACCGACTGCGCTGCGAGCGCCTCGTCGCACTCCGCCCGGAGCGCCTCCGCCGTTTCCGCGAGCACGCTCTGCGCTTCCGTCCCGAACGCGAGCTCGACCGAGCGCTGTCGCTCGACGCGCAGGTCGGCGAAGCCCATGCCGTACGCCGACAGCACGCCCGCGAGCGGATGCAGCCACACGCGGGAGATGCCCAGCACCTCCGCGACCTGGCAGGCATGCTGGCCGCCGGCACCGCCAAAGCAGCACAGGGTGAAGTCGCGCACGTCGTCGCCGCGCTCCACCGTGATCTTGCGAATCGCGTTGGCCATGGTCTCGACCGCGACCGTGAGGAACCCGGCCGCGACCTGCTCCGGCGCGACGGGTTCGCCCTGTTCCGCCGAGACAGTGGCGGCGAGCTCCGCGAACGCGCCGCGCACGACGTCCACGTCGGGCGGCTCGTCGCGGTTCGGGCCGAACACGCGGGGAAACCAGGGGACGGGAATGCGCCCGAGCAGCACGTTCGCATCGGTGATCGTGAGCGGCCCGCCGCGCCGGTAGCACGCGGGCCCGGGATCGGCACCGGCCGAGTCCGGCCCGACCTGGAAGCGCCCGTCGCGATAGCGGAGCAGCGAGCCGCCGCCGGAGGCGATCGTGTGGATCTTCATCATCGGGGCACGCAGGCGGACGCCGCCGACGGCCGATTCCGTCTCGCGCTCGAGCTCACCGGTCCACGCGGACACATCGGTCGACGTGCCGCCCATGTCGAACCCGATGATCCGCGGGATACCCGCGGAGCGCGCCGTTTCCACCATGCCGATGACGCCGGCGGCGGGGCCCGACAGGATGCTGTCCTTGCCGCGGAAGCGGCCGGCGTCGACGAGCCCGCCGTTGCTTTGCATGAACAGCAGCCGCCGCGGCCGGCCGACCGATTCGAGCGCGCGCTCGAGGCCCGCGACGTAGCGTTCGAGCACGGGCGTGAGATACGCATCGACCAGCGTCGTCTCCGCGCGGCTCACGAACCGGATCAAAGGCTCGACCTCGTGCGAGGCGTACACCTGGCGGAAACCCGCGCGGCGGGCGAGCGCGGCGAGGCGTTGCTCGTGGGCGGGCCAGCGCCAGCCGTGCAGCAGGCAGATCGCGACCGCATCGAAGCCCTCGGCCGCGCACTCGCCCAGCGCCACGGAGACGCGTGCCTCGTCGAGCGGCAGCAGCACCTCGCCTTCGGCGCTCATCCGCTCCTCCACCTCGATCACGCGGCTCGTGAGCGGTGCCGGCTTGACGATGGCGAGCGCGAAGATGTCCGGCCGGTTCTGGTAGCCGATGGCCAGCGCATCGCCGAACCCGCGCGTCACGAGCAGCGCGGTACGGCTGCCGCGGCGCTCGAGCAGCGCGTTCGTGGCGACCGTCGTGCCCATCTTCACGGCCTCGACCGGCACGTCCGGGCCGCCGGCCGCGCGCCAGCGCGCGAGCACGCGGCGCATGCCCTCGGCCGCCGCGTCCGCGTAGCGTCCCGGGTCGTCGGACAGGAGCTTGGCGGTTTCGATGCTGCCGTCGGGCCGCCGTGCGACGACGTCGGTGAACGTGCCGCCGCGGTCGATCCAGAACTGCCACGGCACGAGGCCTGGCGTATCGAGGGTCATGTCGTGCGTCATGGGTCCGTGCTCGAGGCAGGGTATTGTAGGGGCCCGCGGCGGCGGCGTACGCGCGATTTCGGACAGCGGGGCCGAGGACGTTATGATGCGGCGCTCATGACGGCCGTTCTGCGGGGTAGGGAATGAAAGTCCGGAAATGGCCGGCGCTGCTGGCCGGCTTCATGCTGGCCCAGGCGGCCGGTGCGGGCGAGCCGCGGGCGCGCGACCTCGGCATCCCGTTCGACGGCGAGACGGGGCCGCTCAATGCCATCACCGACGTGGCCGGCGTGACCGTCGGGCACGCCACGATCATCGAGGATCTCGAGGACGGCCGCGCCGTGCGCACCGGCGTGACGGCGATCCTGCCGCTCGGCGAGGAAACCCTCGAGCGCCCCGTGTTCGCCGGCTGGTTCTCGCTCAACGGCAACGGCGAGATGACCGGCACCGAATGGCTCGCGGAATCCGGGTTCCTCGAAGGGCCGGTGATGCTGACGAACACGCACAGCGTCGGCACCGTGCACCAGGCGACGATCGAATGGCGGGTGCGCCGCGGGGGCCCGGACGCGACCGGGTACTGGTGGTCGCTGCCGGTCGTCGCCGAGACCTGGGACGGCTGGCTGAACGACATCAACGGCTTTCACGTGCGGAAAGAGCACGTCTTCGCCGCGCTCGAGAACGCGCGCTCCGGCCCGGTCGCGGAGGGCAACGTCGGCGGCGGCACCGGCATGATCTGCCACGAGCTCAAGTGCGGCATCGGCACGTCGTCGCGCGTCGTTACCGCCGGGACGGCACGCTACACCGTGGGCGTGCTGGTGCAGGCGAATTACGGGCTCAGGGACACGCTGCTGATCGCCGGCGTGCCCGTCGGACGGCACCTGGAGGCGCCGCGCGCGTACGGCGATGCGTCACCGGGCGACGAGTCCGGGTCCATCATCATCGTCGTCGCCACCGACGCGCCGCTCCTGCCGCACCAGCTCGACCGCATCGCGCGGCGCGCGGCGCTCGGTCTCGCGCGGGTCGGCGGGATGGCAGGCAACGGCTCCGGCGACATCTTCCTCGCGTTCTCGACGGCGAACCGCGGGGCCGGCCAGGCGGGGCCGGATGCCCGGGTCAGCATGCTCGCGAACGAGGACATGAGCCCGCTCTTCGATGCCACCGTGCTCGCGACCGAGGAAGCGATCGTGAACGCGATGATCGCGGCGGAGGACATGACGGGCGACGTCGGGCATCGCGCGGTGGCGATCGATCACGAGGCGCTCCGGCGCGTGCTCGACGAATACAACCGGCTGCAACGACCGTGAGAATCGGGGCGGTCGCTCATCGACCAGGAGGATCCTGCGCATGAAAGACATTCGAACGATCTGCGGCCTGGTGTCGCTTTTCCTGCTTCTCGGTTGCGGCGGCCCCGAGCAGCCCGCGGAAGGGGAACGGGCGCAGCCGTCCGCATCCGCACCGGCCCCCGACGCCTCTGCCCGGCTCGCGGCGCTGGTGGACGAGTTCTTCCGGCGCGAGCTCGAGTTCAACCCTGTGCTCGCCACCTCGATCGGCGACGGCCGCTTCAACGACCGGCTGGCGAACACGCTGAGCCCCGAGTACCGCGCGGCGTATCGCGCGCACCAGCGCGAGTTCCTGGAACGGCTGCTGGCCATCGACCCGGAACAGCTCGCGAACGCGCGGGAGAAGCTCACCTGGGCCACGTTCCGCTGGGATCGCGAGATGGACCTCGAAGCGTTCGAGTACCCGGACCACCTCCAGCCGATCGACCAGTTCTACTCCCTCCCGAACTTCTTCGTGCAGCTCGGCAGCGGCAGCAGCATTCACCCGTTCAAGACGGTCGACGATTACGAAGACTTCCTCTCGCGCGCGGACGATTTCGTCGCGATCGTGGACCAGGCAATCGAGAACATGCGCATCGGCATGGACCGCGGCATCGTGCAGCCGAAGATCCTCATGCAGCGCGTCCTGCCGCAGCTCGAGTCCCAGTTCGCGGAGCGTGCCGAGGACAGCACGTTCTGGAACCCCGTCTCGAGCATGCCGGAGGACTTCAGCGCCGCCGACCGCGAGCGGCTCACGGAGGCGTACAGGACGAAGATCACGGAGGTCATCATCCCCGCGTACCGCCGCCTGCACGCCTTCATCCGGGACGAGTACCTGCCGGCCGCCCGTGAGACCCACGGGCTCGGCGCCCTGCCCGGAGGCGCGGAGTGGTACGCCTACCTCGTGCGGCGCCGCACGACGACCGGCCTGACCCCGGAGGAAATCCACCAGGTCGGCCTGGACGAGGTCGCGCGCATCCACGAGGAGATGCAGGCCGTGATGGACGAGGTCGGCTTCGAAGGGGACCTGCAGGCCTTCTTCGAGTACCTCAACACGGAGGAGCGCTTCTACTACGACGAGCCTTCCCAGCTCATCCAGGGCTATCGCGACATGGCGGATCACATCGCGAGCCTGACGCCGAAGCTGTTCAGCCTCTTCCCGAAGACGGATTTCGAGGTGCGCGCCGTCGAGCCCTTCCGCGAGCGCTCGGCGAGCGGCGGCTCGTACCGCCGGGGCTCGCCGGACGGCTCGCGCCCCGGCGTGTTCTTTGCCAATACCTACGACATCAAGGCGCGGCCGAAGTGGGCGATGGAGTCGCTGTTCCTGCACGAGGCGATTCCCGGCCATCACTTCCAGATCTCGATCCAGCAGGAGCTCGAGGACCTGCCGGACTTTCGCCGTTTCGGCGGCTACACCGCGTTCACCGAGGGCTGGGGCCTGTACGCCGAGTCGCTCGGCAAGGAGCTCGGCGTGTACACGGACCCGTACCAGTACTTCGGCGCGTTGAACGCCGAGCTGTGGCGCGCAATCCGGCTGGTCGTCGACACGGGGCTGCACGCGAAGGGCTGGACCCGCGAGCAGGTGCTCGACTACATGTACGCGAACTCCGCGGTCAAGGAGGCACGTGCCGTCAGCGAAACGGAGCGCTACATGGCGATCCCGGGCCAGGCGCTCTCCTACAAGATCGGGCAGCTCAGGATCCGCGAGCTGCGGAACCGCGCGGAAGCCGCGCTCGGCGAGGCGTTCGACGTGAAGGCGTTCCACACGGAGGTGCTGAAGGACGGGTCGCTGCCCCTCGATCTCCTGGAGACGAAGATCGACGCGTGGATCGCGTCGCAGGGCTGAGGGCGGGTCGCGCGGCCGTCAGAGGAGCGCGAGCCAGCCTTCGCGGCGCAGTCGCTGCATGTGCCGCAGGATCCAGTCCTGCCGCCCTCGCACGTAGTCGGACGGGCGGTCGGCGCGCAGCGCGATGGGGTTCGGCAGGACGGCCGCGAGCAGCGCGGCCTCCGCGTCGGTGAGCTCCGCCGGCGACTTGCCGAAGTACTCGCGGCTCGCGGCCGGGAAGCCGTACAATCCCGGCCCGAGCTCGGCGACGTTCAGGTAGATCTCGAGGATGCGCCGCTTCGGCAGCAGCGTCTCGAGCACGACGGTGAGCCACGCCTCGACGCCCTTGCGCAGGAAGCTCCGGCCCGGCCACAGGTACAGGTTCTTCGCGACCTGCTGCGTGATCGTCGAGGCGCCGCGCAGGGAGCCGCCGTCCCGGTAGCGCATGACCGAGTCCTGGATGGAGGCGAGGTCGAACCCGTAGTGCTGCGCGAACTTCTGGTCCTCGGCCGCGACCACGGCGAGCGCCGCCGCGTCGCCCAGCGCGTCCCAGTCCGTCCACGCGTAAGCGACCGGCACGCGGCCGCTGTCGTCCTGCAGCATGAACGCGGTCACCGGCGGCGCGATCCAGCGCAGCGGCAGCACGAGCGCGACGCTGGCGACCAGCGCTGCCAGGACGACGATCACCGCCGCGCGCCACAGGCGGCGCAGCGGACCCGCTTTCCTCCGTTGCATCCGGAGAGTGTACCTTTCGGCACCATTCACATCGTCCCCGGTTTGTTGCACCCTGTCGTCCTTCGCCAACACCCGGAGAGGTGGTACATGGCCATTCGCAGGATCAGGAACGTTCTCCTCGTCACGATTTCGGCCGCGCTGGCGCTCGTGCCCGCCGCACAGGCGCGGACGGTGAAGCCGGTGCTGCACGGCAAGCAGTGGGTCGCCATCACCGGCAAGCCGCTGGCCGCCACCGCGGGCGCGATGATCTTCCAGCGCGGCGGCAACGCCGTCGATGCGGCGTGCGCGATGCTCGCGGCCACGTCGACGATGTGGGACACGCTGGGCTGGGGCGGCGAAACCCAGGCACTCATCTTCGATCCGCGCGAGCAGAAGGTCATCGGTATCAACGCGCTCGGCGTGGCGCCGAGCGGCGCCACGGTCGAGTTCTTTCGCGAAAAGGGCATGGTGTACCCGCCGGAGTACGGACCGCTCGCGGCGGTGACGCCGGGCACGCCGGGCGGCCTCATGGTCATGCTCGCGCGGTACGGCACGCTGTCGCTCGAGGAGGTGCTCGAGCCCGCGATGCAGATGGCGGACGGTTACCCGATCGAGGCGGCGCAGGCCGACAACATCGAACGGCACCGCGACACGATCGCCCAGTGGCCGGACTCGCGGCGCGTGCTCCTGCCGCACTGGGAAGAGGGCGGAACCGGGCGCGCGGCGCCGTATCCCGGCGAGATGTTCCGGCAGCGGGACCTGCTCGTCACCTTGCGCAAGCTCGTCGAGGCCGAGGCCGCGGCGCTCGCGGAGGGAAAGAGCCGCGAGGAGGCGATCATGGCCGCGTACGACCGCTTCTATCGCGGCGACATCGCGCGCGAGCTGGTGCGCGCCACCCGGGCGGCGGGCGGCCTCATCACGCTCGAGGACCTCGACCGCTGGCAGGTCTATGTCGAGGAGCCGGTGACGACCCGCTACCGCGGCATCGACGTGTACAAGCTCACGCACTGGGTGCAGGGACCGGTGATGCTGCAGGCGCTCAACATCCTCGAGAATGCGGACCTGCGGTCCATGGGCTACAACAGCGCGCGCTACATCCACGCCCTGTACCAGGCGATGAACCTCGCGTTCGCGGACCGGGACTTCTATTACGGCGATCCGTACTTCCCGCCCGAGGAACCGATCGAGGGCCTGCTCTCGAAGGAGTACGCGGCGGCGCGGTACGCGGAGATCGACTGGACGCGCAACGACGAGACCGTGAAGCCCGGCGATCCGTATCCCTACCAGGACGAGAAGAATCCCTGGCTCGACCTGCTCGAGCAGTGGACGCCCGTGCCGCCGCCCGCCGAGGCGCAGGGCGAAGCGGGATTCCAGCAGGCGGGTACCATGTCGCGCGAAGAGGCGTTTCGCGCCGGCACGACCTCGATCCAGGCGGCCGACGCGGACGGCTGGGTGGTATCGGTCACCCCGAGCGGGGGCTGGATCCCGGCGTTCATTGCCGGCAGGACCGGCGTCGGCCTGTCGCAGCGGATGCAGAGCTTCGTGCTCGACCCGCGCCTCAACCCGTTCAACGTCGTCGAGCCCGGCAAGCGCCCGCGCGCGACGCTCACGCCCGGCATGGCGCTCAAGGACGGTGTGCCATTCCTCTCGTTCGCCGTGCAGGGCGGGGACACGCAGGACCAGAACCTGCTGCAGTTCTTCCTCAACGTGGTCGAGTTCGGCATGAACGTGCAGGAGGCCGCGGAGGCGGCGAACATCACGAGCTACCAGATGCAGAGCTCGTTCGGCGCGCACACGTCGGAGCCCGGTCGCCTCGTCGTGCGCAAGGACGTGCCCTCATGGGTGCAGCAGGAGCTGCGCGAGATGGGCTACGACGTGGAAACGGCGGAACGCACTTCGGGTCCGATCACCGCGATCTGGTTCGACCGCGAGCACGGAACGATGTGGGGAGCAGCGAGCGACTTCGGCGAAGACTACGGCATCGCCTGGTGAGCGTCGCCACCCCGGCGTGCGAAAAATGCGCGCCTGGCGTTTGCGAAACGAAAAAACCTGATGTACAAATTGCGCAATTCGCGACGGCGGGATCGACGTTCAGGTTCAGGGGAGGGAAGGTCGGTTGCGTTTTGACGGCATGCTCCGCCGCCCGGTGATGCTCAACCTGTGCTGAGCGCACCTTCGTTTTCGTGCACTGCAGGAGCCCGTTCCGAGATAGTGCTCCCAATCATTCACGGTACCCATTGCTATCGACGCGGGCTCCTGCAGTTGCCATTTTTTTCGTAAGTCTCCTGCCTGCATCCGTTCCGTTTCCGCCTCGGGCATACGCCGGGTGAGCACCGCCGCGAGACGCGGCGCGCACGCTCCCGGTTCCGTTGCCGGGGCGCGCTTGCCCGTTGCGCCTAACGACCGTGCAGCCTGCCGAGCTCTTCGAGCAGGTCGAGCGCCAGCGCCGCGCCGGGCCAGTTGACCTCGAGGTCGCGCACGAGGCGCAGCGCGGTGCGCGCGCGCACGACGGATGCGCCGTAGAAGATCCAGCCGGACTCGTCACGACCGGCGGGCTCGATCACTCCTTCCTCGACCATCTCGATGACGAGCTCGCGTTGCACGCCGCAGGCGAGGCAGAACTCGGACAGCGTGAACGTCACGCGCTCGTCGAGCACGACACCGGAGAGCTCGTCCTGTATCCGCTCGTTCATCGTCAGACTCCGAGCTTTGCACGCGGGTTGACGTCATGCTCGCGCTCGAGCTTCTCGTACAGCTCGCGCAGCCCGGCGTCCGTCGCCGGCGGCACGACGACCTTCAGCTCGACGTACTGGTCTCCTGGCGGCGTGCCCGGCAGGCCGCGGCCGCGCAGCCTGAGCGTCTTGCCCGAGCCGGAGCCCGGCGGGATCTTGAGGTCCACGGTGCCGGCGAGCGTCGGTACCTTCACCTTGCGGCCGAGCGCCACTTCCCACGGCGTCACCGGCAGCTCGACCCAGATGTCGGAGCCCTGCGCGCGATAGACCGGGTGCGGCTCGAACTCCACCGTGAGGTACAGGTCGCCCGGGGGTCCGCCGCCGAAGCCGGGGCCGCCCTGCCGCTCGAGCCGGATGCGCCTGCCCGCGGTGATGCCCTTCGGGATCTTCACGTTGAGGGTCCGGCGGCGGCGTACCGGCCGGCCGGCGGCGTCGAGCTCCGGCATCTCGAGCGTCACCGTGCGCGTGGCGCCGTGATACGCGTCCTCGATCGGGATCCGGATCGTCGCGCTCACGTCCTCGCCGCGCATGCGTCCGCCGGTGCGGAACGTGAAACCGCCGCCGCGTGCGCCGCCGAACAGCGTCTCGAAGAAGTCGCTGAAGTCGCCGGCCGCGAAGCCCTCTGCGCCCGTGAAACCCGGCCGTGCCTGCCACCCCGGCGGCGGCTCGAAATCCTGGCCCGCTTTCCAGTTCTCGCCGAACTGGTCGTAGGCGGCGCGCTTCTCCGGGTCCTTGAGGACCTCGTAGGCTTCGCGCACTTCCTTGAAGCGCGCTTCGGCATCCGGCTCCTTGCTGACGTCCGGATGGTACTTGCGCGCGAGCCGCCGGTAGGCTCGCTTGATGTCGTCCTGTGAGGCGTTGCGGTCGACGCCCAGCACCTCGTAGTAGTCCTTGAACTTCATCGTGGCTTCCGTCGCGCCGATCGGGCAGGAAATTTCCAGTATTGGGGCGGAAACGCCGCTTTTCACGGCCGGGGGGGCCGGGGCGCCGCCGGCGGGCCGGTCAGGGCAGGTCCCAGCCCAGCTCGAGGGTCCGGGTGACCACCTGCCAGTTCCGCTCGACGCCTGGGACACCCAGGGCCTCTTCCACCGCCGGCGCGAGCTTCGAGGCTTCGAGGCCGTCCGGCGCGTGCAGGTAGAAGGTCTTCCGTTCGAGGCTCCAGCGCTCGGTACGACTCGCCAGCGCCCGGATACGCTCGAGGTCCGGGTTTGCCGGCACCTCCTCGAGGAACCACAGGTGCAGGTGCAGCGGATCCTTGCGCGCATCCATGAACGGGTTCGCCGCCACCGCGTGCTCGAGCTCCTGGATGGTCAGCACGACGACCCGCGGCTCGAAACCGTAGCGGCGCTGGATCGCAGCGACGATGCGCCGGGCGACCTCCGGGCGCTGCGGGCGGGAGCAGCGAAACGCGACGTTGCCGCTCTGCAGCACCGCCTTCGCGCCGTGGATGCCGATTTCCTCGAAGAGCTCGACGAGCTCCTTCATCGGCAACTTGTTGCGACCACCCAGGTTGATGCCGTGGAAGAATGCGATGCAGGTCGGCATTTCGCCGCTACCACAAGAGCTGGGCCCGGAAGCTTACAATGCACGATGCGCGCGCTGTCAACCGCCGTCGTTCCGCCATGTGGAACGGGCAGAAACGAAAGAGCCCGGCGGCGCCGCGCGCCGCCGGGCTCCGTGCGTGCGGATCGGGATCAGCGGCCGCGCGCGCCGAAATACCAGCGAGCGCCCAGCGTCCAGGTCGTGACGTCGCTGCCGAGCTCGAGCGAAGCGCCGAGGGCGAGCTCCCGGCTGACGAAGTAGTCCCCCGCCAGCTCGATCGAGGTCTCGTCACCCGATTCGTCGAGGTCGACGTATTTGATGAATGCCCGACCTTCGAACTGCGGATGGAACATGTGGCGGAACCCGGCCGAGAAGCCGAAGCCCGAGTCGTCGAAGTCCACGGGACCGGCGTCGATCTCGCCGTCGATGTACGACAGCCGGGCCACCAGGTCCGCACCGCTCGCGAGCGGCATGGCATAGCCGCCGCCCACTTCGAAGGCGGACACGTCGACACCGCGGCCGAAGTCCAGCCTCTGGAAATTGCCGAAGACGTGCACCGCCGGTGTCAGCTCCAGCGAGCCGCCGATCTCGAAGCCGTCCCCGCTCGCGTCGACCGGCCCGGCGTCCAGGTCCGTGTCGATGTAGCGCAGCTCGGCGTAGTTGTAGTCGAACTCGGCGGCCGCGTTGCCGGCAGCCGCCAGCAGCAACACGGCGGAAACGCCCGCGACGGTTTGCCCAAGTCGAGTCGTCATGTGCTTCTCCTTAGCGTGATGAACCCCGGCTCCGCCGTTGCATTTCCACAACGCAGAAACGCCCCGCCTGGCGGGGCGTTGGGCGGCAACGACCGGAATGCCGCCGGGTTGGACGCATTATCGGGCAATCCGTTCGGGAAATCTGCACGGAAATGTGTTGCTTTTTGGGGACATCGAGTGCCGCGCCGGGTTGCGTACAATCCCCCCATGCACCTCATCGGAGCCTTCCGCGCGGCGCGCCACGCCTGCCTCGCGCTGCTCGCCCTCGCCGGCGCGGCGGGCGCCGGCCAGCACGCGGGGACCGCGCCTGGCGGGACCGTGGCGCCTGGCGGCGCCGACGAGCCGTTCGTCGGCGTCACCGCGAACGGCGCACCCGTGTACGGCCTGTACCGGCTGCAGGAGACGGGCGTATCGACCGCGCCGCTCGCGCAAGCCGCGCGCGCGTTCCTGGCCGCGCTGACCCCGGCCCAACGCGAGCGCAGCACGTTCCGCATCGACGATCCGGAATGGCGCCAGTGGACGAACCACGGGCATGCGACACGCCGCGGCATTGCGCTCGCGGAGATGGACGAGCGTGCGCGCAAGGCGGCGCTCGACCTGCTCGCGGCTTCGTTGAGCCCCGCAGGATTCGACCGGGTACGTGACATCATGAGCCTCGCTTCGCCGGACGAAGGGCGCTACTGGATGACCGTGAGGGGCGAGCCTTCCGCCACCGGGCCCTGGGGCTGGCGGCTGGAAGGCCATCACCTCGTGATCAACTGTTTCGTGCTCGGCGACCAGGTCGTGCTGACGCCCCTCTCGCTGGGTGCCGGGCCGCGTGCCGGTCGTGCGGGATCGCGGGCGGCCACGGACGTCCTGCGGCAGGAAGAAGCCGGGGGGCTCGAGATGCTGCGCGCGCTCTCCGACGCACAGCGCAGCATGGCGATCCTGCGCGAATCGAAAGACGGCAACGACGCGGTCGCGGAAGCGTCCGGCGACAACGCGAGCCTCGACAACGTCGGCATCCCGGCCGCGCTCATGAACGAGGAGCAGCGCGCGCGGCTCGTCGACCTCATCGCCCTGTACGTGAGCAACCTGCGCGAAGGACATGCCGAAACCTGGCTGTCGCAGGCGAAGGAGCACCTCGATGGCACCTACTTCGCCTGGATCGGCGGCGATGCACCGGGTAGTGCGTACTACTATCGCATCTTCAGCCCGGTGATCCTGATCGAGCTCGATCACAGGCAGCCGGAGGACAGCGGTCCCCCGGACCCCGATCACGTGCACGTCGTCGTGCGGACGCCGAACGGCAACGACTACGGCATGGAGCTTCTGCGCCAGCACCGTGCGCGGCAGTCGCCGCCCGCGGACGCCGGGGAGCTCAGCGAGGGTCGGGAGCCCTGAAGCCGGGGGCGGCGGGCTCGGCCGGCTCGACCGGGCCCGGCCAGCCGGACCGGTCGCCCGGCGGCAGCCGGTGCACGTCGCGGGGCGGCCGGTGCTCGCGGTGCGGCGGGAATGGCCCGTGGTGCCGCGGGACGAAGGCGAAGGGGAGGCGGATGGCGCGTGCGTACGCTGCCTCTTCGGCGGCGGCCACGCGCCGCTCCAGCTCGGCGAGCCGGGCTTCGGCCTCGAGCGCCCGCGCCTGCGCTTCTTCTGCAGCGCGCGCCTCGCGCCGCGCGGCCAGCGCCTCCCGGATGCGCCCGGCTTCGGCGATCGCGGCGCGGCGGGCCTCGGCGGGGTCGTAGTCCGGGGAGTTCGTTTCCGGCACGTGCAGCGTCTCGACCGGGGACGGCGCGCTTTGCGGGCGTTCGTCGCCGTAATGCACGACGCCGTCCTCGTCCGTCCACTTGTAGATCTCGTAGGCCGTCGCGGGCGCGCTCGCGGCCAGCAGCGCACCCATGAGTGCGAGGCACGCGGCCGGCGTGATCGTGCGTCCCGTTGCGCGTCTCATTGCGCGTCACCTCCGGGGGCCGGCTCCGGCGGCGTCTCGTCCGCCGCGGCGGCTGCCGGCAGGCGGCGCGTGGCCACCGGGACCTGGCACACGTCCAGTACCTCCGGCGGACGGTGATGGAAGAACGGCGGGCCGCGCACGCGCCGTGCTTCGAGCACGCGCGCAAACGCGGCCGAGCCGGTGTCCTCGACCTCGACGACGCCGAGCTCGGCGGCCGGCAGGGAGGTGCCGAGCGACGCGTCGAGGATCGGCGTGCGCGGCTCGCCCTCGGGGATCATGCCGTTGGCCTCGACGCGGCCGCGGTGGATGCGCTGCACCACCTCCATGCCGTCGATCACGCGGCCGAAGATCGTCAGGTTCCGGTCGAGGTAGCGCGGCGCCTGCCCGATGACGATGTAGAAGTCCGTGCTGCCGGTATCGGGCTCGTTGTTGCGCGCCATGGCCACGATCCCCGGGCAATGCGTCAGCCACACGCGACCGGCTTCGGGGTCTCGCGCGGCGGCGAAGCCGTCGATGAAGCCGGTCTCTGGCGCGAACATGTCGGGCCGCTGCACGCTCACGAACGGCAGCTCGTCCGACCACGCGCGCTCGAACTCCGGGGGCAGCAGGGAGACCGCCGGTGCGGTGCCCGCCATGTCGCTGCCGTCGCCGCCCTGCGCGACGAAGCCGTCGATCACGCGGTAGAACTCGAGGCCGTCATAGAAGCCGTTCGCGACCAGCTCCTTGAACTGTGCAACCGTGCGCGGCGCGAACGCAGGCGCGAGCTCGATGAGGACCTCGCCGTCGGGCAGCGTGAGCACCACGAGGTTTTCGGGTTCGACCCGGCGCCAGTTTCCCTCCTGGGCGAACGTCGCCGTCGCGCCGGCGAAAAGCAGCGCGGCGCAGGCGGCGATCCCGGGCAGCGAGCGGGTCATGCGCATTCCCTTGAAGTGCGGGAGAACCTTCAACATACCGGTTGCGCGGGCGCAGTCAAACCGGCGCCGTGCGCGCTCGAGCGCGCCACAGCCCCCCGGCGGAGAACGCACGCCACGCCCACGGCAGCCAGCGAAGCAGGGCGAACGACAGCCACAGCGCCCAGGCCAGGATCAGCGCCTTGTAGGCCCACAGCGGCAGCGACAACGCGGAGGCACCCGGCAGCGGTCCCGCCGCACGGTCGGCGAACCAGCGCAGATGATGGCCCGATGAGCCGTTGCCGACCACGTGCATGTCCGGTGCGCCGAGGAGGCCCGAGGGGACCGACCCCAGGATCGCGGCCAGGGCGGCGAGCGCGAGCACCGCGAGCGCGACCTGCAGCAGGTTGAAACGCCAGCGCGGCACGTCGTCCGCGAGCCGTAGGCGCGCGCGCCCGCCGGTCGCGAGCAGCCACGCGATCACGAGGAAGAGCGCCGGCCAGGCGAAGGTGCTGAACCCGAGGGAGAGCAGCAGCCAGTGCCGGGTCGTGAGCGGGGTGAGCGACGTGCGGCCGAGCAGCCACGCGACGAGCAGCATCGCGGCGAGCTCCGGCCAGTACATGACCGCGGGCCCGAGTCGCGGGCCGGAAGTCGCGAGCACCCAGCGGTCGGGCGGCAGCTCGAGGTCGAGCGCCACGTTGCCGGCGGCTGCGCCGAGATCGACGTCCGGCGTCCGGACGCGGGTGCCCGCCGCCGCATCCTGCTGCCAGCGCACCCGTACCCGGTGCTCGCCCGGCAGGATCGGCAGGCCGAGCTCGCCGCCGGCTGCCAGGCGCAGCGGCTCCTGGCGGCCGTCGATCGTCACGTCGAGCAGCCGCGCGTCCTCCGGCAGCCGGATCGGATGCTGCGCGCCGCGCGTGCTGCGGTAGCCGAGCTCGAGCGTCGACGTGCGCGAGCGCGCGCCGATTTCCGTCGTGAGCGCGACGGCATCGAACGCGAGGGTCGCGCCCGCGACGGCATCCGGGCGCGTGGCCTCGACGACCAGCGATTCGCCGCCGCGCGGGTGAAACTCCGCGATGCGCGCTCCGCCCGTGGCCCTGGGCTGGCTCTCCGGTATGCCGTCGAAGGTCGCGTGCCAGACGTTGCCCACGCCGAAGCGCCACACCTCGGTCCACGGCGCGTCCGCGGGCGCCTCGAGCACGAGCGGTGAGACGCGCGGCAGGGCCGCCGTCCACGTGACGACCTCGTCCGACGGGCCGAAGGCGACCCGCACGCGCCCGTCGACCACCGGCAGGTCGGCGGTCAGCAACGAGGCGCCGGGCAGGAGCGGGATTTCCAGCGTGATCGCGCCCTGCTCGGGCGCGACGCGGCGCACCGTCGTGCTCACCCGCCACTCGAGATCGAGCTCGACCGTGCGCTCGACGCGCACGAATACCGGGAAACGGCTGCTTTCCCAGCGGGCGCCGGCGTCGCCGTCCGCGTCTCCCCGCACGCGGGTCAGGGTGAGCGAGCCGGCCCGCAGCCGCCGGTCCTCGACGCCGGCGAGCGTCCAGCCCTCCGCCCGCGCGTCCACGACCCGGGGCACGGCGGGAAAGGGCAGGTCCAGGCCGGCCACGGGCGGCAACGGGCCGGAAAGCTCCACGCGATGGCGGCCGCCGGGAGCGCGGATCCACCAGGTTCCGTCCGCCCGCTGGTATACCGGTGGCGTCGCCGTGCCGTCGATCGCGACCCGCTCCGGCCGCCACCCGGCCGCGGAGCCGGGCAGCGGGACCGCGACGTCCGCGTACGCATGCACCTCGAGCGTGATGCTAAGCGCCTCCGGCGTGACCGCGATGACGGCGGCAACGATCTCCGCGCAGCGCGGCGTGCAGGGCGGCGGCTCCAGCAGGCGCTGCCCGAGCTCCTGCAGGAGCTCCGGCGGCGGCATGTCGGCCACGGCGCGCGGCGGCACGGCGAGGCCGAGCGCCAGGGCAAGGGTGACGGCGGCGGTGACGCCGGGGTGGCCGCTCCCGCCGCCCGGGCGTGCGCCGAAAAGATCGCGCCGGCGCCGGCCGAGCATCTCGAGCGCGAAGCTCGCCACGAACGCGCCGACGAGCAGCACCGCCGCGACCCGCAGCGTGCTCACGAGCCAGCGCGGCAGGATCCACAACCGCAGCGTGCGCTCCGCGTCCACCGGGCCGCTCCAGGTGAGGTCGTAACGGCTCCAGCGCCACGTCGGCCGGCCCGGCCCGGCCTGCACCACGGCATTCGGTGCATAGCGGGCGTAACGCGGACCGCTGTCGCGCATCATGACCGGCACGGCGGCCTCGGCCTGCGTCGCCTCCAGCCGGGCGGCGCGCCCGGCGGCGGCCGGGGCCGGTGCCGGTGCCAGAGCGTGGGCTTTGACGGCCGCGTCGGACGGCCCGACGGCTCGCTCCGCCTGCCGCTCGAGCTGCGGATGAATCGCGACGCGGAGCTGGCCGGCGAGAAACGGCACCAGCAGCACGACGAGGCCCGCCACGCTCAACGCCCGGTACGCCAGCACGGCACGCTGCAGGCGGCCGGGCGGCGCCACGCGCGCCAGCGCGAACGCGGCGAGCGCATTCAGCCATGCCCAGTGCGGCGCGCCGGGCTCGTGCCAGGAGAGCACCAGCGCGACGAGCGCCACCGCGCCCGCCGGGCGCCCGAACAGGCGCGCGGCCGCGAGCGTCACGATCAGCACGAGGAAGAAATCGAGCAGCCGCCAGCGCTCGACCCAGGCGCCCGGCGCGCGGTCCGCGCCGGCCGCGGCCAGGAGCTTCTCCCCGGGCGGCAGGTAGAGCTCGGTCCGCAGGCCGTCGAGTCGCGCCTGCCAGCCGCTCGCCGGCACGGCACCCCGCGCTTCCAGTCGGCCGAAGGCTTCGAGCATGAGCTCCTGCGTGCGGAGCTCCACCCCGGTGAGGCCCTCGCCCGGTCCCGCCGTGACTAAGAGGTTGTCCCCGTGCTCCGCGGCGCTCCCGAGCCGGTAGGGCAGCGCCATGTCCAGCCGCCAGTGATCGTCGAGGCGGCCGGTGAGGCGGTCGCCGAAGGTGAAGCCCGAGCCGTCGAAGTCGCGCCACAGCACGCGTGCGAGCTCCAGCCGGTCGCCGCCGCCGGCGCGGCCGCGGCTCTGCTCGACCAGCGTGAGAACCTGCCCGGCCTCCGCCCGGAACGCGGGCAGCGTGCCGAGCTCCGGCGGCACGTCGACCTGCTCGGGATCCACGGGCGCCAGTCCTTCCGGCGTCGCGACCCGCAGGCGGTCGTTGCCGCGATAGCTCCAGATCTCGGTTCCCGGCAGGTGGCTCACCGGGCGCGGCACCGGGATCTCGTTCAGCACGTCCGCGGCGCGGGCGTCCAGCCTCACCTCGAAGGTGCCCGGCCGCACCTGCAGGCGCAGCCGCCCGTCGCCCTCGAGCCGTGCCGGGAGGCCGCCGGCCAGGGCGGTGGGGATGAAACCCGCCGGCAGCGCGGGCTCGATGACAACCTCCCGCTGGCGCCCGGCGACGTCGACGGTGAACCGCGTGTAGAGGCGGGTGGGCACCCCGTCCTCGACGAGGCGATGCACCCGCACGTCCAGTGCATCCGCCGTGCGCGGCGCGGCCTCCCGCTCACCCAGCCACAAGCTGTTGCCGGTACGCTCGGGCCGGTCGATGCGACGGCCGTCGATGGTCAGCGCGATGATGCCGGTCGCGGGCGGCACGGCGAGCGTGCGCGGCCGCTCGGCCCACGCGAAGGTGCCGCTCAGCACGTGGCGGCCGGGCGGGAGCCAAACGGCAGGGCGCCCGTCGCGCTCGGCCACGCCCGCGGGACGGCCGTCGTCCGTCACGGCCTCCGGCCAGCGGTTCGCGTCCCCGGGCAGCGGCACCCATTGCGCGGTGGCGTACACGGTCCAGGCCTGGGTGAAACGGGCCCGGCCTTCGTCCACCGCGAGCTCGAGGACGCCGGGCCAGGCGCAGACGGCGTGCCCGGCGTCGGCCGGATCGCGGTCGAAGAAGAACGGGCAGGCGCGGTGCTCGTGGCCGTCGAGCACCCACGCGCGCCATGGCTCGAGCGCGTCGGGGACGTAGACGCTGTCCTGGGCGGCGGCGACGCCGGCCAGCACGAGGCAGGCGAGCAGGCAGGCGGGCGCGCGCCGTGTGCGAGCGCGTCCCGCGCGCGAACGGTCGTTCATGTCGTGTCCCCCCTGCACCCAAGGCCCGCGCACACTATAACGGCGGACCCGGCGCGCGCGTAACGGTGACCCGCCGGTGCGTGGCGAGGATCGAGGGCCGGGGAGCCTGAATGGCCGGGTGCGTCGTGACCGGGGTGGTGGCCTTCGTTCGGGAGTCTCAGCGGGCGTTACGGCCCAGCTCCGTCACGCGCTCGAGCCAGCGCCGGCGCCGCGCCGCGCGGCCTTCCACCCGCCCGATCAGGGTCGCCCGGACGGGCGCGATGCCCACGAAGCCCAGGATGTTGCGCTCGAGGCTCTTCAGGCTGTGGGCGCCGAAATACCAGCGGTACAGGAACGCCGGCATGCCCATCGTGACCACGATGTGCGCCGACTTGCCCTTGAGCATCCGCTTCCAGCGTGATCCCGACACGCTGCCGAAGGCGAAGCCCGGGCGCAGCACCTGCTCGAGCCAGCCCTTGAGCAATGCCGGCATCGAGCCCAGCCACAAGGGGTAGACGAGCACCAGGTGCTCGGCCCAGCGGATCGTCGCCTGGTCCTCCTCGAGGCCGTCGGGCGGCGGGCCCTGCTCCCACTCCGCCTTCGAGCGCAGCCACGCGAAGCGCCGGCTGGCCACGGCGATGCGCCTTACCTGGTGTCCCGCGCTCCTCGCCCCCTCGGCATACGCCGCCGCGAGCGCATCGCAGTAATGCCCGTTGCCCGCGTCGGGGTGGCCTTCGATGATGGCGATGTTCACGGCGCCATTATAGCCGCGGCCTCGCGTGTGCCTGCGGCCGGTCGCGGGTATCCTCTGCGCCATGAAAATCGACCGTCTCGTGAGGCTCGCGATCGCTTTTCTCATCGCGGTGCTGTTCATCATCGCCGTCGCCGCGTTCCTGTTCGTGACCCAGTCCGCGCTCGACGTCTGGGAACGGCTGTCGCGAGGCTCGTCCGGGCTCCTCTATAGCTGGCTCGCGGTGCTCATCGGGCTGTCGCTCGCCGCGGTGTGGCTGATCTGGCGCCTCGTCATCAGGCGGCAGCCGCGGCGCGACCCGGAGTACCTGCCGCGCCTCACGCGCGCCGAGATCGAAGCGCGGCTGCGCGCGGCGGATTCGGCCGGCATCGACACGACCCGCGCCCGCGCGGAGCTCGCCGAGCTCGCGGCGAGGCGGCAGGCGAAAGCGGTGCACCTGTGTTTCTTCGGCGAAATCTCGAGCGGCAAGAGCTCGCTGATCCGGGCGCTCGTGCCGGACGCCGAGGTCACGATCGACCCCGTCGGCGGCTCCACGGTCGAGGTACGCCATTACCACTGGAAGGACGCGACCGGCGCCAACGTCCTGCTCACCGACGTGCCGGGCACGGGAGGCGAGGTCAAGGCGCTCGAGGAGCTCGCCGGCGAGGAAGCGCGCCGCGCGCACGTGGTGCTGTACGTGTGCGAGGGCGACCTGACGCGCGCCGACCGGGACACGATCCGCTGGCTGCTCGACCTCGAAAAGCCCCTCGTGCTGGTCATGAACAAGTCCGACCGCTACGACGCCGCCGAGCAGGCGGAGCTCATGGAGCGCCTGCTCGACCGGTTGAGCGACCTTGGCGGCGAGGTGACGCGCGATCGCGTCGTCGCCGTGTCGGCGGGCGGCGCCGTGGAAGTGGTCGAGCGGCGGCCGGACGGGAGCGAGACGGTCGCGAAACGCGAGCGGCCGGCCGACGTGGGGGTGCTCGTGGTGGCGATCAACCGGCTGCTCGCGGAGGAGATCGCCGAGCTCGACGAGCGCCGCGACCGCGCCGTGTTCACGCTCGCGGCGCAGAAGCTCGACGAAGCGGAGCAGCGCTACCGCAAGCAGCGGGCCGAGCAGATCATCCGCAGCTCGACGCGCAAGGCGGTGATCGGCGCGCTCGCTGCGGTCAGCCCGGGAACCGACATCGTGATACAGGGCTACATCGGGACCACGATGACGCGGGCGCTCTGCAAGCTCTACGGCACGGCACCGCGCGACCTCGACATCGAGGAATTCCTCACCCTGAGCCAGAGCCGCGTCGGGCGCGCGCTGCCGCTCAGCCTCGCGATCGCCGGCAACGGCCTGAAAGCGTTCCCGGGCGTCGGCACCGTCGCGGGCGGGCTCGTGCATGCGGTAGCCTATGGCCTCATTTTCGACGCACTCGGCAGGAGCCTCGTGCTGTCCCTCGAGAAGCACGGCCGCCTGCGCCCGGAAGCCGCCGCCAGGGAATTCGAGGAAGATTTGAGTGAGCATCTTGAATCGGGTGTTCCGCAGGTGGCCCGGATGGCGCTGGCCGTGGAGCGGAAGCAACGCGAAGGAGACGACGCCGCCGGGTGACGGTGGCGCGCACCACCTCGCGCTCGCACGCGAAAGCCTGCGCGACCTGGTCGAAGACCCCCGCCTGCCGCCCGGCATCCGCGAATCGCTCGCGAGCGACTATGCGGCGGTGCGAGCCATGCTCGAGAAACTGGAGCACGGCCACCTCCACATCGCGGTGTTCGGCCGCGTCGGCACCGGCAAGTCGTCGCTGCTCAACGCGCTCATCGGCGAGCGCCGGTTCAGCGTGAGCCCGCTGCACGGCGAGACCCGCGCCTCGCACATGGAGCCCTGGGAAGTCGAGGCAGGCGGCGTGTTCCTCATCGACACCCCGGGGCTGGACGAAGCCGGCGGCGAGGACCGCGAAGCGCTCGCGAAGGAAGTGGCAGGCCGTGCCGACCTCGTGATTTTCGTCATCGACGGCGACATGACCGAAAGCGAGCGCGAGGCGCTCAAGGCATTGCTCGGGCGCGGCCGCCCGGTCGTCGTCGCGCTGAACAAGGCCGACCAGTACACCAGCGACGAGCTCGAGTCGCTCCTCGCCGCCATCCGCAGGAAGACGGACGGGCTCGTGGCGGCATCGGACGTGATCGCGGTGGCCGCCGATCCGCGGCCGCAGACGGTCGTCGAGATCGACGAGAAGGGAGCGGAGACCACGGTGCAACGGCCGCGCGCGCCGGCAGTCGAGCGGCTCAGGCTGCGGCTGTGGGAAATCTTCGAGGCCGAGGGCAAGACGCTCGCCGCGATGAACGCGAGCCTGTTCGCGGCAGACCTCAGCGACAACGTGGGAAGGCGCATACTGGAAGCGCGGCGCGAGATCGCGGATCGCGTGATCCGCACCTGGTGCGTCGCGAAGGGCGTCGCCGTCGCCTTCAACCCGGTGCCGGTCGCGGACCTGTTCGCGGCGGCGTTCATCGACATCGGCATGATCGTGCATCTCTCGAAGGTCTACGGGCTGCCGCTCGGCCGCGGCGAGGCCGGCTCGCTCGTGCGCATCATCGTCGCCGAGGCGGCGGCGCTGATGGGCACGGTGTGGGCGCTGCACTTCGTCTCGAGCGCGCTCAAGGTGGGCACGCTCGGGTTGTCGACGATCCTGACGGCGGGCGCGCAGGGCGCGATCGCGTGGTACAGCACGTACGTCGTGGGACGCGCGGCGGGCGAGTACCTGGCGCGCGGCAAGTCCTGGGGCGCGGGCGGGCCGAAGCGCCTCGTGCACGAGATCCTCGAGAGCCTCGATCGCGAGTCCGTGCTCCGGGAAGCGCGCCGCGAGATCCGCGCGCGGCTCGGGCTCGCCGGGGCGCGCCAGTCGTGAAACGCGGCGGCGGCAGGGACGAAACGGAAAAGCGTCTCGCGCGCATTCGCGAGGTGGTGCGCGACATCCCGCCGGGCCGTGTCGCGAGCTACGGGCAGGTGGCGGGGATCGCCGGCGTCCCGCGCGGCGCGCGCCAGGTGGGCTACGCGCTGCGGACGCTGCCGGCGCGCTCGGACGTCCCGTGGCATCGCGTGGTGCTGTCCTCGGGCCGCCTCGCGTTCCCGCCGTCGAGCCCGTCGTACAAACGCCAGGTCCGCCTGCTGCGCGCCGAGGACGTGCCGGTGATCGGGGGGCGGATCGACATGCGGGAGTACCGCTGGACGCCCGATCTCGACGAGCTGTTGTGGAAGCCGTCCCCCGCCTGGGACGGTGCCTGAAGAGGTGTGCGAATGGAAAAACCTGCCGTCTTGTTCTCCCATGGCCAGGAAAGTGGGCCCTGGGGCACGAAGATCACCGCCATGGCGGCCGCGGTGCGGGCGCTCGGCTGCCGTGCCGACAGCATCGACTACCGCGGCATGGCGGAGCCCGCCGCGCGCGTCGAGAAGCTCGTGGCGGCTTGCGCGGACGTGCCCGGGCCGCTCGTCCTCGTGGGCTCCAGCATGGGCGGCTACGTCGCCACCGCGGCGGCCGCGCGCGTCCGCCCGGCGGGCGTGTTCGTGCTCGCGCCGGCATTCGACCTCACGGAATACGGCGTGCCGCTGCCGCCGGTGCCGGAGGCGCCGCTCGAGATCGTGCACGGCTGGCGGGACGACGTCGTGCCGCCGGAGCGGAGCGTGGAGTTCGCGCGCCGGGCGCGCGCCACGCTGCACCTCCTCGACGGCGACCACCGCCTGACGGAGCAGATCGAGGAGATCAACGCCTACCTCACGCGCTTCGTCGAACGCATCGCGCAACTGCCCGGAGGAGAACGACCATGACTAACCGCAGACTGCTGCTCGCCGCCGCCCTCGCGCCACTCGGTCTGCTGGCCGCCTGCGGCGGTGCCGGCGAGGAGCCGGAGGAGAGCCTCGCCGCGCCGATGCAGGAGGCGATCGACAGGGCCGAGGCGGTCGAGAGCCGGCTCATGGAGCACAAGCAGGCGATCGACGAGGCGCTCGAGCCCAAGCAGGACGACGAGCGCCCGCCCCCGTAAAGCGTGCGTGGCGCACGACCGACGACGGCAGGTATCCCCGGTCCCGCGATGCACGCTCACACAGCCCGCGCAGCGAACCCGCCCCCGAGCATCGTTCATGCCCGGTCGCGGCGTAGCTTAAGCTTCAATCGCAAACGGGCATGAACGATGCGGCAGCAGGCGTCGGCGCCACCGAGTCTCGAATGAGCGATGCGGTGGCAGACGTCGGTGCCGCCGAGGCCCGAACGAGCACCAGAAGGTCGCGCGCGAGATGCGCGCCCTGCAGGACGCGGCGCGCGGTTCCTACAGCGAGAGGACGCGGCGCCGGATGTAGGCGCCCAGGCCCGTGAGACCCGGCGTCGGGTCGGTGATGACGTAGGTCGGGATGGCCTGCATGTAGCCGCGGTAGCGGTTCTTGTCCTCGAAGCGCTCGCGGAAGGTCGAGGCGCGGATCTGCTCGATGTGGTCGGGCACGATACCGCCCGCGATGTACACGCCGCCGAGCGCCCCCGTGGTCATGGCGAGATCGGCGGCGACGCTGCCGAGGAAGCGGAAGAACTGCTCCATCGTGGCGCGGCACTTGGGGTCCACCGTGCCGCTCGTGATCTCGCGGGAGGTTTTCATCTCGTCGCCGTGCATCGCGTTGTGCAGCGCCACGATGCCCGGGCCGGAGAGCACGCGCTCCGCCGAGCAATGGCCGAAACGCTCGCGCAGGCGCTGGATGATCCGGTCTTCCTCCTCGTTGCGCGCGGGCAGCGTCACGTGGCCGCCTTCGCCGACCATCGCCACGCCGCGCTCGCCGTCGTCGACCCAGGCGCCGACGCCGAGCCCGGTGCCGGGGCCCAGCGTGGCGCGAGTGCCCTTCCGGTACGCGCTCGCCTTGCCCACTTCCGCGAGATCCTTGTTGCGGATGTCGGGCAGCGCGAATGCCACGGCATGGAAATCGTTGATGACGTGCAGGTCCTCGAGCCGGAGCTGCTGCGTCAGCTCCAGCCGGTTGAACTGCCACTCGCGGTTGGTCATGCGCACGTCGTCGCCGGAGATCGGGGCGGCGATCGCGACCGCGGCGTAGCGGGGCCGCTCGCCGGTCTCGAGGTAACCCTCGAGCAGCGTGCGCAGGTCGGCGAAGTCGTCGTTCTTGTAGATGGCGAGGTCGGCGATGCGCCGGTCGGAAGGACGGTAGCGGGCGCAGCGGGCCGAGGTGGCGCCGACGTCCGCGATCAGCCAGAGAGAGTCAGCCTTCAGTTCCGCGTTCATGGTCCCCTTGCCTCGATGCGAGCAACGCCGCCACGAAACGGTCGCGCCACGCGACGATGTCGTTTCGCCTGAGAACGGACATCATCGCATGATGCCGCTCCTTGCGCTCGGCCAGCGGCATGGTGAGGGCCCGGTGGATGCCGTCGGCGACGCCGTCCGTATCGTACGGGTTCACGAGCACGGCGTCCTGCAGCTCGCGCGCGGCACCCGCGAGCTCCGAGAGCACCAGCACGCCCGGGTTGGCGGGGTCCTGGGCCGCGACGAACTCCTTGGCGACCAGGTTCATGCCGTCGCGGATCGGGGTCACGAGCCCGACGTCCGCGAGGCGCAGCAGGCCCATGAGCCCGCGCCGGTTGAGGCCGCGGTTGATGTACTTGAGCGGCACCCAGTCGAGCGTCGCGAAGCGCCCGTTGATCGCACCGGTGGTCTGCTCCAGGCTGTGCCGGATCTCCTCGTAGGCACGTACGCCGACCCGCGTCGGCGGCGCGATCTGGGTGTAGGACACGGTGCCGCGCGCCTCGGGGTACTTCTCCAGGAAGCGGGCATAGGCACGGAAGCGCTCCTCCAGGCCCTTGCTGTAATCGAGCCGGTCGACGCCGATGATGAACTGCCGGTCGCCCAGGCTCTGGAGCGTGCGCGTGACTTCCGAATCGCCCTGCGCCTCCGTGGCGAACCGGGCCAGGAGGTCGACGTCCACGCCGATCGGGAACACGTCCGCGACCACGCGCCGCCCGCCGAACGCGATGTGATCCTGCTCGAGGGTGGCGCCGATCGCGGGTTGCGTGACCGCGTCCTTGAACGAGGCGAGGTCGCGCGCTGTGTGGAAGCCGACCACGTCGTAGGCACACAGCGCCTTCAGGATGAAATCGCGGTCCGGAAGCACCTGCAGCACGTCGTATCCGGGAAACGGCACGTGCAGGAAGAACCCGATCGGCTGGTCCGCGCCCAGCTTGCGCAGCTCGGAGGCGAGGGGAATCAGGTGGTAATCGTGCACCCAGATGATGTCGTCCGGCTCGAGCAGGGGGACGAGGTGCTTCGCGAAGGTGGCGTTCACCCGGAGGTAGGCCTCGAAGTCGGCACGTCGGTACTGGATGAAGCCGAGCAGGTAATGGAACAGCGGCCACAGGACCTTGTTGCTGAAGCCGTTGTAATAGCCTTCGTACTCGCCCTCGTCGAGGTCGATGCCCACGAAGCGGATGCGCCCGTGCTTCTCGATCTCGAGCCGGCGCTCGCCCCCGGCGTCCAGCTTCAGGTCGCCGTTCCAGCCGAACCAGATGCCGCCGTGCTCCTCGAGCGCGCCCAGCACGCCGACGGCCAGCCCGCCGACCGCCTCGTCGGCCTGGCTCGGGGTTGCGACGCGGTTGGAGACGGCCACGATGCGCCGCTTGACGGCGGAATCGCGCGCGCTCACAGCACGTCCTCCCAGTCGCGGCTCAGCCGGACGGCGGCATTGATGATGCCGGCCATGCTGTAGGTCTGGGGAAAGTTGCCCCAGAGATCGTTGGTGTTCGGATCGATGTCCTCCGACAGCAGGCCGAGGTGGTTGCGGCAGGCGAGCATGTTCTCGAACAGGTCCCGGGCTTCCTCGGTGCGCCCCATCGCGGCGAGCGCGTCGATGTACCAGAACGTGCAGATGTTGAAGGCATTCTCCGGCTCGCCGAAATCGTCGGCCGCGCTGTAGCGGAACATGTGCTTGCCGCGCCTGAGGTGCTTCTCGATGGCACGCACGGTGGACACGAAGCGCGGATCGTCGGCACTCAGGAAGCCGAGGTCGTGCATCGTCAGCAGGCTCGCGTCCATTTCCGGTATGCCGATCGCCTCCGTGAAGGCCTTCTGCGAATCGTCCCAGCCTTCCTTGCAGACGAACGCGTGGATGGCGGTCGCTTTCTCGCCCCAGTAGGCCGCGCGGTCCGGCTTGCCGAGCTGCACCGCGATGCGCGCGAGTCGCTGGCAGCCCGCCCAGCACATGATGCTCGAGAACGTGTGGACGCGCTTGCGGCCGCGGTATTCCCACAGGCCGGCGTCCGGCTGGTTGTACAGCGCAGCCGCCTTCTCGCCGAGCTCCTCGAGGCGGAGGAACTGCGATTCGAGCCCGGGCCGCCTGAGCCGCTGGTCGAAGAAATAGCGCGTCGCGGCCATGATGACGGTGCCGTAAACGTCGTTCTGCACCTGCTCGTAGGCCTGGTTGCCCACGCGCACCGGCCCCATGCCGCGGTAGCCGTCGAGCGAGGTCACTTCGCGCTCCTCGAGATCGGCGCGCCCGGTGATGCTGTACACGGGCTGCAGCGGCCCGTTTGCGGCATCGGTGGCCACGTTCACGATGTAGCGCAGGTAGTCCTCCATCGTGCGCGTGGCGCCGAGGCGGTTCAGCGCCTGCACGACGAACCAGCTGTCGCGCAACCAGCAGTAGCGATAATCCCAGTTGCGGCCGCTGTTGGCAGCCTCCGGGATAGATGTCGTCATGGCGGCGATCACGGCGCCCGTATCCTCGAACGTGCACAGCTTCAGGCTGATCGCGGCGCGAATGACGGCCGCCTGCCACTCGAACGGTATCGCGAGGCCGCGCGCCCAGGTTCTCCAGTACGTCGCGGTCTCGTCGAGATGATGCCGGTAGTTCTCGTGCACGGACTGCTGGATCGTCTCGTCGGGACCGAGGATGAGGTGCAGGTCCCGGTCGAGCACGAAGTAGTTCTCCTCCAGGACGTGCGTCAGCGAGACATCCGTCGTCAGGCGCAGGTCGAGGTTCGGTGACAGGTAGCGGATGTGGTTGCTGCCGTGCGTGACGCGGCAGGGGTGGGCACCGTAGTCGTACGTCGGCCGCAGGCGGATGCGCACGCGCGGCTGCCCGTGCAGCGGCCGCAGCCCGCGGATCAGCATCATCGGCTTGAACATGCGGCCGAGATACGTGTAGCGCGGCGCGAAATCCGTGATCGCCACGGCGTTGCCCTGGGTGTCGTACAGCACGGTCTCGAGGATGGCCGTGTGCGGCAGGTAGCGCTGCTCCGAACGCGCGAAGTTCTCGAGCTCGACGGCGTAGTAGCCCGGGAGGTCCGCCTTCTCTTCCGACCGCAGCAGGCGGCAGAAAACGGGATCGCCGTCGAACTGCGGCAGGCAGGTCCACACCATCACGCCCTTCTGGTCGATCAGGGACGCGATCTGGCAATTGCCGATGACACCGAGGTTGAGGTCGCTCATTCCTTTGATTGTTCCACTGGTTCAGGCGGCGCCCGCGCGCGCATCGTGCGAGGCCCGGCGCCGGCGGGCGGTGGCGAGCCGCCCCGATCCGCGCTTCCGGCCGGGCGCGGTACGGACCCCTACAGGAGGTACAGGGAGCCGTGCAGCCACTTCCGGAGCTCGGCCGTGCTCGAGAAGTGCCAGCGGGCGGCGGTTTCGCGGGAGTCGCCTATGCGCACGGATATGCCTCCCATCTCGTTGACGGCCAGGAAGCCGTCCTCGTCCGTCAGGTCGTCGCCGACGAACACGGGCCGCCGGCCCGCGAACGGGGGCATTTCCATGAACGTACGGATCGCGCTGCCCTTGTTGGCCGCCGCGGGCGTGATCTCGACTACCATCTTCCCGCGCAGCAGGCGGAAGTCATTATCCATGCCCTCGTGGATGCGCTGCAACGTCTCGAGCACGAGCGGCTCCAGCTCCGGGCGCTCGCGATAGTGCACGGAGACGGACAGCGGCTTGCGTTCGAGCAGCAGGCCCTCGTGGCTGGCGGCGAACTCGGCGATGCGCGCCGCGGCGTCTTCCGGCAGCGGGCGGCCGAGCCGGCGTACGCTGCCGTCCGGCATCCGCAGCTCCAGCCCGTGGGAAGCGCCGGCGGCCAGCGTGAGCGGGTTGAAAATGGTCTCGAGCTGCTCGATGCTGCGGCCGCTGATGAGCGCGACGGCGCCGCCGCACGCGCGGTTCAGCCGTTTCAACAGGGTGACCAGGGCGCGATCCGCGGTCACCATGTCCGGGTGTCGCGTGATCTCGAGCAGGGTGCCGTCGACGTCGAGGAACCACGCCCAGTGGCGGTCGTCGACGTCGGGCAATGGCGGGCGACCGGCGCGGTCACCCGCCGCGGGTTTGCTCTTGCGGGACGGCATAGGCAGGCGCGACAGCATTGCGCAAGGTACCGGTGAAAGCAACGGCCGGCCCCGCATCCCCGGCCGTCCCGGTGCAGTTTCCCCCTCCGCTCACCCCGGCCGGCGGCCGTTTCGGTAACATGGCGCCTCGATGAGC
The DNA here is from genome assembly GCA_035304345.1 of Woeseiaceae bacterium. Lineage (GTDB taxonomy): Bacteria > Pseudomonadota > Gammaproteobacteria > Steroidobacterales > Woeseiaceae > IDS-8. The sequence goes on along the minus strand of DATGQE010000025.1, from coordinate 41,691 downwards.
GCAGGTAACCTACTGTTTCGACCGTGGCAACGGCTGGCCGGGAGGATCTTCGCGAGCTGGGCGCGACCGGTCATCCAGCCGGAGGACCCGGCGGCGCTGCTGGCCGAAGCGAACGCACCGGTCTGCTACGTGCTCGAAACCGGCGGGCTCGCGGATACGCTCGCGCTCGACAACGCCTGCCGCAAGCACGGCCTGCCCTCACCGCACGACCCGCTCGACTACGGCACCGTGCGCGAGCCGTCGCTGCTCGTGCTGCGCCGCATGAGCGGGTTCCTGTTCCGGCGGCGGCAAAAAGGCTCGACGCGGCTCAGGCGCCTGGTGGAGACCGGCATGGCGAGCGGCGGGCACGAGCTGATGCTCGTGCCGGTGGCGATCTACTGGGGGCGCTCGCCGGACAAGGAGCGTTCGTGGTTCAGGCTCCTGTTCCTCGAGAACTGGGAAGTCGCCGGCCGTACCCGCAAGCTGATCGCGACGATCGTGCACGGCCGCAATACCCTGCTCCGGTTCAGCGAGCCGCTGGCGCTCGGCACGATCATCCAGGGCATCGACGATCCGAAGGTCGCCTATCGCAAGGTGCTGCGCGTCCTGCGCGTGCACTTCCGCAAGCAGCGCACCGCGACGCTGGGTCCCGACCTGTCGCACCGGCGCACGCTGCTGAACCACGTCCTGAACGATCCCGCCGTCGTGAGCGTCATCGAGGACGAGGCGGACGGCGACCCGCTGGCGCTCGAGCGCGCGCGGGGGCGCGCCCGCCGCTACGCCGAGGAGATTGCGGCCCACATCTCGTATCCGACGATTCGCGTGATCGAACGGACGTTGAGCTGGCTGTGGAACCGCATCTACGACGGGATCGAGCACCACGGCGTCGACCGGCTGCACGAGCTCGCGCGCGAGCACGAGCTGGTCTACGTGCCCTGCCACCGCAGCCATTTCGATTACCTGCTGCTCCCCTACATCGTGTACCAGCACGGCCTCAGCATTCCGCACACCGCGGCGGGCATCAATCTCGACCTGCCGATCATCGGCTCCATCCTGCGACGCGGCGGCGCGTTCTTCCTGCGCCGCAGCTTCAAGGGCAACCGCCTGTACGCCACGGTGTTCAACGCCTACCTGCACCAGATCCTCACGCGCGGCCACGCCATCGAGTACTTCGTGGAAGGCGGCCGCAGCCGCAGCGGCCGGCTCCTGCAGGCGAAGGGCGGGATGCTGGCCATGACGGTCAGCTCGTTCGTGCGCGCCCCGCGCCGGCCGATCGCGTTCGTCCCGGTGTATTTCGGCTACGAGAAGCTGATCGAGGGCGACAGCTTCATCAGCGAGCTCGGCGGCGCCGAGAAGCAGAAGGAATCGCTGTTCGGGCTGATCCGCTCGGTGAAGGCGCTGCGCGAGAACTTCGGCAAGGTCTACGTGAACATCGGCGAGCCGATCGAGCTCGCTTCCGTCCTCGACGAGTTCAGGCCGGGGTGGCGGGAGAACGGGCAGGCCGACGAACGCTCCCCGTGGCTCAACGACGTCGTCGAGGAGCTGGGCCACCGCATCATGCGCGGCATCAACTCGGCGGCCGCGGTCACGCCGATCAGCCTGCTCGCCTCGATCCTGCTGTCCACGCCCAAACAGGCGATGGGTGAGCTCGAGCTCACGCGGCAGCTCAGGCTCAGCCTGGACCTGCTGTCGCGGTTCCGCTATTCGGACGACGTCACGCTGCCGGAAATGGAGCCCGGGGAGATCATCGCGCACGGCGAGAAAATGGGCGTCATCCACCGCATCGTGCATCCCCTCGGGGACGTGCTGCACATGGCGGAGCGCCAGGCGGTGCTCATGACCTACTTCCGCAACAACGTGCAGCACCTGTTCGCCATCCCCGCCTCGATCGCGTGCTGCTTCATTCACGCGCGGCGGCTCCCGCAGGCCGAGGTGGTGCGTCTCGTCGGCCTGACCTATCCGTTCATGCAAACGGAGCTCACGCTCAAGTGGGACGAGCAGGAGATCGAGGCGGTGGTGGCCGACGGCATCGAGGCGCTGATCGGGCTCGGCATCCTGTCGCGCGACGAGGACGTGCTGGTGCGTCCCCCGACGGGGTCGGCGCACGCCTACCAGCTCCTGATGCTGGGCCAGTCCATGGTGCCGATGCTGCAGCGGTTCTATCTCGTGATCGCGCTCTTGTTCCGCCACGGCTCGGGCGTCCTGTCGCGCGTGCAGCTCGAGACCCTGTGCCAGCAGAGCGCCGAGCGGCTGTCGATGATCTACGGCCTGCACTCGCCGGACTTCTTCGACAAGGTGCTGTTCAGGGACTTCATCGGCAAGCTGCGCCAGCAGGACGTGCTGCGGCGGAACGCGAACGGCCTGCTCGAGTTCGACGAGGATCTCGAGCGGATCGCCGAGGACGCGCGGCTGGTGCTCGGCGAGGAGATCCGCCACAGCATCCTGTCGCTCACGCTGAGCGAGGCGGGCCAGCCGGCCGCCGCCGGGACGTAGCGCGCCGCGCGGCCGGCCCGGTCGCCCGACCGGCCGTCAGGCGTCGAGGTCCGGGATCAGCTCGCTCTCGAGCTGCGCGATCATGTCCTTGAGCACGAGGCGCCGCTTCTTGAGGCGGCGGATGCGCAACTGGTCGACCAAGGGATCGCTCGACAGCTTGTCGATCAGGTAGTCGAGGTCACGGTGGCTGATGCGCAGTTCCCGGAGGCGCTCATGGTGCTTGAAGCACTCGGTGTCGATCTTGTCGTCAGTCATGGACTGCGAACGGCGGGCCCTGGCGAAGAAGTTGCCGCGACACCGGAATAGTAGCGCAAGCCGGGGGCGTCCTGTTACCGGGCGGCCGAGAGAATCCCGAGCCAATCGTGGTCCTGTGGTCCCACTACCACGAAGTGGGGGTTCAGGATGTCGGGCTTCAGGTTGTAGCGCAGGGGCTCGCCGTCGAGGGTCCAGACGGCGCCGCCGGCCTGCTCGACGACGGCCTGGGCCGCGGCGGTGTCCCATTCCGAGGTGGGGCCGAGCCGCGGGTACACGTCCGCGCCGCCTTCCGCGACCACGCAGAACTTGAGAGAGCTGCCCATCGGCACCATTTCGAAGTCCTGCAGGCGCTCCAGGAACGCGTCGAGGCTCGCGCCGCGGTGCGAGCGGCTGCCGACGACGCGGACCGGGTGCCGGCTCTCGATCGCCACGTGGATGGGGGACCGCCCCCCGTCGCGGTCGCGGCGCTCGGCGCCGGTCCCCGGCGCGGCGACGTAGGTGACCCCGCGCACGGGGACGTGCACCACGCCGAGCACCGGCACGTGGTCCTCGACGAGGGCGACGTTGACGGTGAATTCCCCGTTGCGCTTCACGAATTCCTTCGTGCCGTCCAGCGGGTCGACCAGCCAGTAGCGGCGCCATTGGCGGCGCTCGGCGAACTCCGGCAGCCCGCCTTCCTCGGACAGCACCGGAACGTCCGGCGTGAGCGCGGCGAGCCCGGCCATGATGCGCCGGTGCGAGGCCATGTCCGCCTGCGTGAGCGGGGAGTCGTCGTCCTTCGCATCGACCGCGAACTCGGTCTCGTAGACGGCGAGGATGGCCCGGCCGGCGTCCTCGGCGATCTCGGCGACCGGCTCGAGGAGCCCGGCCGCTTCGCTGGCGCCGCTCATGGCGCGCGTTTCCGGCGCGGGCGCGGCCGGTCCTGGCGCGCGTTGCCGTTCGTGCCGCCGGAACGGCGGCCGCGCGGCGGGCGGCCGTCGCGCCGCTTCCGCGACGGCTCGATCGTCTCGGGCAGGTCCCGGGGGTCGAAGGTGGCGACGGGAATCTTGTGGCCGATGAACTCCTCGATTTCCGGCAGGTGGATCGCGTAGGTCTCGCAACCGAAGCTGATGGCGTCGCCGGCGGCGCCGGCGCGCGCCGTGCGCCCGATGCGATGGACGTAATCCTCGGGGTCCTGCGGCAGGTCGTAGTTGATCACGTACTGGACGTCGGGGATGTGCAAGCCCCGCGAGGCGACGTCGGTGCCGATCAGCACCGGCAGCTCGCCGCTCTGGAAGCGGCGCAGCATGGAGAGCCGGCGCGACTGCGGCACGTCCCCGGAGATGGCCTTCGCGTGCACGCCGTTGGCGCCGAGGAACGCCTCCAGCCATTCGGCCTCGCGCTTGGTGTTGACGAACACCATGATGCGGGCGCTGCCCATCTCGCGGATGAGGCCGAGCAGGAGGGGCGGCTTCTCGGGGTTCGAGGGGAAGAAGATCGCCTGGCGCACGCGATCGGCGGTGACCTTGTCGGGCTCGATGCGGATGAGCTCGGGATCGTTCATGTGCTCGTAGGCGAGCTCCAGCACGCGGTGCGAGAGCGTGGCCGAGAACAGCATGTTGAGCCGCTTGTCGGGCGGCGGCAGGCGCCTGAGCAGGTAGCGGATATCCCGGATGAAGCCGAGGTCGAACATGCGATCGGCCTCGTCGATGACGGCGACCTCGACCCGGTCGAGGCGGAACACTCCCTGCTTGTAGTAGTCAATCAGCCTGCCGGGGGTGCCGACCAGCACGTCCACGCCCTCCTGGAGGCGGCGGCGCTGCTTCTCGTAGTCGGTGCCGCCGTGCGCGATGCCCGTCTCGAGCCCGGTGTGCCGGCCGAGCACCTGCGCATCGTTGGCGATCTGCACCGCGAGCTCGCGGGTCGGAGCCAGCACCAGGACGCGCGGCTGCCGGGGTCCGCTGCCGTTCGGCGCCGGGCGGGTCAGGAGGCGCTGGAAAGCCGCGATCAGGAAGGCGGCGGTCTTGCCCGTGCCGGTCTGCGCCTGGCCGGCGACGTCCTCGCCGCGCAGCGCGACCGGCAGGGCGCTCGCCTGGATCGGAGTGCAGTATTCGAAACCCGCCTCCAGGATGCCCCGGCGCAACGAATCGTCGAGTGGAAGGGAGTCGAATCTGAGATCGCTCAGATGGCTTTCAGTCATGTTCCGTCGGTGGAAAAATGCGGTCGGGGGCTTGCAAAATGCCTCGCGAAGGGGTCCAATTGACACTATCGACGCGACAATCGTCGCACCTGCCAAGTTCGCAATCAACGAATTCCACAGAAGAATTCCGCAATAGCCGCCGCGAAAAGCCGCGATAGTGCCTGATTGCCCAGGCGGGTTCATCCGTTTTGCGGGCCGGCCGTCGACCCCGGGGGAGAGGGCGAGGCGGCTCGCCAGATTCAATACCTTGTGACATGCCTGTGACCATTGTGGAGGTAGCAACCCGGTGAGCGGCAAAATCGTTCACGTGACGGACGGGAGTTTCGAATCCGACGTCCTGAAATCCGACAAGCCGGTACTCGTGGATTTCTGGGCCGAATGGTGCGGCCCCTGCAAGATGATCGCGCCGTTGCTCGACGAGGCCGCGGACGAATACGCGGACCGGCTCACCGTCACCAAGCTCAACATCGACGAAAATCCCGCGACGCCGCCGAAGTACGGTATTCGCAGCATCCCGACGCTGATGCTGTTCAAGAACGGTTCCGTCCATGCCCAGAAACTGGGCGCCATGTCTAAATCCCAGTTAACCGAGTTTTTGGAATCCAACCTGTGAGAGGATATTTGGGTAATCAAACACGCAGCCGTCCGAAGCAGTCGGCCAAGCCGAAGAATTCCAACGGCCAGGGGGGGAATCGACGCCGCCGCCGCCGGCCTCAGTCCGAGGAGTTCCCGGACGACGAGGCGGGCAGCCTGGACGTCATTCCGCCGGAACAGCTCGCCCAGAGCAAGAACGTCATGAACCTGACAGAGCTGAAAACACGTCCCGCCGCCGAGCTCGTCGAGCTCGGCGAATCGCAGGGACTCGAAAATCTCGCGCGTTCGCGCAAGCAGGACATCATTTTCTCGATCCTGAAGGCGCACGCGAAGAACGGCGAGGACATCTACGGCGACGGCGTGCTCGAGATACTGCAGGACGGTTTCGGCTTCCTGCGTTCCGCCGACAGCTCGTATCTCGCGGGGCCTGACGACATCTACGTCAGCCCGAGCCAGATCCGTCGCTTCAACCTGCGCACCGGCGACACCGTCTCCGGCCTCATCCGGCCGCCGAAGGACGGCGAGCGCTACTTCGCGCTGCTCAAGGTCGGCGAGATCAACCACGAGCCGCCCGAGCACGCGAAGAGCAAGGTCCTCTTCGAGAACCTGACGCCGCTGTTCCCGCGCGACCGGCTGAAGCTCGAGCAGGGCAACGGCAGCACGGAAGACCTGACGGCGCGCATCATCGACATGGTCGCGCCGATCGGCAAGGGCCAGCGCGGCCTGATCGTCTCGCCGCCGAAGGCGGGCAAGACGATGCTGCTGCAGAACATCGCCACTGCGCTCGCTGCCAACCATCCGGAATGCATCCTGATCGTGCTGCTCATCGACGAGCGGCCGGAGGAAGTGACCGAGATGCAGCGCACCGTGCGGGGCGAGGTCGTGTCCTCGACGTTCGACGAGCCGGCCAGCCGTCACGTGCAGGTCGCGGAGATGGTCATCGAGAAGGCCAAGCGGCTGGTCGAGCACAAGCGCGACGTCGTGATCCTGCTCGACTCGATCACGCGCCTTGCCCGTGCCTACAACACGGTGGTGCCGTCCTCCGGCAAGGTGCTGACGGGCGGTGTCGACGCCAACGCGCTGCATCGGCCGAAGCGCTTCTTCGGTGCCGCTCGCAACATCGAGGAAGGCGGCAGCCTGACGATTCTCGCGACGGCGCTGATCGACACCGGGTCCAAGATGGACGAGGTGATCTACGAGGAGTTCAAGGGCACCGGCAACATGGAGATCCACCTGGATCGCCGCATCGCCGAGAAGCGCGTATTCCCCGCGATCAACATCAACCGCTCCGGTACGCGCAAGGAAGAGCTCCTCACCGAGCCCGACGAACTGCAGAAGATGTGGGTGCTGCGCAAGGTGCTGCATCCCATGGACGAGCTCGCCGCGATCGAGTTCCTCCTGAACAAGCTGCAGGACACGAAGACCAACGCCGAGTTCTTCGAGGCGATGAAGCGCTAGGCGCGCGGCAGCGCGCTCCGCAGCAAAGGAGCGCGCACTGCGCGACGAACCGCTCCCGTTCCCGTGCCGGAGCGCGCATTGCGCGCGACCCCTCGTGGCCGTCGCGGCTCCCGCCGCGAAGCGGCGAAGCTCGCGTGGCGCGCGCGCCTACGGGGATGACCAGCGGTAGAGCGGGACCGCGGTGCCTTGCGGGAACTGCGACTGCTCGCGCGCGAGCTCGACGTAGCCGTCGGTGCCGCGCAGCGCGGCGAAGTCACCCGACGTGTTGGTGGGCACCGGCTGCGCCCGGATGACGCCGCCGTCGTCCGTCGCGAGCCGTACCGGCAGGAAAGCGGTCAGGTCGGGCGCGAACGTGACGTCCTCGGTGAGCACGGCGTGCTCGCGCGGCGCAGGCGGGCGTCCGCTGGCGGCAAAAAGCGCCGGCAGGACGTAGTGCCGGCAGCACACCAGCGCGGACACGGGGTTGCCCGGCAGCGCGAATACCGCCTGCCCGCGGGGCCCGGTGCCGAACCACATCGGCTTGCCCGGGCGCTGCCGGATCTTGTGAAACACGCGCTCGACGCCCAGCGATGCGAGCACCTCCGGCACGAAGTCGGCCTTTCCCATGGACACGCCGCCCGACAGGATCAGGACGGCGGCCTCGTCCAGCAGGCGCTCGAACCGCCCTGCGAGCAAGTCGGGCTCGTCGGCGAGCTGCTCGTGCGCGCAATCGCTGAAGCCCTGCTCCCGGAGCATCGCCACGATGGCGGGACCGTTCGAGGAACGCACCTGGTGCGGTGCGACGGGCCGGCCGGCGGGCACGAGCTCGGAGCCCGTGGACACGACGCGCACCGCCGGTGACTGCGCCACCTCGACTTCGGTCAGGCCCGCGGACGCGATGACCGCGACGTCCACGGGGCGGATCACGGCCCCGGGTGCGAGAAGCTCCGTGCCGGCGGGATGATCCGAGCCGCGCGGGTGCACGTGCTGCCGGCGTTCGGCCACGTAGCCGGCCGCGATTTCCGCGACGCCTTCGCCGAGCGTGACGTGCTCGACCGGCACGACGCAGTCCGCGCGCTCCGGCAGCACGGCGCCGGTCATGACCTCGATGCAATGCGCCGGGTCGGCGAGCGCCTGTGGCGGTTCCCCCGCGTGCAGCCGCCCCTGCACGGGAAAGCGCCGTGTTCCGCTCGCGAACGTGTCCCACGCGATGGCGATGCCGTCCATGGTGACCCGGTCGAACGGCGGCTGGTCGCGCTCCGCGTGCACGGCCTGGCGCAGCACCCGCCCGACGGCCTGCTCGAGCGGGACGTGCGCGGAAGCGAACGGGCGCAGCGCCGCGTGGATGGCCGCCAGCGCTTCCGCCGGGCTCAGCACGCCGCGGCCTCCCGCTCGCGCGCGATGGCGCGATAGCCGATGTCGCGGCGGAAGAACGCGCCGCGCCAGTGGATGCGCGCGACGGCCGCGTAGGCGGTCTCCGCCGCGGCGGCCACCGTGTCGCCCAGCCCGACCACGCACAGCACGCGGCCGCCGCTCGTGACGACGTCACCGTTCGCCTGCGCCGTGCCCGCGTGGAACACCTTGACGTCGTCACCCACGACGTCGTCGAGGCCCTCGATGCGGTCCCCGGTGCGGCAGGTGCCCGGGTAGCCCTCGGCCGCCATCACGACGCCGAGCGCGGCGCGCGGATCCCAGGCGACGGGCTGCCCGGCCAGCCGGCCGGCGGCCGCGGCGGCGCACAGCGCGGCGAAGTCGGAGCGCAGCCGCGCCAGCACCGGCTGGGTTTCCGGGTCCCCGAAGCGGCAGTTGAACTCGAGCACGCGCGGGGAACCGTCGGGCGCGATCATGAGGCCGGCGTACAGGAAGCCGCGGTAGGGAATGCCGTCCGCCCGCAGCCCGTCCAGCGTCGGGTGCACGATCTCGTCGAGCACGCGGCGCTCGAGCTCCGGCGTGAGCACGGGGGCGGGCGAGTAGGCGCCCATGCCGCCGGTGTTCGGGCCGCGATCACCGTCGTCGCGCGCCTTGTGGTCCTGGGAGGTGGCGAGCGGCAGCACCGTGTCGCCGTCCGTCATGACGATGAAGCTCGCTTCCTCGCCTTCGAGAAATTCCTCGATCACGACGCGGCTGCCCGCGTCGCCGTAGCGCCGGTCCGCCAGCATGTCGCGCAGCGCGGCTTCCGCCTGCTCGAGCGTCGTGGCCACCACCACGCCCTTGCCGGCGGCGAGACCGTCCGCTTTCACCACGATCGGCGTGCCGCGGTCACGCACGTAGGCGAGCGCGGGCTCGAGCTCCGTGAAGGTGGCAAATGCGGCCGTCGGAATGCCGTGTCGCGCGAGGAAGGCCTTCGCGAATCCTTTGGAGCCTTCCAGCGCGGCCGCCGCCGCGGTCGGCCCGAAACAGGCGAGCCCCGCGGCCGTGAAGCGATCGACGATGCCGGCGACGAGCGGCGCCTCGGGCCCGACGATCGTGAGGTCCACCGCTTCCCTCGCCGCGAGCGCGGCGAGCGCCTCGATGTCCCCGGCGGGGACCGGGACGTTGCGGACGCGGGGTTCGAGCGCCGTGCCGGCGTTGCCGGGCGCCACCAGGACCTCGCGCACCGCCGGCGACTGCGCGCACTTCCAGGCGAACGCGTGCTCGCGCCCGCCGCCGCCTACCACCAGTATTTTCATGACCCGCTCATTGTGCCCCGAGTTCGTGGTGCCCGGGGCGCATGATTCCCGATGGGGGCCGCCGGGCCCTGGTTGTGTCGGCCCTGGATTCGGTCCTAGTGCCGGAAATGCCGCATCCCGGTGAACACCATGGCGATGCCGTGCTCATCGGCCGCGGCGATGACTTCCTCGTCCCGCACCGAGCCGCCGGGCTGGATGACGGCCGCAATGCCGTGCTCCGCCGCGGCATCAATGCCGTCGCGGAACGGGAAAAAGGCATCGGACGCCATGACGGAACCGGCAACCGCCAGCCCTTCGTCGGCCGCCTTGATCGCGGCGATGCGGGTCGAGTAGACGCGGCTCATCTGCCCGGCGCCGACACCGATCGTCGCGGTCTCGCGGCAGAAGACGATCGCGTTCGATTTGACGTGCTTCGCGACCCGCCACGCGAACATGAGGTCGCGAACCTGCTCCGGCGACGGAGCGACCCGGGTGACGACCCTGAGGTCCTGCTCGGAGATCGTGCCCGCATCGGCGTCCTGGACGAGCAGGCCCCCCGAGACCTTCTTCAGCTCGAGCGCCGGCGCGGGGCTGTCGTCCGGTGTGCCGGTTTCGAGCACGCGCACGTTCGGCTTCGCTTGCAGCGCTTCGCGCGCTTCCGCTTCGATCTCCGGGGCGACGATCACCTCGACGAACTGGCGCTCGAGCACGGCGCGTGCGGTCGCGGCGTCGAGCGGACGGTTGAAGGCGATGATCCCGCCGAAGGCCGAAGTGGGATCCGTCGCGAACGCACGCTCGTAGGCGGCGAGCAGCGTGTCGCGCAGCGCGACGCCGCACGGATTCGCGTGCTTCACGATCACGCACGCGGGCTCCTGGAACTGCCGCACGCACTCGAGCGCCGCGTCGGCGTCCGCGATGTTGTTGTAGGAGAGATCCTTGCCCTGCAGTTGCCGCGCGGCGGCCAGCGAGCCGGCGGCGGGATGCGCGTCGCGGTAGAACGCCGCCCGCTGGTGCGGGTTCTCGCCGTAGCGCAGCGAGCTGATGCGCGTGCCGGACCAGAGGAAGCGTTCGCCGAGCACGTCCTCGCCCGCAGCGGCGGAAAGGTAGCGCGTGATGGCCGTGTCGTACGCAGCGGTGTGCGCGAATGCCCGCGCCGCGAGCCGGCGACGATACTCGTCGTCGAGCCCCCCGGCCTCGAGGCGCGCAAGCACGTCGTCGTAATCGGCGGGATCCACCACGACCGCCACCGATGCGTGGTTCTTCGCCGCCGCCCTGATCATCGCCGGCCCGCCGATGTCGATGTTCTCGATCGCGTCGGCGAAGCTCGCGTCCTTGCGCGCGACCGTCTCCTCGAACGGATAGAGGTTCACGACGAGAAGATCGATGGGCTCGATCCCGTGCCGGGACATGACCGCGTCGTCGATGCCGCGGCGCCCGAGCAGGCCGCCGTGCACGACCGGGTGCAGCGTCTTGACCCGTCCGTCCATGATCTCGGGGAAGCCGGTGCGGTCGGACACTTCCACCGCCGCGATGCCGGCCTGTGCCAGCTCGCGGCGGGTGCCTCCCGTGGAGAGGATCTCGATGCCGAGCGCGGACAACGCACGTGCGAAAGGCACGAGGCCGCGCTTGTCCGAAACGCTGAGCAGCGCGCGCCGTGGCTTCACTGGCGGCATCCGGCTGCGGCGCGGGCGGGAATACTCGCGGTTCTCGCTACTGGATCAGGGAATAACACTTGAGCTTCTTGCGCAAAGTCCCCCGGTTGATCCCCAGGATGCCGGCCGCCTGGCTCTGGTTTCCCTGCGTGTACTCCATCACGGCCTTGAACAGGGGCTGCTCCACTTCCCCGAGAACGAGCTCGTAAAGATCCCCCGGACGATCCCCGTTCAGGCTGGCGAAATAACGATCGAGAGCTTCTTCCGTATGTTTGCGCAAGGGTTTTTTGCTCGAGGTCCTAAGCTCCCTGTTTCGTCTGGTTCTTTTCTTGACCACTTTTTGAAACTTCCCCAAAAGCTGATGCTCGTGACCAGGACGTCGCAGTCGTCAAAACACCATCTCGAATTTCGTAAGCCCTGTCCGGTTCCGTCAATGCTTTACGTCGCCTGGTGCACCGCGGTCCGATCGCCGACGGAAGAAGCGCCGTGCGGGCGATCAAACGGAGTGCGGCCACCGGAGCGCAAGTCGATCCCCAATCACCGGTACGGGCCGAAGGTGGAACGCGATCATATCATGGCGGCCCGCGTTTTCTAGGAGCGCCGCGGGCAAAAAAAAGTTGGCGCGAACGTGCGAACTGGCAACGATTTTGCAGATGGATTGCGCTGCACCAGCGGGTCGCGCTTTTAGGCGTCGAACTTCATGCGACTTCTCGGATGTGCATTGCGGCATCGCGGTCGTCGCGCGTGCCTCGTCGGTCCAGCGCGATCAGTCGCGGCGGAATGCGCCGGTCGCACAGCGCGCTTCGCGGCCGGCGAGCGGGTAACAGACGTTCAGCTTGTAGCCCGTGGCCTGTTCCGGAAGCGGCGCGATCGTGAACGTCGCGGTGAAGCTCGCGCCGCCCTCGATCATGCCTTCGGCCGAGCGAATCGCGAGGTACTCCGCAGGCTCGAGCATGCCACCGGCGACGACCTCCTCGTAGCGATCCGTGAGCGACACGTGCAGCAGGGGATAGGGCAGCGGGCGGCCCGACCGGTTCGTGATCGACGACGTGATCGTGAGAATGCGATCCTCGAGCTCGGTGGTGCCGCGGGTGCTGTCGAACTGCCAGGCGTTGACGTCCCAGTCGGGCGTGATCGGGATGCCGATGCGCGCGTACAGCGGGCGGAGCGTGTCGCCGACGAACGGCCAGGTGGCGAGCGCTTCGCGCTGCGAGTGCACGAGCTGCGCCGCGAGCAGCAGCGTGAGCACCAGGGCGGCGGCGATCCCGGGCCAGCGGCGCGGCGCATCCTCTCTGGCGCCGGCCGGTAACGCTTCGCGCAGCCGGATGTAGGTGTCGCGCAGGGAGCGCATCTCCTGCAACGGCGGAGCGGCCGCCGGCGTCTCGGGCGGCGGCGGCTCGTCCTCCAGGCGCGCCACCAGCTCGCCGTGCAGCGAGCTCCGGATGACCTCGCCTTCCATGACGATGGTCTCGACGTGCAACGGCGTGGCGGCGCCGGCATCCGCATCCGGCGCGAGCGCCGGGCGCGAGCCGGAAGCGCGCAGCAGCTCTTCCTCGACCAGCCGGTCGACGTCGTCGGGGAGCTGCTGCGCGGCCGGGCCGGCGAGGCTCTCGAACTCCCCCGTCTCCTCGGCATCCGGTGCCTCGGCGAGGCGAATGTGCGCATCGCCCGCGGTGTCCTCGACCGGCACGAAGGCGGGGCTCTCTTCCGCGGCGACGTCCTCCACCAGCTCGAGCTCGTCGTCCGCGACCTCGTCCGCGACCAGCGTGAGCTCCTCGCCGCTGCCGGGTACCGCGGCGTCGGCAGGCAGGGGTTCTGCGTCGTCCTGCAGCGAGAGCCCGGGCCGTTCCGCGTCGTCGAAAGACGGCGCGTCGGGCAGCTCGGCGATCACCGGGTGCTCGGCCGTCGGCTCGTCGTCGGGCGCGGTGGCGAGCTCGAGCTCGGAGTCGACGGAGGGCGGCGGGGCGGCTTCCGCCGGGGCATCGGCGCCGCCGACTTCCGCGAGCAGGTCCGTCCAGTCCTCCGGCTCGCCGAGCGCGATATCGCTCACCGGGTCGTCGACCGGGGGCGGCTCGGGCGGCTCGTCCGCGGACAGCGCGGGCATGTCGGTGAACGTGAGCACCGACTCGTCCTCCTCGTCGTCGTCGTCGAGCAGGCCGGGCAGCGGCGTGTTGTCGTCGTAACGCTCCTCGCCCGCGGTCGGCGTGTCGAATGCCTCGCTCGCCGGTGCGCGGCTCTGCGCGGATTCCGGGATCCGCGGGTCGTTCGGCGGCTCGCCGTCCTCGTCGTGGACGTACCAGCGCATGGCGCTCGCGTCCGCGCTCTCCTCGTCGCCCGCATCGTCGGCGTCGTCGTCCACCACGCGCCATTCGACGCCCGTGTCCTCGATCCTGATCCCGTCCGCGCCGGGCCCCCGGGGAGCGCCGCTCTGCCCGGGTTCCGGCGGTGTCTCGGACAAACCGTCCAGCGCATCGAACACGTGCGTGCACGCACCGCAACGCACGCGACCGGCCGCCTGCTGGAGGATCTCCGCCGTGACGCGGAACACCTCGTGGCAATGGGGACACTGCGTGTACATGAAAAGCCGCGCGCCTAGGTTTTCCTGCCGGTCATCCGGACCCACGATTCACGCACGGCGGGGGGATCGAAGTCCACCAGGGTGCGATACGCCGCGAGCACCGACTCGACCTGGTGCTCGAGAATGCCCGACAGCAGCAGGCGGCCGCCCGGGCGGAGATGCGCCGCCAGCGTGGCGGCCTCGCGGACCAGCGTGTCGGCGAGGATGTTCGCGAGCACGACGTCGAAATCGCCGCGCGGCGGAGGGGCGTCCGGCACGACCGCCAGGCGCTCGCCCACGGCGTTCCGGCGCGCGTTGTCGCGCGTCGCCAAGAGTGCCTGCGGGTCGATGTCGCAGGCGACCGCTGTGCGCGCGCCGAGACGCAGCGCGGCGATCGCGAGGATGCCCGAGCCGCAGCCGAAATCGAGCACGCGGCGGCCGTCGAGGTCGAGGCCGTCGAGCCACTCGAGCGCGAGCGCGGTGGTCGGGTGGGTGCCGGTGCCGAAGGCGAGGCCGGGATCGAGGCGCACGACCACGGCCGCGGGGTCGTCCACCGTGCCGTCGCCGGGATGTACCCACAGGCGACGCCCGAAACGCAGCGGGCGGAAGTACCGGAGCCACTCGCGTTCCCAGGCGCGCTCCGCGAGCGTCTCGACGCGGTGCGGCGGCGGGACGGCCAGCGCGAAAGTGGCCTTGAGGTCCTCCGCCAGCGCGTGCGTGTCCGCGTCCTCCGCGAACAGGCCGGTGACGGTGGTGTCGGGCCAGAGCGGCGTCTCGCCCGGCGCCGGCTCGAGCACGGGCACGTCGCCGCCGTCGCTGAAGGTCACGGCCTGCGCGCCGTGCCGGAAGAAGAGCGCCTCGACCTCCTGCGCCGGCAGCGCGCCGAGCGGCATCACGAACTGGCGCCACGCCATGATCGACCCGGCGCCTGTGCCGCGCCTTGCGATGCCGGCTTCGCGACGATGTGCATGATCCGCGCGGGCTCCTCGCTCAGAGCCCCAGCCTCTTCTCCAGGTAATGGATGTCCGTTCCGCCCGCCTGGAATGCCGCGTGCTGGAAGATCTCCTGGTGCAAAGGGACATTCGTCTTGATGCCTTCGATCACGATCTCGGTCAGCGCGTTGCGCATGCGCGCGATCGCAATCGCCCGGGTGCTGCCGTGCGTGATCAGCTTGCCGATCATCGAGTCGTAGTAGGGCGGCACGCGGTAGCCGCTGTAGATGTGGCTGTCCACGCGCACGCCGGGTCCGCCCGGCGCATGCCACAGCTCGATGAGGCCCGGCGACGGCATGAAGGTCTTCGGGTCCTCCGCGTTCAGCCGGCACTCGATGGCGTGCCCGTGTATGTGCACGTCCTCCTGGCGGATCTCGAGCTTTTCGCCGGCGGCGATCCGGAGCTGCTCGCGCACGATGTCGATGCCGGTCACCATTTCGGTGACCGGATGCTCGACCTGCAGGCGGGTGTTCATCTCGATGAAGTAGAACTCGCCGTCCTGGTACAGGAACTCGAACGTGCCCGCGTTGCGGTAGCCCATCTCGAGGCAGGCCTGGACGCAGCGCGCCCCGATCCTCTGGCGCTGCTCTTCGGAAATCCCCGGCGCCGGCGCTTCCTCGATCACCTTCTGGTGACGCCGCTGCATCGAGCAGTCGCGTTCGCCGAGGTGGATGGCGTTGCCGTGCGCGTCGGCGAGCACCTGGAACTCCACGTGACGCGGCCGCTCGAGGTACTTCTCCATGTACACGGTGTCGTTGCCGAAGGCCGCCCGTGCCTCGGCCTGGGTGACGCCGATCGCGCCGATGAGCGATGCCTCCGAATGCACCACCCGCATGCCGCGCCCGCCGCCGCCGCCGGAGGCCTTGATGATGATGGGATAGCCGATCTCGCGCGCGATGCGCAGGTTTTCGTCCGGGTCGGAAGACAGCGGGCCGTCGGAGCCCGGCACGCAGGGCACGCCGGCGGCCTTCATGGCGCGCAGTGCCGACACCTTGTCGCCCATCAGCCGGATCGCGGAGGCGGGCGGGCCGATGAAGATGAAGCCGCTCGACTCCACGCGCTCCACGAAATCGGCGTTCTCCGAGAGGAAGCCGTAGCCGGGATGGATCGCGACCGCGTCCGTGACCTCGGCCGCCGCGATGATCGCCGGCATGTTGAGGTAGCTTTCGGCGGACGACGGCGGGCCGATGCAGACGGTCTCGTCCGCGAGCAGGACGTGCTTCAGGTTGTTGTCGGCCGTGGAATGAACGGCCACGGTCTTGATGCCCATCTCGCGGCACGCGCGCAGGATGCGGAGCGCGATTTCGCCGCGGTTGGCGATGACGACCTTTTCGAGCATTGCGGCGCGGCGGCTACGAGGCGCGCTGGTCGATGACGAACAGCACCTGTCCGTACTCCACCGGCTCGCCGTTCTGCACGCGGATGGACTTGATCACGCCCGAGACCTCGGACTCGATCTGGTTCATCATCTTCATGGCCTCGATGATGCAGAGCGTATCGCCCGGCTGCACGCGGTCGCCGATCTGCACGAACGGCGGCGCGCCCGGCGAGGACGCGGCGTAGAAGGTGCCCACCATCGGCGCGGAAACGAGGTAGCCCTCCTCTTCTGCCGGCTCGGCGGCGGGTGCGGGCTCGAAGGCGGCCGGCGGCTGCGCCGCGGGCGGCTGGGGCGCGGCGGGCGCAGGGGGCGTCCAGGCGTAGGCCGGCGGCGGCACGGCACCCGGCGGGCCGTGGCGGCTGATCCGCACCGACTCCTCGCCTTCCGTGATCTCGATCTCCGATATGCCCGATTCCTCGAGGAGCTCGATCAGCTTCTTGACCTTCCGGATGTCCATCAATTTCCCCTGGCGCCGGCGAGCTGCCGCGCGGCGGCCTCGAGCGCCATTTCGTAGCCGAACGGGCCGAACCCGACGAGTGACCCCACGGCGATGTCGCTGAAATAGCTTCTGTGCCTGAACGTCTCGCGCGCGAACGTGTTGCTCACGTGGATCTCGATGAACGGGATGGCCACGGCGAGCAGCGCATCGCGTATCGCGATGCTGGTGTGCGTGAAGGCCCCCGGGTTCAGCAGGATGAAGGCCACGCCCTCCCGGGGTGCCTGGTGAATCCGGTTCACGATCTCGTGCTCGGCGTTGCTCTGGAAGGCGACGAGGTCGTGCCCGAGGTCCTGAGCTTTTGCCTCCAGGGTGCGCTCCACGGCCTCCAGCGAGGTGTGCCCGTACACCGACGGCTCACGCGTCCCGAGGAGGTTCAGGTTGGGCCCGTTGATCAGCAGAAGCCTGGCCATTTTTGGCTGTGTTCACGGCGAGATGGCCGAAATTAGCGGCAATTCTACTCTCATTGCACGCAAATGGTGCAAGCTTCCGGGGCCGGGGCCGTGACGCCGGTCGCGGCAGGGGCTGGCGGGGAACGGGTACGGGGCGGCAGCGGGGCCGCCGGATTCAGATGCGGCCGAGCGCCTCGCGCGCGCCGGCGAGGTCGAGCTCGCCCGCGTCGAGCTGCTCCAGCACGGCGACGATGGCGGCCAGGTCCTCGGCCACGATCTCGCCGTAGTGGGTCTTCACGAGCTGCCCGTCCGGCGTGATCACCATCGTGATCGGCAGCCCGAGGAACTCGGCGCCGGCGCTTTCGACGGCGGCGATCGCGTCGTCACGGCCGATGAGGATGGGATAGTTGAACTCGGCGGACTCGGCGTACGCCACGACGTCCTCGTGGTAATCGACCGCGACGCCGATGACCTGCAGCCGCGTCCCGTGCTCGGCCTGCAGCTCCTTGAGCAGCGGGATCTCGTTGCGGCAGGGCGCACACCACGTCGCCCAGAAGTTGACCAGCCGTGCCTTGCCGTCCCATTCCGAGAGCGCCCGCGCGTTGCCCTCGAGGTCCGGCAGCACGAAGGCGACCTCGCCGGCGGGCGCGGCGGGGGCGTCCTGGCCCTCGAGCGCGCGCCAGGCGAGCCAGCCGGCCACGCCGGCCGCGACGCAGAGAATGGTGACGAGCAGGTATCTCATGGTCCCTCCGATCGCGCGCTCAACGCCGGGCCGCCCACGGCGCGCTCGACGTGGGCAGCGAACCGCCCGGCCGGCATGAAGCCGACGACCTCGTAGCCCTCGCGCTGGACGCCGTCGGCCCCGAAGAACACGATCGTCGGCGGTCCGTACACGCCGAAACGGCGCAGCAGGGCCTGGTCGGCCTCGTCGTTCGCCGTGACGTCGGCCTGCAGCAGGGTGACGCCCTCGAGCGCTGCCTGCACGGCCGGGTCGGTGAAGGTGAAGCGCTCCATTTCGATACAGGATACGCACCAGTCGGCATAGAAATCGAGCATCGCCGGGCGGCCGGCGGCCGCGGAGGCCGCGAGCTCACGCTCGAGGTCGGCGACGGTCTTGATGCGGCGGAACGTGAGCGCCTGCTCCGACTCCGCGGCCGGCACGGGGCCGGCGCGGAACGCCGCGAGCGGTTTCAGCAGGCTGTCGCCGCCGGCCAGCGCCCCGACGATGAGCACGGCGCCGTACATGACGCCCATCAGGCCGAAGCCCTTGGCGAGCTTCTCCCGGCCGGCGGCGTCGCGCGGCAGGGTCGTGAGCCCGCCGAGCCACACGCCCGCCATGAAGACCAGCGCGCCCCACAACGCTAGCGTGACGTTCGCGGGCAGGAAGCGCGACAGCATCCAGATGGCGAGCCCCAGCATCATGAAGCCGAATGCCTGCTTCACCGCGACCATCCAGGCCCCCGCGCGCGGCAGCAGCTTGCCGGCGGAAGCCCCCACCACGAGCAGCGGCGCGCCCATGCCGAGGCTGAGCGCGGCGAGCGCGGTGCCGCCGCGCACGAGGTCGCCCGACTGGCCGATGACGGTGAGCGCGGCCACCAGCGGCGGCGCGACGCACGCGGTGACGATCAGCGACGAGAGCGCGCCCATGACGAAGGCGCCGACGTACGTGCCGCCCTTCTGCCGGCCGGCGAGCGCGGCAAGGCGCGTCTGCACCGCCGACGGCATCTGCAGGTCGTAAAGGCCGAACATGCCGAGCGCGAGCACGACGAACAGGCCGGCGAACAGCGTCAGGACCCAGGGCTGGTTGAACGTCGCCTGGAGCTGTGCCCCGATCGCGGCCGCCGCGATCCCGGCCAGGGTGTAGACCAGCGCCATGCCGGCGACGTAGGCGAGCGCGAGCGAGAAGCCGCGGGCAGGGCCCGGCGGGCCGCGGTCACCGGCAATGATGCCGGACAGGATGGGCACCATCGGCAGCACGCAGGGCGTGAAGGCGAGCAGCAGGCCCGCGACGAAGAACTTGGCGACCATCGCGAGCACGCTGCCGCCTTCCACGAGCGCGGCGAGCCGGGCCTGCTCGGAGACCGGGGCGGCGTCGCCGCTGCCGCGCTCCCCGGCCTGCGCGAGCGCGGTCACGGCCGTGGCCTGGGGCAGCACCACGCTGAAGCGGCGGGTTTGCGGCGGGTAGCAGATGCCGTCCTCGGCGCAGCCCTGGTAATCCAGCTCGAGCTCGATCTCGAGCGCCTCCGGCGTCGCCCGGGCCACCGGCAGCGTGGCGAGCACGTCGTCGTGGTACACCTCCATGTCGCCGAAGTACGGGTCGGCCTTCATCTCGCCCGCCGGCAGCTCGAGCCGGCCGAGCTGCACCTGCGGCGAGCCCGTGCGGGCGGCGATCTTGTCCTTGTACAGGTAATAGCCGGGCGCGACGGCCAGCGAGACCTCCAAGGTGTTGCCGTCCAGGGCGCGCACCTCCGGCCGGAACGCCTCGTCCACCGGCAGGAAAGCCTCGTCGTCGCCCCCGGTGAGGCCTTTCAGGAAGCTGAAGCCCCCGTTGCCGCCCTGCGCGGGGGCGGCGGTGAGGGCCACGGAAGCCGGCCAGGACTGCGGCGGGTAGCAGAAGCCGACGTCGGCGCAGCCCTGGAGCTCGAGCGCGAAGTCGAGCCGCGCGGGTCGCGGGCCGGTTACCGTGTAGGGGACCGTGACGTAGAACCGCTCGCGGTAGATCTCCTGCTCGCCGAACCAGGGGTCCTCGTGGGGCAGGCCGGCCGGCAGCTCCAGCGGGCCGAACGCGACCCCCGGGGTCCGGCTCTCGATGCCGAGCTTGTCGCGATACAGGTAGTAGCCCTCGGTCACGGCCCAGTCGATCTCCAGCGCCCGGCCCGTGTCCGTGACGGCGAAACGGTACGCTTCCGCGGGCGGCAGCACGTTGCCGGCGGCCCGGACGGCCGGCACGGCCGCGAGCCCCGCGAAGAGCAGTACGAGTGCCGGGCGGAGCCGGCTTGCAATGGTGGAAAGCGTCCGCATGTCGATCGGAACGGCGGTTACCGTCGCCTCATCTGACCCACGCCGAGGCCCGGATGTTACAGGGAACCGGCGGCAGGTGACGTGACGGGCTTC
Source organism: Woeseiaceae bacterium (assembly GCA_035304345.1). Lineage (GTDB taxonomy): Bacteria > Pseudomonadota > Gammaproteobacteria > Steroidobacterales > Woeseiaceae > IDS-8. The sequence goes on along the minus strand of DATGQE010000025.1, from coordinate 21,525 downwards.
GGTGCGCCCCGCGCCCCTTGAAATCCGGGGCCGGGCCCCTATCATTGGCACTCCCTCAGGCAGAGTGCTAATGCAGCGCCGCCAAGATTTTCAGAAAAAGCTTGCCACTCAAACTCTTAGAGGAGTCCATCGATGAAGATTCGTCCATTGCATGATCGTGTGATCGTCAAGCGCATGGAGGAAGAGCGCACGTCCCCCGGAGGAATCGTCATCCCGGACGCCGCGGCCGAGAAGCCGATCAAGGGTGAAGTCATTGCCGTCGGCAACGGCAAGATCCTCGACAACGGAGAGACCCGTGCGCTGGACGTGAAGGCCGGCGACAAGGTGCTCTTCGGCAAGTACAGCGGCACCGAGGTCAAGGTCGACGGCGAAGAGCTGCTCGTGATGAAGGAAGACGACATCATGGCCATCATCGAGGGCTGAGAGCGCGCGAGTCCCACCCGAACTGACGGCTCAACGGAATCAACGCTAAAGAGGTTAAGTTAAATGGCTGCAAAAGAAGTTCGTTTCAGTGACGATGCACGCCAGCGAATGTTCGCGGGCGTGAACATCCTGGCGAATGCGGTAAAGGTGACGTTGGGCCCGAAAGGCCGCAACGTGGTGCTCGAGAAGAGCTTCGGTGCGCCGACGGTCACCAAGGACGGCGTGTCGGTCGCGAAGGAGATCGAGCTCGACGACAAGTTCGAGAACATGGGCGCGCAGATGGTGAAGGAAGTCGCGTCCCAGACCTCCGACGTCGCCGGTGACGGCACCACCACCGCGACGGTGCTGGCCCAGGCGATCATCCGCGAAGGCCTGAAGTCGGTCGCCGCCGGCATGAACCCGATGGACCTCAAGCGCGGCATCGACAAGGCCACCGGCGCCATCGTGAAGGAGCTCGAGAAGCTCTCGAAGCCCTGCGAGGACGACAAGTCGATCGCCCAGGTCGGCAGCATCTCGGCGAACTCGGACCCGGAGATCGGCAAGATCATCTCCGAGGCCATGCAGAAGGTCGGCAAGGAAGGCGTGATCACGGTCGAGGAAGGCTCGGGTCTCGACAACGAGCTCGAGGTGGTCGAGGGCATGCAGTTCGACCGCGGCTATCTCTCGCCGTACTTCATCAACAACCAGCAGAGCCAGAGCTCGGAGCTCGACAACCCGCTCGTCCTGCTGCACGACAAGAAGATCTCGAACATCCGTGATCTCCTGCCCGTGCTGGAGGGCGTCGCGAAGGCGGGCCGCCCGCTGCTGATCATCGCGGAAGACGTCGAGGGCGAGGCGCTGGCCACGCTCGTCGTCAACAACATCCGCGGCATCGTGAAGGTGTGCGCGGTCAAGGCCCCGGGCTTCGGCGACCGCCGCAAGGCGATGCTGCAGGACATCGCGATCCTGACCGGCGGCCAGGTGATCTCCGAGGAGGTCGGCCTGTCGCTCGAAAAGGCTTCGCTCGAGGACCTCGGTGAGGCCAAGAAGGTGCAGGTCACCAAGGAGAACACCACGATCATCGACGGCGCCGGTCGTCCCGAGGACATCAAGGCGCGCGTGCAGCAGATCAACAAGGAGATCGAGGAGTCGACCTCCGATTACGACAAGGAGAAGCTGCAGGAGCGTGTCGCGAAGCTGTCCGGCGGCGTTGCCGTGATCAAGGTTGGCGCCGCGACGGAAGTCGAGATGAAGGAGAAGAAGGCGCGCGTCGAGGACGCGCTGCACGCGACCCGTGCCGCCGTCGAGGAAGGCGTCGTGCCGGGCGGCGGTGTCGCCTTCATCCGTGCCGTGGCCGCGATCAAGGATCTCAAGGGCGACAACGACGACCAGACCGTGGGTGTGAACATCCTGCGGCGCGCGGTCGAGGAGCCGCTCCGCCAGATCGTGAAGAACGCCGGCGGCGACGCGAGCGTGGTCCTGAACGCCGTTGCCGAGGGCAAGGGCAACTACGGCTACAACGCCGCGACCGGCGAGTACGGCGACATGATCGAGATGGGTATTCTCGACCCGACCAAGGTCACGCGCCATGCGCTGCAGAACGCGGCTTCCGTCGCCGGGCTCCTGCTCACCACGGAAGCGATGGTCGCGGAGGCGCCGAAGGAAGAGAGCCAGGGTGCCGAAGCGGGCATGGGCGGCATGGGCGGCATGATGTAATCGGCCGCGCAAGCCGCACAGCGCAACACGAAGCCCCGCCTCGCGCGGGGCTTCTTTTTGCGCGGCCCCGCCGTCTCAGGACGAGGCGGGCGGCGTCGCCGTGAAGGCGCCGCGCAGCTCCTGCGGGAGCTGGCGGCGCACGTCCTCGACCTGCCCGGAGCTCACGTTCCGCGCCACGACGCCGCCGATGGCATCGAGCAGGGTCGCCGCACGGTCCCGCTCCACGTCGAGACGCCGGACGAGCTCCGCCTCGATCGAGTCCCGCGTGATGCTCTTGTCGGGGCCCGGCGGCAACGCGCGCAGCTCGGGCTGCAGCAGGGAGGGGAGCTGGGCAATGAGGTCCTCGGCCTCGTCGGGCGTGAGCCGCCGCACGATGGACGCCAGCACGATGGAGAGCGCGGCACGTGCCTGGTCGCTGTCGTGCAGGCCCGTTTCGCTCCGCACCTGGTTCAGCAGGCGGTTGAGGGTCGCCTCGGCTCGCGCCAGGCGGCGCAGGCGGGCGGGCGAGCGCGGCGTTTCGGCCGGCCCGCCTTCCCCGATCTGGGCCTCGACCACGACGGCGAGCTCTTCGAGCGATGCCGCTTCGTCGAGCAGCAGGTCGTCGAGCGTCACGATGCCGACCACTCGCCGCCCCTCGACCAGCGGGATGCGGCGTATGCCGCGCTGCTGCATCAGCCGGATCGCCTCCTCGCGGCTGTCGTCCGGCGTGAGCGTGATCGGGGACGGCGTCATGACCTCCGAGAGGCGCGCCGTCCTGGGATCCAGGCCACGCCCGAGCGCCCGCACCGCGAGATCACGGTCCGTGACGATGCCGACGACCTCGCCCTTGTCCTGCATCACGACGGCGCCGATGCGATTCTGTTCGATGGCGCGCGCCGCATCGAGGATCGGGTCGTTCGGGTTGAGGATGACGAGACGTGGCCGCCGGTACCATTGCAGCATGACTTGCTCCTCCAGTGTCCGGAAAAAGCGGGGGAAGTAGGGGCAGGAACAGGCGTCTCGGGCGCCGCCGGGGAACCGGTCCGTGCGCACCGGCTTGGATGACGCCTGCTTTACGTCTGTTCTCGATGATAGCCGATGCGGGCAGCGGCAGACCGCGCGCGCGGCGCGCCCCCGGCCCCGGGGCGGGGCATGCCGCGTTCCCAGGCCGTCACCAGACCCGCGACGGGTTCTCGCACACGCAGTGCAGCGGGGGTTCCTCGCGTTCCAGGCGCGACGGGTAGTGGTCGCGGCAGACCCAGACCTCCCCGAGCGGACAGCTCGAGGCCATGGACGGTCCTTCCGGCGGGGAATAGGTCGGCTCGGATGCGCAGCCCCACAGGGCGGCGAAGGAGAGCAGCCCAAGGCCGGCTTTTATGCGGTTTGACATAAAGAGCCTCCGACTGGCGTCGCGTGACGCTCGATCGTTTGACCGCGCGCACGGGCCGGCATTCCCTCGCGGGCGAGGCCGGGCCCGCTGCCTTCGATCCTGCGCCGGGAGCCCGCGTCCCGCAAGGTCACGGGGCACGTTCCACGGCGCCGGGTCCGCCCGGCGCCGGACGACCGGGCGCGTGCGCGCGCGGACGCGGCCGCCCGCTCCGCGCCAGGCGGCGCTGCAGCCGGTAGCCGAGCAGGCAGGCGAGGACGGCGGCATACACCGCGGGCTCCCGGATGTCGGCCCGCACCTGCCACCAGAAATGCACCACGGCGAGAATGCCCACGAGGTAAACGCCGTAGTGCAGGCGCTGCCAATGCCGGCCGAGCCGCCGGCGCATGCCGGCAGTGGACGTCGCCGCCATCGCGGTGAGCACGAGCAGGGCGGCGAAGCCGAAGGTGATGAACGGGCGCTCGAAGATGTCCTCGCGGATCGCCGGCCAGGCGAGTCCCTGGTCGAGCACGAGCCAGGTCAAGAAATGCATGAGGACGTAGAAGAACGCGAACAGGCCGAGCATGCGGCGGAAGCGGCCCAGCCAGTGGCGGCCCGTGAGCTGCCTGAGCGGCGTCACCGCGAGCGCGATCATGATGAAGCGCAGGCCCCAGTTGCCGAAGCGGTCCTGGATGTCCTCGACGCCGTTCACCCCGAGTCCGCCCGTGATCCCGGTTGCGTCGGTGACGACGAGCACGGCCGGCAGGCAGCACGCCGCGAAGACGAGCGGCTTCCAGACGAAACGGATCTGCGCCAGCGTATCCAACCAGCGGGGCGCTCAGAAGTGGCGCCGCAGGTCGAGTCCCCGGTACAGGTGGGCGACCTGGTCGGCATAGCCGTTGAACATGAGCGTCGGCTGCTTGCCGGCGAACAGGCCCGCGCCGATGCGCCGCTCGCGCGCCTGGCTCCAGCGCGGGTGGTCGACTTCCGGGTTGACGTTGGCGTAGAAGCCGTACTCGTCGGGTGCCGCCATCGCCCACGTGGTTTGCGGCATCTCCTCGACGAAGCCCATGCGCACGATGCTTTTCAGCCCCTTGAAACCGTACTTCCAGGGCACGACCAGGCGAAGCGGCGCGCCGTTCTGGTTCGGCAGCACCTCGCCGTACAGGCCGACGGCGAGGATCGTGAGCGGGTGCATCGCTTCCGCGATGGTGAGGCCCTCCCGGTAGGGCCAGTCGAGCACCGCGGTGCGGACTCCCGGCATCTGCCGGGAATCGGCGAGCGATTCGAAGTACACGAATTTCGCGCGCGAGGTCGGCTCGAACCGGCGGATCACGTCCGCGAGCGGGATTCCCACCCACGGGATCACCATCGACCACGCCTCGACGCAGCGCATGCGGTAGATCCGCTCCTCCAGCCGGTGCGGCGCGACGAAATCCTCGAGGTGGAAAGTGCCGGTTTTCGCCGCATGACCGCTCACCTCCAGCGTCCACGGCCGGGTCTTCAGCGTGTGCGCGCGGCGGTACGGGTCCGTTTTCCCGGTGCCAAACTCGAAGAAGTTGTTGTAGGTCGTGATCTCCTCGTACGTGTTGGGCGTTTCGTCGGTGCTGAACGGGCTCGGTGCCACGTCGGGGAGCCGCGCCCGCTCTTCCGCCGGCAACGCCGCGGCGGCGCCGCGCGCGAGCCAGGCGCCGCCCGCGGCGCCTGCCGCGGCCAGGAACCGGCGCCGGTTGAGGTAGTTCTCGCGACTGGTGATCTCGGACGGGCGGATGTCGTCGGGCTTCTTGATCAGCATCGGTCGATCCTCGGGCTGCCGAAAGTGAGACCCCCCAACGGGCCCGATTATTGCAGCATTCCCGGCACGGAGCCGCCGCGTCCGCGCGATGACGGTCGCGCCGCGGCACCGCGGTAATCCTCGCCCACGGGAAGAGTCACCGGGAGCCCGACGCATGAACCCGAACCTTTCGCGGGGCCACGGCCTCGCCGACAGCGCCTCGCTCGCCACCCTCAAGGTGGACGTCATCGCCGACCTCGCCTGTCCCTGGTGCTGGCTCGGCAAGCGCCGGCTGGACGACGCACTGCTCGCCGTCCGCGGCCCGAGCCAGGTGCGCTGGTATCCGCTGCTCGTCAATCCCGGGCTCCCGGAGGACGGGATGACGTTCGCCGAGTACCTGGAGGCCCGCTGCGGCGACCCGGAGCACGTCGAGCAGCGGCTGGAGGAGCTCACGCTCGCCGGCCGCGCGGAAGGCATCGATTTTCGTTTCGACCGGCTCACCCGCATGCCCGCCACCGTGGACGCCCATCGCCTGCTCAAGCTGGCGGAAGCCGAGGGAATGCGCGTGTCCGCGGTCGCCGAGACCCTGTTTCGCGGCTGTTTCGAGGAGGGGTTGAACCTGGGGGACCGCGAGATCCTCGTGGACCTCGGCCGGCGCTGCGGCCTGCCGCCGACGAGCATCCGCCGCACCCTCGCCGACACCTCGACCCGGCAGCTCGTGCTGTCGCAGGACCGCCAGATCCGCAAGAGCGGGCTCTGCGGCGTGCCGAACTTCCTGGTGAACAAGCGCCTGTTCGTGATCGGGGCACAGAGCACGGAGGCGCTGGTGAACGTGTTCGACCGGGCGATGTTCGGCGAGGAAAGTGCCCGGCCGGTGTCCTCGGTGCTGCACTGAGCGCCCCCAAGCCCCGGCGGTTGTAATTTCCGGGCCCGGACGCTACCTTCGCCGGCAAGACGTTGATGGGGACAAACAGGCGGGTCCTTCCCGCAGCAGCGAGCGGGGGACGGTGCGAGCCCCGTAGCGGAAGCCGCCGAATATCACCCCGGAGTCGCCGCCCGAACCGCGGGACACCCGCGCAGTAGGCCCGGCCGGCCGGCCCCCGACATCGGGCCCCAACGAGGCGGTCGCCCGGCGCGACCGTGAATCCGGGTGGTACCGCGATTGCAGCCGATCGCCCCGGACGCAGGCCGTGCGTCCGGGGCTTTTTCGTTTTTGCGCAGCCAGAAGGGATACGGATCCGCGAACGATGGGATCGACGAAGCAATTCAAGGAAGTGTCGGGGCGTTACGACGGCCCCGCCCTGGAGAACGAGGTGCTCGCGTTCTGGCGCGAGCACGACGTGTTCGCCGAAACGGTGCGGCGCACGCAGGGCAGGCCGCGTTTCAGCTTCAACGAGGGACCGCCGACCGCGAACGGCAAGCCGGGCATCCACCACGTGCTCGCGCGGAGCTTCAAGGATTTGTTCCCCCGCTACAAGACCATGCGCGGCTATTACGTGCCGCGCAAGGCCGGGTGGGACACGCACGGCCTGCCGGTCGAGCACGAGATCGAGAAAGAGCTCGGCATCTTCGACAAGAAGGAGATCGAGGCCAGGATCGGCATCGCCGAGTTCACGCGCCGCTGCCGTGAATCGGTCATGCGCTACATCGGCGACTGGGAGAAGATGACCGAGCGCATGGGCTTCTGGGTGAACTTCGCGCAAGCCTACTACACGCTCGACAACCGCTACATCGAGAGCGTCTGGTGGCTTTTGAAGACGATCTGGGACAAGGGCCTGATGTACCGCGGTTACAAGGTCGTCCCTTACGACCCGCGCATCGGCGCGACCCTGTCCTCGCACGAGCTGGCGCTCGGCTATCGCGAGGTGGAGGATCCCTCGATCTTCGTGCGCTTCCCCTTCGCCGACGCACCGTCCACCGCGTTCCTGGTCTGGACCACGACGCCCTGGACGCTGCCGGCGAACCTGTGCCTGGCCGTGCACCCGGAGGTCGACTACGCGTTCTGCGAGACGGGCTCGGAAACGCTGGTGCTCGCGGAGGCCCTCAGGGAACGCGTGCTCGCCGACGTGCCGCACCGCGTCGCGAAGACGGTGAAGGGCTCGGCGCTGGTCGGCACGGGCTACCGGCGCCCGTTCGACTACCTGCCGGTGGAGGCGGAGGGCGCGTTCCGCGTGCTGCCCGCGGAGTTCGTGAGCACGGAAGACGGCACCGGCATCGTGCACTGCGCACCGGCCTACGGCGTCGACGACCTCGCGCTCGGCCAGGCGCACGGGCTGCCGGTGCTGCACGCCGTGGGCCAGGACGGACGGTTCCTGCCGGTGATCGAGCCCGTCGCCGGGCTTTTCTTCAAGGACGCCGATCCGCCGCTCATGGACCTGCTCGAGGAGCGCGGGCTCCTGTTCCGGCGCGAAACCTGCGTCCACAACTACCCGTTCGGGTGGCGGACGGGCGATCCCATCATCTACTACGCGAAGAACGCGTGGTACATCCGCACCTCGGCGCTCAAGGACCGCATGGTCGAGCTGAACCGCACGATCAACTGGGTGCCGGAGACGATCCGCGACGGCCGTTTCGGCAACTGGCTCGAGAACAACGTCGACTGGGCCTTGTCCCGCGAGCGTTTCTGGGGCACGCCGCTGCCCGTGTGGGTGGACGACGACGGGAACTACGTCTGCGTCGGCTCCCTCGCGGAGCTGGAGGCCCTGTGCGGCCGCTCGCTGGCGGATCTCGACCTGCACCGGCCGGCGGTGGACGACATCACGTTCGAGAAGGACGGCCGCTTGTACCGGCGGGTCCCGGAAGTCATCGACTGCTGGTTCGATTCCGGGGCGATGTCGTACGCGCAATGGCACTACCCGTTCGAAAACCAGGACGAGTTCGAGCAGCACTTCCCGGCCGATTTCATCTGCGAGGCCATCGACCAGACCCGCGGCTGGTTCTACACGCTGCACGCGATCGCGACACTGGTTTCCGACAGCATCGCCTACCGCAACGTGATCTGCCTGAGCCACATCGTCGACAAGGACGGGCGCAAGATGTCGAAGTCGCTCGGCAACATCGTCGACCCGTACGACGTGTTCGACACCGTGGGTGCCGACGCGCTGCGCTGGTACTTCCTGGCGCGGCTGTCACCCGACGTGCAGAAGCGGATCTCCGTCGACATCGTGCAGGACGTCGCGAGCTCCTTCATCAACACGTTCTGGAACACGTACGCGTTTTTCGTGCTCTACGCGCGCTTTGACGACATCGACCTCGACGTGCCCGTGCCGCCGGAGGAGCGGCCCGAGATCGACCGCTGGGCGCTCGCGCTGCTGAACCGCACCGTGCGCCGTTGCACGGAGGCCCTGGATCGCTACGACGCCAAGGGCGCGGGCGAGGCGATCGAATCCTTCGTCGACCAGCTCAGCAACTGGTACGTACGGCGCAACCGCCGGCGCTTCTGGAAATCGAGCGACCTCGAGGACAAGCGCGCGGCCTACCTCACGCTGTACGAATGCCTCGAGGTCACACACCGCCTGATGGCCCCGTTCGTGCCGTTTCTCGCCGAGAACGTCTACCAGAACCTCGTCCGGTCGGTGCGGCCGGACGCGCCGCCCAGCGTGCACATGGCCGAGTGGCCGGAGCTCTATCCCGAGCGGGACGACGACACGCTGCTGTTCGAGATCGACGTCGTCCAGAAGGTGGTCGGCCTCGGGCGGGCGGCCCGCGCGCAGTCCGGCCTGCGCACGCGCCAGCCGCTGCCGCGCCTCCTGGTGCGCGTGCCCGACGACCGGTCCGCGGCGGCGCTGGCCAGCCACGAGGCCCAGGTGCTGGAGGAGCTGAACGTCAAGGCCGTCGAGCTCATCGCGCGCGACGCCGAGCTCGTGAGCTATCGCATCAAGCCCCACCTGCCGCGCCTCGGCAAGCGCTACGGCGCGCGCCTTCCGGCCATCCGGCAGGCGCTGGCCGAGGCCGACGGTGCCGCGATCGCCGGCGCGGTCGCGCGCGGGGAGGAGTTCGAGCTGCCCGTGGACGGCGAGGTCGTCGTGCTGGGGCCCGACGACGTCCTCGTCGAGACCCATTCGGCCGAAGGTTACGCCTGCGCCGAGGACTCCGGTTTCCTCGCCGCGCTCGACACCCGCCTGACGCCGGAGCTCGTGCGCGAGGGCCTCGCCCGCGAGCTGATCCGCACCGTGCAGGACGCGCGCAAGCAGGCCGGCCTCGAGGTCTCCGACCGGATCGTCCTCGGCATCGCGGGCTCGGACGGCGTCACGGACGCGCTGCGGGACTGGCGCGAGCACCTCATGAGCGAGACGCTGGCGGTCGAGTGGCAGGTCGGCCAGGCGGCCCCGCTGCACACCGAGGAGCGCCGCCTGGACGACGAGACGTGGACCATCGAGATCAGTCGCGCGGGGGGTTGAGAGCCGCGGGTCGCGCCCGGTTTCACCGCTCCGCGTGACCGCGCGCGGGCTGCGACCCGCGTGCTTGCACCCGCTTCGGCTCATTTGCTATAAGGCCGGGACGCAGGTGCTTTGGGACCTAGAAGGCTCGCAGGGACGCGCGACGCGGTTTCGCCGCGCACTGCATGAGGCAGTGGTTTCTGAAAGCGTACCGGGAGCCCCAGCGCCGCAGCGGTCGGACCCTCCGACTCGGGCCTTCTCTCTGCTGCCGCGCCGTCTCCCCGGGTGGTCGCGCGTCGGGGTGCCGCGCGACCGTCTCGGCAGAATAACGCTGGAGTGGAAATGCTCGATTTCGTCGATCGGTTCTTCGCGGCCGTGTCCGTCATGGCCGGCGATGGCCACGTGAAACAACGTCTCGTCCAGGCTTACGAGGAGAATCTGCAGCACATCGATGAAGCCTTCCTGCCGCCGGAAGCGCGTGAGCGGTTCGCCGAGCTCAAGCGGCGGATGCGCGCGGTCGCGCCGCTGAACGGCGAGGGTCCGGTGCGGGCCACCGTGCGCAAGATGTCCGGCCAGGACGCGGCCCGCTGCGGCCAGCTCATGCTGGAGCTGCTCACGATCCTGGTCCGGGCATCGGCAAAGGGCGATCGCACGAAGGCCGTGAAACCCGTCGAGGAACGACCGCCCGTACCGGCGTTCCTGGTCCGTTCCAACCAGGCAGGCTAGGCGGATCCGGCTCGCGGCGACGGGCCGCGCCGGCGCAGCCCCCCGGCGCTCGTGCATAATGGGCGCCTTTTCCGCGGTGCGCCGGGGCGACATTTCCGACCATGAACGAGAGCGTGGACGCTCGCACGAAGCCGATCGGCATCTTCGATTCCGGCGTCGGCGGCCTCACCGTGCTCGAAGCGCTGCGCCGGCGGCTGCCGGGTGAGGACTACGTCTATCTCGGCGACACGGCGCGGCTCCCCTACGGCACGAAAAGCGCGAGCTCGGTGCTGCGCTACGCGCGCCAGGCCTCCGCGCACTTGCGCCGCCGGGACATCAAGCTCCTCGTCATCGCGTGCAACACGGCCTCGGCCGTGGCGCTCGCGGACCTGCAGGCGGAATTCGCGCCGTTGCCCGTGCTCGGCGTGGTGGACCCGGGCGCGCGGACGGCGGTGGCCGCGGCGCCGGGTGGCCGCCACCTCGTGCTGGCGACGGAAGCGACCGTCGGCCTGCACGCGTACGGCAACGCGATCCGCGCGCTCGACGCCGGCGCCAGCGTGCGGGAGCAGGCCTGCGAGCTCCTGGTCGCGATGGCCGAGGAGGGCTGGACGAGGGGCGCCATCGCCGACGCCGTCGTGCGGCGCTACCTGGATGCCGCGCTCAGCGGTGCCGGTGACTGGCGCCCGCAGACGATCATCCTGGGTTGCACGCATTTTCCGCTGCTGCGCGACGCGATCCGCGCGGGCGCGGGTGCGGGCGTCGCGATCGTCGATTCCGCGACCACGACCGCCGAGGCCGTTGCCGCGCTGCTCGCGTCGCGCGGGCTCCTGAACGACGGCACCGAGGGCAATCTCGAGCTTTTGGCGACGGACGGCGCCGCCCGTTTCGCCCGCGTCGGGGGCGCGTTCCTCGGTGCGCCCCTGTCGCCGGAAGACGTGCGTATCGTCGACCTGTAGGTCCATCGACGAGGAGGCTCTACCGTGACCATTCGAGACATTGCCGCCCTGGGCGTTCTCGGCGCACTCGCCGGGCTGTCCGCCTGCAGCCCCTCCGATCCGCCCGTGGCCGCGGGCGACGCTCCGCCCCCGGCCGCGGCCGCGGCCGGCGAGGAGCTCGCTCCCGCGCGGCCGGACATCTATGCGCGGGTCGCGCTGCGTGCCGACCTGTCGGGCCTGAGCGAACGCCAGCGACGCATGCTCGTGAAGCTCATCGAGGCCTCAGAGGTGATGGACGAGCTGTTCTGGCGGCAGGCGTTTCGCGACGGCCACGAGGCCTGGCTCGAATCGCTGTCGGACCCCGCGGTGCGGCGCTTCGCGGAGCTCAACTACGGCCCCTGGGACCGGCTGGCCGACGACGCACCGTTCGTGCCGGGCTTCGGCCCGAAGCCACCCGGGGCCAACTTCTACCCGGCGGACATGACGCGCGCGGAGTTCGAGGCGGCCGAGGTGCCGGGCAAGACCAGCCTGTACACGCTGCTGCGCAGGAACGACGCGGGCGCGCTCGTCGCCGTGCCTTACCACGAAGCGTATGCGGCCGAGCTCGAGCGTGCGGCGGGCCTGTTGCGCGAGGCCGCCGACCTCGCGGAGCACGAGGGCTTCGCGAATTACCTGAGGCTGCGCGCCGACGCTCTCGTGACGGACGAGTACCGGCCCAGCGACCTCGCGTGGATGGACGTGAAGACCAACCCGGTCGAGCTCGTCATCGGTGCCATCGAAACCTACGAGGACCGGCTGTTCGGCTACAAGGCGGCCTACGAGTCGTACGTGCTGCTCAAGGACATGGAATGGAGCGAGCAGCTCGGCCGGTTCGCCGTGCTCCTGCCGGACCTGCAGCGCGGGTTGCCGGTGCCCGACGAGTACAAGCAGGAGACGCCCGGCGCCGACTCCGACCTCAACGCCTACGACGTGATCTACTACGCCGGGCACAGCAACGCCGGCTCCAAGACCATCGCGATCAACCTGCCCAACGACGAGCAGGTGCAGCTCGAGAAGGGCACGCGGCGGCTGCAGCTCAAGAACGCGATGCAGGCCAAGTTCGACGAGATCCTGGTGCCGATCGCAGGCCTGCTGGTCCACGAATCACAGCGGCGTCACGTGACGTTCGACGCGTTCTTCGCCAACACGATGTTCCACGAGGTGGCGCACGGCCTCGGGATCAAGAACACGGTGAACGGCAAGGGCACCGTCCGGGAGGCGCTGCGCGAGGTGGCGGGCAGTCTCGAGGAAGGCAAGGCGGACATCCTCGGGCTGTACATGGTGAGGAGCCTGCACGAACGGGGCGAGCTGGGGGAGGTCGACCTCAGGGACAACTACGTCACGTTCGTCGCGAGCGTGTTCCGCAGCGTACGCTTCGGCGCGAGCAGCGCCCACGGCCAGGCGAACATGGTGCGCTTCAATTTCTTCCTCGACCGGGGCGCGATCGTGCGCGATGCGGAATCGGGTACCTACCGCGTGGACTTCGCGAAGATGGACGACGCCGTCACCGAGCTGGCGCGCCGGCTCCTCACGCTTCAGGCCACGGGCGATTACGCCGGGGCGGTCGCGCTGACGGCGGAGCAGGGCGTGATCCGGGGCGAGCTCGCGGCGGATCTCGAGCGCCTCGCCGAGGCCGGCATCCCGGTGGACATCGAGTTCGAGCAGGGCATCGACGTGCTCGGCCTCTAGCCGGGAGGCGCACCGCGCGGGCGGCGCGACGTCTCCGCCTCCGGGGCGGTGGTTGCGGTCGCGAGCGATGCCCGCTCCTGCGGGATCCGTGGCTTTCGCTCGCGCGCGGCTGCGCTCAGATGACGTCGCGGCCGATCATGCGCAGGAACTCGCCGCGGGTGCGCGCATCCTTGCGGAACGCGCCGAGCATCTGGCTCGTGACCATCGACACGCCCGACTTGTGGATGCCGCGCGTCGTCATGCACTGGTGCACGGCATCGATCACCACGCCCACGCCCTTCGGCTTCAGCACCTCCTGGATGCATTGCGCGATCTGAGCGGTCATCTTTTCCTGTACCTGGAAACGGCGTGCGAACGTGTCGACCACGCGGGCGAGCTTGCTGATGCCGACGATCTTGTTGTTCGGCAGGTAGCCGACGTGCGCCTTGCCGATGATCGGCGCCATGTGATGCTCGCAATGCGATTCGAACGTGATGTCGCGCAGCACGATCATCTCGTCATAGCCTTCGACCTCCTCGAAGGTTCGCTCGAGGAAGCGTACCGGGTCCACCTGGTAGCCGCTGAACCAGTCCTCGTAGGCGAGCGCCACCCGGCGCGGCGTGTCCCTCAAGCCTTCCCGCTCGGGGTCTTCGCCGGCCCACCTGAGGAGCGTGACGACGGCTGCTTCCGCCTCGGCGCGGGTCGGCCGATCCGCCGGGGGAGCATCGGCCTGCCGGTTCCGGTCATTGTGTGTTTCTTTCAAGTCGGGCTCCTGCACGACGAGTCGGGCCGCGGCGCGGCGTTCAACGGGACCGGACGCGCTCAGCGGCCGGGCGACGAAGCGGGCACCGGGCAGGACACGCCGGTGCCCCCGATACCGCAGTAGCCGTCGGGATTCTTCGCGAGGTACTGCTGGTGATAGTCCTCGGCGTAATAGAAAGGGGGGGCGGGGCGGATCTCGGTCGTGATCTCGCCGTAGCCGGCGCTCGCGAGGCGTTCCCGGTAGCGCTCGCGGGACGCGAGCGCCCGCTCGAGCTGGTCGTCGTCGAAGGTGTAGATCGCGGAACGGTACTGGGTGCCGACGTCGTTCCCCTGCCGCATGCCCTGCGTCGGGTCGTGGTTCTCCCAGAACACCACGAGCAGGTCGTCGAAGCTCACCGCCGCGGGATCGTAGACCACCCGTACCACCTCCGCGTGGCCGGTGAGCCCGCTGCAGACTTCCCGGTAATCGGGATTGGGCGTGGTCCCGCCCGCGTAGCCGGCGGCCGTGACGTACACGCCCGGCGTTTGCCAGAGCAACCGCTCGGCTCCCCAGAAACAGCCCATCCCGAACAGCACCTCCTGCATGCCGGCCGGGAACGGCGGCTCGAGCGGATGCCCGTTGACGAAGTGGGTCTCGGGCACCGGCATCGGCGTGCTCCGCCCGGGCAGCGTCTGCGCGGGCGAGGGCATCCGGGTCTTGTCGTGACGGGCGAGCATGCTGGCCATATCGGTCGTGCGATTTACAAGCGGATCAGCCGGTCAACGATACCGCGCGTGGCGGTAAAACGCACGGGTCGGGAGCCGCGAACCCGCGCCGGCGGCCGGCGTCAGCGGCCCCGCTGCTCCCCGGACGCGGCAACGTCGGCCTGCTTCATCGCTTCTTCGAGGTCCGACTGGCGATAGAAGAACTTGTGGGTGTAGGTGAGGTTCCGGGTGTCGACCGTGCGCCCGTCCTCCAGCCGGGGACGGTAGACCAGGGACCGCAGGTCGCGCTGGACGGTGCGCTGCATCGCCTCGAACGCGGAGGGCTCGGCTTTGACGAGCACGATGTCGGTCGTGTAGCCACGGGTCGATACGGCGTAGTCGAACACGAGCTCGCCTTCCTCGTAGTCTTCACCCGGCAGCGACGTCCTCACCTCGCCGCCGATGCCGACGTAGCGCGGCGGCTGGATGTCCTGCAGCACGACGAGCGTTTCGAGGTGCTGGCGGCGGTTCTCCAGCCGCTCCTCGTCCGCCGACAGGAGATCCCACACCTGCTGGTAGATCTTGCGCGCGCGGCTGGGCTGGCCGGAGAGGATGTAGAAATCCCCGAGGGCGAGCAGCGTGTTTTCCTGCGTCTCCCAGGTCGCCTCCGGGTTGTTCTCCGCGATGCGCACCGCGCGTTTCAGGTACACCTCGCCGGAGCTGATCGACGTCGGATGGTGGAAGGCGGAATCGACGTTGCCGATGTACAGGTACGACTTGCCGAGGCCGGTGAGCGGCGGGATCAGCTCGAGCGAGTCCTTGCCCTGGTGATCCTCGATGATGTCGATGATCTTGCGCCAGGTGTAACGCTCCTTCTCGAACAACTGCAGCCGGTGCTGCCAGTTCGCCTGCTTCTGCAGCACCGGGATGATCTGCATGCTGTCGAGTGGCTTGCCGCGCGCCTCCAGCCCGAAGATGACCTCCGTGAGGGTCTCGACTTCCTCCAGGTTGCCGGCGGCGAGGTACGTTTCGGCGAGCGACTCCAGCACCTCGACCTGCATCAGGTTGTGCGGGCCCTCGTTCACGTGCGTGATGTGCACCGCGCGCTCGAAAGTCTCGGCGGCGAGATCCGGCCGGCCGTTCGCGAGGTGGGCCGCGCCCAGCCCCTTGAGCGGGTTGACGAGGTTTGCATTCAGGCGGTCTTCCGTCCGCTCGATGATGTCGATCGCGGCTTCGTAGTTGGTGATCGCCGAGTCGTAATCGCCGTTCTGGTGCTGGGCGATGCCGAGGTTGGTCAGGGCGCGTGCCGAATCGAGGCTGTCGACGCCGAAAATGCCGATGGTGAGCTCGACGACCTGCTTGGCCAGCACGTCGGCCTCGGCGTAGGCCTCGTTCTCCATCGCATCCTTGTACAGCTCGAAGTAGCGCTGGAGCTTCTGCTCGGGCGTCTCCTCTGCCTCGTCGACGATTCGCGGGGTGCCGATCCGCGGGCGCGGGCGGCCGTCCGAAGCGGCGTCCTCGTCCCCCGGCGAGGCGGCATCCCGCGACCCCGGCTCCGCCTGCGCCGCCGCCGCGTCGTCGCCGGGTGGCGGCTGCCCATCCGCCGGCGCGTCGAGCGCAGCCTGCCCCGGGTCCCTGGCCGCGTCGCCGCCGATGCCGGCGGCTTCCGGCGCCCGGGCGGCGACCGGCTCCGCCGGCGCTCCGGGTTCCTGCGCCCGTGCCGCGCTCGTGACCAGGGACAAGGCTGCGGTCGTCAGCAAGACAGCTCTGAGCGGGTTCATCATCGCGATGCCTGCCGAGGTATGGTCCAGTTAGAGGCCCCCGTCCCGAGTTTAGTTCGGGACGGCGCCGGCGCTCAGCCGAGCGACAGCTCGAGCTGCCGCTGTCCCGGCCTCCGGAACAGGCCGCAATCGAGCCCGGATCCGTCGCGTCCCTGCCGCAGGCCGTGCCTGGCGCAGGCGGCCTTGAAGCGCTGTCCAATCATATCAGCATACGGACCGCGCCCGGTCTGGCGCACGCCGTAGCGGCTGTCGTAGTCCCGGCCGCCGCGCGCGCCGCGCACCAGGCTCATGACGTGAGCGGCACGCTCCGGCAGGTGCGCCTCCAGCCAGTCCGTGAAGATGTCCTTCAGCTCGTGCGGCAGCCGCAGGAGCACGTAGCTCGCGTGGCGCGCGCCGGCGTCCGCCGCGGCGCCGACGATGCGCTCGATCTCGGCATCGTTGACGGCGGGAATGATCGGCGCCATGAGGAGGCCCGTCGGCACGCCGTGCCGGGTCAGCTCCGCCATCAGGCGGAAACGCGCGCGCGCCGCGGGCACCCGCGGCTCGAGGATGCGCTTCAGTGCGTCGTCGGCCGTGGGCACGCTGATCGCGACGGAGCACAGGTTGAGCGCGGCCAGCTCGGCGAGGAGGTCGAGGTCGCGCCGCATCAGGACCCCCTTGCTCACGAGGCATACGGGATGGCGGTGCTCGAGGAACGCCTCGAGCAGCCGGCGGGTCAGCCCGAGGCGGCGCTCGGCCGGCTGGTAGGGATCGGTGTTGGCGCCGATGGTGATCGGCCGGCACTCGTAGCCGGGACGCGACCATTCGGCGAGCAGCAGCTCGACGGCGTTGGGCTTGTAGAAGATGCGGGTCTCGAAATCGAGCCCGGGGGACAGGTCGAGGTAACTGTGACTCGGGCGGGCATAGCAGTAGACGCAGCCGTGCTCGCAGCCCTGGTAGGGATTGATGGAGCGGTCGAAGGGGACGTCGGGGGAGTCGTTGCGACTCACGATGCGGCGCGCGGCGAGCGGCCGGAGCTCGGTCGCGGGATCGGGCGGCGGCTCGTCGTCGGGCGCCGGCGGCTCCGGCTCGACGTGCCGGACGGCGAAGCGCCCGGGCGGCTGCGAGACGGCGCCGCGGCCCTTCCAGGGCGGGTGCGCAGGCATGACCGGGGTTCTTCTCTAGCTGGATATCGATACAGTAGACCTGCCGCCCGCGGCCGTCAACCGGCACTGAGCGCGCGGGCCCAGGCCGCGAGGACCAGCCCGAGCGCGGCGGCGCCGCAAGCCGCCTGCAGCCTGCGGCGCATGACGCCCCGGATCGCGAACGTGAGGCCGATGCCCGCTGCCAGCCCGGCGAGGAAGCCCGCGAGGTGCGCCCCGACGTCGGTGTGCTCGTCGCCGGTCCCGGTGTAGGCGAGGAGGGCAATGCCCCCGACGAGCGGTGCGAGCCGGTACGCCCAGCGGTCCTGCGGCATGAGCGCACCGCGCCAGACGAAACCTGCGAGCAGGCCGAGCGCCGCGAACACGGCGGTCGAGGCGCCGACCGCGCGATGCGTGGAGTCTAGGAGGAGCACGTTGACGGCGTTGCCCGCGGCGCCGGCGAGGACGATCGCGAGCCAGGCGACGCCGCTGCCGGTCAGCCGGGCCGCGAGCCCGCCGAACAGCACGCCGAAGCCGATGTTCCCGAGCAGGTGCCCGACCCCCGAGTGCAGGGTGAGGGCGGTGAACGGCCGCCACCACTCGCCGGCGCGGATCGCGGCGCCGTCCACGCGGCCGGCGGCGATCCAGTCGAAGCCGAGCGCGGACCGCCCCGCCAGCCAGCCGACGGCGCACAGGACCAGCACGTAGGCGATGACCCCCGGGAGCGGGTCATGGTAGCGCTCGATCAGCGGGGGCGGCCGGGGCCGCGGCGGCCGGTTCTCCTGGTCGTACTGCCAGAGCTCGTACTTGGCGCGCTCGGCGTACCCTGCCGGGACGACGAGGAACAGCCTGCCCTCCGCGTGCAGGATCTCGTGCGGGATGTCGCGCGACTGCAGCACGAGGCCGCGCTCGGAGCACGCGCGCGCGTCGGCGCTCTCGTAGACGACGACGGCTTCCTGCATGCGTCAAAGATCGAGGGCGGCGGGAAGGAGCGCGGCGCAATCGCCCTCGAAGCGATGCGTCGCGATGTCGTCCGCCCGGGTGACGCCGCGGTTCAGGATCGCGAGCGGCAACCCGGCCTCGCGCGCGGCGCGCGCGAACCGGAAACCCGAGAGCACCATCAGCGAGGATCCCACGACCAGCAGCGCATCCGCCGCGCGGACCATCGCATACGCGGCCTCGACGCGCTCGGCCGGCACGGATTCGCCGAAGAACACCACGTCCGGCTTCAGGATGCCGCCGCAGGAGCTGCAGCCGGGGACGTCGAAGCGCCCGGCGTCCGCGTCACCGATGCGCGCATCGCCGTCCGGTGCGACGCCGTCGATGGCCGCGCGCCAGTCGCGATTGGCGGCCTCGAGTCGCGCCTGGAACGCCGCGCGCGCCGTCACGTCGCCACAGTCCAGGCAGCGGACCCGGTGGAGCACGCCGTGCAGGTCGATGAGACGGCGGCTGCCGGCGCGGCGGTGCAGGTTGTCGACGTTCTGCGTGATGACCCCCGTCACGCGGCCGTGTGCCTCTAGCGCGGCGATCGCGGCGTGGGTGGCGTTGGGCGCCGCCGCCTCGATGCGCCGCCACCCGACGAAGCTGCGCGCCCAGTAACGCCGCCGCGCGGCCGGGCTGGCCCTGAACTCGGCCAGCGTCATCGGCCGCGGATGCCGCCAGGCGCCCTGTTCGTCCCGGTAGTCGGGAATGCCGGAGGCCGTGCTGCACCCGGCCCCCGTGAGCACCGCGATCCGCGAGTGCGCCTCGAGAAACGCCTTCAGGGCCGCTGCCGGCGCGGGAGGCGCGCGGCGTTTCAGGCCCGGTTCAGCTTCGCACGGCATACTGCGCACCCATCAGGATCATCTTAACCGAGAGACCGTCGCAGCTTCGCATGGGTAAGTGGAGAAGGCTGTACTTCACGGCAGCGCTGTTGTCCGCGCTGTTCCTGCTGGAGTCGTTCCGCCCGTTCTTCTAAGCTTGGGCACCGCGCCGCGCCGGCAGGTGCGCGGCATCCAACGGGTGCTTTCCGGGCCATGATGTCGATATCGAGACGTGCGCCGGGCGTGGCCGCCGCGGCGGTGCTGGTCGCTGCCGCCGGGGCCGCCGCCCGGGCGGAAGTGGTGGATGCGGACCGGGTCGGCTTCACGACGCGCGTGAGCGTCGTGGTCAACGCGCCGCGGACCGAGGTCTGGCGCGCGGCGACCGACCTCGTCCACGCCTGGTGGATCGATTCCCACACGGTGTCCGGCAATGCCGCGAACCTGTACCTGGAAGCCGTCCCGCAGGGCTGCTTCTGCGAGCGCCTGGAAAGCGGCGGCGGTGTCACGCACCTGACGGTCACGTTCGTGAACCCCGCCGTGATGCTGCGGCTCACGGGCGCGCTCGGCCCGCTCGGCCTGCTCGGCACGGACGGCAACCTGGTCTGGGAGTTCGAGGACGAAGGCACCGGCACCCGCGTGACGTGGACTTACGTCGTGGGCGGCTATGCGCCCGGCGGGCTCGCCGAGTACGCGCCCGCCGTCGATCGCGTGCTCGCCGGCCAGCTCGAGCAGCTCCGGGCGTTCGTGGAGCAGGAGCAGGACAATCCCGGTTCCGACTGATCGCGCCACCGCGCACGGCCCCGGCGTGCGGCCCTCGGCCACCGTGGTGCTGGTGCGCGCCGGCCCGCGGGGGCCGGAGGTCTACCTCGTGCATCGTGCGTCCGGCGCGACCTTCGGCTCGAGCTACGTCTTCCCCGGCGGCGTGCTGGAGGCGGCCGACCGCGAGGCCACGGGCAGGAGCGACCTCGAGAACGCCGAGGCGAACCGGCGGCTCGGACTCGAGGCCGGCGGTCTCGAGTACTACTCGGCCGCGATCCGCGAGCTCTTCGAGGAAACCGGCGTGCTGCTCGCGCGGTGCCGCGGCGGAGGGCCGTTGCCCGCGCCGGCGGCGCTGGCCGCGGCTCGCGCGCGCCTGAACGAAGGGGCGCTCGACTGGTCGGATTTCCTCGAGGAGAACGGGCTCGTGCTCGCGTGTGAAAGCTTGCAGTACTTCGCGTGGTGGATCACCCCGCGCGCGCGGCCGAAGCGGTTCTCGACGCGCTTCTTCGCCGCCCCGCTGCCCGAGGGGCAGATCGCCTCGCACGACGGCCGCGAGCTCACGGACGGACGCTGGATGACGGCCCCGGAGGCGCTCGAGGCGGCACGGCGCGGCGACATCGTGCTGCCGCCGCCGACGGCCGCAACCCTGCGGGATCTCGCCCCGCTCGGCGACGTCGCGGCGCTCTTCGCCTGGGCACGGCGGCGCGCCCGCGAAGGGGTGCCGCGGATCCTGCCGGTCATCGTGCGGCAGGGCGGCCGCGACCGGGTGCTCGTGCCCGGCGACCCGGGGTATCCCGCGGACGCGGGCGGGGAAGGTGACGCATGAGCACGCTGGAGCCGGGCCGGCCCGTGGAGCTCGCCGCCGGCATCACGCGGCTGCTCGCGCCGAACGCCGGGCTCATGACCGGTCCGGGCACCAATACCTACCTCGTGGGCACGCGCGAGGTGGCGGTGATCGACCCCGGCCCCGCGCTCGACGCCCACCTCGACGCGATCGTGGCGGCGGCGCGCGGCCCGATCCGCTGGATCCTCGTCACCCACACCCACCCCGACCACTCGCCCGGCGCCGCCGCGCTCGCCGCGGCCACCGGTGCGGCGCTTCTCGGGCGCCCCGCGCCCGCGGGCCGGCACCAGGACACGTCCTTCCGCCCCGATCGCGTGCTCGAGGACGGCGACCGGCTCACCGCGGCGGACTTCACGCTCACGGCGATCCACACGCCGGGCCACGCGTCCAACCACCTGTGCTACCTGGACGAGGCGACGCGCTGGCTGTTCACCGGCGATCACATCATCGCGGGCTCGACCGTCGTGATCGACCCGCCCGACGGGAACATGGCGGCCTACCTCCGCTCGCTCGAGCGCCTGGCCGAGCTGGCGCCCGCCGCCCTCGTACCCGGGCACGGCGACGTGATCGGCGATCCCGTGACCGCGATCCGGCGCCTCGTCGAGCATCGCCTGCGGCGCGAAGACAAGGTCGCGCGCACGCTCGGCGCGCACCCGGGATCCACGCTGCAGGCGCTCGTGCGCCATGCCTACGACGACGTGCCCGCGTCCCTGCACCGCATCGCCGAGCGCTCGCTGCTCGCGCATCTCGAGAAGCTGGAGGCGGAAGGCAGGGCGCGCCGCGCGGGCGACGCCTGGCATCCCGCGTAG
>DATGQE010000024.1:0-16647 GCA_035304345.1 Woeseiaceae bacterium | reverse complement strand
GCCCTGCTGCTCGTCCTGCCGGCGCCGCCGGCCGATGCCGCGTCCGAGCCGCGGCGGCCGGTCCATACCTACTCCATCGTGGCGCGCGATACGGCCACGGGCGAGCTCGGCGTCGCCGTCCAGTCGCACTGGTTCTCGGTCGGCTCCGGCGTGCTCTGGGCCGAGCCCGGGATCGGTGCGGTGGCGACCCAGTCGTTCCTGGAGCCGTCCTACGGGCCGCTCGGGCTGGCGCTCATGCGGGCCGGGAAGACGGCGGAAGAGGCCCTGACCGCGCTCATCGCCGCGGACGCGCACGCGGACGTGCGCCAGGTCGGGATGGTCGACGCGGACGGCAACGTCGCCCATTACACCGGCGAGAACGCGATCGAGCACTGGTGCAACGAGAGCGGAGCCGGCTACACCGTGCAGGCGAACCTCATGTGGAAGCCGACCGTTTGTGATGCCATGGTGCGGGCCTACGAGAGCGCGACGGGCGATCTCGCGGCGCGCCTGCTCGCGGCGCTCGAGGCCGCCGAGGCCGAGGGCGGAGACGTGCGCGGACGCCAATCCGCGGCGTTACTGGTCGTGAGCGGCGACGCCACCGCACCGGCGTGGGGCGGGCGCCTGTTCGACCTGCGCGTGGAGGATCACCCGGAACCGCTCGCCGAGCTCGCGCGCCTGCTCGCGGTCGCTCGCGCGTATCACCTCATGAATCGGGGCGACGAGCGCATGTCAGCGGGCGACATCGAGGGGGCCAGCGAGGCGTACGGTGCCGCGTCCGCAATTCAGCCGGACAATCACGAAACCTACTTCTGGCACGCCGTCACGCTCGCGTCCGCGGGACGCACGGAACAGGCGCTGCCGCTGTTCGAGAAAGCGTTCGCGCTGTGGCCGCGCTGGCGCGAGCTCGTCCCGCGCCTGCCCGCCGCCGGCCTCCTGCCGGACGACCCGGCGCTGCTCGAGCGCATTGCCGCCGTGCCGTAGGTCGGTCAGGCGGCCACTTTGCGAATGACGTAGCCGCCGGATTTCTCGTCGAGCTCGAGCTCGAGCAGCCCGCGGGCCTGGGCCTCCTCGAGCAGCTCGCTGAAGGAGCGGAAGCCGTAGGACGACTCGGTGAAGCCGGGCCGCCGGCGCTTCAGCGTCTGCTTCACCATCGAGCCCCACACCTTGGTGCTGTCGCCGCGCTCGGCATACAGCGCCTCGATGGTCTCCAGCACGAGGCCGATCGCCTCCCCCGCCGGATCCTCCTCGCCCTTCTTCTTCCCGGCGTCCGCCGGCGGCGATTTCTTGGTCTTGCGCGAGCGCCCGCGCTGGCGCGCCGAGCCGGCACGCTCGGCGACGAGCTCGTCGTAGAAGATGAACTCGTCGCAGTTGCCGATGAGGAGATCGGAAGTCGAGTTCTTGACGCCGACGCCGATGACGGTCTTGTCGTTTTCCCGAAGCTTGCTGACCAGCGGGGAGAAATCGGAGTCCCCGGAGATGATCACGAACGTGTCGATGTGCTCTTTCGTGTAGCAGAGATCGAGCGCATCCACGACCATGCGGATGTCGGCGGAGTTCTTGCCGGACATGCTGACGTGCGGGATCTCGATGAGCTCGAAGGCGGCTTCGTGCATCCCGGCCTTGAACTCCTTGTAGCGATCCCAGTCGCAATACGCCTTCTTCACGACGATGCTGCCCTTGAGCAGCAACCGCTCGAGCACCAGGCGCACGTCGAACTTCGCGTACCGCGCGTCACGCACGCCCAGGGCAACGTTCTCGAAGTCGCAGAAGACTGCGAGGCTCCTGTTGTCGTTCATCGTGGCTCCAGCGCGCCCCTCAGTAGCCGATCCCGAACTCGAGATAGGCGCGCGCGATCTTTTCCAGGGCGAGGACGAAGGCGGCCGTGCGGTAATCGGGTACGTTCTGTCGCGTCCGGCGCACCTCGCGAATGGCGTTCCAGGCGATGCGCATCGTGTCGTCCAGGCCGGAGCGTACCAGGTCGAGCTCCCCTGCGCCGGTTTGCAGTGCCGCGGCGACGTGCGCGGGCACGCGCGCGCCGGTCGCTTCCTCGACCATGGCGACGATCTGCCGCCCGCGCGCTTCCTCGAGCCGGCGGTCCAGCCTGCCGAAGCGGATGTGCGACACGTTCTTCACCCACTCGAAGTAGGAGACGGTGACGCCGCCCGCGTTGCAGTAGATGTCCGGGAGGATCGTCTTGCCCCGGCGATTCAGGATCTGGTCGGCCTCGGCAGTCGTCGGCCCGTTGGCCGCCTCGACGATCAACGGCGCCTTGATGCGCTCGGCGTTGTCGGCGGTGATCTGGTTCTCGAGCGCTGCCGGAATCAGGATGTCGCAATCGAGCTCCAGGGCCTTCGCGCTGTCCGGAATGAACTCCGCCTCGCCGTAGTTGGCCACGCCCCCGGATTGCCGCATGAACGCGCGCACGCCTTCCACGTCGAGCCCCTTCTCCGAGTACAGGGCACCGTCGTGCTCGGCGATGCCGACGATGAGAGCGCCGTCCTCGGCGAGGCATTTCGCGGCGTGGTAGCCGACGTTCCCGAGGCCCTGCACGATGACCCGCTTGCCCTCCAGGGTGCCGGACAGGCCCGCCTCCTTCACGTCCTCCGGGTGGCGGAAGAATTCCTGCAGGGCGTAATGCAGTCCGCGGCCCGTCGCATCCGCGCGGCCGACGATGCCGCCCTGCGTGACCGGCTTGCCGGTGACGCAGGCTATCGCGTTCAGGTCGTGCGGATGCAGCATCCGGTAAGTGTCGGCGATCCACGCCATCTCGCGCTCGCCGGTGCCGACGTCCGGTGCCGGCACGTTCTCTGCCGGGCTGATGAAACCCTTCTTGACGAGCTCGTAGGCGAAACGCTTCGTGATCACCTTGAGCTCGTCCTCGTGGTACGCCGACGGGTCGATCACGAGCCCGCCCTTGGAGCCCCCGAACGGAACGTCGACGATGGCGCACTTGTAGGACATGAGCGCCGCGAGCGCTTCGATCTCGTCGCGGTTCACGATGGGGGAGAAGCGGATGCCGCCCTTCGCCGGCAGGCGGTGCTCGCTGTGCACGGCGCGCCAGCCGGTGAAAACGCGGATCTCGCCGCGAATCTCGACCGGGAAATTGACCCGGTAGAGCGAGTTCGTGCACTTGATCTGCTCGACCAGGCCTTTCGGCAGGTGGGGCATCGCGCCGAAGGCGCGATCGACCATGCGGTTCAGGCTGGTAAGGAAGCCGGCTTGTTGGCTCATCGTTCGGCGGCAGCTCGGGAGGGCCGCATTGTCGCCGCAAACCCGGGGCCGTTCAAACCCGGCCGTGCGAACGCATCGCCGGGGCACCGCACGCGCGGAGCGCGGCAGCCGCCCGGCGCTTCACTCGGTGTCGCGCGGATGGCTGCGATGCCAGCGCGTCTCCTCGCGGTACTCGCTCTCCGTGACGGCGCGGCCGGTGACGGGGCTGCGGTACGGTCCGGACTGGCGCTCGGACCAGGCATCCCGGTCGCCCTGCGGCACCTCCCCCGGGGAATCGCCGCGATGCCCCCCTTCGGGCCACTCGTCGCCGGCCGCATCACGCCCTTCCGCCACGCGATAGCGGCCGCGCTCGCCCGGCTCGAGCTCGCGCCTGCCCTTCTGCCGGTTGCGCCAGGTCCGCGGCGGCTGCTCGTCGCCGCGTTCGCTGCGGCGGGCGCTCTCCGAGGACCAGCGGACGCCTTCGCGTCGCCAGCCCGGCTCCGGGCCCCGGCGCCTGTCGTCGTCTCGTCCCATCGGTCTCCTCCTGTGGCCTGGTGGCGGGCAAACGCGCACGGCTCACGTCACCCCGGGAAGGCAGCAACTTCCGTGCCGGCTGCCCGGTGATGCCATCCGTCCGCCCGGCGTGTAACGTCCGCAGCATGCGTCCCTGCCCTTCCGCTCTCCGCGCCGCGGGACTCCTGTGGGGTTTCTTCGCCTGCGCGGCGGCGCGCGCGTCGCCGTCGGTCTGCGAGGCGCCGGAGTTTCGCTCTTTCGGTGCCATCGAGCTCGTCGAGCACGATCGCTCGGCGCTCGCCGGAATCCCGGCATCGAGCCGCCTCGAGACGCGCGATTTCGCCCTCGGTTTCGCGCATCGCTCCGGTCGCTTCGCGTGGGGCATTACGCATCGCTACGCGATCTTCGATTTCGCCGGAATCGAGCCGCAGACGAACGGCCACGTACACACGACGACGCTGCCCCTGCACTGGCGCTCGAGCGGCAATCGCCTGCGCTTCAGCGCGGCGCCCGCGCTGTCCGCGTCGTCGAACGTCATGGGGCACCCGCAGGAATGGCAAAGCGAGACGCTGCAGCTTCTCGCCGCTCTCGTCGTCACCTCGCGCATCTCGGACACGCTGGACTTTCGCTGGGGTATCTGCGGCGACCATCGCTTCGGCGAGTACGCGATCTACCCGACCGCCGCGCTCCTGTGGAGCCCGGGCCGCTGGCGCGTCGAGCTCGGCTTTCCGCGCTTCGAGCTCGCGTTCGAACCGGGTAACGCGTTGCGCTTCGCGTTGAGTATCGCGCCGGACGGCAACGAATGGCACGTCAAGGACCGCGGGCTCGTTGCCGGGTCGCAGCTCGTCTACGAGGGCGTCGCCGTCGAGTGGCGCACGGAATGGCGGGTCACCCGGCGTGTCGCGCTGTCCCTGTCGCTCGGCCGCCAGCTCGAGAACCGTTACGAGCTGGCGCTCGCAGGCGGCACGCGCCTCGCCACCTCCGGCGACGCGGTGAGCCGCGTCGGCCTCGGCATCCGGTCGTACTTCTAGCCGGCCCCCGACCCTTCCCAGCGCTTCAGGTTCAGGAACTCGCGGCGCGTTCGCGGGCCGAACGTGAGGAAGCTCGGGTCCGGCGCGTTGCGGTAGTTCTCGCGGCGCCTGGCGATGTCGTCGGCGCTCGCACGCAGCCGCACTTCCTCGAGGTCGATCCGGTACGGGCGCGTGGCGTTGAGGCCGAAGATCTTCGCGCGCAGCTCGGGCGTGATCGCCGGGTAGCCGTACCGCTCCTGGAGCTCCTCAGAAATGGTGAACGTGCGGAACGCCTGGATCTGGTCCTGGGGAGACCCGTACCAGATCGAGTCCGTTCCCCAGAGCACGTTGTCCTCGCCGCAGTACTTGAGGAGCTTGCCGAGGGCGTGGGCGGCGCTGTCCGGATCGCGCATCAGGAAGCGCCAGGTGCTGCCGAGCTCGGCGTACACGTTGCTGTTCGGCGGCACCTCGTTGTCGATGAGCGATTTCACGAGCGTGTCGATGCCGTCGCCGGATCCTTCGCCCTCGTAAGGCCCCTCCGGCTTGCCGGCCACGAAGCCCGAGTGATAGATGAGGAAATCGACGTCCGGGTAGCGCTTCGCCACGACGCCGATGTCGTGGCACTGGCTGTGCTCGTAGGATCGCGGCCCGAACGGCAGGCCCTTGTGGACGCAGATGATGCGCACGCCGAGCGCGCGCGCCTTCTCGATGAACGGGATCCCGGTGTCCTCGTCGGACAGGAAGAAGCCCTTGCCGTCCGGCCCCCACTGCGTGTACGTCTTCCAGCCGCAGACGTTCCACCGCTCCTTGAGCTCGTCCATCGCCTCGAGGTCGCCGTCCTGGTTGGGATTGACGCGACCGTGCAGCATGAGGCGGTGATTGCCCTCGAGATTCGCGACGATCTCGCGTGTCGCCGCCGCTTCCTCGATGGTCAGCGGCTCCGCCTCGCGCGTGGACGGCACGAACGAGAGCACCATCATGTCCGTGTCGCTGTCGAGGAAAACGTCCTTGACGAATTCCTCCGGGCCGATGCAGTCGAGATGACTGTTCGGTCCCGGGCGCTCGGCGAGGCTGCAGCTCGTCTTCTCGAACCGGAAACCCGCGCCGCGACCGGGGTCGTCACGGATCCACTTGCCGTTCGGGTTCACGAAGTGACCCTGCACGTCGAAGATGAACTCCCGCCCTTCCAGCGCGGTGGCGGCGGCAGCCGGATCGAGCGCCGCTTCGCTCGGGAGCTCGAACCGGCCGCCGGTGCGGCCCATGGCGGCGTTCACCTCGTTGAAGGCGAGCAACGTGCTGGCGGCGCCGCAGCTCGAGACCAGGAAGTCGCGGCGCGACAGGCCGAGCCGGCGTGCGTTGCGGGTCGCGTTCTCCTGCGCGAGCCGGTTGCCCGCGAGGTTCCTCACCGACAGCGGGATCGGGCTGAATTCGCCGTTCGAGGTGCTGTCGATCCTGATCGGCAGGCGCGTGCCTTCCGGATCGTGGCGGTAGCGCATGACGGACTCCTCCTTCCTCCCTTTCGCCAGCCGGCGCGCGTGCGCGGCCCCGCCGCCTCCGGCGGGGCATCGATCCAAGCTTCTTGGCTTCGCCCCCGGGTGTCAATCGTTGACGATGAACGTCACCTTCATCGTCACGCGATATTCCGAAACGGAATCGCCCGAAACCTTGACCTTCTGCTCGTGAACCCAGGCTTCCTGGACGTTCTCGACGGTCTTGCAGAAGCGCTTGAGGCCCTGTGCGATGGCATCCTCGAAGCTCTGCGTGGAGCTCGCGCTGATTTCCGAGACTTTCGCAACGCTCATCCCGATCTCCTTTGGCCTTGCGGCCGTGCGATCGCACCGCTCCCCGGCTCGAGTCGACGACTCGTTCACAAGGATAGCAGGCGAGCAACGATGACAGCGGCTGCATCGATACGGTAAGGTGTGCCGCTCGCCTCAACCCGATTCGAGAACAAGCAATGAGAAACGGGACACGAGCACGGCCGTGGTGCAGGCCGGCCGGTGTGATGGCCGCCTTCGCGACTCTCCTCTTACCCGCGATGTGCCCCGCGGCAGTGACGGCCTTCACCGGTGCACGCATCCTGCCCGTGGCCGGGGCGCCGATCGACGACGGCGTGCTGCTCGTCGAGGACGGGCGCATCCGGGCGGTCGGGGCCCGCGGCGCGGTGCGCATTCCCCGCGGTGCGGAAACGGTCGACTTGTCGGGACGGGTGATTCTCCCCGGGCTGGTCGACACGCACAGTCACATCGGCGGCGTGGCCGGCGGCGACGCTTCCGACCCGATACAACCTTCCGCACGGGTGCTCGATGCCATCGACGTGCTGGATCCCGGTCTCGCGCGCGCCCGCGCGGGAGGCATCACGACCGCCAACCTGATGCCGGGCTCGGGTCACCTGATGAGCGGCCAGACACTCTATATCAAGCTGCGCGACGGCAGCACGGTCGCCGATCTCGCCTGGCGCGACGAGCACGGCGGCTTCGTCGGCGGCATGAAGATGGCCAATGGCACGAATTCCCGGGGCGAGCCGCCTTTTCCCGGCACGCGCGCGAAGTCGGCAGCACTGGTGCGCCAGCGCTTCGTCGACGCGCTCGAGTACGGGCAGAAGGCCAGGAACGCCGACGGCGACGAGAAACCGGCACGCGACCTCGGCAAGGAGGCCCTGCTCGAGGTGCTCGACGGACGGCGCACCGTCCACTTCCACACCCACCGGCACGACGACATCCTCACGGCGCTCAGGCTGCGCGAGGAGTTCGGCTTCCGCCTCGTGCTGCAGCACGTGAGCGAGGCGCACCGCGTCGCCGACGAGATCGCCGCGGCCGGCGTGCCGGTATCGCTGATCCTGGTCGACGCACCGGGCGGCAAGCTCGAAACGAAAGACCTCGATTTCAGGAGTCCCGAGATCCTCGAGCGCGCCGGGGTCGACGTCGCGTTCCACACGGACGATTACATCACCGACTCGCGACTGTTCCTCAGGATGGGGGCGCTCGCGGTGCGCGCGGGCATGTCCCGTGAGAAAGCGCTCGAAGGGCTCACGCTGGCGGGCGCCCGCATGCTGGACGTCGCGGAGCGGGTCGGCTCGCTGGAGCGCGGCAAGGATGCCGATTTCATCGTCCTCTCCGGCGATCCGTTCAGCGTGTACACGCGCGTGCTCCAGACCTGGGTCGAGGGCCGCAAGGTGTTCGACCTGGACGACCCGGAGGACCGGAAGGTGGCGGACGGCGCGTACGGCGCCCTGGCGCCGGGCGCGCATTTCGCGGGCTACGGGGAGGGTCACCTGTGAGCGCCCGCGCCGCCCTCGTGGCCTTGCTCGCATCGCTCGCGACGACGGCCGTCGCGCAGGACGTGGCGGTTCGCGGCGGCACCGTCTACCCCGTGAGCGCACCGCCGATCGCCGACGGCGTCGTGCTCGTCGAGGACGGCCGGATCACGGCCGTCGGGCCGGCCGCCCGCGTGCGCATTCCGGACGGCGTCCGCGTTCTCGAGGCGGCGGTCGTCACGCCGGGGCTCATCGACGCGCATTCGGTCGTCGGGCTGGCCGGCTACCTGAACCAGCCGCACGACCAGGACCAGATCGAGCGATCCGCCGCGATCCAGCCGGAGCTCCGGGCGATCGACGCCTACAACCCGCGCGAGCCGCTGGTCGCCTGGCTCAGGAGCTTCGGGATCACCACGGTCCACACCGGGCATGCACCGGGCGAGGTCGTGTCCGGCCAGACCATGATCGCGAAGACGGCGGGCGACACCGTCGAGGACGCCGTGATCGAGCCCTTCGCGATGCTCGCCGCGACCCTGGGCGAAGGGGCCGTCGTCGGCGGCAACGCTGGCGGCCGGAAGTCACCGGGCAATCGCAGCAAGGCCGCGGCGATGCTGCGCGCCGAGCTCGTGGCAGCCCGCGAATACCTCGACAAGCGCGGCGACGGCGACGACGGCGCCGCCGGGCGCAACCTCGGCCTGGAGGCGCTGGCCCGGGTACTGCGGCGGGAGGTTCCGCTGCTCGTCACCGCCCACCGGCACCAGGACATCGCGACGGCGCTCAGGATCGCCCAGGAGTTCGACATCCGCGTGGTCCTGGACGGCGGCGCCGAGGCGTACCTGGTGCTCGACCGGATTCGCGCGGCGGGGGTCCCGGTGATCGTGCACCCCAGCATGACGCGCGCTTTCGGCGAACGGGAGAACCTGTCGTTCACCACGCCGGCGAAGCTCCTCGACGCGGGCATCCCGTTCGCGTTCCAGAGCGGCTTCGAGTCCTACGTGCCGAAGACCCGCGTGGTGCTGTTCGAGGCGGCGATCACGCTGCAGCACGGGCTCACCTTCGAGCAGGCGCTCGCGCACATGACCCTGGAAGCGGCGAAGCTGCTCGGTATCGAGGCGCGGGTCGGCTCGCTGGAGCCCGGCAAGGACGGCGACCTCGCGCTGTTCGACGGCGACCCGTTCGAGTACACGACGCACGCGGTCGGGACGGTCATCGAGGGCGTCCCGGTCAGCGACGTCGTGCGCTGACGAAAGACGGCGCCCTAACGGGGCGAACCCGACCGGCGGCGCCTCAGGCCGACGCCGCCCAGGCGCTGCACCAGCCGTTCGCGTTGACGAGCCTCCCGGGGAAGATCGTGCAGGGGGCCCACGGCCGGTCGGGCGGCCCCTGGTAGTGCACGCAGTTGCGACAGAACTCGTTCGCCCCCTCCGCGCCGGCGCGACTGGGGAACTGTTTCGGATCGACGCGTGCGGCGTCGTGCTTGTATCCCAACGCCTGCGCCATCGTGTCGCTTTCCTCGAGGCGCGGCAGCATGGACTGCTCGACGTCAGCCTCGTCCGGCCCGCCGACCTGCTCCGGCCGCCGCCCGTGCTCGCTGGCGCGCTGCCCGGGAGGGACCGGGTCGTCGGTGCCCCCGTCGCGCGGATCCGGGTCCGAAGTCGGCGGCGGCTCGGCCTCCTCCGGCGTGCAGGCTGCGACCAGCGGCGCCAGCGCGGCACCGCCGATGAGCAGCAGGAACCGGCGGCGTGCCGCGCGCCGGGCGTGAACATCGATCGGCTCCCTCATGGACCTCCTCCGCTTCGCTTCACGGCTCCCGGTGCAATTTCCGTACCGCGCCCTGCCGCGTGCCTCGGGGGCCGGGCGAGCCGTCAGCCGCCCAGGAATTCGTGATCGATGACGATCTTGACGGCGAGCGCGGTCAAGACCAGTGCGCCGAGGACCTGCGCCCGCCGACCGGCCGCGACGCCGGCGAAGCGGCCGAGGCACACGCCGGCCGCCGCGAACAGGAAGGCGGACACGGCGATCACGGCGCACCCGACCGCGACCGGCTGCTCGAGGCCGGCGAACGTGCCCCCGGCCACCGCCGCGTCGATGCTGGTCGCGAACGCCAGCGCGGCGAGCGACGCGCCGCCATTCGCCGCCGGGCAGTCCCCGTCCGGGTCCCGCGCCTCCCACAGCATCCTGAGGCCGATCGCGAGCAGCAGCGCGAACGCGATCCAGTGATCGAAATCGCGCAACCGCGCCGTCATCGCGGCGCTCAGGCTCCAGCCGACGAGCGGCATCACGCCGTGCGCGACGCCGATCGCGGTCCCGGTCGTGAGCGCCGTGCGCGCCAGCGCGTGCGCCGGCGCGGCGACCCCGCGCGAGAGGCAGGCGGCGAACGCGTCCATGGAGAGCGCGGCGGCGAGCAGGAGCAGAGACGACATCGAATCCGACGGCGCGCCGCACGGTTGCCGCGCCGCGCGCTTTGCTTCATAAAGGGCTGCGACGATACCAGAGCCCCCGGCGACCGCAATGACGACGCTCCGCGAGGCCCCCCTGTCGCCGCTGCGACGCCTTTTTCGCGCCCTGCTCGCCGTGCTCGAATGGCTCGGCGGTCACGAGCTGCCGGTCCTGGTCGCCATGGTCGTGCTGTCGGGCGGGGTGTGGGCGTTCGTCGAGATCGCCGACGAGGTGCTGGAGCAGGAATCGGCGGGTTTCGACGAGCGCGTGCTGCTCGCGCTGCGGACCGCCGGGCAACCCGACGACCCCCTGGGCCCGCCCTGGGTCGAGGAGATGGCCCGCGATTTCACGGCCCTCGGCGGCACCGGCGTGCTCGCGCTCGTCACGCTGGCCACGGTGGGCTACCTCCTGCTCGCCGGGCGGCCGCACGCCGCGGCCCTGGCGCTGGTGGCGGTGCTCGGCGGGCTCCTCGTCAGCTCCCTGCTCAAGCTCGGCTTCGACCGGCCGCGGCCCGACCTCGTCCCGCACGCCACCCGCGTGTACACCGCGAGCTTCCCGAGCGGCCACTCGATGATGGCGGCGGTGACCTGGCTCACGCTCGCGGCCATCCTTGCGCGCGTGCTCGCCACGAACCTGCTCAGGGCCTACGTGCTCGTGGTCGCCGCGCTCGTCGCGCTCCTGGTCGGCATCAGCCGGGTCTACCTCGGCGTGCACTGGCCCACCGACGTCCTCGCCGGGTGGGCGGCGGGCGCCGCCTGGGCGGCGTTCTGCTGGCTCGCGGCCGCCTGGCTGCAGCGGCGCCTGCTCGTCGAGGAACGCCTGCCGGCGTGACCGCGGTCAGGCCTGCCGGCCCGGGTCCGCGGTCGTGCCGGTCATGACCCGCGCGCGCGGGGAAACGGCACCGGGCGGCGAGCCCGTCTGGCGCTCGATCAGGCGCCGGACGCGCGGTCCCTCCGGGCCCTGGTGCAGCGCGTGCAGCCGGTCGATGACCCACGCGTCGTCGCGGGTCGTGCGCTGCGCCTGGCGGACGTAATCGAGCCAGGTCGCGCAGTCGAAACGCTCGATCCACAGCTCCGGGTCCTCGAGATCGCGCAGCAGCGTCCAGTGGCGGGCGCCGTCGCGGCGCCGGATACGGCGGCGCTCGGCAATGGCGGCGAGAAACGCCAGCACGTCCGCTTCGCGGATCCGGTACTCGACCGTCACCACGACGGGACCGCTGCGCGGCTCGATGTCGAGCGCGATCTCGGGCTCCTGCCAGCGCCGCGCGAGCTCGAGGTCGAGCGCCAGCGTCTCCGGCTGGGGGCGCAGCCAGCCCATCACGATGCCGGCGAGCAGCACCGCGGCGGAGACGAGCAGGGCTTCCGGCAGGCCGAGCAGGCTGGTGGCGACGCCCCAGAACCACGCACCCGCCGCCATGCCGCTGAACGCGAGCATCTGGTACAGCGACAGCGCGCGTCCCACCACCCAGCGCGGCGCGGAGGTCTGCACGGTGACGTTGAAGGTCGACAGCGCGAGCACCCAGCCGGCACCGCCGAAAAGCTGCAGCAGCATCGTGAGGGGCAGCCACGGGCTGAACGCGCTGCCCGCCGCGGCGAGCGCATAGATGCACAGCGCGACGCGCACGATCCCTTCGCTCGTCAGCGTGTGCCGCAGGCGGTGCGCGAGGAGCGCGCCGCCGACCGCCCCGGCGCCGAACGCGCCGAGGATGAGGCCGTACGCCACCGAGCCGCCGCTCACGAGGTCGCGGGCGATGAGCGGCATCAGCGACATCAGCCCGCTGGCACCCAGCCCGAACACGACGGCGCGAAAGAGCGTGTGCTTGATGTTCGGCGACATCGCCACGTAGCGCACGCCCGCCCGCATCGCGGTGCCGATGCCCTCGCGCGGCAGCAGCCTTTCGTCGGGCGGGCGGCGCCAGCGCGCGAGCACGCCGATGATGCCGATGTACGTGAGCGCGTTCAGGGCGAACGCCGCCACCGCCCCGGCCCCCGCCACGATCAGGCCGCCGACCGCGGGACCGACGCTGCGGGCCACGTTGAAGCCCATGCTGTTCAGGGCGACCGCCGTCGGCAAATCCTCGCGGGGCACCATCTCCGCGACCGAGGCCTGCCACGAAGGCCCGTTGAACGCGGCGCCACAGCCGATGAGGAAAGTGAACGCGAGCAGCGACCAGGGCGTGATCAGCTCGAGATACGCGCAAGCCGCGAGCAGGACCGAGACGACCAGCATGAACACCTGGGACGCGATCATGATCAGGCGCCGGTCGAAGCTGTCCGCCAGCGCCCCGGCGATGAGGGCCAGGAGCACGATCGGCAGGCTGGTCGAGGACTGCACGAGCGTGACCATCGCGGGGGAATCGGCGATCGACAGCATCAGCCAGGAGGCACCCACCACCTGCACCAGGCCGCCGAACTGGGACACGAGGTTCGCGACCCAGACGTCCCGGAACAGGCGATGGCGAAAGGGGGACAGCGCGGACGGGCTCGCGCCGGGCAGCGCGCTCACCGGCCGCCGGCCCGAAGGTTCCGGCCCGCGTTCCCGTCCTTCCCGGGCAAGCGCCGCCTCCGCAGGCGGGCGCTCAGGCGCCCTGCGGGACATAGGCTGACCATGCGGGAGTGCTCGGGCTCGTCACGCGGGCGACGATAGCACAGGCGCGGGCTTTCGCCTGCCGGCACCCCGCGGCGGGCCGTGTTGTGGCATTCCCACAACATTCTGTGGCGTCATTTGGCTTTCCCACTGAATTACCAGCATCTGAAAAGTGCCAATGCCCGTTGCGCCTGCGCAAAAAGTCGTTCCCTAAAGCCCCCTTTCGTGCCTATAATCGGCCCCACGGAGCTGCCGGGGGCTGGGTTTGCCGGCAGTGAAGAAAAGCAACTAGCGAATAACGGCCGGAGGCAACCGGCGCCACAAGCACCGGGGGCTCGACGGCCCATAACGTCACTCCTGACGGAGGAGAGTCCAGTCATGCCAGGAAACGCCAAGTTGGCGCAGGCCGTGCGGCTTGCGCTGGTTACCGGCGCGGCAACCGCGGGCGTGGGTCTCACGTCTACGGCCGTCGCGCAGGAGCCCCAGCTCGAGGAAATCACGGTCACGGGCTCGCGCATCGCCAAGCGAGACGCGATCGCGGAAAGCCCGATCTTCACCGTGGACCAGGAAGCGCTCGAGGTCAGCGGTTACGTCACCCTCGACCACTACCTGAACACCCTGCCGCAGATCACGCCCAACATCAGCTCGCAGTCGAACAACCCGAGCTCGGGCGGCCGGGCGTTCATCGACCTGCGCGGCCTCGGCCCGAACCGTAACCTCGTCCTCATGGACGGCCGGCGGCTCGTCGGCCAGGCGAGCGGCGGCACGGTCGTGGACGTCAACACGATCCCGGCCGCGCTGATCGAGCGCGTGGAGATCATCTCCGGCGGCGCCGCGGCGGTGTACGGCGCGGACGCCATGGCCGGCGTGGTCAACTTCATCATGAAGAAGGACTTCGAAGGCATCGCCCTCAACAGCCATTACTCGGTGACGGAGGAAGGCGACGGCGAGGAGCTCACGACGCACCTCACGCTCGGCAACGTCTTCGCCGACGGCAAGGGGCGGGCGGTGTTCAACGCGTCCTACTTCGACCGCGAGGTGATGTACAAGGGCGCCCGCGGCTTCTCGGCCCAGGCCTCGGCGGCCACCGGCACGTTCCCGAACGGCTCCTGGTCGACGGGCACCAACACGCCTTCGCAGGCGGCGGTGGACGCCCTGTTCGGCGCCGGCGCCTGTGCCGCCAACGGCGGTGCGCGCGGCTTCGGCTTCAACCCGGACGGCTCGCTGTTCTGCACCGGCGTGGACAACAGCCCGCTCGACGTCGTGGGCTACACCGGTCCCGAGGAGCACATCGCCACGCAGTTCTACCCGGACAGCTTCTCCTACAACTTCGAGCCGGACAACATCCTGGTGCTGCCGCTCGAGCGCTGGAGCCTGTACTCGTACATGGACATCGAGCTCTCCGAGCACGTGCAGCCCTATGTCCAGGCGATGTTCACGAACTACAGCTCCCTGCAGGAGCTCGCCGCCACGCCGGCGAACGGCTTCACCATCCCGGTGACCAACCCGTTCATCCCGCCGCAGCTCGCGCAACTCCTCGCATCCCGGGAGGTGCAGTTCGACGACGAGGGTGATCCGATCCCGAACACCGGTCCCGACGCCCCCCTGGTGTTCAACAAGCGCTTCAACGCGCTGGGCGGCCGCACCGGTTACAACACGCACGACGTGTGGCAGCTCGTGGCCGGCACCCGGGGCGACCTCACCGAGAGCTGGTCCTACGACTTCAACGCGTCGTTCGGCCGCTCGGTGCGCAACGAGATCCAGGGCGGCAACGTGCGACTTAACCGCGTGGAAGAGCTGCTCGACGCGCCCGACGGCGGTGCCTCCATCTGTGCCGGCGGCCTGAACCTGTTCGGCAACGCGGAGATCAGCAAGGAGTGCCAGGACTACATCTCGCTGCAGGCGAAGAACCTGACCGTGGTCGAGCAGGGCGGCATGGAGCTCGTGTTCAGCGGCGACCTCTTCGAGTTGCCGGCGGGCACCGTGCAGAGCGCGTTCGGCGCGAGCTACCGCAACGTCGACTTCGAGTTCCTGCCGGACAGCGGCCTGCAGCCGGGCCTGGTGGCGGGCTTCAACGAGCAGCTGCCGGTCGCCGGTCGCCTGGACTACACCGACCTGTTCATGGAGGTGTCGGTGCCGTTGCTCAAGGACCTGCCGGCCATGGACAGCCTGTCGACGACGCTCGGCTTCCGCAGCACCGACAACAACGTGTTCGGCCGGGACCAGAGCTGGAAAGCCACGTTCGACTGGACCATCAACGATGCGGTCCGGGCACGCGGCGGCTTCCAGCACGCGATCCGCAGCCCGAACATCCAGGAGTTGTTCGCGCCGCAGCTCAACAACTTCCCGAACATCTCGGACCAGGATCCCTGCAACTTCGACAGCGAACAGCGCACCGGGCCCAATGCGGCGCAGGTGCAGGCGCTGTGCGCGGCGCAGGCGGCCGTTGCCGGCACGCCCGGGTTCACGCAGCCCTTCGGCCAGGCCCAGGCAATCGTCGGCGGCAACCCCGACCTGGAGCCCGAGCAGGCGGACTCCTGGTCGATCGGCCTGGTGTTGAGCCCGGAGTTCGGCACGCAGCGCTTCACGGCCACCATCGACTACTTCTCGATGGAGCTCGAGGACGTGATCGCCGCGGTCGGCGCGACCACGATCATCACGCGCTGCTTCAACGCGGACAACGCGAACCCGAACTTCGACATCAACAACGAGTGGTGCCAGCTGTTCGATCGCGATCCGAACGACGGGCGCATCATCAACCTGAAGCAGCTGTCGCGTAACCAGAGCGTCTGGAAGCTGAGCGGCATCGACCTGTCGCTGAACTGGGGTACGGACATCGGCCCCGGCTCGCTCGACATCGCGACGATGGTCAGCTGGCTGGAGAAGTTCGAGACGCAGACGACCTCGGTCGACCCGTTCAACGACTTCGCCGGCACCATCGGCCAGACCACCGGCTCGGCGGCTCCGGAGCTGCGCGGCACGCTGCTGACGACCTACACGCTGGACAACCTGCAGATCCAGGCCACCACGCGCTACATCGACAAGATGAGCCATGCCACGCTGGTCACGGTGCCCAACGCCGTCGCCACCGGTGTGGATGCCACGTGGTACCTGGACCTGACGGGACGTTACGATCTCACCGACAACATCTCGTTGCGGGCGGGCATCAACAACGTCGCGAACCAGGGTCCGCGTCTCTACAGCCCCAACGTCCAGTCGAACACCGACCCGTCGACCTACGACGTGCTCGGCCGCCGGTACTTCGTGGGCTTCGACTGGCGCCTGTAACCGTCTGTCGACGGGGGCGGGAAGCCTGGCTTCCCGCCCTTTTTTTTGGACGAACGACCTGGGATACACTGCGTCGATGCGCGCCGGCAGCGTCCCTTCGAACACCCTTCTCGCGATGGTCCTGCCTGCCGTGGCCTGCCTCGCGACGGCCTTCCCCGGGACTGTCCCCGTCCGGGCCGACGAGCCGCCCGTCCCGGACGCGGTGGCGGTGTGCCGGGCCCGGCACGGCGACGACACCGGCGCCTACGTGCGCTGCCTGGAACAGGCCCTCGCCGAAGCCGCGCCGCGCGAAAGCGCGGCCCCGGACGATGCGCGAGCCATCGCGCCGGGTGCCGAGCAGATCGAGGAGAATCGCGAGCGCGA
>DATGQE010000023.1:0-2287 GCA_035304345.1 Woeseiaceae bacterium | reverse complement strand
GCCAGCGCGTAGTCCGCCGTCTTGCGCGGCGGGTCGCCCTCGCTCCTCGGCAGGTCGGGATCCTCGTGGCGCGCCTGCTTGATCTGGTCGTAGACCGGCTCGTAGCGCACGTTCGCGCCGGCCGGATTCGAGCCCGCGATCGGCTCCAGGAGGTCGCTGGTCAACGGCATGGTGGGAGAATCTCAGCCGGGCTGCGGCTCGGCGACGGGTGCGATCTCGAGCTCGCGCAGCTCCAGCAAGGGGAAGGGTTCGTCATCCACGAGCAGCACCTTCTGCCCCACGGGCACGACGGCGCCGCCCTCGAGCTCATGCCATTCGGTCACGCGGCCGAGGCGCACGTTGCCGTCCGGCTGCCGCCACGACAGCGGCGCGAGCGCCGGCAGCAGCACCTCGCCCAGCTCCTCGCCGCGGAAGCGCGGCCCGGTCACGACGCGTGCCGGCGCCCACAGCAGGTCCCGCAGCCGCCGCGGCGGCTCCATGCGTACCGCGGCGATGTGCTCCAGCGGCAGCCAGGTGTACTGCCCTGCCGCGTACACCTCGAGGCGCGCGCCGATGCGCGGGTCCGCATCCGTCAGCGTGGTGAACGGCTGCCCGTTCAGCGTGCCGGAGACGGCCGGCTGCGTGCCGCCCGCCTCCGGGTACTGGCCCTCTTCGAACATCTGCTGGCGCAGCCGCTCGGCGTGCAGCGCGCTGCGGTACAACAGCGCGCCCATCTGCGCCTCGCGGCTGCTGCCCGCGATGACGTCGAGCTGCTTCTCAGCGCGGTCGTACGCCCCCGCGAAGCAGAGCAGCTCGAAGAGGAAGGTGCGACGACGCACGTCCGTCGGGTCGCCGCGCAGGTCGGCGGCCAGCGCCTCGATCGCTTCGTCGACCTTCCCTGCTTCGAACAGCAACCGCGCCTTCAATGCGACTGCTCCGGCCGCCTCACGCGGTCACCTTCTGCACGTCCCAGCTCCCGATCACGGCCTTCGCGTCCTTGGCACCCGTCATCGCCTGCGCGTTGTACGTGATCGTGACCTTGCCGAAGGCGATGCTCAGCGACTCCGTCGGCCGGTCGTCGCCGCCGGAGCTGCCCGACCACTGCACCGATTCGATGAAGCAGTTCTCGAACTCGTACGTCAGATACGTCACCGAATCGCCGCCCGCCTTGTTCAGCGAGAGCTTCACCTTGGGGAAGTGCTTGCCCTGAGCGCAGAACTGGAACAGCATCGGGCTCGCCTTGTCCGTCGCCTTCATGCAATTGAAGCTCGACAGGGTCGCGCGCCCGCCGCCCGCGCCCT
Source organism: Woeseiaceae bacterium (assembly GCA_035304345.1). Lineage (GTDB taxonomy): Bacteria > Pseudomonadota > Gammaproteobacteria > Steroidobacterales > Woeseiaceae > IDS-8. Next base: position 1,007 of record DATGQE010000023.1, on the reverse strand, counting down.
CGGAGCCCGGGCCGATCGTCGCCGGGTTCGAGACGCCCCAGCTGAAGCTGTAGATCTCGATCTGCTTCTCGAAGCCCTTGCGGGTCGACTCGCCCTCGACATCCTTCCCCATGTCCAGAAATGCGTCGAACGCCATTGTGCCCCCTCTCGCCTCGGGTTGATTGGGTCTTCGCCGAAGAACCGACGGTTCGGCCCGATCCCCTCACGCGCCCGCCCCGCTCGCCGGACGCGCTCGCCCCTCCGGCCCGGCCGGGCGGCCGGAGGGGCGGACTGCGGAACCGCCTCGCCGCTTACGCCGCCGGTGCAGGCAGGTCCGCCACCAGCCGCATCGACACGCTCAGCTCGTCGAGCTGGAAGTGCGGCCGCAGGAACGCCACGGCGCGGTACGCGCCCGGCTTGCCCGGGATCTCCATCACGTCAATGCGCGCGTCCGAGAGCGGCCGCTTCGCCTTGACCTCGGGCGACGCGTTCGCGTTGCCCACCACGTAGTTCGAGATCCACGTGTTCAGGAACGACTCCGCCTCGGCCCGCGACATGTACCCGCCGATCTTGTCCCGCATCATCGCCTTCAGGTAGTGCGCGAAGCGGGACACCGCGAAGATGTACGGCAACTGCGCCGAGATGCGCGCGTTCGCCGTCGCCGCGTCCGTGTTGTAGACCTTCGGCTTCTGCGCCGACTGCACGCTGAAGAACGCCGCCTTGTCCGTCCCCTTGCAGTGCACCAGCGGCGCGAAGCCCAGGTCCGCGAGCTCCTTCTCGCGCCGGTCCGTGATCGGCACCTCGGTCGGGCACTTCATCGTCACGTCGCCCGCGTCCGTGCGGAAGTTGTGCACGGGCAGCCCCTCGACCAGCCCGCCGCTCTCGACGCCGCGGATCATCGCGCACCAGCCGTGCTTCGCGAACGCCTGCGTCACGCGTGCGCCCAGCGCGTACGCCGCGTTGCCCCACAAGTAGTTGCTGTGGTCGGTGCCGTCGACGTGCTCCTCGTAGTCGAACGCCTCGATCGG
>DATGQE010000022.1:0-203269 GCA_035304345.1 Woeseiaceae bacterium | reverse complement strand
CGCGGACGACGGGTTCGACCGCGCGCACCAGGCTTTCGAGACACATTATTTTCATGCGGCCGGCAAGGCCGTTTTGGCGGTGCCGGCGGGCCCCGCGCGCGTCACGGCATGGCGCGGCCTCGAGAACGGGGTCGAGGAGGCAACGGTCGACGTCGCCGCGGGCTCGACCGCCTCGCATCGCGTCGAGCTGCGGCCGCTCGACCTCCCTGCCGCCTTTGCCGGCTGGCAGACCGGCGACGTGCACGTGCACATGAACTACGGCGGCGCTTACCGCAACACGCCGGCGCGCATGGTCCGGCAGGCCGAGGCCGAGGACCTGGACGTCGTGTTCAACCTCGTCGTGAACAAGGAGCAGCGCTTCCCGGACATCGCCTACGCCTCGCCCGGGCCGGATGCCGCGTCGACGCGCGGTGTGCTGCTCGTGCATTCGCAGGAATACCACACGAGCTGGTGGGGGCACGTGGGGCTGCTCGGGCTCGACGACCACATCCTGATCCCCGGCTACGCCGCCTACCCGTACACGCCGGCGGCCAGCCTGTACCCGGACAACGCCGCCGTCGCCGACCTGGCGCGCGCCCAGGGCGCGCTCATGGGCTACGTGCACCCGTTCGAGGCGCCGCCGCCCGACCCGCGCACCGACCCGGCGCTGACGAACGCGCTGCCGGTCGATGCCGCGCTCGGCAAGCTCGACTACTACGAGGTCGTCGGGTTCGCCGATCACCGCGCTTCCGCGGAGGTGTGGTACCGGCTGCTGAACCTCGGCTTCCGTATCCCGGCGGCGGGCGGCACCGATGCGATGGCGAACTACGCGTCGCTGCGCGGCCCGGTCGGGATGAACCGCACCTACGTCGACGCCGGCGAGCGCCGGCTCGCACCCGCGGCGCGCAGCGCGGCCTGGCTCGCGGCGCTCGAGCGCGGCAGGAGCATCGCGACCAACGCACCGCTGCTCGGCCTGCAAATCGCCGGGCACGGGCCGGGCGCCGAGATCCGGCTCGCCGCCGGCAGTCACGAGCTCGAGTTCTCGGGCTTCATGCGCTCCATCGTGCCGATCGATCACCTGGAGCTCGTGCACAACGGCGAGGTGATCGAGCGCTTCGAGCTCACCGATCCCCGCGCCGCCGACGTCAGCGGGCGCGTGCGCGTCGACGGGAGCGGCTGGCTGCTGCTGCGCGCCTGGAACGAGGCAGCGCATCCGCTGGTGTTCGACCTTTACCCGTACGGGACGACGAGCCCCGTGTACGTCACGGTGGGCGGCGCGGCGCCCCGCTCGACCCGGGACGCGGACTACTTCGTCGCCTGGATCGAGCGTGTCCGCGAGGCCGCCGAGGCGCATCCCGATTACAACACCGCGGCGGAGCGCGCGGCGGTCCTGGAGCACCTCGATCGCGCCCGGCGCGTCTTCGAGGAGCGGAGGGCCGCGCCGTGAGCGCCTGCGACCGGCGCCGGTTCCTCGCCGGCAGCGTGGCGTGTCTCGCCGCCGCGGCGCTGCGCCGGTCGGCACGCGCGGAGCCGCGCGGCGGCGCAGCGGCGACGGAGCCACTCGCCGTTCCACGCGCGCTCGAGGCCGAGCTCGGCGGGCGCATCGGCATCATGGCGCGCAACACGGAGAACGGCGCGACGCTGGAGTGGCGGGCCGACGAGCGCTTCGCCATGTGCTCCACGTTCAAGTGGGTGCTGGCCGCGGCGATCCTGGCGCGGGTCGAGCGGGGCGAGGTGTCGCTCGAGCAGCGCATCGAGTACGACGAAGCCGACCTGCTCGACTACGCGCCGGTGACGCGTGCGCGCGTCGCCGAAGGCGCGATGCCGGTCGCGGATCTCTGCCACGCCGCGGTGGCCGTGAGCGACAACACCGCGGCGAACCTGCTGCTCCCGCTGGTCGGCGGCCCGGCCGGACTCACGGCGTTCTTCCGGCAGCACGGCGACGCGGTGTCGCGGCTCGATCGCGAAGAGCCGGAGCTCAACTCCAACCTGCCGGGCGACGAGCGGGACACGACGACGCCGCGCGCGATGCTGGACACGATGGAGCGCCTGCTGCTCGGCAATGCGCTCCAGCCGACGAGCCGCAAGCGCCTGAACGAGTGGCTCACCGAATCGACGACGGGACGGAACCGCCTGCGCGCCGGCCTGCCGGACGGCTGGACCGTGGGCGACAAGACCGGCACGGGTGCGAACGGCGCGGCCAACGACGTCGCGATCGCGTGGCCGCCGGGCCGCTCGCCGCTGCTCATCGCGGTCTACCTGTCCGGCTCGACCGCACCCATGGCCGACCTCAACGCCGCGCACGAGCGCATCGCGCGCACCGTCGCGGAATCCCTCGCCTGACAAGCGCACGAACCCGCGACCGAGCATCGTTCATGCCCGGCCACGAACCGCAGCGCGGAGCCGTGGCCGCAGGCGCCGGCCGCGAACCCGTCGCCTACGCGAGCGTCTTCTCGAGCAGCTCGAAGCCGGTGCGCGGCGCATACCCCTGGCGCACCCAGAAGCGCCGCCCGGCGTCGTTGTTCCGGCCGACCTGCAGCGACACGTTCGTGCACCCTGCTTGCCGGAACGCCTGCTCGGCCGTGCGCAGCATCCTGGCTCCCATGCCGCCGCCGCGGAATCCCGGCCGGATGAAGAACTCGTCGATCTCCGCGGTGAGGCCGAGGTGCTCGAGGCTGAAGACGTAAACGGCGAGCAGGTAACCCACCGGCATGTCGCCGTCGACCGCCAGCCAGGCCGCCCCCAGGCGCTCCTCGGAGAGCAGCCACTCGAGCTGCGCTCCCACGCGCCCCTCGTCGAAGCCTTCGACGCCCTCGAAATCCCAGTATTCGCGGACCAGCCGCAACATGTCGCCGACGTCGGCACCCCCCGCCCGCCGAATCGTCGGCTCGGTGTTTCGAGCCATGCGTGCCCCCCTTGGCGTTGGCGCCGCCAGTCTACACCGGTCCGCCCGGCACGGCTCGCCCGCACCGGGCACCGGGCCGGGCCCTCTTGTTTATCTCCCGTATTCTGGGAGCATGGCCGCCTCCGACGAATTCGTGGATATCCGCTATTGAAGCTCGTGCTCGCCCTGCTGGTCGTCGCCGTGCTGCTGGCGGCGATGCTGCTTCCCGGGCGGCTCAGGCGGCGCCGGCGGCGGCGCCTGTTCGAGGCGCCCCTCCCGGAGCACCACCGGAGCATCATCGAGCGCAACCTGCCGCTCTGGCACCGCATGCCGCCGGAGCTGCGCGAGCAGCTTGGCGGTCACGTGAACGTTTTTCTGAGCGAGAAGCGATTCCTGGGCTGCGGCGGGCTGGAGCTGACCGAGGAGATGCAGGTGACCATCGCCGCACACGCCTGCCTGCTGCTTTTGAACCGCGAGGAACCGCGCTACTTCCCCGGCTTCACGTCGGTCTTCGTGTATCCCGACACCTTCCTGGTGGACGACGTCGAGTACGACGGGGAGATCGAGATCCGCGGCCAGGACGCGCGCGCCGGCGAGTCGTGGGAAGGCGGGCCCGTCATCCTGTCGTGGAGCGACATCCTGCCCGGCATTTCCGGCGAGCCGGACGGCCAGAACGTGATCCTGCACGAGTTCGCGCACAAGCTGGACGAGGAGAACCCCGACGTCGAGGGGCTCCCGGTTCTCGATTCCGCGGAGCACTACCGGGAATGGAAAGAGGTGTTCACGCGCGCGTGGGAAAACCTCGAGGAAACCCTCGATCGCCTGGACGACCCGGCGATCGACGATTACGCGCTCACCTCGCCTGCCGAATTTTTCGCCGTCGCCACGGAGGCGTTCTTCGAAAGCCCGGTGCGCATGCGTCGCCAGTTCCCCGACCTCTACCGGCAGCTCGCGAAGCTCTACCGCGTCGACCCGGCCGCCTGGTTCGCGGGCGAGGACACGTCCCGTGCCCGCGGTCCCAGCCGCGCCCGTGCCCTGGAGCGGCGTCGGTAGCGCGCAGCCGGCCGCGACCGCTACCTCCGGACCTCGGTGCGAGCATTGCCCGCCAGCGGTGGCTCGGCCCGGAAATCCGTTCGTCCTCACCGCCGTCGCGAGCGGCGCTCGCTTCTACGGGGGCGTCGGCGGTGCGCTATGTTTAGGGCAATGGCGCGGCGGAACGGGAGAGTCGTATGCGCTGGAAAGACCTGCGACGCAGCAGCAACGTGCGCGACCTCCGGGGGCGCAGTGCGGGCCTGCGCATTCCGCTCGGGATCGGGCGCCGCGGCGGCGGCATCGGCCTCCTGCTGCTGCTGCTCGCGATCGGCCTGATCGGGGGACCGGAGCTGCTCCAGCAGCTCGTCGGCACCGGGCTCGAGCCGGCGGGAGAGCGCAGCACGCCGGACGCGATCGACGACGAGGCGGAGGACTTCACCGCGGCCATCCTCGGCAGCACCGAGGACGTGTGGGACGAGCTCTTCGCCCTGGCCGGGGCACGCTACCAGCCGCCGGAGCTCACGCTGTTCGCCGGCGCCGTGAGCTCCGCCTGCGGCTTCGCGAGCTCGGCCGTCGGGCCGTTCTACTGCCCGGCAGACCGGCGCGTGTACCTCGACACGGATTTCTTCGACGAGCTGGCGCGCATGGGCGGTGCCGGCGACTTCGCGCAGGCCTACGTCATCGGTCACGAGATCGGCCACCACGTGCAGAACCTGACGGGCACCGCCGCGCAGGTGCGCGAGGCGCAGGCGCGCGCCGGCGGCGGGTCCGGGGCGAATCCGCTGCAGGTCGCGATGGAGCTGCAGGCCGATTGCTACGTGGGCGTGTGGGCGTGGCACGCGAACCGGCGCCAGCGCGTGCTGGAGCCCGGCGACGTCGAGGAAGGCCTCGCGGCCGCGGCCGCGATCGGCGACGATCGCCTGCAGGAGCGTGCGGGGCAGCAAGTCGCGCCCGATTCCTTCACCCACGGCTCCTCGGAGCAGCGCCAGCACTGGCTGCGCCGCGGGCTGGAAACCGGCGACCCGGCGGAGTGCAACACCTTCGACGCGACGACCTGAAGCGTCAGTGCGAGCTGCTGCGCGACCTCGGGGAGAGGCTGAACGTGCCTTCGTCGGTGAAGCGATGCGTCCCGAACAGGCCGCCCTCGAGCTTGCCGCGCAGCCGGTATTCCACGCGCTCCGGGTTCTCGGCGTTCATCATGCCGTAGACCTGGCGCGCGACGTCGAACGCGGAGATCGTCATCGGCACCGTGAACACGATCTCGCCGTAACGCGGCACCGTGCCCACGCGGTCGCTGACGCCCGAGGCCAGCGTGCGGCCGTTCACGTCCAGCACCAGCGCGATGCCGTCGTACTGCACCGGGACGTCGTTGGGGTTCTGCACGCGCAGGGTGACGGCGAGGTTCAGCTCCATGCCCTCGCCCGGCAGCGTCTCGATGCCGGCGACGTCGACCATCAGCGGGTCGCGGCCCTGGAGACTTGCACATGCCGCCAGCACCAGGCCGAGCGCCGGCAGCCCGACCCGGCGGAAGAGGCGCGTGCTCATCGTCGACCGGGCACCAGGGAAGCGGGCAACGGTGCAGCGCGAGCGGTGAAAGACATGGGCGTGCCTCCGGTGTCCGGGGGATTACTTCGAGTATAGCCACGCGCGGGCTCGGCTTCGGTAGCGCGCGTCGCAGGGCGCCCCGTGCCGACGCGCGGGCCCGGATGCCGCGACCGGTCGCGCGCGCTGCACGCCCCTACGGGACGACCCTGATGACGGTGCCGGAGGTGAAGGCTTCGATGGCGTCGAGGACGTCGCGGCGGTCGACGTCCGCAAGCATCGCTTCGAGCGCCCCGGGCGTGACGAGCCGGCCCTGCCACAGCCAGTCGGTCGCCAGCGCGGAGGCGAGCTCCTCGTTGCCCTGGGCGGCGCTGACGGCTCGGCCGACGAGGTGCTCCTTCGCTTCGCGGACCTCCGCGGCGCTCGGCGGGTCGCTTGCGAGGCGCTCGAGCTCCTCCCTCAGCAGGGCCGCGAGCGGCTCGAGCTTGTGCGGGTCGACGCCCGCGGCCAGCGTGATCCAGCCGTTCTCGCCGTCCGAGCGGTAGCGGGCGTCGATGTAATAGGCAAGTCCGCGGTTGGAGATCGCTTCCTTGCCGAGGCGCCCTTCGTAGCCGTGGCTCAGCACGTAAAGGAGCAGCCGCCACGCGAGGGAGGACCGCTCGCTCGGGCCCGGCGCGGGCACGATGTACCCGAGCTGGGCCTGCGCGACGGGGCGTCCCAGCGCGATCGTCACCTCCCCCCCTTCGAATGCCGGGGCCGCCCGCGGCACCGTTCCCGGCGGCTGCACGTCGCCGAAATGCTGCTCGAGCAAGCCGAACGCCTGCTCCACGTCGACGTCACCGGTGACGATCGCCAGCACCGGGGTCGTCGCTGCCGGGAGCCTGGCTGACATCACCTCGCCGAACGCGTGCTCGAGGCGTGCTTCGGGATCGCTTGGCGGCTCGGCAGCTCGCTCCCCGACGCGCGCCGCGTCCAGGACGGCACGCATTTCGCGGAGCGCGGGCGCGAGCGCGCCGGGGCGGATACGCCGCGACAGCGAGGAATGCGCGAGCACCGGGTCGTGCGGCGCGATGCCGTCGCCCTCGATGCCCGTGCCCGGCAGCACCAGGCGGACGTGCGCCGCCGGCGAGAGGTCCGAGCGCTGCACGATGGCCGGGAGCCCGCCGGACAGCGTCCGCGCGACCGGTGCCTCCACCGGAGTCTCGTCGACGGGGCCCGGCGGCGGCAGCTCGATGCGGGCCGGGGCGGCCTGCGCCGGCGGCGGTGGCGATTTCGCGCCGTCCGGCACGTACCAGCCGATGGTGCGTGCCTCCGGGCGCAGCCAGCGCGCGGCCACGCGCTGCACGTCCGCGGCCGTCACCGCCGCGACGCGCGCCGGCAGCTCGAGCAGCGTGTCGAGCGCACCGAGGCCGGCGAAGAACGCGAGCTGGTGCGCGGCGTCCTCGGTGGTCTCCACGTCGTACACCAGCTCGTCCTGCACGGCCGAGATTGCCCGGGCCAGTCGCGCGGCGTCCACCGGACCGGAGCGCACGCGCTCGAGCCGCGCCGAGATCGCGTCTTCCGTCGCGGCTTCGTCCGTGCCGGCAGGCGCGACGCCGCCGATCACGAACACGTAATCCTGCGCGCTGGGCGGGAACCAGGTCGTCAGCTCGTCGGCGGCGCCGTGCAGCACGGCGCCCTCCCGGACCGGCGTGCCCCAGTCGTTCTGCGCGAAGTTGACGCCGGAGCTCGCACCCAGCACCTCCTCGAGCACGAGGAACGCCGGGAAATCCGGGTGGCTCACGGAAGGCGCGCGCCACGCGATCATGAAGCGCTTCGCCCCGGCGTCCCCGTGCACGCGCACGCGGCGCTCGCCCTGCTGCACCGGCTCCTCGGTCCGCGGCAAAGGCGTCGCCTCGCCGCCGGGCAACGGCCCGAAGAGATCGCGGACGCGTTTTGCCACGGCGGCGGCGTCGAAATCGCCGACGACGGCGAGCACGGCGTTCGCGGGCTTGTAGTGTTGCCGGTAGAAGTCGACGACTTCCGGGTGCGTGAGCCCCTGGATGTCGCTTTCCCAGCCGATCGTGTTGTTGCGATACGGGTGCGCGATGAACGAGGCGAACAGCACCGCGTCGAGCAGCATCGAACGAGGATAGTTCTCGTACATGTGCATCTCGGCGAGCACCGCACCACGTTCCGCTTCCATGTCGTCCTCGCGGATCTCGAGGCGCGCCATGCGCTCCGCCTCGATCCTGAGGAGCAGGTCGAGATGCTCCTTCGGCACGGTGGCGAAATACGTCGTCTGGTCCGTCCACGTATAGCCGTGCCACTCGCCGCCGCGGGCGTAAATGGAGCTGACGACCCCGGTGTCCGGAAAATTCTCGGTATCGCGGAACGCCATGTGCTCGAGGAAGTGCGCGATGCCGGTCTGTCCGTAGGACTCGTTGCGCGCGCCGACGCGGTACAGCATCTGCACGCTCGCGACCGGGAAATTGCGGTCCTCGAGCAGGATCACGGTCATGCCGTTGCCGAGCGTTTCGACCGACGCGTTCTTCAGGTCGATCGCCGCCGCCGCGTGCACGACGTGGAGGAGCAGGGCCGCGAAAGCCGCGCCGCGGAACATCGCCGGTTTCAAGTCGTATCCCCGAGGCCAGTCGCCGGGAATTCTATCCGCCCGCGCACGCGGCGGCAGGCAGGGTTCATCATGTAAAAGCCCGCCCGTGCCGGCATGGACGACGCGTGACGGCGCGGCTTACACTCGGACGCCCGCTCGAACGAAGGAAAGCAGGATGAAAAGACTCGGCCGGATCGCCGCGCTGGCGGCGACCTCGGTGCTCGCACAGGCGGCAGTGGCCAACGACACGCCACACCAGGCACTGGCCAGGGACATCCTGGCGGAGCTGGTCGCGATCAACACCGCTCCGAGCGGCGGTCCCGACCTCAGGCCTGCCGTGCAGGCAATGGCGGCGCGCCTCAGGAACGCGGGCTTCGCGGAGGACGACATCACGGTCGTCGAATCGACCGACCGGATCGTCAACCTCGTCGCACGCTATCGCAGCAGCCGGCCGGCACGACGCCCGCTGCTCATGATGGCCCACATCGACGTCGTCGAGGCGCTGCCCGAGGACTGGACCGTGGAGCCGTACGAGCTGACGGAAAAGGACGGCTGGTTCTACGGGCGCGGGACGACGGACAACAAGGCCGGCGCCGCCATGCTCGTCGCGAATTTCATCCGCCTGAAGCGCGAAGGCTTCGAACCGAACCGCGACCTCATCGTCATGCTGACCGGCGATGAGGAGACGACCGGCACGGGCGCGAGCCTCCTGGCGACGCAGCACCGCGACCTGATCGACGCGGAGTATGCGCTGAACACGGACGGGGGCATGGTGATCACGTCCGAAGACGGCGAGCCGCAGGCCTTCATCGTGCAGACCGCGGAAAAGATGTACGTGAGCTATCTCTTCGAGGCGACCGATCCCGGCGGCCACAGCTCGCTGCCGCGTGCCGACAGCGCGATCTCGCGGCTCTCCCGCACCCTCGTCGCCCTCGAGGAGCTCGATTTCCCGATCGACCTGAACGAGACCTCGCGTGCCTTCTTCCGCCTGTATGCGCCGCTCGCGGAGCCGGCAGCACGGCCGCTCCTGCGCGGCCTGCTCGAGAACCCGGAGGACCCGGCGCTTTCCGCAGAGCTCGTGAAGTGGCCGTACTTCAACGCACTCGCCCGCACGACCTGCGTCGCCACCATGCTCGAGGGCGGTCACGCGGAGAACGCGCTGCCCCAGACCGCGCGCGCGACCGTGAACTGCCGCGTGCTGCCGCAATCGACGGCGGAGGAGACGGAGAAGACGCTGCGCGAAATCGCCGCGCCCGAGGGCGTCACCGTCTCGCGGATCGCCCCGACGGTGCCGAGCCCGCCGTCGCCCCTCGACCCCGCCATCGTGGAGCCGATCACCCGCGTCGCGGCCGAATTCTGGCCGGGCGTCCCGGTCATTCCCGAGATGAGCACCGGCGCGACCGACGGCCTGTTCGTGCGCAATGCCGGCATCCCCGTGTACGGCGTGTCGGCGATCGCCGAGAACCCCGGCGGCCAGCGCGCGCACGGCCAGGACGAGCGCATCCGCGTCGAGTCCTATTACGACGCGCTCGAGTACTGGTACCGGCTGGTGAAGCTCCTGGCGCAGGACTGACGCGCCGCGCGGCACGATGGGCCTGGCACGCCGCGCGCCACTCTGGTCATTGCTGATCGCGGCGGCGGCGCTGGACGCCGCCGAGCGCGTCGAGCTCACGGTCGCCGCCGTCACGGGCGCCGACTGGCGGGTTGCCGGCCTCACGCTCTCGATCGAGCTTTCGGGAGACGGCCTTGCCGGCGAGCTGGCGGTGCAGGAGATCGCGCTGCCCGGCGCGGGACTGTCGTTCGCAGACACGCGGGTACGGTGCGGGCGTCTCGAGCTGTCCGGCGCCGGAATGGCGTGCCGCGACGCGCTCGTCAGCTTCGCGCTGCCGGGTGCCGAACGCCAGGCCGTGCCGGCAGAGCTCACTTACGCGCGGCACGCCGCAACGCTCGACTTCGTGCTCCGGGGTGTTGCGCTCGCCGGCGGCGAGCTGGACGTGCGGGGCTCCGCGTCGCCCACCGCCGTCCGCGCGTCCCTCGTGGCGACGTCCCTCGATCTCGCGCGGCTGCCGCCGCTCGTCGAGCCCTTCGTTGCGGGTCTCGCGGCATTCGACCCTGCCGGCACGGCAGACCTGCGCGCCGCGATCGACCTGCGCGCGGGCGAGCTGGCCCGGCTCGACCTCTCGGGAGGAGTGTACGCCGCATCCTTCTCCAACGAGGCGGGCACGATCGTCGCCGCCGACGCCGATGCAGCGCTCGAGCTGCACGCGACACGCTCGGGCGACGGCTGGGCGTTCGAGGCGACGCTCGACGGCAATGCGGGCGAAGCCTACGTCGAGCCGGTGTACATGAACTTCGCCGAGACACCCCTGCGCTTCTCGGTCCGCGGCGCGACGGCCGCAGGCCGGCGTGCCGCCGCGCTCGATTCCCTCGCGCTCGCGCTCGGCTCGGCCGTCACCGTCACCGGCGGGCTCGACGTCACGTTTCCCGGGGACGACGGCCCGCGGGTCAGTGGCGCAATCCGGCTCGAGGACACCGATCTCGATGCCCTTTATTCCGGGTTGTTGCAGGTGTTCGCTGCCGGCACGCTGTTCGGCGACCTCGATGCCGGCGGCACGGTTTCCGGCACGGTGCGCCTCAGCGACAACGCGGTGGGCGGGGTCGAGCTGTACCTGGACGACGTGTTCCTCGACGACCGCGCGGGCAGGATCTCGGTGGCCGGCCTCGAGGGCGAGCTGCACTGGCCGGGGCCCGACGGGGAACCCGCCGATGCGCCGGCGACGGTGCTCGCCTGGGACGCCGCGAGCGCGTACCGGGTGCCTTTCGGCGCGGGCAGCGTGCGGTTGCGCCTGGGCGGCAACGACGTGGAGCTGCTCGCGCCCGTGCGGGTCCCGACGATGGGCGGCGCCGTGCGCATCGAGCAGCTCGCCGTCACGGACTTCGGGGAGGCCGACGCGAGCGGCGTGCTCGACGCCGCGCTCGAGCCGATCCAGCTCGGGCAGCTCGCCGCGGCTTTCGGCTGGCCGGCGTTCTCCGGCACGTTGTCGGGTCGCCTGCCGCTCATGCGCTACGACGGCGGCGTGATGACGCTGGGCGGCAGCCTGACGGCACGTGCGTTCGACGGCGACATCGAAATCGCCAACCTGCGCCTCGAAGAGCCGTTCGGCCTCGCGCCGCGGCTCGCGGGCGACGTGCGCCTGCGCAACCTGGACCTCGAGCTGGTGACGAACACCCTCTCGTTCGGCCTCATTCAGGGACGGTTAAGCGGTGACGTGACAGGCTTGCAACTCGTGGGCTGGCGGCCGGTCGCGATGGACCTGCACCTCTACACGCCGCCGGGCGATCGCTCGCGCAAGCGCATCAGCCAGCGGGCGGTCGAGAACCTGGCGAGCGTCGGCGGCGGCGGTGCGGCCGGGGCGCTGTCGTCCGGCTTCATGAAGTTCTTCGAAGTGTTCGCTTACGAGGAGATCGGCTTGCGGTGCGTGCTCGCGAACGGAATCTGCGAGATGAGCGGTGCCGGGCCGGCAGGGCGGGACGAGCTCGGCGGAGGATACTACATCGTGAAAGGCAAAGGCTTGCCGCGCATCGATGTCGTGGGCTACCAGGATCGGGTAAGCTCGGCGAGCCTCGTGTCGCAGCTCGAAAACATCCTGGCAAGCGGCACGCCGGTCGTCCGGTAGGAGCGTGCATGCTGCGCGCGGCCGACGGCGTACCGGGATCGCGGCGCGAGTGTCGCACTACCCGCGCCGTGCCGGACGGAACCTGGTGTGTGTTGGGGGGGAATCTCCGCATGAGAAAAGTCGTTTTCGCCACTTCATTGCTCGGCGCCGTGCTCGTCGCGGCCTGCGTGACCATCAACGTCTACTTCCCCGCGGCCGCCGCGGAACAGGCCGCGGACCGGATCCTGGAAAAGGTGCAGGGGCAGCCTTCGGACGATTCGACGAGCTTCCACCGGCCGCGTCACGATGAAGAGTCGCCGCTCCTCGTCGTCGCGGCGCGCGGCCTGGTCGGTCTGTTCATCGCCGATGCGCACGCGCAGGACGTCGACTTCGACAAGCCTTCACCGGAGAAGACGGCGCTGGAGAACTCGCTGCGCGATCGTTTCGTCCGGCTGCGACCGTACTTCGATTCCGGCGCCGTCGGCATCAACGAGCGCGGGCTCGTCGAGATTCGCGACCGCAACCTGATCCCGCTCAAGGACCGCAACACGGTGCTGCAGCTCGTGGCGGCGCAGAACAAGGACTGGGACGCGCTGTACGCCGAGATCGCCCGCCTGAACGGGCACCCGGAATGGGTCGACGAGATCCGCCGGGTGTTTGCGAGCCGCGCGATCGTGAAGGCGGAGAGCGGCTGGTACTACAAGCAGGACGGCACCTGGAAGCAGAAATGACGCTTCCCTGGGCGCAGGCATCGCGGGCGGCCCGGCAAAGCGCCGCCCGCGCGCCGAAGCCGGCACAGAAACGAGTGTGCTTCAGCCGATGGCGTCGCCGAACAGGCGCAGCCAGTTGCGGCCCAGGAGCAGCTCGAGCTTGTGCTCGCTCCAGCCCCTGCGCTCCAGCACGCGCGCGACGTTGAGGAACCGCTCCGGGGAATCGAGCTCCGGAATCCACGGCGGCCAGCGGACCTGGTAGCTCGGCTTGAAGGACTTCAGGCGCGGCTCGTACCAGTTCTCCCGCGTCGCCCAGGAGCGCAGGCCCTGCGGGGGAAAGTCGCTCGACAAGCCGACGTGCTCGTGACCGCCGACCGATGCGGCGTGCTCGATGTGATCCGCGTAGGCTTCGATCGTCGTCTCGCCGCCGGGATCGGGGCCGAGAAAATAGCCGAGCGCCGCGATCCCGACGACCCCGCCCTTTTCCGCACACGCACGGATCTCGGCGTCGGTCTTCGCCCGCGGATGTCCCTCGCGCAACGCCTCGCACATGGTATGCGTCATCGCCACCGGGCGCTTGGAAAACGCGATGCCGTCGAGCGTCGTCTGCCGGCCGCAATGCGAAAGGTCGATGAGTACACCCACACGGTTCATGCGCTCGACGAGCTCGATGCCGAACTCGGAAAGGCCCGCATTCGTGCGCTCGAGGCAGCCGTCTCCCACACGGTTGCGGTAGTTGTACGTGAGCTGGAAGCTGCGCATGCCGAGCGCATGCAGCGCATCGACGTTGTCGACGTCGCCCTCGAGCATCGTCGAGTCCTGGAAGTTCATGAGCACGGCGGTCTTCCGGCCGCGCTTCGCACGCTCGAAATCGGCGGCGGACAGCGCAATCATCAGGAAGTCCGAGTGCTTCTCCGCCCGCCGCTTCCACTGCACGAGCGCATCGACCGCGGTCCTGAAATCGCGGCGTGGGAGGCTCTCCACGATGCCGGCATAACCCGCCACCTTCAGCGCCTGGAACTCCTCCTTCTTCCAGTCACGGCCGAACGACAGCCCGTCGATGACCAGCGCACGATCGTACAGCTTTGCGAGGCGGTCTTCGGCGGCCGCCGGGTACATGGCGAGGGTGATCGAGCCCGCAATGGTGCCGAGCGCCTGCCGGCGCGTGATGCCTGCCTTCATCGCTCTCCCCTTCCCGGAGGCACACCATAACCTCACACCGGGCCGAGTAAAAGGTATCGGTTCGCACGCCGGATGCTGCGCGGCGGCGACCCGGGCGCCACGGCGTCGGCAACCCGAGCCCCCGGCCGTGGAACGGAAAATTCGTTGCCGGACAAGCTGGTATCGCCTGGTCGATTCGGAAATAATGCCCGCGTCCCGGCAACCGATGCACCGGAATTTGAACCACTACACCGACGCACCGGATGCGCACGCCGTCGCCGTCATGCTCCTGGCCGGCGTCGCGATCTTCCTCTTCAGCCGGTCTCGCATCTCCCTGGAGTCGTCCGGGCTCGCCGTGCTCACGGCGCTCATCGTGCTGTTCCAGATCTTCCCCGATCCCGAGAGCTACGGGCAGGTCAGGCCGACGGACTTCCTCGCCGGCTTCGGCAATCCCGCGCTGATCACCATCATCGCGCTCCTCATCTGCTCCAAGGCGCTCGACGTGACCGGCGCGCTGCATTCGCTCGTGCGCTTCCTCGGCAATTTCTGGGGACGCAGCCCGCGCGCCGCGTTGCTGCTCTCGATGTTCGGGGCGGCCGTCGGGAGCATGTTCATGAACAACACCCCGCTGGTCGCCATGATGCTGCCCGTGCTGGTCGCCGTCTGCATCCGGACGCAGACGCCGGTCGCCGGCGTGCTGATGCCCGTCGGCTACGCCACCATCCTCGGCGGCATGGGGACGACGATAGGCACCTCGACGAACCTGCTGGTGGTCGATGTGGCGGCGCGCATGGGGCACCCCCCGTTCGAGATGTTCGACTTCACGCTGCCGGCGATGATCACGGCCTCGGTCTGCATCGTGCTGCTCTGGCTGGTCGGGCCGCGGCTGCTGCCCGACCGGTCCGCGCCGATGGCGGACGCCTCGCCGCGCATCTTCCGCGGCGTGCTGCACGTCACCGAGGACAGCGCAGCCGCCGGCAAGACGCTGGCGGAGTTGCGCGCCCTCACCAACGGGCGCATCCAGATCGAGCGCATCGAGCGCGGCGAGGACCTGTTCATCGCCCGCCTGCCGACGACCACGCTGCGCGCCGGCGATCGCCTGTACGTCCGCGGCGACTCGCGCCAGCTCAAGGAGTACGAGCAGGTGCTCGGAACGCCGCTGTGGCGGCCCGACGTCACCACCAGCGACTCGGCACGGCGCTGGGTCGAGGAGAAGACGCAGCAGCGGCTGGCTGAGATCGTCGTCACCTCGGCTTCCTCGTTGTACGGCCAGACGCTCGGCCAGTCCCGGTTTCTCGAGCAGTACAACCTCTCGCCCATCGCCGTGCACTCGCCGAAGGCAAGAGCAGCGACGCGAGCGGACGAGGCGAGCAAGCTCCAGGAGCTCCGGCTGGGCGTCGGCGACGTCGTGCTCGTGCAGGGCGAATCGAACGCGATCAACGATCTCAAGCAGAGCGGGCAGGTGCTGGTGCTCGACAGCGCGATCGACCTGCCGCACACGTCCAAGGCGGGGGCCGCGATCGCCATCGTGGCCGGGGTCATCGCCATCGCCGCGCTCGGCATGCTGCCCATCATGATCAGCGCCCTGGTCGGCGTGGTCCTGTGCATCGCCACCCGCTGCCTCGAGTGGCGGCACGTGAGAGCCGCCATCGACACGAACCTCGTCATCCTCATCGTTGCCGCGCTCGCGCTGGGCGAGGCGTTGATGGCAACGGGCGCCACGGCCTGGATCGCGGGATTGTTCGTGTCGGCGGCGGATGACCTCCCGCCCGGCCTGGTCATCGCACTGCTCATGCTGACGTCCGCGCTGATGACGGAGATCGTCACCAACAACGCCGTCGCGATCCTGATGACGCCGATGGCGTTCTCCATCGGGACCGGGCTCGGCATGCCGGTCGAGCCGCTCGTGCTGGCGGTCATGTTCGGCGCCAACATGAGCTACCTGACGCCGGTCGGCTACCAGACGAACCTGATGGTGATGAACGCGGGCGGCTACCGGTTCACCGACTTCGTGCGCCTGGGCCTGCCGCTGCAGCTCATGGCCTGGGTGCTGCTTTCCTGGCTGCTCGCGATGGGCGTGGGCGTGCGCCCGGAAGCCGGATGAGGTGCGGATGAACGAGCTTGCGGCGAAGATCCTCGGGTTCGGCCAGCTCCTGCTGGAGCAGGTGAGCCAGCGGACCGTGATCGTGCAGGCGGTCATCATCCTCGTGCTGTTCGCCGCCTCCTGGGGCTTCGCCTGGTGGGCGGAACCGCGGCTCGAAGCGAAAGCGCGCGCGATCAGGGGCTATCCCGGCGTGCTGCGGCTGATCGTGATCCTGCTGCGCCGCCTGAAGTGGATCACGTTCGTCCTGCTGCTCACGGCGGCGTTGGTGCTGGTGCGCAGCCTCGAAGGGCCGGATCGCGTCCTGTCGAGCACGCTCCTTTTGGCGCTCGCGTGGCTCGTGATCTCGATCGTGTCGCACGTCGTGCGCAACCGGCTGCTCGGGCGGCTGTTCGCCGTCTTCGGCTGGATCTACGTCGCGGCGGCGATCCTCGGCATCACCGGCGATCTCGCGGCCGTGCTCGACAGCATTGCGTTCGAGTTCGGGGACAACCGCTGGTCGCTCTTGTGGCTCATGAAGCTGATCGTGGTCTTCGGCGTGCTGCTGTGGATCGCGTTCAGCCTCGGCAATGTGCTCGACGACCAGATCCAGCGCTCGGAGGAGCTCACCCCGTCGCTGCGCATTCTCACCGGGAAAGTGGTGCGGGTCACGCTGCTGGTAGTTGCGGTGCTGATGGGCCTCTCGGGGCTCGACCTCAACCTGACGGTGTTCGCCGTGTTTGCCGGCGCACTGGGCGTCGGCCTGGGGTTCGGCCTGCAGAAAGTCGTGTCGAACCTCATTTCCGGCATCGTGATTCTCCTCGATCGCTCGATCGAGCCGGGGGACACGATTTCGCTCGGCCATACCGGCGGAGCCGGCGGCCCCCCGACGGGCACCTTCGGCTGGGTGAAGGAGCTGCGCGCACGTTTCGTCTCCGTGGTCACGCGCGACGGTCGCGAGTACCTCATCCCGAACGAGGACTTCATCACCAAGGAAGTCATCAACTGGTCCTACTCGGACGAGCTCGTGCGGCTCGAGGTGAAGTTCCGGGCGTCCTACGATGCGGATCCGCACGAGGTGCGCCGACTCGCTCTCGAGGCGGCGGCGACGGTGCCGCGCGTCGTGGTGGACCCGCCGCCGGCCTGCTGGCTCGCGAGCTTCGGCGAATTCTCGCTCGAGTTCCTGCTGCGCTTCTGGATCACCGATCCGCAGAACGGCCTGGCGAGCGTGCAGGGCACCGTGTTGCTCGCGGTCTGGGACAAGCTGAAGGAAGCCGGCATCGAGGTGCCCTACCCGCGCCGCGAAATCCGGCTGCAGCCCCCGCTCGACCTCACCCGCTAGCGGGCGGCGCGGGACCGGCAGTGCGGAGCCGGTATCGTGCCGGCGCCCTGGCGGCTGTCCCGGCGCCGGGTTAATGCCGGCTTAAGCGGCGGCGGCTATCTTGAAGCTCATCGACGCCGCTTTTTTGGCGAAGGAGCTCGAAGATGAAGAGAAAGCAGTTGCTCGCGTGCGTACTCGCCGCTGCCCCGTTGATGGCCGCGGCCGGCCAGCAGCAGGGCGGCTTCGTCGGTCCGGACGCCCGCCAGGCACCCGTGACCGCGGCCGAAGCGATGAACCTGCCGGACGACGCCTCGGTGCGCCTCGTCGGCTACATCGTCCGTTCGCTGGGCGACGAGCGCTACGAGTTCAAGGACGACAGCGGCACGCTGATCGTCGAGATCGACGACGACGACTGGGGCGGGCTGGAGGTCCGGCCGGAGGACCGGGTCGAGCTCGCCGGCGAGATCGATCGCGAGGGACAGTCCGTCGAGATCGACGTCGACACCGTGCGGGCCGCGCGCTAGGCGCTCCCCGTCCGGCCGTCGTGTGCGGGCTCCTGCCGTGCAGGAGCCCGCACGGCGCACACGACTACGGGAAGGTGACCACGACGGCGAGGCCCGGGCGGCCGTCCGGGCGCGGTTCGAACGCCAGCGACGCGCCGTGCACGTCGGCGATGCGCCGGCAGATGGCGAGACCGAGCCCCAGCCCGGCGTCGCGACTGTCGAGCCGGTCGAAGCCTCGCGACATCCGTTCCCGGTGCTCAGGCCCGATGCCCGGGCCCGTATCCGCCACCGTGAGCCGGACCTTCCCGCCGGGTGCGTCGAGCCGGACCTCCGCGTCCGTGCCGGGCGGGCAGTGACGCAGGACGTTCTCGAGCAGGTTGCGCAGCAGGACGCCGAGCAGCGTGGCGTCGCCCTGCACCGTTGCAGGCTCGAGGCGCGCTTCGAGGTGCATGCCGGCGTCGCGAAAGCGCTCGCGCACGTCAGCGACGGCCTGCGCGCACAGCTCGTCGAGCGCCACGGCAGCAAACTGCCGCTGCCAGCGGCCGCCGTCGAGGCGCGCCAGGGTCAGGAGCTGCTCGACGACGCGCGAGAGGCGATCGACCTCCGCTGTCATCGCCTGAAGGTCCGGGTCGGGCCCCGCCAGCTCCAGCTTGAGCGTCGTGAGCGGGGTACGCAGCTCGTGCGCGACGTCGCTCGCGAAGCGCCGTTCGCGCGCCAGCGTCTCGGATACCCCTTCCATCAGCCGGTTCAGCGCGTCGCGCAGCACGCGCATCTCGCGCGCAGGCGCGCGCACGGCCAGCGGCTCGAGCGAGCGGACGTTGCGCGTCTCGATCTGCCGCGCGAAGCGGGTCAGCGGCCACAGGGAGAAGCCGATGAACAGGCCGAGCAGCAGCAGGCTCACGCCGCTCGCGAGCGCGATCGGCGTGACGATGTCCTCGAGGACCTCCGCCTGCACCGCCTGGTACAGGTCCTCGCGCCGCAGCATCTGCACGACGAACGGGCCCTCGTCGCTCTGGAACCCGCGCCATTCGCGCCCCTCCCAGGTGCGGCGCACGGTGTCACGGTCGGGATCTTCGAGCGGCAGGTCGTGGGGGAGGTTGCTGACGGAGCGGCCGGTGCGCCGGTCGTAGACGGTGACCCAGAGCGTCTCCCGGCCCTCGGGCTCGAAGGCATCGTCGAGCAGCGCCTCGAGCGCCTTCTCGTCGAGCTCGACCCCGTCGGCCGCGAGGAGCTCGGCGAGCAGCTCGCTCTGGTTCTCGAGATCGTCGTCGAGGATGTCCCGGAACTCCTCGCCGGCCACGCGCCAGGTCGCGGCGACGCCGCCGACGGCGGCCACGAGTATCGACAGCGCGAGCAGGATCGCGAGATGCGACAGGCGGAAGCTCACAGCGCGACGAGCTTGTAGCCGAAGCCGCGGACCGTCTCGATGCGCTCGCGCCCGATGGCCTTGCGCAGCGCATGGACGTGCACCTCGAGCGTGTTCGAGTCGATCTCCGGCTGCAGCCCGTAGAGCTGCTGGTGCAGCCGCTCGCGGCTGACCGGACGCCCGCCGGCCTGCATCAGCACGGCGAGGATAGCGTGCTCCTTGGGCGCGAGCCGGAGCGGCTCGTCGCCCAGCCAGAAGCGCCGGTGCTCGGGCTCGAACGCGAGGTCGCCCAGGGTGAGCCGCGGTCCGGCCGCACCGGCCCGCCGCCGCAGCAGCGCGCGCAGCCGTGCGAGCAGCTCCCTGGGCTCGAATGGCTTCACGACGTAATCGTCGGCGCCGGTGTCGAGGCCGAGAACCCGGTCGTCCAGTGCGTCGCGCGCCGTCACGACGAGCACCGGCACGCCCCAGCCTTTCGCTCGCCGCGACCGGAGCCACGCCACCCCGTCGCCGTCCGGCAGGCCGAGGTCCAGGAGCAGCGCGTCGTATTCCGCCTGCGCGAGGTGTGCGTCGGCGGCTTCGAGCGTGCGGACCCAGTTCACGCGGTAATGCTTGTCGAGGAGCTTCGTGAGCGCCCGGCCGAGATTCAGGTCGTCCTCAACCAGCAACAGGAACATGGTTCACCCCCGAACCGAGAGCCTTGATCGAGAGCCTCGAGCGTGCCATGCGGTGCTGAAGGCAGGCTTAAGCCGGCCGGGCACGCACGGCGCCCTGTTATACTCCGCCACCGTTCGGCGCCGTAGCCGGCTTCCCCGAGACCGGGCCCGGCGACGGCGCACCCGCGCCCGACCGGAGAAGCACATGTTCGAACGTCTGACCGCAACGGCCCTGCTCGTCATCCTGGCACCGGTCGCCGCGCTCGCCGCCGAACCGGACCTCGAGCTCATCATGTCGGACCCGGACTGGATCGGCAATCCGCCGACCGGCGCCTACTGGTCCGACTCCGGCGAGCGCGTGTACTTCCGGCAGAAGCGCGTCGGGGAGAACTTCGACGACCTGTACGCCGTTCCGGCCGCCGGCGGGGCGCCGCAGCCGGTAGCTGCCGCCGACGAGGCCCGAAGCTCGAACGCCACGCGCGTCTACAACGCCGAGCGGACGCGCGTCGCCTGGCTGCTGCGCGGCGACGTCTGGACGAAGCGCCTCGATACCGGCGAAGTGCGCCAGATCACGCGCACCGCGGTCGAGGAGAAGCGGCCGATGTTCATGGCGGACGGACGCTCCGTCGCGTTCGTGCGCGAGGACACCTGGTTCGTGCACGACCCGGAGACCGGGCTCACGCGCCAGGCGGCGGCACTCGAGCTCGAGGAGGATCCCGACGCGGAGGAGGATTTCGATCCCCTGCGCGCGCACCAGTTGCGCACGTTCGATACGCTGCGGGAGGACAAGCGCCGCGAGGAAGCGGCCAAGGCACACGCCGAGCTGCGCCAGCAAGAGGACCCGGCTGCGCCGCCGCTGCCGATCTACCTCGGGGAGGACCGCGAGCTCGTGCGGAGCGCGCTGTCCCCGTCCGGGCGTCACCTGCTGCTCGTCGTGAAGGACAAGGAAGCGCAGGCAGGCCGCAAGGACCTGATGCCGAGCTATGTCACCGAGACCGGGTACGTCGAGACGAAAGAAACCCGCGTGCGCGTCGGCCGCAACGAGCCCCCGCCGCACAGGATCCTCCTCGTCGACCTCGAGGCGCGCGCGTTCCGCGAGATCGAGCCCTCCGCCCTGCCGGGCATCGACGGCGATCCGCTGGCGGCGCTGCGCAAGAGCGCGCTCGAGTGGCACGTCGAGCGCGGTGCGGACCGCGAGGCGGTGGCGAAGGCGCTCGAGGCGCCGGAGCGGCGTCCGCTCACGGTCGAAGGCATTCGCTGGAATCCGGCGGGCACGCTGGTAGCGCTGCAGCTGCGCGCGATCGACAACAAGGACCGCTGGCTGGTGACGCTCGATCCGGCCGTCGCCGAGCCCGCACTCCGCCTCCAGCATCGCCTCACGGACGAGGCGTGGATCAACTGGGACTACAACGAATTCGGCTGGATGCCGGATGGCCGCTCGCTGTGGTACCTGTCCGAGGAATCGGGCTGGTCCCACCTGTACGTGAAAGGGGTGACCGACCGGCGGCCGAAGCGCCTGACGGCGGGCGAGTTCGTGGTGTCGGACCCGCTGCTGGACCCGGCCGGGGAGTATTTCTACGTGCGCGCCAACCGGACTCATCCGGGCAACTACGAGGTTTACCGCGTCCCTGTCGCCGGTGGCGAGCTCGAGCAGGTGACCACCCTCGGCGGCGTCGTCGAGGCGTTCGAGCTTTCCCCTTCCGGTGACGAGCTCCTGCTCAGCCGCTCCTACATCGACCGGCACGCCGACCTCTACGTGCAGCGCCCCGTGCCCGGCGCGCCGGCCCGCCAGGTCACGGACACCGTGAGTGACGAGTTCGTCGCGATCGACTGGGTCGTGCCCGAGATCGTCGAGGTGCCGTCCTCCCACGTGGACCGGCCGATCTACAGCAAGCTGTACCTGCCCCCGGACCACGCGGAAGGCCGCCGTTACCCGGCGGTCATGTTCGTGCACGGCGCGGGCTACACGCAGAACGCACACATGGGCTGGCCCTACTATTTCCGCGAGTTCATGTTCCACACCGTGCTCGCGAACGACGGCTATGTCGTCCTCGACATGGACTACCGCGCCTCCAAGGGCTACGGGCGCGACTGGCGCACCGCGATCTACCGGCAGATGGGCCATCCGGAGCTCGAGGATTTCGAGGACGGCGTCGCCTGGCTGGTCGAGCGCTACGGCGTGGATCCCGACAGGGTCGGCATCTACGGCGGCTCCTACGGCGGGTTCATGACCTTCATGGCGCTGTTCCGGTCACCCGACCTGTTCGCGGCCGGCGCCGCGCTGCGCCCGGTCGCCGACTGGCGCCACTACAACCACGAGTACACGTCGAACATCCTGAACACGCCGCTGGTCGATCCGGTGGCGTTCGAACGGAGCTCGCCGATCACCTGGGTCGAGAACCTGACGAAGCCGCTCCTCATCGCCTCGGGGATGCAGGACGACAACGTGTTCTTCCAGGACGCTGTGCTGATCGTGCAGCGGCTGATCGAGCTTAAGAAAGCGGATTTCGAGATGGCGATCTATCCGCTCGACCCGCACGGCTTCGTCCATCCCGAGTCCTGGCTCGACGAGTACCGCCGCATCTACAAGCTGATGGACCGTCACGTCCGCCAGCGCGAGGTCGCCACGCCGGCCCCGTAGGAAGCGGTCAACCCGCCGGCCCTACCATCGCTGTCGGATGCAATGCGCGCTCCTGCAGCGGGCGTTTTTTAGCGCTCGAAGCGGCACTCGAAAGGCGGTCGAAAGGGCATCCAAAACCGTGACACAAAGCCATTGACATTTGACCGCCCGGAAATATAGTAGCGCGCGAATGCGGCGGTACTTCCCGCCACGACTCGAAGGGCCGGGTCGGTTTTTATCTCGCAGGTCGCCCAACTGCGTTCGAGGTTTGAGATGAAAACCGCCAGGCAAAGCGCCGAAGAACCGCCCGACGCCGGGAGTTGCAGTCACCCCGCTCCCGCCTCTTCCGCCTTCCGATCCACTTCCCGCACCAAGTCACTCAGCCAGGTCATCGCCAAGCGTGACCGGTCGAAGCTGCGCGTGTCCGCCCGCAGCCGGGAGTTCCTCGCCAGGTACTATCCCGACGCGACGCTCGACGACTGGTGCGACTGGCGCTGGCAGAACCGGCACCGCGTGCGCACGCTCGCGGACCTGGAGCGCATGCTGGTGCTGTCGGACGACGAGCGCGCCGCGATCATGCGCCATACCGGTGCCTTGCCCGTCGGCATCACGCCGTACTACGCGAGCCTGCTGTCGCCGGACGACCCGGCACAGCCGCTCCGGCGCACGGTCGTGCCGGTGCTGGACGAGTACGCCGTCTCCCGCGGCGAAGCGGAAGATCCGCTGGGCGAGGACGGCCACAGCCCCGTGCCGGGACTGGTGCACCGCTACCCCGATCGCGTCCTGCTCCTCGTCACGAACTTCTGCTCGGTCTACTGCCGCTACTGCACCCGCGCCCGCATGGTGGGCTCGGTGGGCGAGCGCAGCGTCAGGAAAACCGACATCGAGGCGGCGCTCGAGTACATCGAGCGGACCCGGACCGTGCGCGACGTGCTGATCTCCGGCGGCGATCCCCTGTCGCTCGACGACGACCGCCTCGACTACGTCCTGAAACGGCTGCGACGGATCCGCCACGTCGAGTTCGTGCGCATCGGCAGCAAGCAGCCGGTCGTGCAGCCGATGCGGATCACGCCCGCGCTGGCGCGAATCCTGAAACGCCATCACCCGCTGTGGATGAGCCTGCACTTCACGCACCCGGACGAGCTGACGCCGGAAGTGGCCGACGCCTGCGGGCGGCTCGCCGACGCCGGCGTGCCGCTCGGCAGCCAGACGGTGCTGCTCAAGGGCGTCAACGACGACCTCGACACGATGCAGCGGCTCGTGCACGGCCTGCTGCGCATCCGGGTGAAACCGTACTACCTCTACCAGTGCGACCCGATCTCGGGATCGGCGCATTTCCGCACGCCGGTGGCGAAGGGCGTCGAGCTGATCCGCGGCCTGCGCGGCCACACGACCGGCTACGCTGTCCCGACCTTCGTGGTCGACGCGCCGGCGGGCGGCGGCAAGATCCCGATCGCACCGGACTACGTCGCGGGCTACGACGGCGACGACCTGCTGCTCGAGAGCTACGACGGCGGCACTTACCGCTACCCCGACCCGGGGGCCTCGCTCGCGAAAGGCACGGCTCCGGCGGAGGGACGCCGATGAACCGGGTCATGAAGGGCACGGCCGCCAGGAAGCGCACGGTCGCGAAGCGCGCGGTAGTCCGGCGGATGCCGCTGCGCGTCGGCATCACCTACGACCTGCGCGACGCCTGGCGCGCCGCAGGCTACAGCGAAGTCGACACGGCCGAGTTCGACCGTGCCGACACCATCGACGCGATCGCGGGTGCACTGGAGACCCTCGGTTACGTGGTGGACCGGATCGGGCACCTGCGCGAGCTCGCAGCCCGACTGGTGGCGGGCGATCGCTGGGACATCGTGTTCAACATCTGCGAGGGCATGCACGGCTGGGGCCGCGAGGCGCAGGTGCCGGCGCTGCTCGACGCCTACCAGGTGCCGTACGTGTTCTCGGATCCCCTCGTGTGCGCCCTCACGCTGCACAAGGGCATGACCAAGGACGTGGTCCGCGCCGGGGGCGTTCCGACGCCGGATTATGCGCTGGTGCCGGACCTCGCCGCGATCCGCCAGGTCAGGCTGCCGTATCCGCTGTTCGCCAAGCCGGTCGCCGAGGGCACCGGCAAGGGCGTGACCGCGGCATCGCGCATCGGCAACGCGGAAGAGCTGCACGCGGTGTGTCGCGAGCTGCTCGCCCGCTACCGCCAGCCGGTGCTGGTCGAGCGCTTCCTCCCGGGACGCGAGTTCACCGTGGGCATCCTCGGCACCGGCCGCAAGGCATCCGCGATCGGGACGCTCGAGATCGAGCTCCTCCCGGGCGCCGACGCCGAGGTCTACTCCTACCGCAACAAGGAGAACTGCGAGGAGCTGGTCGAGTACCGCCTGCTCACGGAGGATCGCCTCAAGCGGCGGGTCGAGCTCGTGGCGCTGCGCGCGTGGCGCGTGCTCGGCTGCCGCGACGCGGGCCGCGTCGACATCCGGCTGGACGAGCATGGCCGCCCGAACTTCATCGAGGTGAACCCGCTCGCGGGCCTGCATCCCGAGCACTCGGACCTGCCGATCATGGCGACGAAGGTCGGCATGGATTACGTCGCCCTGATCGGCGGCATCATGAATTCGGCGAAGAGCCGGATCCGCACCCGCGGCGTACAGGCACAGCCGCTCGCCGCGTGATCGTCGTACTCCACGAAGCGCTGGGCTCGTCGGCACGTGCCGACGAGCTCGACGCGCTCGTGCAGGTACGCGAAGTGACGGGCGCTCTCGAGCGCCTGCGCCTCCGCGCCGCGGCATGCCCGATCGGGCTCGACCTCGCGACGGGGCTCGAGGCGATCGGGGCCGCGCAGCCGCACTGCGTGTTCAACCTGGTCGAAGCGCTGGGCGGCCACGGCGAGCTGATCGGCGTCGTGCCGCGGCTGCTTGCGAGCGCGGGCATCCCGTTCACCGGCTGCAGCGCGGACGCGCTCACGCTCACGTCGCACAAGATCGCGGCCAAGCGCCTGATGGCGGCGGCCGGCATTGCGACGCCGGAATGGCTCGAGGACGGGGGCCCGCGCGGCGACGATACCGGGCGCTGGATCGTGAAGTCGCTGTGGGAGCACGCCTCCTTCGGCCTGGACGACTCCTCCGTGGTGACCGGGCGGCAGGCCGCGCGCGCGCTCGTCGAGGAGCGCTCCCGCGAGCACGGCGGGAAGTGGTTCGCCGAACGTTACGTGGAAGGGCGCGAGTTCAACCTGTCGCTGCTCGAGCGCGGCGGCGAGCCGGAGGTGCTGCCGGTCGCGGAGATGACGTTCGTCGACTGGGCACCCGGACGGCCGCGCATCGTCGGCTACGCGGCGAAGTGGGACGAGTCGGACCATGATTACCGCGCGACCCGGCGGGTGTTCCCGCGACTGGCCCCGCGCCTGCGCGACGCGCTGCACGAGACGGCGCTCCGCTGCTGGCGGCTGTTCGAGCTGTCCGGCTACGCGCGCGTCGATATCCGGCTGGACGAGCGCGGGGTGCCGTGGGTGCTCGAGGTCAACGCCAACCCGTGCCTCGCGAGCGATGCCGGCTTCGCGGCCGCGGCCGCCCGGGCGGGCATCGGCTACGACCGGCTGGTCGGCCTCATCCTCGAGGCGGCGCTGCCGGAGGAGAACGCCCTCGGACGCCACATCGGCCTGTAGGCGCTCGCGACCGGACGCGCCCCGGGCGAGCGCGCACCGCGCGCCATGCCACTTGGCCCGAACAACGGCACGCTTGGCACTGAGCATCGTTCCCGCACGGCACGAGCACCGACAGGCGGAGCCGTGACCGGGGGAGGTCCTCTCGGCGGCGTGCGAGGCTTAGGATGCCGAGCCCGCAGGACTACAGGGATGTACTCGTGTCCGGCGCCGAGAGGACCTCCCCCGGCCATGGCTCCGCCGCGCCACGGACAGCGAACGTGCGGGAACGATGCGGTCCCGACAACCGGTGCCACTGTGACTTCGATTTCGATGAGATGTAAAGCCAGCCGCGCGCGGTGTGCGCTCCCACAGCGGGCATCGGGGCGAAGCGACGTGACGTAGCGGCAGGATCGCAGCGGAGAGCAAAGCAGCGTGTTTCGCATCCACCGGGTTTTCGACGCCACGACGCCGACGAACCGCGAGCTCGTCGCGCAGGTGCAGGCGATGCTGCGGGCGCAGTTTCCCGGCGCGCCCGAGGCCGACGTCGAAAGCCTGCCGGCACGGCTCGTCGATCCGCTCAAGTACCGTTTCCGCTCGATCCTGCTCGTGGCCGAGAAGGCGGGCAGCGTGCGCGGGTTCGCCTGGCTCCTGCACGCGCCGGACCTCGGGTTCTGCTACCTCGACTACCTGTCGGCCGGCCGGACGTACACCGGCGGCGGCGTCGGCGGTGCGCTGTACCAGCGGGTGCGCGAGGAAGCGTGGCAGCTCGGCGTCGCCGGGCTCTTCTTCGAAGCATTGCCCGACGATCCGGCGCTGTCCCCCGATCCGGCGGTGCGCCGGCAGAATGCCGCGCGGCTCAGGTTCTACGAGCGCTTCGGCGCGCGCCCGATCGCGAACACGGACTACGCCACCCCGCTCACGCCGGGACAGCCGGACCCGCCCTACCTCGTCTTCGACGACCTCGGGCAGAAGGACCGGCCGCTCGGGCGCGCGCAGGCCCGGCGCATCGTGCGGGCCATCCTCGAGCGCAAGTACCGGGGCCTGTGCCCGCCGGAGTACGTCGAACGGGTGGTGCGCTCGTTTCGCGACGACCCCGTCAAGCTGCGCGAGCCGCGGTACGTCTCGGTGGAAGCGGTCGCGGCGACGCCGCCGCCCGGAATGCCGAAGATCGCGCTCGTCGTCAACGACGGTCACTCGATCCACCACGT
This sequence comes from Woeseiaceae bacterium, assembly GCA_035304345.1. Lineage (GTDB taxonomy): Bacteria > Pseudomonadota > Gammaproteobacteria > Steroidobacterales > Woeseiaceae > IDS-8. The sequence continues at coordinate 176,324 of DATGQE010000022.1, read as the reverse complement.
GAAGGAGGTCGGCTACGTCGAGGCGCCCGTACGCATCGCGTCGATACTGCGGGAGCTCGACCGCACCGACCTTTTCGAACGGCGTGCGCCCTCCCACTACGGGCTCGGGCACATCGAGGCCGTGCACGCGCCGGAGTTCGTGCGCTTCCTGAAACGGGCCTGCGCGAACGTGCCTCCGGGGAAATCGATCTATCCGTACGTCTTCCCGATACGCAACCGCGCCCGGCCGCCGCGGTCGCTGCCGCTGCGTGCCGGGTATTACTGCATCGACACGTTCACGCCGCTGAACGAGAACGCCTGGCGGGCGGCGCTGGGCGCCGTGGACTGTGCCCTCACCGCCGCCGAGCGGCTGCTCGACGGCGCCCGCGCGGCGTACGCGCTGGTGCGCCCGCCGGGGCACCACGCGGAGCGGGCCGCTTTCGGCGGGTTCTGCTACTTCAACTCGGCGGCCGTCGCGGCGCACTACCTGAGCCGGCAGGGGCGCGTCGCGCTGCTCGACCTCGATTACCATCACGGCAACGGCTCACAGGACATCTTCTGGCGCCGCGGCGACGTGCTGACGCTGTCCCTGCACGGGCATCCGCGTCACACCTATCCCTACTTTTCCGGGTACGGGGACGAGACGGGCGAAGGCGCGGGACGCGGCTGCAACGTCAACCGGCCGCTGCCGGAAGGCATCGACGGCGAGCGGTACCGGGTCGAGCTCGACCGGGCGCTCGACGCGATCTGCCGCTTCGCTCCCGACTTCCTCGTGCTCGCGCTCGGCTTCGACACCGCGAAGCACGACCCGACCGGCTCGTTCAGGCTGCTGGCCCGCGACTTCCGCGCGAACGGCCGCCGCTGCGCCGCGCTCGGCCTGCCGGTGCTCGTAGTGCAGGAGGGCGGCTACCGCACGCAGACGCTGGGCGCGAACGCGCGAGGGTTCTTCACCGGCCTGTGGGAGGGCCTGTCCGACGCCCGCGCGTCGGCGGCGAGACGCTGATGGCCTGGCGCGACCGCCCGCGAGCCGGGGATCGCGAGGCGGTACGCCGGCTCGTCGAGTGCACGGGCTTCTTCTCGGCCGCGGAGGTGGAGGTCGCGGTCGAGCTCGTCGACGACGCGCTCGTGAAAGGCGACGCCTCCGAGTACCGCTTCCTGTTCGCCGACGCACGAGGGGGCGAGCTCGCCGGGTACGCCTGCTACGGCCCGGCCGCACCGGGCGGCGGGCGCTGGGACCTCTACTGGATCGCCGTCGCGCCCGGCCGGCAGCGCGGCGGCCTGGGCCGCCGGCTGCTCGCCGAAGCCGAGCGCCGCGCGCTCGCCGGGGGCGCGACGGAGATGACCATCGACACCGCCGGCCGCGCGCAGTACGCGCCCACGCGCGCGTTCTACGAGCGCATGGGGTATGCCGTCCTCGAGGTCGTCCCCGATTTCTACTCGCCGGGCGACGACAAGGTGGCGTACCGCAAGCGCCTCGCGTAGCAGCGCGGTCTCCGCTCCTGCAGGCGGGCTCAGCGGTCGGTGACGACGCGGCGGAGGTCGGCCCACAGCGGGAGATGATCGGAAGCCCGCCGCGCCGCCGTCTGCACGCCGGCACGCACGAGCGCCAGGCTGGGCTCGAACCAGATGCGATCGAGCGCGAAGAGCGGGGCGATGGAAGGCCAGGTGCGAAACCGGCCGGCGGTGCGAAAGTCGCTCTCCAGGATGCGGGCCGCCGCGCCGCGGCCGCTCGGCTCGTTGAAATCGCCCATCACGATCGTCGGCCGGTTGTCCGCTTCCGCCAGCGCCTTGATGGTCAGCGCCTGCGCGCGGCGCTCGCGAGGCGACAGCCCGAGGTGCAGGCACAGCACGTTCACGCGCCCGAGGTCGCTCTCGATGGTCGCCTCGATCATCGAGCGCGGCTCGCGGCTGCCGAAGCTCACGTCGTGCTCGCGCCACGCGCTGATCGGCCAGCGGCTGACCAGCATGTGGCCGTAATCGCCGTCCGGCGTGCGCAAGGTGCGCACCTCGGCGCGATGATTGCCGGGACCGGCCAGGCAACCGCCGAGCAGGTCGAAGCCGTCGCGCCGGTCGCGGCGGCTGTCGACCTCCTGCAGGGCGGCGATGTCGGGCCCGATGCGGCGGATGTGCTCGCAGACGCGGTCGGGATCGAGGCGGCCGTCGATCCCGATGCAGCTATGGACGTTCCAGGTGAGGACGCGCAGCGTCGCTTCGGTCATGATTCAGCGCGGCTTCGGCCGGCGCAGGCGGGACACGACCCGCTGCAGCACGAACGCGAGGCCCAGCCAGAGCACGGCCACGAGGGCGAACCACAGGATGTTGGCGCGATCGGGGCTGCGCCAGAGCTCGCGCAGCCGGTCGCCGACCAGCGTGAGCACGACCACTCCCGGCAGGAGGCCGAGCGCCGTCCCCACGAGATACGGGCGCATCCGCACGCCGGCCGCCCCCATGACCATGTTCACGACGGTGAACGGCGCGACCGGCACCATGCGCACGGCCGCGACCGTGATCGTCCCCTGGTTCTGCAGGCCGCGCCGGATGAAGCGGAAGGTGCGGCCCGAGAGATTGCGGATCGACTCCGCGCCGGCCCAGCGGCCCACGACGTAGCCGCTCCAGGCGCTCGCCATCGCGCAGGCGAGCGCGGTGACGAAACCGGCCAGCGGCCCGAGGATCATGCCCGTCACCGCGAGCAGCACCGTGAGCGGGAACAGGAGCAGCCCGCCGACGACGTAGGCGGCGAGCAGGAGCGGATAGATCCACCAGTGGCCGCGTGCCGCGGCGAGCGCGGGCATGAGGACCTCGGGGTCGGCCCATCGCGCGAGCGGCGTGTAGCTCCAGGCCAGCACCATCGCGAGCAGGCCGGCGGCGACGCTGCCGAGCTTCAGCAACCGTTTCACGTCGGCACGCCGGGTGCGTGCATTGAACATGTCGCCGATGAACTCCTCCGGCCGCAGCGGCTGCTCCGGATCGGCGACGATATTCAGCGCGTCGCCGAGGGACTCCCCGTGCGCCTGCCGGAACGGCAGCCGCGCGAGCCCACGCGCCGGCTGCGCCGCGCCGTCCACGAAGCCGATGAAGGACGGCGAGCCCTCGAGACCGGCGGCGACCGCGTCGGGCTGCAGGCCGAGATGCTCACCCAGCAGGCCGCACAGCAGGCGGTGGATTGCGTCACGCTGGTCCTGCGTCCGCGCCTCGATCGCCACGTCGCATTCACTGTCCACGCCCATCGAGCGGTTGTTGAGATTGGACGAGCCGACGCGCAGCAGCCGGTCGTCGACGATCATCACTTTCGCGTGCACCATGACCGGGTGCTCCTCGCCGCCGACCCACGGGTAATAGAACTGCACGCGTGAGCCCAGGCCCGCCGCAGCGAGCCGCTCGCGGAAGCGCTGCTGGCCCGCACCCATCGTGTGCGCCTCCAGCCAGCCGCGCGGCGAGCGCGGCGTCACGGCCACGACCTCGAGCCCGGGTTCCTCCTGCATGCGCTCGATGAGGGCATCCGCGATCACCTCGGCCGTGAGGTACTGGTTCTCGATGTAGATCCGGCGCCGCGCCGCCCGGATCGACTCGAGGTAGAGGCGGCGGACCTCCGTGACCGCCTCCTGGCCGTCGCCGCCCGGGATGGTTCTCGCGATGCCGACGTCGACGTCGCGGAAATCGGGCTCGATCGACGAGGGCCAGGCGGCTGCGCCCCGGTTGTCTTCGACGTGCTCCTCCGACGCGATCTGCCAGCGGCGACGGGCGATTTCGTCCAGGGCGGCTGCGGCCTCCCCGTCCAGCATCATCTGCACGTCGTGCCACGGCGGGTACGGCCGGCCGGCGGCGTCGACCCGGCGCGGGTGCTCCGCGCGGTGCTCGCGCGTGTCCCAGCGGCCCGTGGTGAGATCGAAGCCGCCGCAGAAGGCCAGCGTGCCGTCCACGACGACCAGTTTCTGGTGATGGCATGCGCCGAGCGGGAGGCAGTTGTCGAGCGCGACCTTGATCCGCTCGGGCGTGCGCCACTTGAGGTTCAGGGACGGCAGCGGCTCGCGACCGGCGGCATACAGCAGGGAATAGTCCCAGAGCAGCAGCCGTACCTCGAGGTCCGGCCTTTGCGCCACGAGGTGCTCGAGGTAGGCGAGCAGCGTCTCCGGCGCGCCGTCGCGAGCGCCATCCTCGCCCACGAGGGGCGTGCGGCTGTCGATGTCCCAGCCGAGCACGAACACCGAGCGACGTGCTTGCGCCAGCGCTTCCCGCAGCGCGCCGAAGAAAGCCGCGCCGTCGACGAGCAGCGCCGCGCGCCCGGCACGGGCGATCCGCCAGGCGGTATCGCCTTCCTTGAGCAGCGCGAGCGGAGCGGGCACGGACGCGGTGTCCATGCGCGCGATTCTACCCGTCCCGCCTGACGGTCTCCCCGGTCTCCTCGGGCGTCACGAGCAGCACCAGCGCACCGCCGAGCAGCAGCGGCAGCACCGCGGCCACGGCCCAGCGCGCCTCCCCGGTCAGGGTCGCGGCGAGCGCTACGAGGAACGGACCGAGCACGGCTGCGAACTTGCCGATCATGTTGTAGAAGCCGAAGAACTCACCCGGCTTGCCGGGCGGAATCAGGCGCGCGAACAGCGAGCGGCTCAACGACTGCACGCCGCCCTGCGCCAGGCCGACGGCGCACGCCAGGACGAAGAACTCGGTCACCGACGTCATGAACGCGGCCCAGGACGTGACGCCGACGTAGATCGCGAGGCCGATGAGGATGCCGCGCTTCGGCCCGATTCTCTCCCCCAGCGAGCCGAACGCGAGCGCGGCCGGGAAACTGATGAACTGCACGACCAGCAGCGCGATCATGAGGTGTTCCGAGCCGACCCCGATCTTGTAGCCGAAATCGATGGCGACCTTCATCACGGTGTTGACGCCGTCGATGTACAGCCAGTAGGCGATAAGGAACAACAGGGCCGGCCTGAGCCCCCGCACCTGCCGGAACGTGTCCACGAGCTGCCGCACGCCCTCGGCCATCGCCGCGCTCACGCGGGGCCGCACCGCCGGGCGTTGCTCCCGCACGTACGCGAGGAGCGGCACGGTGAAGAGGAGCCACCAGGCGGCCACGGTGAGGAAGGAGACGCGCACGGCGGTCGCGATGTCGGACAGGCCGAACCAGCCGGGCTGCAGGATCATCACGAGGTGCACGGCGAACAGCAGGCCGCCGCCGATATAGCCGGCCCCGTACCCGAATGCCGACACCATGTCGTAGCGCTCTTCGCCGGTGACGTCGATCAGCATCGAGTCGTAGAAAATGTTCGCTGCCGCGAAACCCAGGGACGCCACGGCGAAGACCACGGCCGCCTGCAGCCAGTCGCCTTGCGGGATCCAGTAGAGCCAGGCGGTCGTGACCGCGCCGAGCACGGCGAACGCCAGGAGGAGCGCCTTGCGCCAGCCGCCGCGGTCCGCGATCGCGCCGAGCAGGGGCGCCGACAAGGCCAGCAGCAGGCTCGATACGCCGTTCGCGATCATGAGGCGCGTCGTGGTTTCGGAGCCGGAGGCCTGCGCGCTCCAGTAGTCGTTGAAGAACAGCGGGAAGAAGCCCACGAGCACCGAGGTGGCGAACGCGGAGTTGCCGAAGTCGTACAGTGCCCACGCCACGACCGGCTTGCGCAGCAGGAGGTCACGCCACGAAAGCGCTGCAACGTTCATCGTGCCATTCCGTCAGCGGGCTTCCGCCACCAGCGAGGCGAGCTGCTCCCGGTAGCGGGCCGCCTCCTCGGGACGGTCCCAGCCCTCGTAGAGTGAGGCCAGCCAGCCGAGGGCCAGGCGACCGCGGCGTGCGGAAGGCACGTACGGCGCGACCAGCCTGGGCACGCTCTCGAGCAGCAGCCCCTCGGCTTCGTCGTAACGCCCGAGCTCTGCCAGCGCGTGGCCGTACGCGGCGCTGGCGCCGGCCTCCAGGAACTGCGCCGAGGCCTGCGTGCGCCGGAGGATCGACAAGGCGCGCTCGAAGAGCGGCAGCGCCCGCTCCGCCGCGCCCTGCTCCACCAGCACGATCCCGAGCTCGGTGAGCGCGGACGACAGGTACAGGTGGTCGGGCCCCACCGATTGCTCGTAGATCTCGACGGCGTCGCGCAACAGCGCTTCGGCCTCGTCGAGCCGGCCTTCGTCGAAGCAGAGCATGGCCATGCTCGTCATGTCGTAGGCGACGAACGGGTGCGCGGGCCCCAACGAGCTCGTGTGGAGCTCCAGGGCTTCCCGGAAGGATGCTTCCGCCATGTCCAACGCTCCCCTCTCGTGCTGCAGCGCGCCGAGCATCACCAGCGAGCCGGCCACGACGTCGTGGTCGTCGCCGAAGACCCGGCGGGCGAGCTCGAGCGCCTGCCGGAACATCGCCTCGGCCTCGTCGAACCGCCCCTGTTCGCGCAGCACGACGGCGAGGTTCTGCAGAGGATACGCGAGCGAGGGGTAGTCGTCGCCGAATCGCTCCCGGATGAACGCGATGGCTTCCCGGTAATGGCGCTCCGCGGTGGCGAGATCGCCCTTGGCCCGCAGGATGCGCGCGAGGGCGCTCGTCGCCTCGGCGAGCTTGCCCGGGTACTGCTGCTCCTGCTTGCGCCAGATCGCGAGGCTCTCGGAAGCGAAGCGCTCCGCGGCGGCGAGGTCGCCCGTGAGGCGCGCGAGGTCCGCGAGGTAGAACAGGCTGGCGGCGACGGAAGGCCCGTCCTCCCCTTCCTCCCGGCGGTGCTGCTCGAGCGCTTCCTCCAGGAGCTTCCGTGCCCGGTCGTAGTCGGCCACGCGGATGAGCACCGCGGCGAGATCGTTCTTGACTCCGGCGACTTCCCGGCTGCCCTCGCCGAGCACGTCCCGGCGCAGCTCGAGCGATCGCTCGAGCATGGCAATCGCCGGATCGTAGTCACCGAGACGGTAATAGGCACTGCCGATCGCCTGCATCAGCATGGCCTGGATGCCGGGACGACCCTGCAGCTCCGTGCTGATCCGGTCCGCACCGCGCTCGAGGATCTCGCGCGCCGTCACGCCCGAGCCCCGCGCGTTCCATGGATCCGGTGCCGTGAAGATCTCCGCCAGGAAACGTGAGACTTCCATCGCGGTGTCGCGCTCTTCCGCGATGCGCTGGTTCTGCACGAACACCGTCGCCCCGAACGCGACGAGGAGCGCGGCGATCGTCGCGGCCATCCCGAGGCCGGCGACGTGACGGCGCATGAACTTGCCCGCCCGGTAGCGCCAGGTGTCCGGCCGCGCCGTGACCGGCAGGAACGCCTGGTGCAGCCGCAGGTCCTCGGACAGCTCGTGGACCGAGCGATAGCGGCGCGCGGGCTCCTTCCGCAGCGCCTTGAGCGCGATGTTGTCGAGGTCTCCCTTGAGGCGCCGCCTGAGCTTGTCCACCGACGTCGAACGGTAGCGGGCGACGATCTCGGGACGCACGACCTCGAGCTCGCGACTGCGGGTCTCGGGCTCTTTCCAGTACACGTCGACCATGGCGCTCGGCGGCCGCGGCTGCTCGCCGCAGATCGCCTCCGCGATCTCGCGGTGACTGCCGTGCAGGCGATACGGCGGGTGGCCGCACAGCAGCCGGTACAGTAAAAGGCCCAGCGCGTACGTATCCGTCGCCGTCGTGATCGGCCCGTCCAGCACCTGCTCCGGCGCGGCGTTCTCCGGCGTCAGCATGAGAACGCCCTGCCGGGTGAGCCCGGCGGTCGGCATCCCGGCGGGATCGAGCAGCTTCGCGATGCCGAAATCGAGCAGCTTCGGAACACCGTCGCGGGTCACCAGGATGTTGGTGCACTTGATGTCGCGATGCACCACCAGGTTCTGGTGCGCGTAATGGACGGCGGAGCAGATGAGGCGGAACAGGTGCAGCCTCTCGTCGATGGACAGGCGGCGGCTGTCGCAGTAGCGATCGATCGGCACGCCGTCGATGTACTCCATGACGAGATAGGGCGTGCCTTCCGCCGTGGCACCGCCGTCCAGGAGACGCGCGATGTTGGGATGATCGAGGTTGGCGAGGATCTGGCGTTCGCCGAGCAGCCGCTCTTCCGTCTCGGGATCGACGAGCCGGTCGCGAACGAGCTTGATGGCGACCTGCTGGCGGAAGCTCTCGTCCGCCCGTTCCGCCAGGTAAACGATGCCCATCCCGCCGCTCCCGAGGACGCGGACGATGCGATAGGGCCCGATTCTCAGGCCGGCCGCGCTCGATTCCTCCATGTAAGGCCCCGCAATTTGACAGGGTGGGCGGGAGTGACTAGATTCGACCGCAAATCATAATAAAGAAGCGGCTGCAAGGCCGCACCATCGGGGAGGTTCCAATGGGCGAAGTGGATCTGCCGCCGCAGGCGAACAAGCTGCGGAGCGCCGACGCCGGGCCGGGAAACGGCAAAGTGGCCCTCTACGCCGCCGGAGGCGGATTCATCGGCGCACTCATCGCCATCATCGTCGCGAGGCTGCTCGCCGGGCCCTGCTGCCCGTTGGCATAGCCACCCGCGCGCACCGCGCGCGACCCCGGAAAGCGGCTGCCGGCAGCGCTTCGAGCCGCCGTCGGGGCGGCTCTTCGCCTACCCGTCGCCTGCCGGCATCAGCCGGCAGTTATTGCCGGTTGCGTGCAGAAAATACATCGACGTTTCAAGCACCTGTCTCCGTTTGACGACGGCTGGCGACGGCGGCAGCGAGCCCGTTCCGGCGCCCGTCACCGCCTGCGAAACCCCGGCCTGACCGCCAAAGGCCCTGTTTCTCGAGGTTCTGGCCGCCTGGCGCGGCGGTCCTTCCGTGCTGGCATGCCGCTTGCACCCCCTCAGGGGCAAGCGGCCGAGGCCGCGACAGCGTCCAGCAAACACCATCGAAGGAGACAGGCATGAAGAAGTTCGTAGCCATTGCAGGCGGTCTGATACTGGCGTCGGGCCTGGCGGTTGCCGGCGGCGACCAGAAGCAGACCAAGTCGTTCAACGAGCTCGACGAGAACCAGGACGGCGTGATCACGCAGACGGAAGCGTCCGCCGACCAGAACCTCGTGGCGCATTTCCAGACGGCGGATGCCAACCAGGACGGTTACCTGACGCCAGCCGAGTTCGACACGATTCAGCAGGAGATGGAAGAAGCCGAGTAATTCGGCAACGGTCTTAAGGACGAGACGGGCCCCAGGGATGGGGCCTTTTTCGTATGCGCTGCCGCAGCACAAGCTCCGCGCGCAAGCCGGGCCGAGCGACGCGGTCAGCGGGCCCGGACGGCCGGCTCCCCGGCATTGGTGTATCCTTGCCGGTCTTTCCCGGACCCGGAAGAACACCAACACGAACCGTACCGAGGGACGATGGCCGATCCGGCAGACCGCATACACGAGCTCAAGATCGACAGGAGCGCACCGCCGCCGCCGTCGCGCAGCGGCTGGTGGGCCGGCCTCGCCGTCGCGGTGGTGGCGGTCGGCGCCGCCGCCTGGTGGCTGCTGGCGGGCACGGCCGCCAGCGCCGTCGCGGTGCAGACGGAGATCGCACTCAAGCCGGTGTCGGGGACCGAAGGGGGCACGGTGCTCGACGCATCGGGATACGTCACGGCGCGGCGCCAGGCGACGGTTTCGGCCGAAACGACGGGCAAGGTCGCGGAGGTGCTGGTCGAGGAAGGCATGCGCGTCGAGGCCGGCCAGGTGGTCGCGCGCCTCGACGCCACGACCCAGGTGGCGCAGCTCGAGCTCGCCCGCGCGCAAGTATCCGCCGCGCGCGCGGCGCTCGCGGAGACCGAGGCGCAGCTCCGGGCAGCGCGCCTCGAGCGCGATCGCCTGCGCGACCTCGCCGCGCGCAGCATGACGAGCGCGGCCAGCCTCGACCAGGCCGAAGCCGCGTACGACGCGCTGGCGGCACGGCTGGCGGCCGGCCGCGAGAACGTCGAGGTGGCGGAGCGAGCCGTCAGCGTCGCGCAGGAGGCGCTGGACGACATGACCATCCGCGCGCCGTTCAGCGGCATGGTCGTGTCGAAGAACGCCCAGCCCGGCGAGATGATCTCGCCCATCTCCGCCGGCGGCGGCTTCACGCGCACGGGCATCTGCACCATCGTCGACATGGACTCGCTCGAGATCGAGGTCGACGTCAACGAGGCCTACATCGGGCGCGTGCAACCCGGGCAGCGGGTCACGGCGACCCTCGACTCCTACCCGGGCTGGCAGATACCGGCGGAGGTCATCGCGATCGTGCCGACCGCCGATCGCCAGAAGGCGACGGTCAAGGTCCGCATCGGCTTTCTCGAGAAGGACTCGCGGATCCTGCGCGACATGGGCGTGCGGGTCGCGTTCCATGCGACCGGCGAAGACGAGGCCGGACCCGGGGAAATCCGGGGCGTCACCGTTTCCCAGGCGGCGCTCCGGTCGGACGAGGCGGGCGACTTCGTCTGGCGGGTCGTGGACGGCGTGGTCGAGCGACGGGACGTCCGGGTCGGCGGCCCCTACGGCCGCGGCCGCGTTCTCGTTTTGGAGGGACTGGCCGCCGGCGATAGAATCGTGCGCTCGTCGTCCGAGCCCCTGGCACCCGGGCAGGCGATCGTCGCGGAAGGCGCCTGAAACAGGATCCCGGCCCGCGCTGCCGCGGGTGCTGACACACGGCGAACACGAACGAGGGGGAAGCATGACCGACGCACTCGCGGAGCTGGAGAAGGTCAGCCGCGTCTACCAGAAGGGCAAGGAGCGGGTCGAGGTGCTGCACGAGCTGGACCTCGTCATCCCGAAGGGGGATTTCCTGGCGCTGATGGGCCCTTCCGGCTCCGGCAAGACCACGCTGCTCAACCTGCTGGGCGGCCTCGACAAGCCCACTTCCGGCAGCATCCGGGTCGGCGGCGTCGAGCTGGCGACGATGTCGAACGCGCAGCTCGCGAAATGGCGGGCCCACCACGTCGGCTTCATCTTCCAGTTCTACAACCTGCTGCCGGTGCTCACGGCCCGCAAAAACGTCGAGTTGCCGCTCTTGCTCACCAACCTCGGCGCGAAGGAACGGCGCAAGCGTGCGGAGCTCGCGCTCTCGATCGTCGGCCTCGCCGACCGCGCCTCGCATTACCCGAAGGAGCTCTCGGGCGGCCAGGAGCAACGCGTCGCCATTGCGCGCGCGGTCGTCTCCGACCCGACGCTGCTCCTCTGCGACGAGCCGACGGGTGACCTCGACCGCGAGACGGCGACGGAGATCCTCAGGCTCCTGCAGACGCTGAACAGCGAGCACGGCAAGACCATCGTCATGGTGACGCACGACGCGCAGGCAGCCGAATATGCGAAGCGGACCCTGCACCTCGACAAGGGCAAGCTCGTGGAGAGGATGGCCGCGTGACCCGCTTCGGCCTCGTCTGGAAGAACGTCTGGCGCAAGAAGATCCGCACGTCGCTGACGCTGCTGTCGGTCATCGTCGCCTTCCTGCTGTTTGCGCTGTTGAGCGCATTCGCCTATGCATTCCGGATCGGTGCCGACGTCGCGGCGGCCGATCGCCTCGTCGTGCTGGACAAGGTGTCGCTGATCAATCCCTTGCCGATCGCGTATCGCAACCGCATCGCGGCGACACCCGGCGTGGAGGCGGTCACGCACGCATCCTGGTTCGGCGGGTACTACCAGGATCCGCAGTTCCAGTTCGGCCAGTTCCCGACCGAGCCCCGCACCTACTTCGAGCTCTACCCCGAGCTCGAGATTCCCGAGGAGCAACTCGCCGCACTGGAGGCGAATCGCATCGGCATCGTCGCCGGCGTCGAGCTCGTGCAACGGTTCGGCTGGAAGATCGGGGACCGTATCCCGCTGCATTCGACCATCTGGACCAACAAGGACGGGTCGCAGGTCTGGGAGTTCGTGCTGGAGGGCATTTTCAGGAGCACCGATCCGCGTGGCAGCTCCGCCTTCATGCTGTTCAACTACGATTACTTCGAGGAGGCGCGCGCCTTCGGCCAGGGAACGGTGGGCTGGTACGTCCTGCGCATCGCCGAAGGGGCCAATCCCGTCGAGGTGGCGAACGCCATCGACGCGCAGTTCGCGAACTCGCCGAGCGAGACCGAAACCAGCACGGAAGCGGCATTCGCCGAGTCGTTTGCCAAGCAGTTCGGCAACATCAGCCTGATCGTGAAGCTGATCCTGTCCGCGGTCTTCTTCACGCTGTTGCTGGTGTCGGCGAACACCATGGCGCAATCCGTGCGCGAGCGCATCTCGGAGCTCGCGGTGCTGAAGACCCTTGGCTTCACCGATCGCGCGGTGCTCGGCTTCGTGCTTTCCGAGTCCGTGCTCATCATGCTGATCGGCGGGCTCGTCGGGCTCGGCGCCGGGTGGATACTGGTGCAGGGGCTCGCGCAGCAGCTCGGCGCGTTCCTCCCGGGCATCTTCCTGTCGCCCGGCGCGGTGCTCACGGGGGTGGCGCTGATGGTCGGTGCCGGTGTTGCCGCCGGCATTTTCCCGGCACTCACGGCGATGCGTCTCCCCATCGTCACGGCACTGGCAAGGGGTTGAACGATGCTGAAGCGGATTCTCGCCATCACCTGGCTCAACCTCTGCAACCTGCCGCGTCGGATGGCGGTCTCGCTGGTGGCGGTGGTCGGGGTGGCAGCCGTCGTGCTGGTGTTCGCCGGCGTGCTGTCGATGGCGACCGGCTTCGAGCGCACCATGCAGGGAGCCGGCTCCGATGACGTGGCGATCGTGCTGCGCAGCGGCTCCACGGCCGAGCTCAACAGCGGGCTGTCGCACGAGCAGACCCTGATCGTCGCGAACGCGCCCGGTGTGCGGCGCGTAGACGGCAGGCCGCTCGCGTCCGCGGAGCTCTACGTCGTGGTGGACGTGCGGATGCGGGCGAAGGATGCCGATGCCAACGTCCCGCTGCGCGGTATCGAGCCGACCGCCATCGACGTCCGCCACGGCGTCGAGATCGTCGACGGCCGCATGTTCCAGCCCGGCAAGAACGAGCTCATCGTCGGTCGCGCGGCGCAGCAGGAGTTCGTCGGGCTCGAGCTCGGCGACTCGATCCGCTTCGGCCAGTCCGAATGGAAGGTCGTCGGGGTGTTCGCGGCGAACGGCAGCGTTTCCGAGTCCGAGCTCTGGACCGACGTGCGCGGCCTGCAGAACGCGTATCGCCGCGGCAACAGCTACCAGTCCGTGCGGGTGCGGCTGGAAAGCCCGGAGGCGTTCGCGGCATTCGCCGCGGCGCTCGAGGAGGACCCCCGCATCGATCCCGACGTGATGACCGAACGCGAGTACTATTCCACCCAGTCGGAAGGACTCTCGCGTTTCATCAGGATCGTCGGCTATCCGCTCACCATCCTGATGGCGATCGGCGCCGTGTTCGGCGCTTTGAACTCGATGTACTCGTCGGTGTCGTCGCGCGGACGGGAGATCGCCACGTTGAGGGCGCTCGGCTTCGGCCCGTTCCCGGTGCTCGTGTCGACGATCGTCGAGTCGCTGCTGCTGGCGCTCGCCGGTGGGCTCGTCGGCGGCGCGGTCGCCTTCGTCGTGTTCAACGGGATGCGCGTGTCGACGCTGAACGGTGCGAGCTTCAGCCAGGTGGTGTTCGATTTCGCCGTCACCGGCGACCTGCTGCTGCAGGGCATGATCGCGGCCGCCGGCATCGGGTTGATCGGCGGCCTGTTCCCGGCCATCCGCGCCGCGCGCCTGCCGGTCGCCAAGGCGCTGCGCGAGCTCTGAGCCGGCAGGAGCGACCGGCTACTGGCCGCGGCGGGTGAGCGCGATCCGCCTCGCCTTCGCGAGCTCATACTCCGCTCTCGCGAGCGCGAGGTGGCGGATGTTCATGTTGCGCGCCATCGCGAGAAAGCTCTCCGCCTCCTGCAGGTCGCCGCTCGAGATCGCGAACATGGCCTGGAACAGCAGCGCCGTCATGATGCGATCGGCGGCCAGCGGCAGGCGCGGGTCGTCCGGCGCCAGCTCGCGTGCGCGGGCCAAAAGGTCGAGCGCGCTGTCGCCGGTCGGCACGGTGAGGCGCTCCGAGAGCACGCGGGCGTCGATCTGCTGCAGGAGCTCGCTCACGCGGCGCTCGATGCGTTGCGCTTCCAGCAGCGCGTGCGCCCGGGCGAGCCCGGGATCGTCCGCCGGCAGGATTGCTGCCGCGCGGGCGAGCACAGAGGCGGCGCGGTCGGGATCCGTCTGCGCCGCCTGCGTGGCCTCGAGCAGCGCCGCCCGCCCGTGCTCCGCGAGCAGATCCTCCACGAGCGCGACGCCGGGATGGTCGGGCCGCGCCCGCCGCGCGAGGGCCAGCGAAGCACGGGCGTCGCCCACGGCACCCGCCGCCACGGCTTCGTGCGCCCGGACGATGAAGCGATCGGCCACGGCATCGAGGCCGGCGAGTGCGCGCCGGTTCCCGGGCTCCGATTCGAGCACGCGATTGAACAGCGCGAGCGCACCGCCCTCGCCGCCCTCGCCGGGCTCCGCCAGCCGGCCTTCGGCGAGCGCCCGCTCCGCTGCGGCGAGCGCGGCCTGCGAGGGGCGGGGCAGGCTTTCGACCGTGCCGACGTTGCCGACCGAGACGAGCACGATGCAGGCGAGCACGATGGCGGCCACCACGCCGTACGACACGCTGCGCGCGTCGCCGCCCGGCGGCGCGTGCTCGTTCGCCTGCTCCGCGAATTCCTCCAGGAACAGCCCGGCGTTGGCCGTGCGTTCCACGGCGTCGAGCGCCAGCGCATGGCGGATCGCCGGCCAGCGGTCGAGCGCATCCTCGGGCAGCGGTGGCGGCTCGAGGTGCCGCTCGCGCGCCGCGAGGGCATCGTGCTCGCCGAACGGCCGTTCGCCGGACAGCAGGCAGTAAGCCGTCACGCCCAGGGCGAACACGTCGTCGTGCGGCTGCGGCGGCCGGCCTGCGATGACGTCCGGGCTCGCGTAGGCGCGGGTCGCCCACGGTGTCGTGGAAGCGCCTGCCGAGCCGAAGTCGAGCAGCTTGACCCCCCGCCCGGCGAGAAAGATGTTGGACGGCTTGACGTCACCGTGCACGATGCCCCTGTCGTGCGCGTACGCCAGGGCGCGTGCCGTGCCCTCGATGATCTCGACGGCGCGGTCGAGCGCGATGCGCCGGGTCGTGATGCGCTCGAGCAGGTCGGCGAGCGTCTCGCCTTCGAGCCATTCCATGACGAGGAATTCCAGCTCGCCGTCACGGGCGATGTCGAAGACATCGACGATGTTCGGGTGCCGCAGTTGCGAAAGCTTGGCGAATTCCTGGCGCAGCAGCGCGGACGTCTCCCCGCTGGCGCCGACCGAATGGCGGGCGAGCTTCAGCGCGACGCGGGCATCCGGCACCCCGGCCTGCTCGCGCCAGCGGTCCAGCGCCCTGAACACGTGCCCCATCCCGGAGCGCGCCACCTGCGCTTCCACGAGGTAGCGATCACACAGGACGTCACCCGGTGCGACGCGCGTGCGACGCAGGGGAACCGGCGTGGGCAACGCGCGTGGCGTGGCGGCGGCCGGCAGGCGCACCGGACCCGCGGGGGGGCGGGGATCGACGGCGGCGTCGTTCGCGACCGGGGCAATGGGCTGTGCGATGGGCTGCGTCGGCTCCGCCGGCCGCGGCGCCGGGGCGGCGCACGCGGCGGGAGACGCCGTGGCGACCTCCTCCAGCGACTCCGTGACATCGCGGTCGACGAGGCCCTCCCTTGCACGGCCCGGCATCGGCGCGCTGACCTGCCATTCGGTCAGCTCGTCCATCTCGTAGCAGGGCAGGTCCGCCCCGCCGGCCGGCTCCCGGACCGGGCTGCGTCGCAGTGCTTGCGGGGATCTTTCCACTGCCGGACTCCCGGGCGTCAGGTCCTGGTCGATTGCTCCATGAGGGCTCCTGCATGGCACCGCGGCATCCCGGTGCACGCGCCACGCGCGACCGGCCTGCGCCCTCGTGCGGAATGCGCGTTCCGGCGGGGCGCCGCGCGCGGCCGCCCCCGTCGGGGCGGCCGCTCCTCTCGACCCCGTGATGCTCGACTCAATAGTCGGTGCGTTCCCGGCTCTCGCTCTCGTCGGTGAAGCCCGCTTCGTCGAACTCCTCCTGCATCTCGATGCTCTCCCGGGTGAGCGAGGTCTGTAACCGCCCGTCGGGGCTCATCTCGAGCTCGGACAGCGGCACGGCGATGCTCTTCGCGCCGATGCCGAGAAAACCGCCCACGTCGACGACGGCCACCCGCTCCTGGTGCTGCTCGCTGTGGCCGACACGCTCGACTTCGCCGAGCTCTTCGCCGGTCTGCGTCACGATGGTCAGGCCCTCGAGCTCGTCCGCGCTCATGTCCGCGACGCTCTGCGGCATTTCCATCTCCGCCGCCGGATCCCGGGTTTGCGCGGGATCCTGCTCTTCACCCATCATCGGGTCGGTCGAGCGCGGGTCCTCCGCCGGATCCTGGCGTTCCCATTGCTCCGCCTGCTGCTCCACCTCCTGGGCCGCCTCTTCGCCCCATTGTTCCGTCTCCTGCTGGGTCGTCTCCTGGGCGAAGGCGAGCCCGCCGGCCAGCGCGGTCGTGAGTATGCACATCAGCCATCTGGTCATCACGGTCTCCTCGTCTCTCGTCGGTGCATGGCGCTGAAGTGCGGCTGCAAGGGTCATGCCAGCGGGGCGATGCCGTAACGGCGCCAGTGGAGGGACAAAGCGGCGCGCGGGACTTGTAATATTTTCAAGGCCGGCGCAATTCGACACCCGCAAGCACAGGTCGCGAGCGGTGCGCGCTGCGAAGCGCTTGCGCGGGGGATTGGCGCGCCGTCGCGAGCAGCGCCCGCGCGGGGATCAGTCGAGTGCGGGCAGGCCCGCGCCCATGAAGGTCACGAGCGTGCGGCCGGACGCGGCGGTGCCGGGCACCGGGTCGCGGGCGAACGGCACCGTCTGTACCGTGACGTCGCCCTGCAGCAGGCGCAGCGCGGGTAGCAGGTCGGCGATGAGCGCGCCGGCCAGCGGATCTCCGGTGGCGAGCGCACCGTCGGCGTCCGCCTGCCGCACCAGCGCTTCGAGGCCCGCCAGGGACAACCGGGTCGGGTCGCCGGCCGATGCGTCGAGCAGCACGCCGCGCACGGCCTCGCGAGCGAGGCGCACCGAGTGCCGGATCCGCTCGATCTCGAGGTGGGCGGCCTGCGGGCCGATGCGTCCGTATTCGTGCAGGAGCGCCGGGATGGGCGTGTACGGGGTCTCGCGCTCGGCGAGGAATGCCGCGAGCAGGCGCGCCGCGTACAGCACGTCGCCCTCGTCGGCGAGCTCCGCGGGCCGGCCGGTGGCGCGGAACACCGCGATCGCCTCGTAGTCGCCCAGCGCCTCGAGGAAGCTCCGGAGCTCGCGCTGCCCCAGCCCGGGCGGGATGACGGTCGGTTTGACGAGCTCGCGGGCGATGAAGCCGCAGTGCGATGCTTCCGTCAGGCCGAACAGGCGATCGTAGCCGTCCGCCGTGCCGATCACGTTCGTGAACCAGCGCGCCGGCAGGTTCACGGCCGTGCTGAGGAGCTTTGCCGCGTCCGCGTCCGCCCTGTCGAGGAAAACCGGGCAGACCTGCTGCGGATAGACGCTCTCACCGTAGCGCTCGAGGTAACGCTCGCGCGATGCCGGGGGCAGCGCGACGTGCGGTGTCTTGTGTATCCAGGACGCGACGAAGTACGACGGCTCGTCGGCGGCCGTGGCGGACTTCAAAAACACGAGCGAGGCGACGGTGTCGTCGATGAGGGCAGCCGGCACCGGGCGATCGTTCGTCATCGGCACTTCGGACAGGAACGCGCGAAACTGCGAGGAAACGTCCGGCGACCGGAGGTCGAAGACCTGGATGGGCACGCCCGCGAGCGCACTGAGCCACGCCGTCCTGTCGGTGGCGCGTCCGGATGAAATGCACAGTAAGGCCAGAAGCAGCCCGAGCAGAAGCCGCATCGGGTCCCCCCAAAGTCGTGGTTTGCGGATCGTCCCAGACCGATCCGGCAGCGCCGGTGCCGCGCGTCACACTTCCGTCAAACGGGAAACGCGAGCGCCGCGGTGCCCCAAGCGACCGGCGTCGCAGGCCGAAGAATACGCGACCGCGGGCTCAATGCAACCCTCGCCGCTGCGGCGCCGTCACCGGCCGATCGACACCGCCACCTTGTCCTCGAGCTCGGGAATGACACCCGCCGCCTCGACCGACATTGCGGCCGACAGGAGCCGCGAGCTGAGCTCGAGACCGGCTGCCTGCGCGTTGCGCAGCGAAATCTCGAAACGCACGCGGTCCTCCACGATGCGGAAGTTGATCATCGCGCCGTCGCGCAGCCCCTCGGGGTGGTCGGTCACGACCAGCATTGCGCGCGACGCGGCCGCAGCGAGGTGATCGGCGAGGTGCCGGTTCTCGCGTGGCCCGATGTAGAGGACCTCGTCGGACCCGAGCTCGCTGACGGAACGCACCTTGCGTACCTGCATGGGCCGCCCCTGGATGGTGTGCCCCGGCAGGTACGCCGCGAGCTCCCGGGCGACCGAATCGGAGCCGAGCACGGCGATGGTGAACACGTCGTCGGCGGCCGCGGGGGGCGGCCAGTTCACGTAGGTGGCGAAGTGATAGAGGAATGCCGCCTTCACGCGATCCGCGGAGTAGACCGGCTCTTCGGCCAGGACGGGCGAGACCATCGCCACCAGGAGCGCCACGATCCACGTCGTGCCGGCCGGCGTGCGGCCGTACCGCTCGCTGCCGCGTCTCCGACACGTTCCCTTCGTCGTGCCCGTCATCGTTGTAATGCGCAGCCTCAGCCGCGCCGCGTGCCCAGCGAATCCAGCGTGGAACGAATGCTGTCGAGCCCCACGGGCTTCACCAGGTACGAGGCAAAGCCCGCTTCCCTGGCGCGGCGCCGATCCTCTTCCTGTCCCCAGCCGCTGATGGCCACCAGCGGTATATCCGATTTCAGCAGATCGTGCAGCCTCCGCGCCAGCTCGTACCCGTCGACGACCGGCAAGCCGATGTCGAGGAACGCGAAATTCGGGCGGAACTCCGCCGCGGCCGCGAGCGCGCCGGCCGCATCGTGCGCAACGCGCACCTCGTGGCCGAGCTGCTCGAGGAGGAACGCGAGCGTCGTCGCGAAATCCACGTTGTCATCGACGAGCAGGATGCGCGCGCCCGACGCCACGGGTTCCCGGCCGGGCCGCGTACGGATGCCGTCCGTGCCGCCGGTCAGCGCCGCCTTGACCGGGAGCCGCACCGTGAACGTGCTGCCGCATCCCGGGCCTTCGCTCTCCGCCTCGATGCTGCCGCCGTGGAGCTCGACGAGGCGCCGCGCGAGCGCGAGCCCGACGCCGAGCCCGGCCTGCACGCGCACCGCCGCTTCCTGCTGCTGGGTGAACATCGCGAAGATGTGCGGCAGGTCCTCGCCGGCGATGCCCTTGCCGTTGTCCCGGACACGGATGCACACGGAGTTGCCCTGCACCACCGCGGAAAGGTCGATCCGGCCACCGGCCTGCGTATAACGGGAAGCGTTGTTCAGCAGGTTGGCAAACACCTGCGAAAGCCTCACCGGATCGGCGTGCATGTAGACGGGCCTGTCCGGCACCTCGACGGTGAGCACCTGCTGTTCCCGCTCTACCAGCGGCCGGACCGTGTCGACCGCGTTCTGGATGACGCTGGAAAGCTCCATGGGCTCGCGCCGGATCGTGAGCTTGCCGCGCGAGATGCGCGAGACGTCGAGGAGATCGTCCACCAGGCGGATCATGTGCGTGAGCTGCCGGTCGATGATCTCCTTCGCCCGTTGCGCCGTTTCCGGTGCCGTGCCCGGCGACCGCAGCAGCGTGAGGGCGTTCACCATGGGAGCGAGCGGATTCCTGAGCTCGTGGGCCAGCGTCGCCAGGAACTCGTCCTTGTGCTTGTCGGCGAGCCGCAGCGAGATCTCGGCGTTGCGGCGCTCCTCCGTCTCCTTCTTGAGCCTGCGGTTGGATTCTTCGAGCGCCCGCTGCCGCTCGCTGACCTCGGTCAGCATGGCATTGAAGGCGTCGACCAGCGTGCCGATCTCGTCACGGGTCGTCCTGGTCGCGCGCAGGTCGAAATCCCGGTCCTTCACCACGCGCTGCGCCACGTCCGTCACCGCGAGGATCGGGTGCGTCACCGTGCCCTGCAGCCACAGCGAGACCGCCGTGGCGACGAGCAGGCTGCCGAGCATGACGGCACCGAGGATCAGGAGGTGGTCCACCACCCGGTCGGCGAGCTCGTATTGCGCGCGCAGGTAGACGGTGCCGAGAAGCTGGTTGTTCTCGACGATCGGGTGGAACAGCGTCAACGCCCCGTTCTCGACGGCCGGGCCGCGCGGCCGTCCGTGCTCCGGCAGCGGCTCGTCGTGGCCGTCCTTGCGATAGCTCGCGAACAGCTCGCCTGCCTCGTCGTAGACCGCCGCCGCGGTGATGCCCGGCCGGCTGGACAGCATGGCGAGCGTCGCTTCCGCGCTGGCGAAGTCGTCGAACGCCACCGCGGGCGCCGAGGTGCGTGCCAGGATGTCCGCCTGGGTGGTCACGTCGCTGAACAGGAACTCGCGGTAGTTGCGCGCCTCGTACGTCAGCAACGCGCCGGCGGAGACGAGCAGCGCGACGAACGTGGTGACGAGCACGACCACCAGCACCTTGCGACGCACCGAACGGTTGATGCCGAGCGTGCCGTCTCGCAGGAATTTCCGCATACGCGCTTGCGCCTCGCTGCCGGTCATCGGCGGCGAGACGGCGCCTGGTGGCGGCGAGCGTTCCCGACCGGATCGATCGGCAGCAGTTTACGAGGTGCGACAGGGTGCGCTGGCCGCATCGCTTGGCGTTATACTCCCGTCCGGCCGTGCGCCTGGCTCCATCGTAACCGACGCGGCGCCGGCAGGAAACCAGAACGAATGACGACGTCGAACCCCGCGACTTGATGGCAGGCATCCCGATCGCCCGCCGCACGCGGCCGTCCCTCGACGGAGCTTCCCTGCCGCACGACGACGCCCGCATCCGTAAGCCCGCGTGCCGCCGCGTGACCCGCGGCGCAAGGGTGCTGCGGTTCGGCTGTGCGCTCACGCTGACCGTCGCGGGCGGCCTTGCGGCCGCGGTGCCGGCCCGCGCCGCGGCCGACGCCGCCGACCTGTTCGAGCTCAGCATCGAGGAGCTCGGCAGAGTGCGCGTGACGTCGGCGGCGCGCAGGAGCGAGCCGCTGCAACGGGTGACGAGCGCCATGTACGTCATCACGGCGGAGGACATCCGGCGCTCGGGCCTCAACCGGTTGCCGGAGATCCTGCGACTCGCGCCCGGAGTCGAAGTCGCGCGGACGGGCACTCATTCGTGGTCGATCTCGATCCGCGGCTTCAACAGCGACCTGTCGAACAAGCTCCTGGTGCTGATCGACGGGCGCAGCGTCTATTCGCCGCTGTTCGCGGGCGTGTTCTGGGACGCGCAGGACGTGCTGGTGCAGGACATCGAGCGCATCGAGGTGATCTCCGGGCCGGGTGGCACGTTGTGGGGTGCGAATGCCGTCAACGGCGTGATCAACATCATCACCCGCCCGGCGCGGGAGACGCAGGGCTCGCTGGTGGACGTGGCCGCGGGCAGCGAAACCCGCCGTTTCGCCGGCCTGCGCCACGGGTGGCAGGCGGGAGCGGACGTCGCCGCGCGCGCCTGGGTGAAGTACGCGGAATCGGACGCATCGCTGGAGCAGACGGGCGAGCCCGGCGTGGACGACGCACGCCGCGGCCAGGCCGGGTTCCGGGTCGACTGGGAGCGGAGCGAGAACGACCGGCTCGTTTTCCAGGGCGACGCGTACGCGGCGGAGCTCGGCGACTGGCTGCGCCCGGAGTTCGCGCTCGGCACCCTGCCGGGCCCCGACCGGCCGGGCACGGTGGACATCGGCGGCTTCAACCTGCTCACCCGCTGGGACCGCAATCTCGATACGGGCGGGCACGTGCTGCTCCAGGCGTACCTCGATCACACCGCGCGGGACGCTCCGGGCACCTTCGACGAGCGGCGCCACACGCTGGACGTCGATTTCCAGCACGACGTCGCGCCTGCCGGCCGGCACCGCGTCATCTGGGGGGCGGGCGTGCGCGTGACCTCCGACGAGCTCGACAACACCACTTTCGCGAGCTTCATTCCCGACTCGCGCCGCGACGAGACGCTCAGCCTGTTCGTGCAGGACGACATCACGCTCCTCGAGGACGAGCTCGTGCTGACGGCCGGCACCAAGCTGGAGCACAACGACTACAGCGGCTGGGAAGCGCAGCCGAACCTGAGGCTGGGTTGGGCGCTGGCCGACGACCGGTTCCTGTGGGCGGCGGTATCGCGCGCGGTGCGCATCCCGGCTCGCCTGGACTCCGACCTGGAGCTGGTTGCACCGCTCGTGGTACCCGGCATGCCGGTGCCCGTCTACTTCAACGCGCGCGGCAGCGAGAGCTTCCGCTCGGAAGAGCTGATCGCGACGGAAGCCGGTTACCGGGCCCAGCTCGGTCCGGACCTGTCGATCGACGTCTCGCTCTTCCGGCACGACTATGACCGGCTCCAGACACAGGAGCCCGGCGCGATCAGCGTGGTAGGCGACCCGCCGCGCTACCTGCTGATTCCCGCTACGCTCGCGAACGGCATGCGGGGCGAAGCACGCGGCGGCACACTGGTGGCGAACTGGCAGGTGCTGGAGCCGTGGCGCCTGCAGCTCCAGTATGCCTACCTCGATCTCGACCTCGAGCTCATCCCCGGCAGCAGCGGCGCCGGCTCCCTTGCGCTTTCCGGCAACAGCCCCACGCACCAGGCGACGCTGCATTCCTTCCTCGAGTTGCCGCAGCAGTTCGAGCTGTTCACGTCGATCCGCCACGTCGACGAGCTGCCGGGCCTCGGCGTGCCGGGCTACACCGCCGTCGACCTGAGCCTGGGATGGAACCCGCTCGACGACTTGAGACTGTCGCTGACCGTACGCAACCTGACGGACGGCGAGCATCTGGAGTTCGGCGGCGGCAACCTGATCGAGCGCAGCGCGCTGTTGCGCGCGGTGTGGACGTTCTGAGAGAGGTCGCGCGCGGCCGGTGACCCGGTGCGGCCTAGGGGCGTGGGTTGCCCGGTGATTCCAGCGGCAGGATGCGCTGCTCGTAGCGCGGCAGGCGCGTGCCCCAGGTCGGCATTCGCCGCGTGAGGTGATAGGCGCCGGCGAGCAGCAGGCGGCGCAGCCGCCCGCCGCTCGCCCGCTCCCCGGCTTCGAGCTCCGTGCACGACTCGGCGATGAGCCGCTCGAGCCGCGAGCCGAGCGCGGCATTGAAGCGCTCGTCCAGCACGAACACGTTGGCCTCGAGATTCAGGCCGAGGCTCAGCGGATCGAGATTGCTCGAGCCGATGGTCGCCCAGCGCTCGTCGATCACCGCCACCTTCGCGTGCAGCGGTCGTTCCGTGTAGTTGAAGATCCGTACCCCGGCCCGGAGCAGGTCCGAGTACAGGATGGAGGCGGCCCACACGCTGACCGGGCGGTCGGGCTTGCCCTGCATGATGAGCGAAACCTCGACGCCGCGGCGGGCGGCGCGCCGCAGGTCGCGCACGAACCGGTAGCCTGGGAAGAAATAGGCGTTGGCGATGATGATCCTGCGTTGCGCGGCGCGGATGCCGGCCCGGTACATCGTCTCGATGTCGGTGGGATGCTGGTCGTTGTCGCGATAGACGAACAGTGCCTGTGCGCCCTCGCGAGGATTGATCATCCGGCGCGGGAAGCGTCGCAACCAGTACCGCAAGCGGCGCCAGGGCGGACCGGCATGCAGGTCCGCGCCGTGCCGGCAGTATCGATGGATGTCCCGCACCAGCGGTCCTCTCACCTCGACCGCGAAGTCCTGCTTCGAGGCCTCGCCGAACTCCCGCAGGTGGTCGTCGGAGAAATTGAGGCCGCCGACGAACGCGCGCTCGCCGTCGATCACCACGATTTTGCGGTGCATGCGGCACAGGATGTTGGTGCGCACCCGGAAGAACGTCGGCCTCGGATCGAACGAGCGCAGGTGTATGCCGGCCTTGCGAACGCGCTCGAGGAACTCGTCCGAGAACCCCGGCGAGCCGTAGCCGTCCACGAGCGCCCACACCTGCACGCCCCGCTCGGCGGCAGCCACCAGCACGTCGAGGAGCTGCCTCCCGACGCCGTCCTCCATCCAGATGAACGTCTCGAGCACGACCTCCTCGCGCGCCCGGCCGATTGCCTCGAACACGCGCGGATACACCTCCTCGCCGTTCTCCAGGAGCTCGAGCTCGTTCCCGCTCGTCCAGTCACCCATGCCGCGCGGCAGCCTCCTGCTCGTGCCTCGCCTTCCAACCAATATGGCAGATAATGTGCGCGCCATCGCGAGGCCGGTGCGGTTTCCGGTAAAGTGCGGCAATGAACGAAAGCGGCACGGTGCAGGTCACGCGGGAGGCGATCGACGCCGTTTACCGCCGCGAATCGCGGCGCGTGCTCGCCACGCTGATTCGCCTGCTCGGCGATTTCGATCTCGCCGAGGAGGCGCTGCACGAGGCGTTTCTCGCCGCGCTGGCGCAATGGCCGAGCGACGGGATTCCCGACAACCCGCGGGCCTGGCTCGTCTCGGCCGGGCGCTTCAAGGGAATCGACACGATCCGCCGGCGGGCGCGTTTCGACGCCTCCCTGGAGGAGATCGCGCGCCAGCTCACCCCGCACGGCGAGGCGGCGCCGGACCGGGACGACGAGGAGATCGAGGACGACCGGCTGCGGCTGATCTTCACCTGCTGCCATCCCTCGCTGCCGCCGGAGGGCCGCCTGGCCCTCACGTTGCGGGAAGTGTGCGACCTCACCACCGAGGAGATCGCGCACGCCTTCCTCGCCTCGCCGCCCACGGTCGCGCAGCGCATCGTGCGGGCGAAGGCGAAGATCCGCGACGCCGGCATTCCCTACGAGGTGCCGTCGCAGGCGGAGCTGCCCGAGCGCCTGGAGAGCGTGCTGCAGGTGATCTACCTCGTGTTCAACGAGGGCTATTTCGCCTCCTCGGGGACGTCGGTCACGCGCACCGATCTCTCGGGGGAAGCGATCCGGCTCGGGCGCCTGCTCGTGGAGCTGCTCGAGGAGCCGGAGGCGATGGGCCTGCTCGCGCTGATGCTGTTCCACGAATCCAGGCGGCCGGCGCGCACCACGCCCGACGGCGAGCTCGTCCTGCTCGAAGACCAGGACCGCCGGCTGTGGGATCGCGGCCTGATCGCCGAGGCTTCGGCGCTGGTGCGTCGCGCGCTCGCGTCGGGTCGCTTCGGGCCCTATACGCTGCAGGCGGCGATCGTGGGCGTGCACGCCGATGCGCCCGACGCGGCAGCGACGGACTGGGGCGAGATCGTCGCGCTGTACGACCTGTTGCTGCGCACCGCGCCGTCGCCGGTGGTGGAGCTGAACCGGGCCGTGGCGGTGGCCATGCGCGACGGACCCGAGGCCGGGCTCGCGCTCGTGGACGACCTGCTCGGGCGCGGCGAGCTCACCGATTATCATCTCGCGCACGCGACGCGCGCGGACCTCTGCCGGCGGCTCGGACGGTACGAGGCCGCCGCCCAGGCCTACCGGCGGGCGCTCGAGCTCACCCGGCAGGAGCCGGAGCGGCGCTTCATCGAGCGGCGGCTGGCCGAGATCGAGGCCGGCGGGGCCTGAGGCTGCCGGGTTCGCCGGACCGGCAGCGTGCGGAGTCCCGGGGCAGCGGCCTCGACGCGTCGCCGCCGCTGCCGGCGCCGGCTTTGTAAAAATTACAACAACTGTCGTCTTGACGCGACACTGTAAGCGTTTACACTAGCCCCCAACGCACTCAGAGGCTTTGGGGAGTCGAGTGGACGGGACCCGCAGCGCGCCCCGGCGCGCCGCGACGGTGAAGGACGTCGCGCGCGCCGCGGGGGTATCCATCGCATCCGTATCCCGGGTGATCAACGGCACCGGGCCGGTGGCGCAGGCGACTCGCCAGCGCGTCACCGACGCGATCGCGCGCCTGCGTTACGTGCCGCACGGCGGGGCCGCGAGCCTGGTGAAGCGGCGGCACGGCGTCGTGGGATTGCTGCTGCCGGCGCTGCCG
This sequence comes from Woeseiaceae bacterium, assembly GCA_035304345.1. Classification (GTDB taxonomy): domain Bacteria; phylum Pseudomonadota; class Gammaproteobacteria; order Steroidobacterales; family Woeseiaceae; genus IDS-8. The sequence goes on along the minus strand of DATGQE010000022.1, from coordinate 150,454 downwards.
GCGGAGCCTTTCGCGGAGCTGGTGCGCGGCATCGAGGAAACGGCGCGACGGCAGGGCCGTCTCCTCCTCGTGGCCCGCATTCCGGACGACGACGGGGAGAGCCTGCGCACGGTCGCGGGCCTCAAGGGCCACGTCGACGGGCTCCTGTGCATGGCGCCGCACCTCGATACCGGGGCGCTCGCCCGCCTCCTGCCCGAGGATTTGCCGACCGTGCTGATGGGAACGCACGCCACGGCGGACCAGGGCGCCTGCGTCATCGACAACCGCGGCGCGGTGCTCGAGCTCATGGGGCACCTGAAGCACACCGGCTGCCGCGTGGTCGCGCACATCGCCGGCCCCGCCGGCAACCACGATGCCGGCGAGCGCGAGCACGCCTGGCGTGAGGCGCTCGCGCGGTACTGGCCCGGAGTCGAGGCGCCGCTGTTCCGCGGCGACTTCGAGGAGGCCTCCGGCTACGCCGCCGGCTGCGCCATCGCCCGCCTCGAGACTCGCCCGGATGCCGTGTTCGCCGCCAACGACCTGATGGCCGCCGGCGCCATGCGGGCGTTGCTCGAGGCCGGGCTGTCCGTGCCGGGCGACGTGGCGATTGCCGGCTTCGACGACATACCGCTCGCCTCCCTGCTCCGCCCGGCGCTGACCAGCGTGCACGTGGACGTCGCGGAGCTCGGGCGGCGGGCACTCGCGCGGCTGCTGGAAGTCATCGAGCAGCCGGAGCTTTCACGCGAACGCATCGAGCCGGTGCGTCCGACGCTCGTCGTTCGCGCATCCACCGGCGCCGCCGGGGCGCCGACAGATTCGAGGGTATGAACATGCAGCGTACGATTCTCACCTCACTCGCCGCCGCGCTCGTTTTCGCGAGCCCCGGAGTGCCGGGCCAGCCGCCGGCGGAGATGAGTGAGGCGCAGGTTCTCCCGGTCGATCCGCCGTCGGTCAACACCGGGCGGCCGGATGCGCCGCGGCTAGACGACGAGTCCCTGCTGGAGGACCTGTCACAGCGCACGTTCCGCTTCTTCTGGGAAACGGCCAATCCGGAGAACGGGCTGGTGCCGGATCGCTGGCCCTCGGGTTCGTTCTCGTCGATCGCCGCCGTCGGCTTCGGGCTCACCGCCTACCCGATCGGCGTCGAGCGCGGCTACGTCACGCGCGAGCAGGCGCGCGAGCGCACCCTCACGACCTTGCGCTTCTTCGCGAACGCGCCGCAGGGCCCGGAGCCCAAGGGCAAAGCCGGCCACAAGGGCTTCTTCTATCACTTCCTCGACATGGAGACCGGCACCCGCTACGCGCACTCGGAGCTGTCCACGGTCGATACGGCGCTGCTGCTCGGCGGCGTCCTGTTCGCGCAGACTTATTTCGACGGCGAGCACCCCGACGAAGCGGAGATCCGCCAGCTCGCCGAGCGGATCTACACGCGCGTCGACTGGCCCTGGGCCCAGGCCGGCGTCGGCGGCATCACGCTCGGCTGGCGCCCCGAGTCCGGCTTCCACGCGATGGACTGGCGCGGCTACAACGAGGCGATGATCGTCTACCTCCTCGCGCTCGCCGCACCGGAGCACTCGCTCGATCGCGACGCGTGGGAAGCGTGGACCGAACGGTACGATCGCCACTGGGGCGAGTACTACGGGCAGGAATACCTGATGTTCAGCCCCGGCTTCGGGCACCAGTACACCCACATCTGGTTCGACTTCCGCGGCATCCAGGATCCCTACATGCGCGAGCGCGGGCTCGACTACTTCGAGAACAGCCGCCGCTCGGTGCTGGCCCAGTACGCCTACGCGGAAGAGAACCCGCTCGGCTGGGAAGGCTACGGCGACGGCATCTGGGGCCTCAGCGCGAGCGACGGCCCCGGCCACGCGCTCCTCGTCTACAACGGGGAGGAGCGCCAGTTCCGCGGCTATGCCGCGCGCGGCATCGGCTACCCGGATTCACACCAGGCGCTCGGCCACTCCTACGACGACGGCACCATCGCGCCGACCGCCGCGGCCGGCTCCATCGTGTTCGCGCCGGAGCTCGCGATCCGCGCGATCCGCGAAATGCGCGTGCGTTACGGCCAGCACATCTACTCCCAGTACGGCTTCCTCGATGCCTTCAACCCGAGCTTCCGGTACGACGTCGATCTCAAGCACGGGCGGGTGATCGACGGCTTCGGCTGGGTGGCCGGCGACTATCTCGGCATCGACCAGGGGCCGATCCTGCTCATGATCGAGAACTACCGCTCGGGCTTCGTGTGGGAAGTGATGCGGCAGAACCCGCACGTCCGCGAAGGCCTGCAGCGCGCCGGCTTCACCGGCGGCTGGCTGGACGCGATCGAGCGCTACGCGCACGAGCCGGTGCCCGCCGGGCAGTAGGCCTCGGGGAGCGCGCACCACGCAATTCGCGGTCGCCCGGCTATTCCTGTGGAGAAGGGGGGCGCACCCGCGCGACGGCGATCGCCGGTCGCGCGGGGTGCGCCGGGAGTCGGTCAGGCCGTCAGCCCTTCGCCGTCCAGGCGTTGCACCAGCCGGGGCCGGCCACGAGCTTGCCGGGGAACAGGTCGCACCGCGCCCACGCGTCGTCCGCGGTCCCCTTGTAGTAGAGGCAGTTGTTGCAGAACTGATTCGGGTCCGTGCGGGCGCTGGTCGTCGCATCGTGCGTGTACGCGAGAGCCTGCGCCGTCGGGTCGTCTTCCGACACCTTCGGCAGGTCCTCGGCCCGCACGCGGGTAACCGGGGAAACGCCCAGCGCTCCCAGCCCCGCCAGCCCAGCAACGGCCACCAGGGAATTCCGCAGTGCACGCCGTCGTGACGGGGAGAATTCGTCCTTCATGTCGATCAACCTCCTTCGGAACGCCTGCTGATGCGTTCGCCAGTCCTGCCTGCCGCAGGGACAGCGTACCCGCCGCCCGGTGACCGGACGGCGGGTACGCTTCTACAGCTATGCCGGGACGAATCGTCCGGCCGCCCGCGAGCAGGCGACTAGAACGATACGTCGGCCGTTATCGTGAACGTCTTGCCCGTGAGCACACCGCGGTTGAGCGCGATGCTCTCGTTGTTGCCGTACTGGGCGTAGATGAGATAGTTCTCGACGGGCTTGAACACCACTGCGAGCGACCAGCGGGTGCTGGTGTCGATGTCGTGTGTCAGGCCGTTCATGTCCCGGAACTCGAAGTCGAAGTCACCCTGGATGAGCGGCTTGAAGTACCACGTGTGCTTGTAGCCGATCATCGGCTGGAAGCCCCAGGACCTGCGCTCCGCACCCGCACCGTCGAAGTAATCCTCGTCGTTCCAGGACAGGCGCCCGACCATCTCGAAGCTCCAGTCGCCGGCTCCGCGCTTGCCGAAGAACTTGTCGACGTTCTGCGCGCCCCAGCGTACCTCGACGTCGAGCGAGTCGTGATTGTCGACCTCTTCGGCCAGGTAGGCGCAGCTTCCCGTGGCGCGACGGCCATCCAGGCCGGGGCACGGATCGCCCGGTGCACGGCGCGTATCGCTGATCCCGCCGACGGCATCGCGGTACTGCCAGGACCTGGAGGACCGTTCGGCACCGCTGGCCGTGACGAGCGGCAGCGCATCGTTCCCGGTGCGGTAGGCGATGTTCAGCCACAACTCGTCGTCATTCCGGTTACGCAGCGCGTAGCCGAAAAAGCCCAGCCAGTTGTTCCGGCTCCAATCGTAGTTGGTATCGCCGGTCTCGGCCCCAATCGCATAGACCCAGCGGTCGTCGATCCAGCCGTAGTGGTAGAGCTGGGCCCGGTTCGGATGCGAGTAGCCGCCGACACCGCCGCGGCCGATACCGCTCGGCAGCCCGGGGAACGGCGAGAACCCGAACAACCCGTAGATGTCCTGGTTGCTCAGCGAGAAGCCGAACGTCGTGGACTCGTTGTCGGGGTTGATGATGTAGCGGATATCGAACTCTTCGTAGCTCGTATCGGCAATCCCCCACTCGCCGTCCTCGCTCGTGAACGGCACGATGTAGAACTCCGTCCAGATGCCCCAGTGCTTGCCGATCGGCCCGGTGAACGGGAAGAACGCCAGGCGGGACGTGGGGTTCGTGACCACCGGCCCGAACTCGTCGGCCCCCGGCGGCTCCGTCGTGTTCGCGAGCTGGTACTGGAAGCGGGCGCTGAACGTGGTCGGCAGCAACCTGAAGAACTCGCCGAGATCCTCCGGCTTCCCCTGCTCCTGGCTGTCGCCCATCACCGAGTTGATACCCTTCGGCAGGCGATAGCCGATCGCGTTGAACTTCTTGCCAGTGAAGGTGAAGTTCGGCGTCGGGGCACCGTGGAGCGTGTGGCAGGAATTGCAGTTCATGCCGGTCTGGCGTGCGAAGCCCGCCACCGCGAACGCGTCTTCCGGAACGGCGAGAGCGAAAACGAGCACCGCCGCCGCCGATACCGCGCCGGTGCAGCCGCTGAGTTTCGAGAAGAAATTGCGCTTCATTATTGCGCCCCTCCGCTCTGCAGTTCGCCTTTCAGGTATGCGACGAGGGCTTCCGCTTCCCCGCCACGGATGTAGTGGAAGGCAGGCATGCCTACGTAGGCGAGGTGGTTCCTCTCCCCGTAGTTCCGCCCCTGCTGGATCACCTGGATGATGACGGCGGCAGGAGCGTTCACCACGAACTGGTTGCCTTTCAGCGCCGGACCGAATGCATAGACACCGGATCCGTCGTCGTCGTGGCAACCGGCGCAAGAGACGCGATAGCGCCAGGCTCCGTCAAAATTCTCCTGTGCGGCGGCCTGGGTCGACAACATGAATGCACCGACGCCTACCGATCCCGCACAGACCAACGCCGCAAGCGAAGCTGTTACTGGTTTCATCTCTCCCCCTCTGATTGATGTCGACCGGGTGCGTCCGGCGATTCAACAGTGATGAGACCGCCAACGCTTATACCCAAGGGGTCGACAGGCGGTCAAGCAGTCAACATGCGCTTTGCATAGTCATTTCTTCGATGGGCCTCCTGGAGAAAAATTTTCGGACATGGGCTGCCGCTTGCTGAAGTTGGTGCAGTGCAGCGCGACGTGGCTGTCGTCTTCGGCATAGACGGGCGGCTGCAGGTACGACCCGGTCGCGTCGGTACAGGCGAAATAGATGCTGAGGAGCTTCGTTCGCTTCGGATACGGATCGCCGCACAGCGCATCGCCACTGACCACGAGCTCGCACTCCGCTTGTCCGTCGCAGCGTTCGGTGACGGCCGGAGCGGCGTCGCACTTGTGGCCGTCACGACCGTAGTCCGCCCAGAGAATCTCGATCGCGGCTCCCCCGGCTTGGCCGGGGCCGATGCTCGTCGCGGCCGGCCCGGCCGGCGCGCGGTCGGCGACGCGACTTTCCGGACTTTCCGGCCGGCCTGCCGGAGCCGTCGTCTCGGTCCCGGACAATGCGTTCTCCTGCGCCGGCACCGCACACTGCTGCTCGAGCGATGCCCATACCGGCCGTCCTTCATCGTCGCGCCGGCACTGCATCGTCATCCCTGCCTGGCAGAGAATCGTCCCGACCGTGTACTTGCCTTCCCCGTACCAGCAGTCCGGTTCCGCCGCGAAGGCGCCAGGTCCTGCAAGCACCAGTGAGATCAGCCAGGCCCTGCGCGAGGCCGGGATGCGCCATGCTGCGGTCGTTTGCACTGTAGTGTTCCTTCTCATCAGGTTGTAGAGGTTCCGCGCCGGACCGCCCGCTTCACTCGCCCGGCGCGCCGCGCCATTCCGAAACGCGTTGCCTGATCACGGGCTCGAGCTCCGGCGGCGGCGAGCGATCCAGCAGCGACTCCCAGCGGTCCGCCGCGAGTGACCGCTCGCCGCGCGCGATCGCGGCAACGCCGCCGAAGAACAGCGCACGGGGATTCCACGGGTCGAGCGCCAGTGCCTTCTCGAACAACTCTCCGGCTCGCCCCGTGATCGTCCGCTCATCGGCATTCAACACGGCTTCGCCGAGGTCGACCAGCGTCTCCGCGTCTTTCGCCGATTCGAGCTCGACCGCTCGTTCCAGGGCCGGGATGGCGCCCGCATAATCTTCGGCCGCGAGCAGGGATCGCCCCAGCATCTTCCAGGCCTCGGCATCGCCCGGATGTTCTGCGGCACGCTGCTTCAAGAGGCGCACCATCGAATCGCTCGTTCCCGCCGCCTCGGGGGCGAACGGCGTGCCGGTGTTCAGGTAGACGGCGCTCGATACGATCAGCACCGTCGCGACCGCCACGATCAGTCCGCGACCGTGCGATGCCACCCGCAGCGGCCAGGCCACGAACAGCATGGCCGACAGCATCATCAACGCGAAAGCGAACCAGATCATGTGCCATCCATCGGCATCCGGTAGCGCCGCTGCGACCTGCCATTAACAGCCTTGTTCACACGTTGCACGATTCGAGCATGCCTGACATCGCGCGCTCCCTTCTACCTTACAGGGACGCATGGCAGCAAGCTTGCACTGCGCACGACCCTCGAGCTTTGCCCTCTCGACGTCACGAGCGCTCGGTGTTCCGGTGCGCCCGGCGAAGGCATTCACCCAACGCGCATCTTGCGCGGGTGCACGTGGTTCCGCGCGCGGTCACGGTCTGCGCGAGGAGCACCGCCCTGCATTACGGTCATCGACGATGCGCGGCGGCGCGACGCAAAAGCGGGAACGTGACGGGTGGAGGTATCGACCGGCGATCGGGCGAGGACTGCGCGCTCGCGAGCGTCCCGCCGAGCCACGGAGCGCGCGCGTGCGGCGCCGGCTCGGTGCGGGGCGACCCGCTGCAGGCGACCGTGAGAGATCTCACCCTTTCTTTCGCGGCGGACCGCGGCGGCCCCTGCGATCGCCCGCCGGGCGGGCGAAGGAGCACCGCGCGCCCGCGAGCCGGCATCCCGGTGCCGGCGCTCGGGCGGGCCTTTCGCGAGCCGGAGCGAGCTCCGTCGGTGCGCCCCGGCGCGCGGCGGGCCGCCGATCCGTGCCGATGCGCGCTCGCGGACGCCCTCACGGCCGGGGAAGGGGCCGAATCGGCGCCCATCGTCTCCGGGATGGGCCGGATTGGACCGCCGGCGCCCGTGTGCGGCCGATCAGCGGGCCGGATGGGGACCGAAATGCTTGCTTCGGGACGAATGTGGGCCGGAGAGGCGCCCCTCGAAGGGCGGATCGGCGATGGGCGCCGGAAGCGCAAGTCGCCCCTTGACGACGCAACGGCCGCCGGGACGCGAGAAGCGATGTGGCAGGACTCGGGTTGCGGGGCGCACCACCCCTGGGTCGCTCTCCTGAAACGCGATCCAGTTCACGATTCTAACGTCGCCGGTAATTTTTTGTAAATGGAACATCGGTCACGATTTGCTCTCTAAAGTTGCTATCATCGCTGGAGTATTGGATCGTTTTCGTATTGACCGCAAAGGAACGAACAGCGAGCCTAACTCGATGCTTCGACGAACTTCATAACGAGCAAGAGGCGCAAGCCGGGAGAATTCGCAATGAGTATCTTCGCGAACTACCAATCGCGTTACGAAGATACAGAACAAGAAGAATACAGCCTTCAAGAATATCTAGAGATCTGCAAAACAGACAAGACTGCCTACGCAACCGCTGCCGAACGGTTGCTGATAGCGATCGGCGAGCCGGAGCTGATCGACACTTCCAAAGACCCCCGCCTCAGCCGGATTTTCTCGAACAAGGTCATCAAGCGATATCGCGAGTTCGATGACTTCTACGGAATGGAGGAGTGCATCGAGCAGATCGTCTCCTTCTTCAAGCACGCCGCGCAGGGACTGGAGGAGAAGAAGCAGATCCTCTACCTGCTCGGGCCGGTCGGCGGCGGCAAGTCTTCACTGGCCGAGAAGCTCAAGCAGCTCATGGAGAAGGTGCCCTTCTATTCGCTGAAGGGCTCGCCGGTGCACGAATCCCCTCTCGGGCTCTTCAACCCGCGCGAGGACGCGCGAATCCTCCAGGAGGAATACGGGATCCCGGAGCGTTACGTGCACACGATCATGTCGCCGTGGGCCGCGAAACGGTTGAAGGAGTACGGCGGCGACATCACGAAGTTCCGGGTCGTGAAGCAGCACCCGTCGATTCTCAACCAGGTCGCCATTTCGAAGACGGAGCCGGGCGACGAGAACAACCAGGACATCTCTTCGCTGGTCGGCAAGGTCGACATCCGCAAGCTCGAGGAGTACCCGCAGAACGACCCTGACGCCTACAGCTTCTCCGGCGGCCTGTGTCGCGCGAACCAGGGCATTCTCGAGTTCGTCGAGATGTTCAAGGCGCCCATCAAGGTTCTGCACCCTCTGCTGACGGCGTCGCAGGAGGCTAATTACAACGGCACCGAGGCGATCGGCTCCATTCCGTTCGAGGGCATCATACTGGCGCACTCGAACGAGGCGGAGTGGCAGGCGTTCAAGAACAACCGGAACAACGAGGCGTTCATCGACCGCGTGTACATCGTGAAGGTGCCCTACTGCCTGCAGGTCACTGAAGAGGTCAAGATCTACGAGAAGCTGCTGCGCAACAGCTCGCTCGCGAACGCGCCGTGCGCGCCGGACACGCTGCGAATGCTGGCCCAGTTTTCGGTTCTCACTCGGCTCGTGGAGCCGGAGAACTCCAGCATCTACTCCAAGATGCGGGTGTACGACGGTGAGAGCCTCAAGGACACGGACCCGAAGGCGAAGTCGATCCAGGAGTACCGGGACGCCGCGGGTGTCGACGAGGGCATGGAAGGCCTGTCGACGCGCTTCGCCTTCAAGATCCTGTCGAAGGTGTTCAACTTCGATACGACAGAGATCGCGGCGAACCCGGTCCACCTCCTGTACGTGCTCGAGAAACAGATCGAGCACGAGCAGTTCCCGCCGGAAACACGGGACCGTTACCTCAACTTCATCAAGGAGTACCTGACACCGCGCTACATCGAGTTCATCGGCAAGGAGATCCAGACGGCCTACCTCGAGTCCTACTCCGAGTACGGGCAGAACGTGTTCGACCGCTACATCACGTACGCAGACCTCTGGATCCAGGACCAGGATTACCGCAACCCGGAGACGGGAGAGAACCTGGACCATGCCGCGCTCAACGACGAGCTCGAAAAGATCGAGAAGCCGGCCGGGATCTCCAACCCCAAGGACTTCCGCCACGAGGTCGTGAACTTCGTGCTGCGGGCGCGTGCCGCCAACCACGGCAAGAACCCCGCGTGGACGAGTTACGAGAAGCTCAAGCTCGTGATCGAGAAGAACATGTTCGCGAACACGGAAGACCTGCTTCCGGTGATCTCGTTCAACCCCAAGGCCTCCTCAGAGGACCAGAAGAAGCACCGCGACTTCGTACGCCGCATGACGGAGCACGGATATACGGAGAAGCAGGTGAAGCTCTTGTCGGAGTGGTACCTGAGGGTGCGCAAGTCGCGGTAGGGCCAGGACACACCAGGATGGCCTTCCTCATCATCGATCGCCGCCAGGAGAGCCGCAACAAGAGCGCCGTCAACCGGCAACGTTTCGTGCGCCGCTTCCGCCGTCACATCAAGGAAGCGGTCGCCGACGCGGTGAACCGACGGAGCATCACCGACACCGATCGCGGCGACGAGATCAGCATCCCGCGCAAGGACATTTCGGAGCCGATGTTTCGCCACGGCGCGGGCGGGCACCAGCGGCGCGTGCTGCCCGGTAACAAGGAGTTCGTGACCGGCGATCGCATCAAGCGGCCGCCGGCGGGCGGCGGCGCGGGCGGCCGGGGCCGGGCCAGCAACACGGGCGAAGGAATGGACGACTTCGTCTTCGAGCTGACGCGCCAGGAGTTCCTCGATTTCATATTCGAGGATCTCGAGCTGCCCCACCTCGTGAAGAAGCAGCTCAAGGAAACCGAGACGTTCCGCTACCAGAAGGGTGGCTACACGAAGGTCGGCATCCCGGCACGCCTGAACGTGCTCCAGTCGCTGAAGAGCGCACACGCCCGGCGCATCGCCCTCTCCGGGGCGATCAAGCGGCAGATGAAGGCGCTGCGCGAGGAGCTCGAAGCGCTCGGCGAGCCACCCGCAGCGCTCGATCGCGCGCGCGAGATCAGGAACGAGCTCGACCGGCTGGAGCGGCGACTCAACCACATACCGTTCCTCGACGACTTCGACCTGCGCTACAACAACCTCGTGCAGCAGCCGCTGCCGACGAGCAATGCCGTCATGTTCTGCCTCATGGACGTCTCCGGCTCCATGACGCAGGAGATCAAGGACCTGGCGAAGCGCTTCTTCATATTGCTGCACCTGTTCCTGAAGCAGACCTACAAGAAGATCGACATCGTCTTCCTGCGGCACCACACCGTCGCGAGCGAGGTCGACGAGGAGGAGTTCTTCTATTCGAGGGAGACCGGCGGAACCGTGGTGTCCAGCGTGCTGAAGCTCATGCGGGACATCATTCACGACCGGTACCCGACGTCTGACTGGAACATCTACGCGGCGCAGGCGTCCGATGGGGAGAACTGGCAGGACGATTCCCCCATCGCCCGGGACCTCCTGGTCAACAGCATCCTCCCGCTCGTGCAGTACTTTGCCTACGTGGAGATCTCGGAGCACACGGAACAGGCCCTCTGGCGCGCCTACGAGGAAGTGCTCGATCAGTACCCGGACTGCTTCGCCATGAAGCGGGTGACGAGCGCGGCCGACATCTATCCCGTGTTCCACGAGCTCTTCAAGAAGAAGAACCCATGACGGAGCGCAAACCGATCGCGGAAGGCTCGGAATGGACGTTCGAGCTGCTCGAGCGCTTCGAGCAGGAGATCGCACGGGTTGCGAAAACCTTCGGCCTGGACACCTACCCGAACCAGATCGAGATCATCACCGCCGAGCAGATGATGGACCGCTACTCGTCCATCGGGATGCCGCTCGGGTACCACCACTGGTCGCTCGGCAAGCAGTTCCTGGCGACGGAGCAGCAGTACCGGCGCGGACACATGGGGCTCGCCTACGAGCTCGTCATCAACTCCAACCCGTGCATCGCCTACCTCATGGAGGAAAACACGCTGGCAATGCAGGCGCTGGTGATCGCTCACGCGTGCTTCGGGCACAACTCCTTCTTCAAGAACAACTACCTGTTCAGGACCTGGACCGACGCAAGCGCGATCGTCAACTACCTGCTGTTCGCGCGCAATTACATCGCGGAATGCGAGGAGCGCTACGGGCTGGACGCGACGGAGTCACTGCTCGACTCGTGTCACGCATTGATGAACTACGGTGTGGACCGCTTCCGGCGTCCCCGCGCCATCTCGGCGGAGGACGAAAGGCGCCGCCAGCGGGAGCGAGAGGAGTTCATGCAACAGCAGGTGAACGACCTCTGGCGGACGGTGCCGAAGAAGGAGGTGCCCAGGGAAGAACAGTGGCCGAAGTTCCCGCGGGAGCCGCAGGAGAACATCCTGTACTTCATCGAGAAGAACGCGCCGCTGCTGGAGCCGTGGGAGCGCGAGATCGTGCGCATCGTCCGCAAGATCGCCCAGTACTTCTATCCGCAGCGGCAGACGAAGGTGATGAACGAAGGCTGGGCGACGTTCTGGCACTACAACCTGCTGAACAGGCTGTACGACGAAGGCCTGGTGTCCGACGGCTTCATGTTCGAGATCCTGCAGTCGCACACCAACGTGACCTACCAGCCGGAGTTCGATTCTCCTTATTTCAGCGGCATCAACCCGTACACGCTGGGCTACGCGATCTTCAACGACATCCGGCGCATCTGCACGCAGCCGACGGCCGAGGACCGCGAGTGGTTCCCGGACCTGGTCGGCAAAGACTGGCTCGAGGCCGTGCACCATGCGATGCAGAACTTCAAGGACGAGAGCTTCATCCTCCAGTTCCTGTCGCCCTCGGTGATCCGGGACCTCAAGCTGTTCTGCATCGTGGATGACGACTGGGAGAAGGAGATCGAGGTCACGGCCATCCACGACGACCAGGGCTATCGGCGCATCCGCGAGCAGCTCTCCGACCAGTACAACCTGAGCAAGCAGGAACCCAACATCCAGGTTTACGAGGTGGACCTGAGGGGCAATCGCTCCATCACGCTGCGTCACATCCAGCACGACCGGATTCCGCTGGACAAGGAGGACGCGAAGGCCGTGATGAAGCACCTGCACGCCTTGTGGCGCTTCGACGTACGCCTCGAGTCGATCCAGGACGGGAAGGTGACGGCGACCTACGTCTGCGACGACGACAGCGTGCGCCGCCTCGCCGGCGACGCCATCGCCTGAGCTTCGAGCAAGAGCTCGCGGTCAGGAGGCCGTGCGGCGCTTTTCCGCCGGCCGGTTCGGGACGGCGTGCGCGGACTCGCGGCTCTCGCGCCACAGATGCAAAGCCGCGTAGCCGCGCCATGGCCGCCAGGCCTCGCCGAGCTCGTCGACGGACGCTCCCTGCATGACCTGCGTGCGGGCCGGCGCACGCCACAGGTCGACATCGGTCAGCGGGAACGCGTCCCGATCGGCGAGCGCCCGGAGCGAGAAGTACTGCACTGCCCGCTCGCCGAAACCCGGCAGGCGACGCAGCGCCGGCACCAGCTCGTCCGCCGGCGCCGAGAAATCGATCCGGCGCTCGACGAACGCGACCGCCAGCGCACGCACGGCAGCGGCCTGCGGGTACGCGAGGCCGACGCTCTCGAGCGGCGCGGTCGCGAGCGCCTGGCCCGTCGGGAACAGCCAGCACGGCTCGCCCGGGCGTGACGCCGGCGCGCGCGACCCCGCACAGCGGACGAGCCGCGACACCAGCCGGCACTCGGCCTCGGGGGACGCCTGGCCGAGCAGCGCGCGCACCGCGCATTCGAACCCGGTCCACACGCCCGGGATCCTGAGGCCGGGAGCGCGGGCAACCAGCGGCCCCAGCACCGGATCGTCACCGAGCGCGGCGGACACGAGCCCGGGATCCAGCGACAGGTCGAAACAGCGGCGCGCCCGGCTCACGACGTCCATCAGGCAACCCGGGACCGCACCTTCCACCTGGAGCACGAGCGCATCCGCCCCGGCGGCGCGCGTGATGCGCACGAGTGCCGGCTCGCCGTTCAGCACCACCGTGCGTGCGTAACCGCCGTCGCGGACCACTTCGAGCTCCGGCACGGCGCGGGCCGCCAGGAAGTCCAGCACGGCTCGCCAGTCGTAGGGAGGGTGGTACTCGAGCGTGAGCCGTATCGCATGCGGCCGCGTGCGGGCACCACGCCGCTTCCTGATCTGCTGCGGCGAGCAACCGTAGGCTTCGCGGAAGGCGGCGTTGAAGCGGCGCAGCGACCGGAAACCCGATTCGAAAGCGACGTCCACGATCGGCAGGTCGGTTTCGACGACGAGACGGTGCGCGAACTGCAGGCGACGCGATTGCGCGATGGCAAGCGGGGATGCGCCCACGTGCTGCACGAACAGGCGCCTCAGGTGGCGCGCGCACAGCCCGAGCCGGGCCGCCAGCGCCTCCACCCCGGCGGTGTCCAGCGCTCCCGCATCGATGAGCTGCAACGCCCGCCGCACCGTCGCGCGCGGATCGCGGGAGCGTCGGTGCTCGAGCGCTCGGGCAACTGGCATGTCCACGCCGAGAGTTTCGATGGCATGCCACGGAGCGACAACGGCCAATTCGAAGCCGATCGGGAGTGCCATTGGCACGGGAGCCGCTGCCCGAGCGTTGTCGAAATTGCCGAAACGGCAATTTCTACCGAAGTCGATCGCCCGATCCTGCAAGAGCCGCCGGGCCGCCTCGCGACAGGGCGCCGCGACGGCGGTGCAGCGCGCGGACCTCCCCTTGGCACGCGCCTTGCAGAAGCACCCGCGTTCGCAGGGAGTTCCATGCATTGGAGGAGATCGAGCGATGAACACGACAGCAGCATTCCTGGCGGGCCTTGCGCTCGCGTGGGCCACGGCAGCAGCCGCACAGCAGACGGACCCGCAGTACGAGCCCGAGACCGCCCAGACCCAGGACGACCAGCCGACCGGCGACCCGGAGATGGGCACGCTGCCGGAAGGCGAGCAGGACGCCTACGGCACGGAGACCGGCGAGCGGGCCGCCGGCGACCTGGCGCAGATGAGCCCCGAGCAGTTGAAGGGCATGACCGTGACGACCTCGGACGGCGAGGAAATCGGCACGATCGAGGACGTCGGGTACAGCTCGACGCACCAGGAGCAGGTCGCGGCGATCGACGTCGGCGGGTTCCTCGGCGTCGGCCAGAAGACCATCGCCGTGCCGTTGTCGGAGCTGCGCATGGGCAGCGACGACAGCCTGATGACGGACATGAGCCGCGACGAGATCCAGTCGGAGCCTGAGTTCGACGCCTCGACACTCGAGACGCAGACGTCCGAAGAGCAATCGCAGCAGGAGGACTGGTGACGCCAGCCGAGGACCGGACATGAACAGGCGCGCAAGCGAGACGGGAGCCACGCCCGGTGAACGTGGCAGCACCGGCGGGATGATGGAAGAGCAGGCCGGAAGGGCACGCGAGGCGGCACAGCAGGCCGCCGGCGCGGGCAAGGAACGCCTCCAGGCAGGAGCCGGCCAGGCGGCCGAGAAAGTCGATCACCTCGCCGAAGCGGTGGGATCCGCAGGATCCCGCCTCTCGGAGATGGACCAGGAGGGCCTCGCGGAGCACGCGAACCGGCTGGCGTCGTGGCTCGGCGAGATGGCCGAGAAGCTCCGCAGCCGCAGTGTCGACGAGATCGGCGACGAGATCCGGCGCGTCGCGGAACGCAACCCGGCCCTGTTCGTGCTCGGCAGCGTCGCGGTCGGCGTCGGCCTCGCGCGATTCGCCAAGGCCTCCCGTCCCGGGCCAGGGGCCTGGAACGGTGCGGCCGGCGAGGCCGGGTGGACCGGCGGCGAGGCGCCGGTCGAACCGGCCGCATCGGACATCGGGCGAACCGGGGGGTACGACTCGCCCCTGTCCACGTACGAAGGCGGCGAACGGGACGTGTTCGAGGAATCGTCGGAGAGACGACCGGGAGAACGTCCGATCCCGCCGGATTCGAGCGGAGGAACGGGTCTATGAACAGGCAGCACGAACCGGGGATCGAACCGGGAACGGGTCCGGGCGTACGCCCGGGTGACAACGGGCGCGGCACGAGCGGCGACGGCGGCAGCACGACCGGGGACTACGAGGCCGGGCGGCAGTACGAAGACCGGCGCTACGAAGGCGAATCGGTCCCGGGATTGTTCAGGAAGCTGGCGAACGACGTGTCCACGCTGTTCAGGCAGGAGATCGCGCTCGCGAAGGCGGAGATGACCTCGACGGTCAGTGACGTTCGCACCGGCATCGCGTCGGTGGCGATGGGCGGAGCCGTGCTCTACGCCGGCATCCTGTTCCTGCTCGGCGGCGTGATGCTGCTCCTGACGGAATGGATGAGCCTGATGTGGGCGGCGTTCCTCGTGGGCGCAGTGGTGGCCGTGATCGGGCTCATCATGCTCGCCTCCGGCAGGAAGAAGATGAGCGCGGAATCCCTCGCGCCCGATCGCACGATGGACTCGCTCAGGAAAGACGCCGATCTGGCGAGGAGGAAAGCGCAATGAACCGCGCAACGGATCCGTACGAGGCGCGCGAGCCGGGAGCGCTCGAGCGCGACATCGACCGTACCCGCTCCAGCCTCGGCCGCACGATCGACGAGCTCGAGAACCGGCTGTCGCCGGGCCAGCTCATCGACCAGGCGCTCGCCATCGGCCGGCGGCACGGCGGCGAGTTCGCGACCAACCTGGGGCGCTCGGTGGAGAACCACCCGCTGCCGCTCATCCTGACGGCAGTCGGCCTCGCGTGGATGATGATGTCGGCGAACAAGCCTGCGCCGCCGCACGGGGCGGCCGGCGAGCGCCTGCACGGCGCCCGGGAACGCCTCGAGGGCGGCATGGAATCGGCGAAGTCGGCGGCAGGGGCCGTGGGCGAGCACGTCTCCCGGGCTCGCGGGGCGCTCGGCAGCACGGTGAGCCACTCCGGTGAACGCCTGCAGCAAGCCGGGGAACGGGCACGCCTGCAGGGAGAGCGCCTGCGCGGCGGGTTCGCCCGCCTGCTCGAGGAGCAGCCGCTGCTCGTGGGCGCCCTTGGCGTCGCGCTCGGCGCCGCCATCGGAGCCGCGCTGCCGCGTACGGAGCGCGAGGATCGCCTCATGGGAGAAGCCCGCGACAGCGCCGCGGAAGGGCTGCGGCAAAAGGCGAGCGAGGCCTACGAGGAGGTGCGCGAACGCGCATCCTCCGTGATGCCGGGACAGGAGCGCGAGCAGGCGGAACCGGGCGCGGGGAGCGTCGGCAGCGAGCAGGCGGCCATGATGTCGCCGGAGGATCCGGCCGAGGGCGGTCGGTAGGCGCGCGCGCCTACGGGGGCCACGGGAGCGGCGGGGGCGGACGCAGGCTCACGTCGGCGGTCAGCCGGAAGCGGGCGCCGAGCGTGTCGGCCGAGCTGCCGCCGACGAACACCGTGAACTCACCGGCCTCCGCACCGAAGCTCATGTCGCGGCGGTAGAACGCGAGATCCGCGACCGTCAGCTCGAACTCGACCGTCTCCGCGGCGCCGGCGTCGAGCCGGACGCGCCGGAATCCCCTGAGCTGGCGCACCGGCCGCGTCACCGAGGCCACCTCGTCGCGCAGGTAGAGCTGCACGATCTCTTCGCCGTCGCGGTCCCCCGTGTTCTCGACCCGCACCGTCACCGTGAGGCTGTCGTCCGGTTCGAGCTCGGTGCGATCCAGCGCCAGGTCGGAATACCGGAAGCGCGTGTAGCTCAAGCCGTAACCGAAGGGGTACAGCGGCGTGTTCGGCAGGTCGAGGTAACGGGAGCGGTACTTCTGCTCCGGGCCCTGCGGGTCGTATGGCCGCCCCGTCGGTTTCACGTCGTAATGGATGGGCACCTGTCCCACCGCGCGCGGGAACGTCACGGGCAGCTTGCCCGACGGGTTGTAATCGCCGAACAGCACGTCGGCGACCGCGTGCCCCCCTTCGGTACCCGGGTACCAGGCCATGAGGATCGCGTCGACGTTTTCGTGGGCCCACTCGATCGTGAGCGGGCGCCCGCTCATGAGCACGAGCACGATCGGCTTGCCGAGCCGGTGCAGCGCCATCAGGAGCTGGGGCTGGGCGCCCGGCAGGTCGAGGGTGGCCCGGCTCGCGGCTTCGCCCGTCATGTCCCAGGGCTCGCCCATGACCGCGACGATCACGTCGGCGCGGGCCGCCGCGGCGATCGCGGCGCTGAAGCCCTGGCGGCCGCTTTCCCCGAGCATGTCGCTCGTGCCCGGCGCATGATGCACGGTCACGTCGTCGCCCACGCGCTCCTGCACTCCTTCGAGCACCGAGACCGGCCGGTCCCGCCGCTCTCCGGCGGCCGACCACGAACCGATCATGTCCTCCTCGCTGTCCGCGAGCGGCCCGATGAGCGCGATGGAGACGTCCTCGTCGGCGAGCGGCAGCACGCCGTCGTTCTTGAGCAGCACGAGCGAGCGGCGCGCCACGTCCCGCGCGGCCTCGAGGTGCTCGTCCGCATAGGTGACGGCTGCCTCCCGCCCGGCGTCCGAGTAGCGGTAAGGATCGTCGAAAAGCCCCAGCCGGTACTTCATCGCGAGGATGCGCCGCACGGCATCGTCGATCGCGGCCTCGCTCACCTCCCCCCGGCGCACGAGCTCGGGAAGCCAGGTGACGAAGGTCTCGCCCTGCATGTCCATGTGCACACCGGCGTGCAACGCGAGCGCCGCGGCATGCGCCTCGTCGCGCGCGTAGCCGTGCGGCACGAGCTCGTTCACCGCCGTGTAGTCCGAGACCGTGAAACCCTCGAAGCCCCAGTGCTGCTGCAGCACGTCGGTGAGGAGGTAGCGGCTCGCGGTCGCCGGCACCCCGTTGAGCTCGTTGAACGCCGTCATGAACGTGGCGACGCCCGCCCCCGCCGCTGCCTCGAAAGGCGGCAGGTAGACCTCCCACAGCGTGCGCAGCGAGATGTCGACCGTGTGATAGTCGCGCCCGGCCTGTGCCGCGCCGTAGGCGGCGAAGTGCTTCGCGCACGCGAGCACCGTGTCGAGCCCGGCGAGGTCGTCGCCCTGGAAGCCGTGCACGCGCGCGGCGGCGATGCGCGCGCCGAGCCACGGATCTTCGCCCGCGCCCTCCGCGATCCGGCCCCAGCGCGGGTCGCGGGCGATGTCCACCATCGGCGCGAACGTCCAGTGCAGGCCCGCGGCCGCGGCTTCCGTGGCCGCCACCCTCGCGGAGCGCTCGATCGCCTCGAGGTCCCAGGAGGCCGCTTCCGCGAGCGGGATGGGAAAGATGGTGCGGAAGCCGTGGACGACGTCGTAGCCGAAGAGCAGCGGAATGCCGAGCCGCGTCTCCTCCACCGCGAGCGTTTGGAGCGAGCGCGTGTAGTCGGCGCCGTACGCGTTGAAGATCGCGCCGACGTCGCCCGCGGCCACCGATTCGCGGTAGCCCTCGCGCAGGGTGGGGCCGGTGACGTCCATGCTGCTCGTCAGGAGATTGAGCTGGCCGATCTTCTCGCGCAGGGTCATCCGCTCCATGAGATCCGCGACGAAGCGCTCTGCCTCGGCCTGGTCGTCCGGGCTCGCCTGCGCGAAGGCGGAACCGGCCGGAACGGCGGCCAGCGCCGCCGCCGCCAGCGCGACGGCGCGGCGGGGTGCGGAAGCGTGCACCGCGGCGGCGCTCACCAGTCGAAGCCGACCGTCAGCTTGGCGGTGCGGGGAATGTCGATGCTGTCCTGGTGCGCGCCGAAATTCGGGTTCACCCCGTTCACGTCGCCCGGGAACAGGTCGAACGAGGTCCAGTTCCGCCGGTTGAAGACATTGAGCACGTCGAGCCGCACGCGGAACGTCGATTCTTCGGGCAAGAAGCCGAAGGAGAAGCGCTTCTCGAGCGCGAGGTCGAGCTGCCGGAACTCGGCGTCGTCCGGGTCGATGCGGCGGAACACGCACTGGTCGGGACCGGCGAGGCAATCGAGGTACTGGTACTTCACCCCGGAATCCGCGATGAAGCGCGCCGACAACAGCAGGTCCCACGGCAGGTCGTAGGTGCCCGCGATCACGATCCTGTGCTCGGCGATGCCGACGGAATCGTTGCTGCCGTAATCCTCGAGCGAGGGATAGTCGAGCGCAAAGTTGTCACTGAAGATCCGGTTCTCCGTCGCGTCGGTCCAGGTGTAGGCGATCGAGATTCCCCAGTCGTCGAGGTGCGGCCGCTCCGCTTTCAGGAAGATCGAATCGGACTCCGTCTCCGTGCCGTTACGGCCGAGCAGCAGGTTGCCGAACCCCGGCGGCGGGAAGCCGAAGGGCGCACCGAAGATGGCGCCGGGCGGGAAGAACGAGCCGTCGGGGAGCCGGTTGCCGAGCATCCAGACGAAGCCGTCCTTGCTCTCGATGTGCGAGTACGCGAGGTCCGTTTCCCAGTCGCCGGGCCACGCGCTCCTGAGCCCCACGCTGTACTGGTCGGAATACGGGGTCTCGAGGTCGTTCGGCAGCAGGAAGATCTGCTGGAAACCGCCCTCCGCGCTCGCCCCGGCGATGAGCGCATCGAGGCCCTCGGGCGTGAGGAAGTCCGGGTCCCAAGGGATGCAGTTCGGACCCGCGCAGGGATTGTCCGGGTCGCCCTGGAAGAACAGGGTGCCACGGCCGAAGGTGGCATTCGTGGTCTCGAGCTGGATGAAATCGAACTGGTTGCGGTCGTAGGAGCGACCCCAGCCGCCGTAGATCGTGTGCGCGTCCGAGACGTCCCAGGAGAAGCCGAAGCGCGGCGCGATGTTGTCGGAGTCGTAGTCGCGGTTGTCACCGGTGCTGATCCAGTCGTCGATGTCGTAGTTGACGACGTCGTTGTTGATGTTCGGCCAGTTCCGCAGCGCCTCCACTTGCTCGGGCGGCGTGACGCGGTCCTTGTACACCGGGGTCTCCTCGTAGTCCCAGCGCACGCCGATGTTCAGTGTGAGGCGGTCGGTGACGTACCAGTCGTCCTGGATGAAGATGCCCCACTGCTCGTTGTCCGCCTCGATGGCGCCGGCCAGGTCGCTGAGGGGCTGGCCGAAATCGAGGCGAAACGGCTGCACCAGCGCGAACGTGCCCGGCCCGTTGAACTCCACGTTCCAGAAGAACTGCGGGTTGGCGGGAAGCTGCTGGAGCGACTTCAGCGTGAGCTTCTTGTAGCTGATCCCCGCCTTGATCGTGTGGCCGCCGAGCCACTCGAGGTCGAGCAGCGTGAAATCGTTCTGGATACCCCAGCCGTCCTGTCCCTTCTCCTGGAAGTTCTCGCCCGCGCCCGTCCGGAGCACGCCTTCGCCGGCGGCATTCTGCAGGAACGTGCCGACCCCGGTGGTGAGCGGGTTCGGGCTCCACGTCGAATCCTCCCAGGTGATCCTGAGCTCGTTCTGCCACGCGTCCGTGACGTACGTGTATTCGGCCTGGAAACGGATGTCCTCCTGGTCGACGCTGGTCGCGAACGGAAGAGCCTCGATACCGTTGCCGAAACCCTGGATCGCGCTCTCGTCCCGGTACTTCAGCGACGCCTCGAACTGGTGCGCCTCGCTGGGATTCCAGTCGATCTTGGCGAAGAGCAGGTCCTCCTCGAACTCCGAAACTTCCCGTCCCGTGAGCTCGGCGAATTCCGGCGGCAGGTCCTCCGGGTCGAAACCGCCGCCGGGGATGACGTCCACCGGGTCCTCGTTGTCCTTGCCCTCGAATGCCAGCAGGAAGAAGAGCTGGTCGCGGACGATCGGGCCGGAGACGGTGAAACCGTACTGCTGCTGCTCGGAGGCGACTTTCTCGCCCTCGATCTTCTCGAGCGGCGTCTCCGCCCGCAGGTCCTCGTTGGTGAAATCGTAGAAAACGCTGCCGCGGAACTCGTTCGTGCCGCTCGCGGTGACCGCGCTGATCGCGGCGCTCGAGACCTGCGCGTACTCCGCCTTGTAGTTCTGCGTGATCACCTGGTACTCGGCGATCGCGGACTGCGGGAACGGGTTGCCGCGGCTCGAGTCCTGCCCGGTCACCCCGCCCTTCAGCACGTAGTCCTTCTGGCTCACACCGTCGATGAACACGTTCACCGTGCGCTGGTGCTGCGCACCGCCGCGTATGAAGGTGCCGCCGTTCGGCTCCCGCACGAACTGCACGCCCGGCGCGAGATCGGCGAAGGAGAGGAAGTTGCGGTTGATCTGCGGGAGGCGGTCGATCAGCTCCGGCGTGACCGACGTGCCCACGGCGCCGCCCTCGAACAGCTCGACCTGGGTACCGGTGACGATGATCTCCTCGATACCCGCGTCGGGGCCGCCCTGCACCGAGAAGTCGACGGTCGCCGTCTGACCGACGCGCAACGTGAGCTGCTGCGGCTCGAAGGCGGCTTCGGCGACCTGCACCTCGTACTCGCCGGGGCGCAGGTCGACCATGACGTAGCGGCCGTCACGGCCGGTCGTGGCACGCCGGACCTGGCCCGTAGGCAGGTGGATCGCCACCACCGGGACGCCGGCACGCGGTCCCTCCGCGCTCATGACGCGGCCGCGCACGGTGGCACCTTCGATCTGGGCCCGCGCCACCCCGGCCGCGAGGGCCAGCGCGAGCAGCAGGAAGAGGAAGCTGCAAACGGGGCGCGCAGCGGCGAGCCTGCTCTTTCTCGAGCGCATGACAGTCTCCTTCCGTCATTTACGCCGGCGCCGAGAAGACGTTACAGCCTGATGCCATGATAGGGACGCGCCTCCCCCGAGGCAACGAACGAGAGGTGATGGGCCGCCGGGACACGCGTTGCCCGTGCCGCCGAACCGGGCGTAGGCTTCGATGTCGAAGCTTCCTGAACCCGTCGCCGGCAGGAATCCGTTCATGACCGCATCGGTCCGAGCCTGGTGCAAGTATCTGCCGGCCGCGGCCTGGCTGGCGGTGGCCCCGGCAGCAGCGGAAGACGAAGAATCCCCCGGTTCCACCGCACACTCGGTGGCGGCGCTTGCCGGCCCTGCCCTGGCGACGTCGACCTCACCCGGCGAGGAGTACCGGCGCCACTACCGCGAGGCGCTGGCAAACGGCGAGCTCGTCGAGGCCGAGACGGCGGCCAAGCAGCGCCTCGACCTGCTGGTCCATGCCGGCGGGACGGGTTACGGCGTGATGGCGGACGCGCTGGCCGATCTCGCTCACGTGCAGGGAAGGCGCGAGCTCTACGTGCCTGCCGTCGCCAATTACGAGGCCGCGATCGCCTTGCTCGAGCAAGGCGAGGACCGGTTGAGTGCGAGCCTCGTCGAGCCGCTCGTGGCGCTCGCCGGGATTCACGCGGCGAGCGGACGACCGGAGCTGGCGTTGCCGGTGTACGAGCGCGCCCTGCACGTCACCCAGGTCAATGCGGGACCGCACACGCTCGGGCAGGTCGAGATCCTCGACGCCATGACCGACGCGCTGGAAGCGACCGGCCGCGACGCGGCGGCGCTGCAGGCCGTGGACCGGATGTTCTGGCTCTATGCGCGCGCTTTCTCTCCCGACAGCGAGGAGGTGCTCCCGGCATTGCATCGCAAGGCGGAGCTCTACCGGACACTCGAGCGTTACGCCGACGAGCGCAACGTGTACCGCGAGATCACGCGCATCATCAAGAGCCGCCGCGGCGAGCACCACTTGAGCCTGCTCGACGTCTACTCCGCGATGGGCCGCACCTATTTCCACGACCTCGATGACGTGTACTTCCGCTCGGAGCCGACGACCGAGACCGGCGAGACGTTCCTGCGCCGCGCGGTCGAGGTCACGGAGCAGAACCCGCACGCGACCTGGCAGATGCAGCAGAAAGCGCTGTTCGAGCTCGCCGACTACTACACGCTGCGCAACGTGCAGGACAAGGCGCGTATGCGGTACCGGCGTGCGTGGGAGCTGCTGTCGGCCGACGAGGAGCGGCTCGAGCACCGGCGGCGCGGCCTCGAGCGGGTCGTCCCGTTGCTCGGCGTCAATCTCGATCCGGTCGCGAACTTCGGTTACCGTAGCAGCAACGAGGAAACCGATCCCGCCGACTACCAGCAGGGCTATGTCGTCGCACGCTTCACCGTCAACGACCGTGGCCGCACCACCGACATCCGGATCGTCGATGCCGACCCTCCCGGGTTCACCGCGATGGAGACCCGCGTGCGGCAGGCGGTCCGCAGGCTCATTTTCCGGCCGCGTTACGTGGACGGCGAGCCGGTCCACACGCCGGACCGGGAGTTTCGTCACGAGTTCCGCTACCGCGCCGCCGACTTCGAGGCGTTCGCCCGCGAGTAGGCGCCTGCTGCTCGCGCTCCTCGCCCTGCTCGCCTGCGGGCCCGTGGCGGCGGAGGACGACGCGGAGCGCCGCATCGCAGGCTGCGCGACGAGCGCCACGCCCGCGGAAAGGATCACCTGCCTCGAGCGGCACGTGCGGGAGCTCGCGGGCTCGCCCGCACCGGCAGCAGCGGACGTCGTCAAGCCACCCGCACCTGTGCAAGCACCGGCGGCGACGCACGCGCCCGCGCCGACCTTGGCCGCGGGCGAGGCGGCGGACGCGGCAGCGCCGGCGGTCTCCCCGGGGCCCGCCCCGGCCGTCGAGCTCGGCGCCGAGCAGGTCGAGGCGCGCCGGCGCGGCGCCGACGAGCCCGCCACGCGCGTCGCGGCCACCGCGGTGAATTTCCGCTTCATCGGCTACGAGCGGCTGCTCGTGGAGCTCGACAACGGCCAGGTATGGCGGCAGATCGACGGCGACCGGGTCAGCGTGGAGCGCGCCCTGCGCAACGTCGAGAGCTTCGACGTCGAGATGTGGGCGACGAAGCTCGGGGGATACCGCATGCGCATCCTGCCGCTCAACCGGACGATCCGGGTGGAGCGATTGCGGTAGGAGCATAAAAAGGGCGGTGCGCCGGAGCGCACCGCCCGTAAGGCTTCAGCCAGGTTCGACTCAGAAGTCGAAGGAGACGGTCGCGAAGAACGTCCGGCCGAAGAAGTCGTAGCCCGTGGAGGAGACCGCGTTGTTGCGGTTCGGGCCTTCCGACACGTCGATCAGCGGCGGGTCCTCCTCGAACAGGTTGTTGACGCCCACCGACGCCGACCAGTGCTCCGCCATGTAGCTCACCGACAGGTCGGTGTACCAGATCGAATCGACGAAATCGATGTCGTGGCTGGCGATGCCGTTCAGGCCCGCCGCGAAGATGGTGGTCGCGACGTCGTTCTCGGTGTCGTTCTGCTGGGCATCACCGTAGTACCGGTTCTGGAGCAGGAACTCCCAGGCGTCGCGCCGCAGCGAGAGGGTGCTGGTGAACTTCCACTCCGGCACGCCGATGGTCCCGGCCAGGTCCTGGCGCGTCTCCGGGCCGAACGGCTGGTAATCACGCTCGAGCTGGTGCGTGGTGGCCGTCGCCCAGGAGACGTCCATGCCACCCAGCCAGTCGGTCGAGAACATAAGCCGTGTGTTCAGGTCCAGTCCCTTCGCGGTGTCCTCGCCGATGTTGATGAAGGACACGTCCACGAAGTTGATGATGCGGCTCTGCATCGGACCGGTGGTCGGGCGGCGGAGCAGTGCGCAGAACGGGTTCTGGTTGAACTCCGGCAGCGAAAAGTTCGAGAAGCACTCGTCGATGATGAAGTCCGCTTCGGGCTCCTCCACGGTGTTCTCGATCTCGATCGACCAGTAGCTCAGCGCCAGGTCGAGGTCGAACGCGTCGCTCCACGGCTGGCTGAACTGGATCGTCGCCGTGTAGGATTCGGAGGTCTCCGCGACCAGCCCGGCGTTGCCGCCGGTCGAGATCGGGATCGTCGTCACGCCCTGGGTCCCGAGCAGCGTCGAGTCGAAGTTCCCGTCGTTGTCCGAGTCGATGAACGTGATGCCGCTGTCGATGCAGCGCTGGATGAGCTGCTGGGTGGACTGGGCCGTCTGGTCGAGAGCGACAATGTTGGCGTTGATGCACGGATCGTTTCCGCCGCCGATGCCGCCGCCCTGCTCCGCGAGGAACTGCTCGCGCAGGTTCGGCGCACGGTAGGACGTGCCCGCGGAGCCGCTCAGCGTGAGGTAGTCCAGCGGGCTCCACGACACGCGCGTGCGCCAGGTCGTCTCCTCGCCGAAGTTCTCCTCGTCCGTGTAGCGCACGGCGCCGTCCACCGACAGGTTGTCGAGCAGGGGAACGTTGATCTCGGCGAACACCTCCCAGATGTCGCGGCTGCCGATCGTCTCGCCTTCCTGCAGCGGATTCTCCGCCGCGTTCAGGCCGCGCACGCCGGTGATGTCGTTCTGGGAGCTGATCTCGTCCTTGCGGAACTCGGCACCGAATGCCGCACCGACCGTCCGGCCGCCCAGCTCGAACAGGTCGCCGGTCACGTACCCGGCGTACATGGTCTGCTCGACGACGGTGCGGTTGGTACGGTTGCCGACGAGGTATTCCCGCTCGGCGGCGGTCAGCACGCCTTCGCCCATGGCGCCGCCGGTGAAGGTGGCCCCGTTGCTGTTGAGGCCGAAGATGTCGAGCGGCACGCAGGGCTCGGGCGTGTCGAAGCCGGCGACGGGCCCCGGGTTGGGAATGCCGCAGATCACATCACCGTTCGCGTTCAGGCGCACCGTCTGCGTCGCGAGGATGAGGTGCGGCTCGAACAGGATCGGCTGGGCCTGGAAGCCGATGCCGCGGTCGTACGAGAAGAACGCCTCGTAGGACCAGGTCGTATCGCCGAAGTCGCCGCGCAGGCCGCCGACGAAGCGCATCTGCTCACGCTCCACGTCGCGCGTCTGCGGGATGTCCTCCAGCGTCATGATCGGCGCGGCATCGACACCGAACGGGTTCAGCGGATTCGGCACCAGCACCGGCACGCCGTTCGCATCGACGATGATGTTCCCGTCGGCATCCTCCTGCGGGATCATGCCCGGAATGTCCGGGAAGATCTGCTCGGTGGTGCCGATGCTGAACGTGCGGCTGTTGAGGTAATAGGCCTCGAAGAAGATCTCCTCGTTGGCCCACCAGTCCATGTTGACCTTGCCGGTGGTCACCAGCGAAATGCGCTCCAGCTCGCCGACCAGGTCGGAAGCACGCCGCTCGTCCTGGTCGTTGTAGAAGTCGAAGTAGCCGAAGTTCGTGAAGTTGCCGCGGTTGCCGTTGACCGGGTTCAGCGTCTGGGGATCGGGCAGGAAAGTCCAGTCGCTGAAGTTCGGGATGCCGAGGTTCGTCTGGCCGGGCGTGTAGAACACCCAGTCGTCGGCCGACGGTCCGCCCGGGGCGAGGATGATGTTGTCGAAGAACGTCTCGTAGCAGGTCGAGAGGATCTCACCGGTGGTCGCGATCTCGTGCGCGCGGTAGCAGCGCGAGAAGTCGCGGTCGCCGACCCGCACGCGCGAGCGGTCGAACATCTCCGCGCCGAAGATGATGCTGGCCCGGTCGCTCTGCGCGCCCGCGATCATCGAGACCTGGCCGATCTCGCCGCCGTCCTGCCCCGGAATCTCCGAGTTGAGCGTCAGCTCGAAGCCCTCGAAGTCGTCGCGCAGGATGACGTTGACCACGCCCGCGACCGCGTCCGCGCCGTACACGGCGGACACGCCTTCCGTCAGCACCTCCGCGCGATCCACCAGCGCGAACGGGATCAGGTTGATGTCGGGCTGCGCCGGGGCGCCGCGCACGCCGACGGAACCCATGCGACGCCCGTTGACCAGGATCAGCGTGCGCTCGGGACCGAGGCCGCGCAGGTCGATGTTCGAAGAACCGACGCCGCCGGTCGGGGGCGCTTCCGTGGCGTTCGAGTTGCCCGCGTTCGTGTTGAGCGTCGCATCGATCTGTTGCCCGTTGGCCACGGTCGACCGCTGCAGCATCTCGGTGATGCTGGCGATGCCGAGCTGGCGGCCGGACTCGACATCCAGGACCTGGATGGGTGAGGGACTCGAGAAGGAATCGCGCGAGATGCGTGAGCCCGTGACGGTGATCTGTTCGACCTCGCCTTCGAGCCCCGGGGCTTCCGGATCGTCGGCCTGCTGCGCGTGCGCTCCGGAGAACGCGAGCGCGAGCAGGAACGGGACGGATGTGGACAGGCGCCACAACCGGCCTTTCGCATGTGCCATGGTGATCTCCCTTATGCAGTTTTTCGGTCCAGCGGTCGGCGGCAAGGCCGACGCTGCGGTCTTTTTCTTGGTTTCGGCCGCTCGACCGAGGGACTGGACCTGCTGCAGGGAGGCGGGTTCGCCCCCCGCCCGGGCGGTCTGTGACTCCCATCTTTGGCCAGCGAAGGGACAGACGTCAAATCCGGTGTTGCACGGGGTACCCGCGAGCGCCGCCGGCAAGCCGCCGGCGACGGGGATAATCGGCCAGAAACAAATAGCTGCCGAAACGCGGGGTCCGTTGCGCAAGCACAACGCGCAAAGTCGCCGCGCGCGGCGGGCAGGAGTTTTTCCGCAGAATGGAAGTGCCTGTCAGAACATCCAGGCCACGTCGAGCGCGATCGCGCTCTCGCCCACCGCCCCGGCCCCCGGCGCGCGCACCTGCGACCAGTCCCAGGTGAAGCCGAGCTCGCGCACGGAGCCGGGCACGAGGCCTTCCATCCAGCGGGACAGGTCGAGCGCGAGCCCGAACCGGTCGCGGTCCTGGGTCGCAGCCGGGGCGTCGGGGACGAACCACAGCGGATTCACCCCCTGCGCCCAGGTCGCCGATACCGACGCCAGGGGAAGATGCCAGGTGAGCGACGCGTTGGCCGACCAGCTCGTGTCGTCCTCGAAAGCCTCGTAGCGTCCGTCGTCGAGCACCGCGGGCGGCTGGCGCAAGGTGACGAGCGCCTCCGCGGAAAGGTCGCCGAAGTCGCGGCGGTGTCCCAGCCCGAGCTGGTAGCCAGGCTCCTTCCCGGCCGGCGTCAGCCCGTCCATCCAGGCCGGCTCGATCACGTGCACGCGGGCGATGCTCTCCCGCGCCGCGCCGTTCGACGACCAGCCCAGGCTCCAGGCACGCACCGGCAGGCCGGCGTGCGACTCCGCGCCGGCGATGTAGCATTCGCGACCCGCGAGGAGCAGGCGCTGCCGGCGCTCCCCGCTTTCCCGCACGGGCAGGCCCAGGCTGCTCTCGAGGTTGCAGTGCAGTGCGAGCGACGGATCGAAGGCCTGCGCCTGCTCGCTCCACTCGACGCGCAGCGTGGCGCGCCACGGCGACCACTGCAGGTGCGCACGCTCGTTCTCCGATCGCGTCTGGCCCGCGAGCTGCCAGCGCTCCTGCACTTCGGCGGTCACGCCGAGCGACACCGGGGCGCCCGCCAGCTCCGGCAGCGTCAGCGCGACGTCCTGCCCGAAGCGCTGGCCGGCGAGAACGGAAGGGACGGCGGCCGGATCGGTCGCCTCGGCCAGGCGGAACAGGTCGCCCGATTCGACCCGGTAACGGGCGCTGTAGCGCAGCCGGCGGTCGTCGAGCCCGAGATCGACCCGGCTCGCGATCAGCGCGTTGTCCTCCGTGGCCTCGGGGGAGAACAGCGGCACCATGCCGTCCACGTCGAGGCGGATCGCGGGGCGATCGGCGCTCGTCGCGTCCCCGGGCGCGGCGCCGGGTTCCGCCGCGGGCTTGCCGGACGGCACGGACGCGCAGCCGCACTGCAACAGCAGTGCAATGACGGCGACGCGGCGAATGTCCGGCACGGCGATCCTCCCTGAGCACCCGTGATTCGATTTCGTTCTTGCGGGGCGCGGGCGTGCACGACGCCTGCCGCGCCGCGTTTCCGCGGCAGGCCGGACGTCATGCAGTGTCGTCGGCGGCGAGGCCGAACGGGATTGCCCAAGCTCCCGGGTACGAAACTAACCGAAATTGCGCTGCAGCATCAAATCGCTGGCGCACATTCCTGCGACGCGGGAAACGGCCCGGTCAGCGCGGGCCGGCGCGTGCTTCGCCGAGCGCGTCGCCTTTCGTGCCAGTGCGGTACATGAGCCAGCCGACCGCCGCCAGCACCACGAGCCCGAACCACTGGCCGAGCTGGAGCATTTCCGGCACGGCGAGCACGTCGCGGTCCGCGGTGGCCACGATCGGGATGGCAACGGCGATGCCCATGAGCGCCTCGCCCGTAATCAGGCCGGCCGCGAACAGCGTGCCCGGCCGGTGGATGCGGTCACGCTCGGCGCCGTCGCCTTTCAGTCCGTGGTAGCGCTCCACCATCCAGGACAGCAGGCCGCCGATGAAGATGGGGACCATCAGCTCCAGCGGCAGGTAGATGCCGATGGCGGCGGCGAGCACCGGCACGCGGAAGCTCGAGTTGCGCGCCTTCAGGATCTCGTCCAGCACGATCACGACGATGCCGATGGCGACGCCGATGCCGATCATGATCCACGGCAGTTGCCCGCCGAACATGCCGCTCGCGACGGCGGCCATCAGCGTGGCCTGCGGCGCGCCGAGCGGGTTCGGCTTCTCCGGCGTGGGCGCGACGCCGATGCCGTACGCGGCGTCGAGCAGGTTCAGCATGGGCGCCATGATGAAAGCGCAGGACAGCGCGCCGATGCCGAGCATGAGCTGCTGCTTCCAGGGCGTGGCCCCGACGAGGTAGCCGGCCTTCAGGTCCTGGAGGTTGTCGCCGCCGACCGCCGCCGCGCAGCACACGACAGCGCCGATCATGATCGCGGCGACGGCGCCGATGTCGGAATCGCGGCCCAGCAGGAACAGGAGCACGACCGAGGCGAACAGGATGGTCGCGATGGTGATGCCCGAGACCGGGTTGTTCGAGGAGCCGACGAGGCCCGCGAGATAGGCGGACACGGACACGAACACGAAGCCCGCGACGATCATGATGATCGTCATCGGCACGCTTACCGTCCACTGGCCGACGATCGCCTGGTACAGCCCGCCGAGCGGCAGCACGAACAGCACCAGCGCGATGAGCATCCAGGTCATCGGCAGGTCGCGCTCGGTTTCGGCCACGACCTGACCCGCGCCGCGGCGCGCGGCCGCGAGCCCGCTCCTGATGCCGGAAACCAGCGACTTGCGCAGCGAGAACAGGGTCCAGATGCCGCCGATCAGCATGGCGCCGACGCCGAGGTAACGGACCTTCGCGCCCCAGATCGCGCCGCCGGCGGCCGCGGAATCGAGGGTGGCGACCCTCGCCGCGAGCGCCGGATCGGTGTCGAGGAAGAACGCGTGGTAGATCGGGATGGCGAAATGCCAGGACAGGATCGAGCCCGACACGACGACGATGCCGACGTTGACGCCGACGATGTAGCCGACGCCGAGCAGCGCCGGCGAGAGCCCGGTGCCGATGTAGGCGATGCTCTTGCCGCCGGCGACGTAGGTCGAGAGCACCCAGTTGTCCGGAATGATGCGCAGCGCGCTCTCGGCGCAGAGCTTCACGACAGCGCCGATGGCGCCGGCCTTGGCGAGGATGCGAAGTCCCGGGCCGGGGTTGTCGCCCGCTTTCAGGACCTCGGCGGCGGCCTTGCCCTCCGGGAACGGCAGTGGATTCTCGACGATCATGGTGCGCCGAAGCGGCACGGAGAACAGCACGCCGAGCAGGCCGCCCAGGCCAGCGATGGCGAGCACCCACGAGTAACGGAAGTCGTCCCAGTAGCCGAGGATCACGAGGGCGGGCAGCGTGAAGATCACGCCGGCCGCGATGGAGGAGCCCGCGGAGGCGCCGGTCTGCACGATGTTGTTCTCGAGAATGGTGCCGCCGCCCAGGACGCGCAGGACACCCATCGACACGACCGCCGCCGGGATGGCCGTCGCCACGGTCAGGCCCGCGAACAGCCCGAGGTAGGCGTTCGCCGCGGCCAGGATGACGGCGAGCACGACGGCGAGGATCACGGCACGCGCCGACATCTGCCGCATGTTGGTGTTGCTCATCGAGTGGCCCCCTGCTTGCTCTTGTTCTCGGCCGCCGCTCCCCGGTGGCGGCCCGCGCGACGGTAACGCAAAACGCGCCCGCTGTCTCGCCTCGGCCGGCCGGCGAGCGATCTCAGGAGCACCGGCGGCAGGCCTCGTCGATGCGGGCCGCGACCGCCTCGAGTGCGGGGAGGAGCGGCCCAAGGGCGTCGGCGTGGCGCCGCCACTTGCCGGGGTCGGGCAGGGACAGCGCGGTGGGCGAGAGCGGCAGGGGAACCGGCGGCGACGGGAGGTCGGCCCCGTCGATGCCGAGGAATGCCGCCACGCGCCGGAGCTCCGCCGCCGGATCGCGCACCAGCGCCTCGTAGCGCATGGCCATCCAGCGTGCGGGGGGAAGCGCCGCGAGCGACCGGAGCACGGCCTCGTTCGCGGCCCGCCACTGGAACGCCGCGATCTCGGCCAGCGGCCGGCCCCGCAGCGCACGCCAGCCGGGCGGCAGCAGGAAGCACCACGTGCGCCGATCCCAGCCCGGCAGGTCGGGAAAGGTCGAGAAGCGGCCGGTTTCGAGCCCCACGTGCCAGGCCTCGATCAGGCTCGCGACGGCGCCGCGCGGCTCGCGGTGCAGATAAAGGAACCGTGCGTCCGCGAACACGCGCAGGAGAAACGGCACGTTCAGCGCGTTGCGCGGCGTCTTCTCCACGAGCAAAGCCCGGCGCGGCCGCGCAGCGGGCTCGCGGTCCAGGTAGCGGACGCCGGTGTGATCGCGCAGCAGGAACAGGAAGCAGGCGCGCATCCGCTCGCAGGTGACGGGATCCGCGTGGCCGGCGCCGAGACTGCCGGAATCGAAGGCCGCGTTCTCCGCGCGCAGTCCGGGAAACGCGTTGAAGATCGCGTGGCTTTCGCCCCCGATCGTCCAGAGCCCGGGGAGCCGCTTCAGGAGATCGAACAGCAGCGTGCTGCCCGAGCGCGGGGCGGACAGGATGACGAGCGGCCGCTCGAGGATCGCCGCGACGGCGGCGGGCGGGTAGCCGGCGGTCGCAGCCAGCGCCGCCTGCACGAGGTCGACGCGCGGGCGCACGTCAGCGCACGGCGTGTGGCGCGCCTGTCAGGACGCGAGGCATGCGCCCGCCTCCTCCGGGTGACAGGTGCACGGAATGCGCATGCGATCCGTCTCGAGGCAGCGGGCAGGCGTGCACGGCACGTCCGGGTGCCGCTTCGCGCCGCAGCAGCACTGCTCTCCGGGCAGCACGAAATCGAGGATCACGTGCACGCGCTCCGTCGTGCCCTCGTTGGCCACCGCGTGCAGGCGGCGGTTGTTGATCTCCCAGACTTCGCCCGGCTTCAGGTTCAGCGTTTCGCTGCCCACGGTGAACCGCACGTCGTCGTTCGTGATCACGGGCAGGTGTACCCGGTGCGAATGCGCGAGCGAAAAGTTCATGTCGTGGTGCGCCGCGATACGCCCGCCGGGCCTGAGCCGCACCAGCGTCGCGCGCACGAACCAGCCGAGACCGAAGCGCGCGCAGAGGTCCCTGCCCGCCGGGCTGTTCTCGTAGTGATCGGCGACGAGCGCGAGCGCGGGCCGCAGCGCGGGCTCGAACTTCGCGAGCGCCGGGCGGCGCGTTCCGTCCCGGTGACGGAAATCGAGGTCGTAAACGAGCGGGATGGTTTCGGTGTCCCGGTGCACCTCGTAGCGCTGCTGGCGGATCGACTCGCGAGCCCAGTCCTCGTCCGTGAGCGCGAGCGCGCGCTCGCGAAGCCCGTCGATCTCGATGGCGCCCAGGCGCCTGAAGTTGCCCGGGAAGTTCATAGGCACCCGCACTATCGATGCAACCGGGGCCGTGGTCAAGCGGCGCCGATTCCCGCCGAGTTGCCTCGGCTCTCCTTTCTCACTAACGTCTCCCGCTTCGGGGAGCCGGGACGTACAGCATGCAACGGGGTCGATCTTGGCGGGCGCTGCTCGTCGTCGTCGCGCTGGCCGGTTGCGCCGCACCGCCGCCCGCCGGCGACGATCACGTCGCGCTCAGGATCCTCGCGATCAACGATTTCCACGGCAACCTCGACCCGCCGGTTCCCGATCTCGGCGGCGCCGCGTGGCTCGCTGCCCACCTTCGCCGGGCCAGGGAGCAGGCCGGGCACACGGTCACGGTCTCGGCGGGCGACCTCATCGGCGCGACGCCGCTGACGTCCGGCCTGTTTCACGACGAGCCCGCGATCATGGCCGCCGACCTGCTCGGCCTCGACTTGAACGCCGCCGGCAACCACGAGTTCGACGAGGGCTGGGAAGAGCTCCTCAGGATGCAGCAGGGCGGGCCCCGCGAGGGCGGCGACCCGGACTTCGCGGGTGCCGGCTTCGAGATCCTCGCCGCCAACGTCGTCGTCGAAGCGACCGGGGACACGCTGCTGCCGGCGTACACGGTCCGCCGGTACGACGGCATCCCGGTCGCGTTCATCGGGCTGCCGCTCAGGGATACGCCGTCGGTCGTCGTCGCCTCGGGCATCGCCGGGCTCTCGTTCGAGGACGAGGTCGAAACGATCAACGCGCTCGTCGGCGCCATCCGGGAGCAGGGAATCGAGGCCATCGTCGTCGTCATTCACCAAGGCGGCTATCCCGCCGAGGGGAGCGAGGACGAGTGCCGCGACTTCCGCGGGCCGATCGTCGACATCGTGCGACGCAGCGATCCGGCGATCGACCTGTTCGTCACCGGGCACACGCACCGCCACTACCTGTGCGTGATCGACGGCCGCCCGGTCACGAGCGCCGGGTCGTTCGGCCGCTGGTACACGGAGATCGACGCCAGGCTCGACCGGCGCACCGGTGACCTGGCGGTAGTCCGCCTCGACAACGTGCCGGTCACCCACGACATTCCGCCGGCCGACGACGTCGCGGCGCTCGTGGCCGAATACCGGGCCCGCGCGGAAACGGTCTCGCGGCAGGTCGTCGGCACGGTGACGGCCGACGTCACGAAGCAGCCCGACGCGGCCGGCGAGTCGCTGCTCGGGGCGCTTATCGCCGATGCGCAGCTTGCCGCCACCCGGGATGCGGGAGCCGTGGTCGCGTTCATGAACGCGGGCGGCGTGCGCACGGACCTGCTGTACGCGCCCACCGGGCAGGAGCGCCCGGGAGAGGTCACCTTTGCCGAGATCGCCGCGGTCCAGCCGTTCGGCAACACGCTGGTGACCCTGACCCTCACGGGCGCGCAGATCCGCGAGCTGCTCGAGCAGCAGTGGGCGGGGCAACCCGCAGCGAACATGCTGTCACCGTCGGAAGGGTTCACCTATGCCTGGAGCCGCAGCGCTCCCGACGGCGCGCGCGTCGTCCCGTCCTCGATCGCCATCGGCGGCGCCCCGATCGAGCCGGACGCGGAGTACCGGGTGACGGTCAACAGCTTCCTGGCCGCCGGCGGCGACGGGTTCACCGTGCTGGCCGAAGGCAGGGATCCGGTGGAGGGCGTCATCGACATCGAGGCGCTGCGCGATTACCTGCACCGTCATTCGCCTGTCACGCCCGAGCGCCCCGGCCGCATCCGTGCCCTCCCGTAGGCGCAGGCACCGAACCCGCCGCAACCGGCCCGTTCCCGTCGCGCGCGGTGCGCCGTCCTACAGGTCCGACTTGTAGACCTTGCCGCCCTTCATCACGAACGACACGTTCTCCAGCAAGCGCACGTTCTCCAGCGGGTTGCCGGTGACCGCGATGATGTCGGCGTAGCGGCCGGCCGCGATGGCGCCCACGTCCTCCGGCCAGCCGATCAGCTCGGCGGCGTGGATCGTCGCGGCCTGGATCGCCTGCAGCGGCGTCATGCCGTACTCGACCATGACCGCGAACTGCCTGCCGTTGTCGCCGTGCGGATACACGCCGCTGTCGCTGCCGAAGGCCATGCGCGCGCCGCCCGTGAATGCCTTGCGGAAGTTGTCGCGTTGCGCCTGCCCGACCTGGCGCTCCTTCTCCAGCGATTCCGGGAGCATCCCCACCGAGGCGCCGTGCTCCATGATGAAGCTGTGGTTATAGATGTCCATGACGAGGAAGGTGCCGTGCTGCTTCGCCAGCCGGATGCCCTCCGCGTCGATCAGGCTCGAGTGCTCGATCGAATCGACGCCCGCGAGGATCGCCGCCTTGATGCCCTCGGTGCCGTGCGCGTGCGCCGCCACCTTGCGCCCGTGCTGGTGTGCCTCCTCGACCAGCGCCCGCATCTCCTCCAGCGTGTACTGCTGGCCGCCGACGCTGTCGCCTTTCGAGAGCACGCCGCCGGTCGCGCAGAACTTGATGACGTCGGCGCCGCCCTTGATGATCTCGCGCACTTTCGTGCGCACCGCCCACGGGCCGTCGGCGACGCCGGCACCCTTGTCGCCGTACTCCGGCGGCAGCAGGTTGTTGTCGCAGTGACCGCCCGTGATGCCGAGCGCCGGCCCGGACGCGCGCATGCGCGGGCCGTCGATCTCGCCGGCGGCGATCGCATCCCTGAGCGCGACGTCGCTGTAACCGCCCGCGCCCACGTTGCGCACCGAGGTGAAGCCCGCGAGCAGCGTCTTCTTCGCGTTCAGCACGCCGTAGAGCGCCTCGCGCGGCACCGAGATCCCGAGCGACTCGTAGCCGTGGAAGCGATGGTCGCCGGTCAGGTGCGTGTGCATGTCGATGAGCCCCGGCAGCACCGTCTGCGCCGACAGGTCGATCACCTGCGCGCCGGCCGGGATCTCGACGTCGCGGCTCGGGGCCACCTGCGTGATCCGCTCACCCTCCACGACGATGACCTGGTCGGCGCGCAGGCGCCCGTCGAGCGTATCGAGGAGCTGGCCCGCGCGGATGTAGACGGTTGCCGCGTGCGCAGGACCGCAGGCAGCCGCCAGCAGGACGGCAAGGAACGCCCTTTTCATCTCACACCCCGGTGTCGAAGGAAGCAGCGGCGCCGAACATAGCACTGCCATGGAAACGAAGGAATGGCACCTTGCCTGGCGCTGCCGGCGCAACGGCAATGGTCCGAGGAGCTGTCGCGCCGGACGTCCGGCAGCATGACAATCCCGACGAGAAGCCCCCGGACAACCAACGACAGGAGAACGACATGCCCGCGATCCGCCGCTTCACCCTGCTGTGCGCCGTCGTGGCGGCCGCGCCGGCCCTGCGGGCGGAGCTGCCCGCGCCGGCCGACCGCCCGGAGGAATGGCTGCTGGCGTTCGTGGACGTCGAAACGACCGGCCTCGTGCCCGGGCACCACGAGATGATCGACATCGGCGTGATCCTCGCGGATCTCGAGGGCGAGGAGATCGATCGCCTGTTCCTGCGCATCATGCCGCAGCACCCGGAGCGCACGAGCCCGGAGGCGGCTGCGGTGAACGGCTTTGCCGTCGAACGCTGGAACGAGCTCGGCGCGCTACGACCGGCGGACGCCGCCGAACGCCTGCTCGCGTTCCATCGCCGTCATGCGGGCGGGAAGCGGATTGTCATGGTCGCTCACAACTCCCAGTTCGACGCCGCCTTCCTCGACCACTTCATGAGATCCGTCGGCCGCAGCCGCAACGATCTCTACTATTACTACGTTCTCGACATTCCCTCGATGGCGTGGGGCCTCGGCCTGCGCCTCCTGCACGGCCAGCGGCTCGCCGCGCATTTCGAGGTCCCGGACGAGCCGCGCACGGCACTCGAGCACACCGGGATCACCGGTGCCGACCTGAACCTGAGGCTCTATCGGCGCCTGCTCGAAACGGGGAACGGCCGGCGCGCCGGCGAAACGCCGGAAGCGCGTTGATCGCCGCCGATCGGTCGATCACACGATCGTGCCGAACGCGGTCCCCACTGCCGCCGTCAGCGTCATCGCGATCGCACCCCACACGAAGATGCGCGCGGCGCCCTTGAGCACGTTCGCGCCCCCCACCCTGGCTGCCACCGCGCCGAGCAGCGCGAGGGCGACCAGGGATCCGGCGGCCACCGTCGGCGCGAGGTGGTCGACGGCGCTCACCCAGATCAAAAGCAGCGGGATGGTGGCGCCGGTGGTGAAACTGACGGCCGATGCCGACGCGGCGCGCAGCGGCCGCGCGGCGAGCCGCTCGGTGATGCCCAGCTCGTCGCGAGCGTGGGCGGCCAGCGCGTCGTGCTCGTGAAGCTGGATCGCCACCTGGCGTGCGAGCTCGCGGTCGAGGCCGCGCTCGACATAGATATTCTCCAGCTCCTTGAGCTCGTGCTCCTCGAATCGCTCGAGCTCCCACTTTTCGCGCGCAAGCTCCGCCTTCTCCGCGTCCGCCTGCGAGCTGACCGACACGTATTCACCGGCCGCCATCGACATTGCGCCGGCCACCATGCTCGCCACGCCCGCCATCCACACCTCGCCGCGCGCCACCTCGGCGGAGGCCACGCCGACGACGAGGCTCGCCGTGGAGAGGATCCCGTCGTTGGCGCCGAGAACGGCGGCCCGCAACCACCCGAAATGATCGGTGGTGTGTCGCTCGCGGTGTCGGGGCATGCAATCGTTCCGGTGATCGGGGGACGACCGACATGATAAAGGACTGTCGCCGGACGGCGACCCGCGCACGCCCCCGGGGCGCGGGAGGGGGGCGATGCAGGCGCTGCTAGCGGGCCTGGCAGGAGGCCTGGCCGCGCCACCGGCGCCATGCCCGGCGGGCCGGGCAGTGACGGCGCAGGAGACCTGCCGCCCGGTCACGGTGCTCCTCGACCAGCTCGATCTCGTTGCCGTCCGGGTCGCGGACGACGAGCGAGCGACCGTTCGGCCAGCGGCGGATGTGATCCGCCTCGCCGTTGCCGCCCGCGACCTTTACCCCGAGGTCCCATGCGAGCTCGCGGACGCGGTCGAGCTCGGCGACGACGAAGCCCCAGCGCCGGTGCAGCGGCACGATGCGCTCCGCGCCGCTTGCCTGCTCGTGCAGTGCGATGAGGGCGCCGCCGGGACCGGCCAGCGTGACGGCACGGCGCGGCAGCGACCGGTCCGTGCGGATGGCCCGGAATCCGAAGACGCGGCGGTAAAAGGCGATCGCGCGATCGAGGTCCCGCACCGGGACCGTCACGCCGGAGATCTCGTCGATCGCCAGGTGCGGCAATGCTCCCGCTTCCGGCCGGCAAATGAGCTTGCTCACTTTGATCATCGCTCTCTCCTCGAAGTCCTTGCCTCTCCCGCTTCCGACGATCCTGGTCGTTTGGTGTGCCGGAACATCGACAGCGGCCCGCAAGGAAATCACCCGCTGCCGGGCGAATGGCACGAAAAGGCCAGGTGCCGCCCCGGACGCGCGCGACGGGCCGGGACGAGGTGACTGCTTCCGGGAACGCCCGCGCACAAGAAGCGGCGGGCAAGGATCGGAGGTTACCATGTGCGCGCGCCGTGCCGCCAACACGGCCGGGTTGCGGACAACCGCCCGGCAACGTCATCGACTCGATCGATCATGGCGCGGCACGGCGGAACGCGACGCGACACGACGGCCGCAATTCACACCGCGCCGAGCTTGTGCGCGCAGCCCGCCGTGATAGAACGAATTCGGATACCGGGTAGCGGATGGTGAACGCACCCGCCCATGCGCGGCGGTTGTGCCGGTGGCGACGCGCACGACTGAGGCCCGGGCTTCCCTCGCAATCGCGAACGACGCGCTGTGGAAACACGATGACGGCGCGCAGTGACGCCTCGCGGCGACAGGCGGCACCGAAGCGACCACATGCGGAGCGACGAGTGCATTATGTAACATCGTTCGGTCCGCATCGCTCGCGCCGATCCCGCCTTTCGCGCTCGCGCAATTGCCTTCCGTATTACCGGTTCACGTGCTGAAAATTCGGGTTGTGATTCTCGTGTCAGGCGGGTATTTTTCCGTACGCGAATTTCGCGGTGCACCTCCACGCGGGGATTCGCGGGCAAGAACGCCTGACGGGCATGCGCTCCTGGAATGCCCCTCCTTGCCCCCAGCTCCAACACACCTACAACGGAATAACTCATGGGAAGCAGCAGCCCAAAGGGCGCCATCGGCGTGCCCTCCGGATTCATTGGGGATTCGCAGGTTCATCCTGTCGAATTGCTCAACGCGCTGCAGGCGGTACGCAACGGTGACTTTTCCGTCCGGCTGCCGGGCGACTGGACGGGAGTCGCCGGCAAGATCGCCGACACGTTCAACGAGGTCGTTGCCGCCAACGATCATCTCGCGCGCGAGCTCGCGACGGTCAGCGAAGCGATCGGCCGTTGCGGCAGGACGCGGCACCGAGTGCGACTCGATCGTCGCACCGGTGCCTGGGGCGAGATGGAAAACTCCGTCAACGATCTCATCGAAGATCTCCTCTGGCCGATGACGGAAGTCACGCGCAGCATCGCCGCCGTCGCGCGCGGTGACCTCTCGCGGACGGTGCCGCTCGAAGTGGACGGACGCAGCCTGGAAGGCGAGTTCCTGCGTTCCGCGCAGATCGTCAACACGATGATCGAGCAGATGCGCGTCTTCACCTCGGAGGCGACCCGCGTCGCCCGGGAGGTGGGGTCCGAGGGCAAGCTGGGCGGCCAGGCCGAGGTCCCGAACGTGTCCGGCGTCTGGAAGGACTTGACGGACAACGTAAATTCCATGGCCAGCCACCTCACCGCCCAGGTCCGGAACATCTCGGAGGTGACCATCGCCGTGGCCAACGGCGACCTCTCCCGGAAGATCACCGTGGACGTCCGCGGGGAGATGCTGCAGCTCAAGGACGCCATCAACACGATGGTGGACCAGCTCCGCTCGTTCGCTTCCGAGGTGACGCGCGTCGCGCGCGAGGTGGGCACCGAGGGCAAGCTCGGCGGCCAGGCAATCGTCCCCGGGGCGGCAGGCACGTGGAAGGACCTCACCGACAACGTGAACGTGATGGCGACGAACCTGACGGACCAGGTGCGCGGCATCGCGGAAGTGGCAACCGCCATCGCGCGCGGCGACCTGTCGCGCAAGATCACGGTCGATGTCAAAGGCGAGCTGCTCGAGCTCAAGGACACGATCAACACGATGGTCGACCAGCTCAACGGCTTCGCCGCGGAGGTCACGCGCGTCGCGCGCGAGGTCGGCACCGAAGGCAAGCTCGGCGGCCAGGCGAAGGTGCCGGGCGTTGCGGGCACGTGGAAGGATCTCACCGACAACGTGAACTCGATGGCGCGCAACCTCACTTCGCAGATGCGCAACATCGCCGAGGTCACGACCGCCGTCGCGCGCGGCGACCTGTCGCGCAAGATCACCGTCAACGTCGAAGGCGAGATCCTCGAGCTCAAGAACACCATCAATACGATGGTGGACCAGCTCAACAGCTTCGCCTCCGAGGTGACGCGGGTGGCGCGCGAGGTGGGCACGGAGGGCAAGCTCGGCGGCCAGGCCGACGTGCCGGGCGTCGCCGGGACCTGGAAAGGCCTCACGGACAACGTGAACGTCATGGCCGCGAACCTGACGACCCAGGTGCGCGAGATCGCGGAGGTGGCGAGCGCCATCGCGCGCGGCGACCTGTCCCGCAAGATCACGGTCGACGTGAAAGGCGAGATCCTCGAGCTCAAGAACACGATCAACACGCTCGTGGACCAGCTCAACGGGTTTGCCGCCGAGGTGACGCGCGTCGCCCGCGAGGTGGGCACCGAGGGCAAGCTCGGCGGCCAGGCCAAGGTGCCGGGCGTGGCCGGCATCTGGAAAGACCTCACGGACAACGTGAACGTCATGGCCGAGAACCTGACGAACCAGGTCCGGGGCATCGTCAAGGTCGTGACCGCGGTCGCCCACGGCGACCTCACCCAGAAGCTGACGGTGGAATCGAAGGGCGAGGTCGCTGCGCTCGCCAACACGATCAACAGCATGACCGATACGCTCGCGATCTTCGCGGACCAGGTCACCACGGTGGCGCGCGAGGTGGGCGTGGAGGGCCGCCTCGGCGGGCAGGCGAACGTGCCCGGGGCCGCCGGCACCTGGAAGGACCTCACGGCCAACGTGAACCTGCTGGCCGCGAACCTCACGACGCAGGTGCGCGCCATCGCGGAGGTCGCCACGGCCGTGACCAAGGGCGACCTCACCCGCTCGATCCAGGTCGATGCGCGCGGCGAGGTCGCCGATCTCAAGAACTACATCAACGCCATGATCGGCAACCTGCGCCAGACCACCGAGCGCAACACCGAGCAGGACTGGCTGAAAACGAACCTGGCGAACTTCAGCCGCATGATGCAGGGACAGCGGGACCTGCACTCCGTGTCCGAGATGCTGCTCTCCGAGCTCGCACCCCTCGTCAGCGCGCAGCAGGGCCTGATCTACGTCGCCGCGGAAGCGGCCGGCGATGCCGTCCTCCAGCAGATCGCGTCCTACGCGGACCCGGACCCGAGCGGCAAGCCGCGCATCTACTCGTTCAACGAGGGGCTCATCGGGCAATGCGCGCGCGAGCGCAAGACGATGATCCTCAAGGACCTCCCGAAGGACGCCATCCGCATCACCTCGGGCATCGTGGAAGCGGCGCCGCGCAACGTCATCATCCTGCCCGTGCTCTTCGAAGGCCACGTGAAGGCCGTCATCGAGCTCGCCTCGGTCGACGAGTTCACGGACATGCACATCGCGTTCCTGCAGCAGCTCACCGACATCATCGGCGTCGTGTTCAACAACATCGAGGTCACGATGCGCACCGAAAGGCTGCTGGCGCAGTCCCAGCAGCTCGCCATGGAGCAGCAGACCCAGCAGCAGGAGCTGCAGAAGACCAACGAGGAGCTGGCGCAGAAGGCGCAACTGCTCGCCGCGCAGAATGCCGAGGTCGAGCGCAAGAACCGGGAGATCGAGCAGGCGCGGCGCGCGCTGGAGGAAAAGGCGGCGGAGCTGGCCCTGACCTCCCGTTACAAATCCGAGTTCCTGGCCAACATGTCGCACGAGCTTCGGACTCCGCTGAACAGCATCCTCGTGCTGGGCCAGCAGCTCGCGGAGAACGCGGAGCGCAACCTCACCGAGCGCCAGGTGGAATACGCGAACACGATCCGCGCTGCCGGCACCGACCTGCTGAACCTGATCAGCGACATCCTGGATCTCTCGAAGATCGAGTCCGGCACGGTGACCGTCGAAAGCGAGGAGATCACGTTCGCCAGCCTCAAGAAGACGGTGGAGCGCAACTTCCGCCACGAGGCCGAGGCGCGCGACCTGACATTCACGACGGAGTTCGCGCGCTCCCTGGGCCGCTCGATGCACACCGACCCGAAGCGCCTGCTGCAGGTGCTCAAGAACCTGCTGTCCAATGCCTTCAAGTTCACCGACCACGGCAGCGTGAAGCTGCGCGTGTACGCCGCCACGGAAGGCTGGACGGCCGGCCATCCGATCCTCGACCGCCCGGGACGCCCCATCATCGCCTTCGCGGTCAGCGACACGGGCATCGGCATCCCGCCGGACAAGCAACGCATCATTTTCGAGGCGTTCCAGCAGGCGGATGCCGGCACCGCGCGCAAGCACGGCGGCACCGGCCTCGGCCTCGCGATCAGCCGCGAGCTGGCGCACCTCCTGGGCGGCGAAATCCGCCTGAAGAGCGAGCCGGGACGCGGCAGCACCTTCACGCTCTACCTGCCCGCCACCTACGCCGGCCCGGCGCTGCCCGGCAACCCGGACCCGGAAACCGTGCAGCGGGGCTCGTTCGCGACGATGCTGACCTCGGCACCGCGCGGGCCGCAGCTCCCGGACGACCGCGAGCAGGTCGCCGTGGGCGACCCGCTCATCCTCGTCGCCCACCAGGACGAGACCGTCGCCGCCATGGTGCTGGATGCGGCGCGTGCCTCCGGCCTCAAGGGCATCGTGTGCACGCGCGCCGAAGAGGTCGTCGCACTCGCCCGCCGCTGGCAGCCCGAGATCCTGAGCCTCGACAGCTCGCTGGCCGACGCGCACGGATGGTCGGTCCTGAGCCGGCTGAAGCACGACCCCGACCTGCGCCACATCCCGGTGCAGATGTTCGTGCCCCCCGAGGATCGACTGGCGGCGCGCGCACGAGGCGCCTGCTCGGGGCTGGCACGCCCGGTCACGCCGTCGGACGTGCGCGAGGACCTGCGGCGGCAGCTCCGCATCGTGCACGGACACCGCCACCGGCTCCTCGTCGTCGAAGGCGACAGCGCACCGTCCGGGCGGCTGGTCGAGTTGCTCGCCGGACCGGACGTCGAGACCGTGATTGCCGGCGGCGGCGCGGACGCGCTCAGGCTGCTCACCCAGAACGGCTTCGACTGCGTGGCGCTCGACGCGAAGCTGCGCGACATGTCGGCGCTGAGCCTGCTCGCGCGGATCGCGGGCGAGCCTTCCCTGCGCGACGTGCCGTTCGTCGTGTACGCGCAGCGCGACTGGCGCAGCGCCCACCGGCGCGATCTCGACGAGCTGGCACGCACGATCGTCTTACGTTCCGTCCCGTCGCTGGCGTCGCTGCTCGACGACTGCAGCATGTTCCTGCACCGCAGGACCCGCGACATGCCCGAGGCGCGCCGGCAGATACTGCTGTCGCTGCGGGACGCCGAGGTGCTGGCCGGGAGGACAGTGCTCGTCGTGGACGACGACGTGCGCAACATCTTCGCGCTGTCCAGCCTGCTGGAGCGCCAGAGCATGAAGGTGATCTCCGCGACCAACGGCAGCCGCGCGATCCAGCTCGCCGCGGACAACGAGGACCTGGCGCTGATAGTATTGGACGTGATGATGCCGGAGATGGACGGCTACGAGACGATGAGGCGGCTGCGCAACAGCGGCTTCGAAAAGCCGATCGTCGCCCTGACCGCGAAGGCGATGACCGGCGACCGGGAGAAATGCCTGGAAGCGGGCGCTTCGGACTACATCGCGAAGCCGGTCGACAGCGAGCACTTTCTGTCAGTCATCAAAGTCTGGCTGGATCGCTGATCCGCGGTGATGCCGGAAAAAGCGAACATACTGCTGGTTGACGATCAGCCTGAACGGCTGCTCACCTACGAGGTGATCCTCGAGAGCCTGGACCAGAACCTCGTGCGCGCGCTTTCCGGCGAGGAAGCGATCGAGAAGCTGCACGAGCGGGAATTCGCGGCCATCCTCCTCGACGTCAGCATGCCCGGCATGAACGGCTTCGAGACGGCCGCACTGGTGCGCAGCCATCCCGGCTTCGGCCGCACCCCGATCATCTTCGTGACCGGCGTCCACATCACCGATCTCGACCGGCTGCGCGGCTACGAGATGGGCGCCGCCGACTACGTGTACGTGCCGGTGATCCCGGACGTCCTGCGGGGCAAGGTCCAGGTGCTGGTCCAGCTTTACCTGCAGCGGCGGGAGCTTGCGCAGCTCAACGAGCGGCTCGCGGCCGCCAACGAGGAGCTGGCGGAGGCGCATGCGCGCCTGCAGGCCGAGAACACGCGCGAGCTGCAGAAGCTGAACCGGACCCTCGAGCGGGCCAACGCGCAGCTCATCTCCGAGGTGGCCGAACGCAAGCATGCCGAGGCGTTGCTGAAGGAGGAAGCGCGCCGCAAGGACGAGTTCAT
The DNA here is from genome assembly GCA_035304345.1 of Woeseiaceae bacterium. GTDB lineage: Bacteria > Pseudomonadota > Gammaproteobacteria > Steroidobacterales > Woeseiaceae > IDS-8. Next base: position 106,473 of record DATGQE010000022.1, on the reverse strand, counting down.
CTCGATCCTCGGCCACGAGCTGCGCAACCCGCTCGCCGCCATGCAAAGCGGCATCGAGCTCCTGTGCAATGCCTCCCCGAGCGAAGCCCACCTGCCGTGGGCGCGCGACCTCCTGCAGCGCCAGCTCCGCCACCTCAGGCGACTGATCGACGACCTGCTCGACGTCTCGCGCATCACCAGCGGGCGCGTGCAGATCCAGCGCGAGGTGCTGGACCTGAAGAGCGTCATCGAGCACTCGAAAGATGCCGCGCAGCCGCTGATCAGCGAGCGCAGGCACGAGTTGCACGTCTCGCTCCCGGCGGAGCCGATGTTCATGGACGGCGATCCGGTCCGGCTCACGCAGGTCTTCGGGAACCTGCTGACCAACGCCGCCAAGTACACGGAGCCCGGCGGGCGCATCGAGCTGTCGGGCGAGATCGACGAGGGTCCGCCGCGCTGCATCACCATACGCGTCAAGGACACGGGTGCGGGGATCCCGCCCGACATGCTCGACCGCGTCTTCGAGCTGTTCACGCAGGCCGATCACAAGGACAACCGCACGCAGACCGGCCTGGGGATCGGGCTGGCGCTGGTGCGCGCGCTCGCCAAGCTGCACGGCGGAAGCGTGCACGCCGAGAGCGAGGGCCCCGGCAAGGGCTCGCAATTCGTGGTGCGCCTGCCGCTGCTCGACCGGCAGTCGCCGGCGCGTCCCGCGCCGGCCCACGTCGTGTCCCATTCCGGCGGGGGCGGCCTCAAGCTGCTGATCGTCGACGACAACGAGGACCTCGCGAAAGGCCTGGCGATCTACCTCTCCGAGAAATCGGGCCACGACGTGCGCACGGCGCATTCCGGCGAGAGCGGCATCCGCATGGCGAGGGAATTCCGGCCCGACGTGGTGCTGCTCGACATCGGCCTGCCCGACATCGACGGCTACGAGGTGGCGCGCCGGATGCGGGCCGCGGGGCTGCTCGATGACGTGCCGCTGATCGGCATCAGCGGGTTCAGCACGGCGGCCGACAAGCGGCGCGCGCGGGCCGCGGGATTCGACCGCTACTTCGTGAAGCCCGTCTCCTTCGACAAGCTGAACGCGGTGCTCGCCGCCCCGCTGCGGGCGGAGGCCGGGCGCGCGCTCGGCTGAGCACCTGGCGCCACCCGGCAACGGCCGGGCCGGCGTCTATACTTCTCAACAGGAATCAACAATCAAGATGGCTCGTCGCGGGGGCTGATACGGGCGACAACACGGGCTTTGGGGGGAGGACTGGGCCGATGTGCGGCGGTTCGGAGAACAAGGAACGTGAAGCACAAGCTCATCCCCCCGGCGGGCATGCGCCCCCGCCTTCCTGCCCGTGCAAAGCTCTGCCTGCGGCGACTGGCCGGCCTGGGCGTGGCGGTGCTGGCCGCGCCGGCGGCGCTCGCGCAGGTGGTCGTCACCATCGAAGCCGCCGACGACCGCGCCGCGGAGCAGCCCCCGGACAGGGCGCAGTTCGTCATCCGGCGGGTCAGCGGCGATTTCTTCCGCCCCGTGCGCATCCCGCTGGCGGTCTCGGGCAGCGCCACGGAAGGCGTCGACTACGGGCGCCTGCCTGATCGCGTCACCCTGAGCTTCGGCCAGCCGGCGATCCTCATCGACGTCGTGCCGCGCGGCAACGACGGGCTCTTCGAAGGCGACGAGACCGTCACCGTCATGCTGCGGCGCGAAGACGAAGACGACGGCGACGATGAAGATGACGACGACGGCTTCATCGTCTCCGGCAGCGGCGCCACCGTCACCATTGCCGACAGCGCGCACACCGTCACCGCCGAGCGGCGCGCGGACGCGCTCGAAGGCTCGGAACCCGGCGAGATCGTCGTGTCGCTCGGCGCACGCAACGAATCCGGGTCGTCCCTCGAGGTGAGCTACTCCGTCGCGGGCGATGCCGAGCCCGGCAGCGACTACGAGCCCCTCGCCGGCCGCGTCGACATTCCCGTGGGCGCGAGCAGCGCATCGATCGTCGTGCGGCCGCTGGACGACGACGTTCTCGAGAACGACGAGACCGTCGAGATCACGCTGACCGGCACCGGCGACGGGCGGGTGTCGGTGGGCAACCGCGACACGGCCGCGATCGCGATCGTAGACGACGACGCTTCCCGGGACGACGACGGCGACGGGCTCTCGAATCGCGAGGAGTGCCCCGATTTCGCCGCGTGCCGCGACACGGACGGGGATGCCCTGCCCGATTTCCGCGACGCCGACGACGACGGCGACGGCGTGCCGACCGACGCGGAGCGGCCGCCGCGGCAGGACACCGACGGCGACGGGGACCCGGATTACCTCGATGACGACGACGACGGCGACGGTCGCCCGACGCGCGACGAGGACGCGAACGCGGACGGTGACGGCAACCCCGCCACCGACCCGACCGACCTGGACGGGGACGACGTCCCGGATTACCTCGATGCCGATGACGGCGGCGGCGTGGAGGGCGATCCCGACGGCGACGGTCTCACGAACGGGCGCGAGGCGGAGCTCGGCACCGATCCGCGCAACCCGGACACCGACGGCGACGGCGTGAGCGACGGCGACGAGGAGGCGGCCGGCACCGACCCGCTGGACGAGCGCTCGTTCGCCGACTCGGACGGCGACCTCGTGCCCGATGCCGTCGAGTCGGCCGACGGCAGCAGCCCGGAGGATCCCGTCGACTTCCGGGACACGGACGGCGGCGGCACGCCGGATCACGTGGAAGCCGTGACCTACCCGGCGTTCGGGCTGCCCGCCACCGACCCCGGGCAGGCCGGCGACGATCATCGGGACGTCGACGGCGACGGGCTGCCGGACCGCCTCGAGCTCGTGCTCGGCTCCGCCCCCGGGTCGGCGGACTCGCCGACGGCGAACGGGGATGGCGACGACGACGGGAACGGCGTGTCGAACGCGGTGCAGGCGTTCCTCGCCGAGCGGGGGATCGACGCCGCCGGACCGGCGAGCGACTTCGATCGCGACGCGTATCCCGATGCCGCCGAGGTCGTGCTCGGGCTCGACCCCTTGTCGTCCGCCGCGCCCGATCGCGACGGCGACGGCGTCCCCAACGTGCTCGAAGCGCTTGCAGGCATGGACGTGAGCGCCTCGACCGACCGGGACGGCGACGGCGTGCCGGACGTGCGCGAGATGGCGCTCGGCTTCGATCCGCTCGATGCCAACTCGCCGGTCGCCGGAGGTGCCGGGGACGATGCCGGCGACGGCACGACGCGCGCGATCGCGCACGTGCTGGCGCTGCTCGGCGCGGGGGGCGAGCCGATCGCCGGCGGCGATACCGACGGGGACGGCATCACCGATGCGGACGAGATCCGGCTGGGCTCGGATCCCTTCCACCACGAGCAGCCCGTGCCCTGGACCGAGCTCGTGCAGGCGGAGCTCGGCCCGGTGCGCGCGCTCGCGGCCGACGGCGGCGAGGCGACCGCCCGGGCGCGCGTCGGCGGCCACCAGTCCGGGCTGGTCTTCGACTGGAGCGGCACGAGCGCCGCGGTGCTGGCGGTCACGAGCGGTCCGCAGGATGCCCCGCAGCTCTCGTTCGCCCCGGCGACCCTGCCGCCCGGCAGCTACGAGCTCGTGCTCGCGGTCACGCGCACGGTCGGCGGCATCACCTCCGGCCCGTCGGTGGTGCGCCACCCGTTCGAGGTACTCGCCGAGGCCCCGGCCGCCACCCTCACCGACAGCGACCAGGACGGCGTGCCGGACCCGGCGGACGGCAGCGACGGCCGGCGCGGCCCGGCGCACGAGCTGCCGTCGGAAGCCGTCGCGCCGATCGTCTCCGAGCCCGGCACGCGCCTCCGGCTCGGTGCCCTCGCGCGCGCGGTACGTGCCGATTCAGCGCTCGTGAGCCCGGCGGACATCGTGGCGGCGGGCGGGACCGAGGACGAGTACGAGTACATCGGGGGGCTCTACGATTTCGAGGTCACGAACCTGCCCGAAGCCGGCGGCGTCGTCCGCGTGGTGATTCCGCAGGCGTCCCCGATCGGCAACGCCGCCCGCTATCGCAAGTTCGCGGCGGGGACCGGCTGGAAGGACTTCGTCGAGGACGGCACCGACGCGATCGCCTCGGCACCCGGCGCGGACAACGAGTGCCCGCCACCCGGCGACGCGGCGTACCAGCCCGGCCTTGCGGCCGGTCACCTGTGCGTGCAGCTCACCATCGCGGACGGCGGGCCGAACGACGGCGACGCGGCCGACGGGCCCAACGGCCTCGTCAAGGACCCGGGCGGCGTCGGCACCCCGCGAGGCGAGGTCGTCGTCGGCCGGGGCAGCGGTTCCACGGCTCCGTGGTGGCTGCTGCTGCTCGCGGGCCTCGTCGCGTGGCGGCTCCGGTGCCGCGCGGCGGCGCTCGCGGTGCTCGCGGGCGCCTGCCTCGCGTTGCCGGCGAGGGCGGACGTGTTCGTCGGCGGCGGCGCCGGTATGTCCCGGCTCACGCCGGACACCGGCAGCACCCCGTTCTCCGTGTCGGACAACGGGGGTTTCGGCTTCAAGGTATTCGGCGGCTTCGATCTCGCGGTCGTGAGCCCCAACCTGTCGCTCGAGGTTTTCTGGGCGGACCTCGGCGAGACGAAGCTCGGCAACGTGGGCACCCTCGATTACCGCGCGTACGGCGCCGGGCTCGTCTACGGCATCGGCAGCGTGCGCGTGCCGCGGGTCTCCGGGCACGTCGAGCTCGGCGTGAGCGAGCTCGACATCGCGGGCGACCTGGCGTTCCGGCAGGAGAACAGCACGTCGCTGTTTTTGGGCGTCGGCGGCAGCTTCGCGATCGGGCGGCACCTGTTCCTGCAGCTCGAATACGAGTACTTCGCCGAGGACGCGCAGTTCATCTCGCTGAGCTTCGTCAAGCGTTTTCGCCACTTCGACGGCAGCGACGATGCCCGCACGATCCCCCTTCCCGACCGGTAGGCGAGCGCACCGCCGTCTCAGCCGCCTTCGAGGTCCTCCAGCCGCTTCGGCCAGTTGTCCCGCAACAGTCGCGAGAGGGCGCGATCGGCGAGCAGCCGGCCGCCGGTCTGGCAGCGCGCGCAGTAGTTGCTTTCGTTCTCCGCGTACACGATGCGCTGGATCGGCGATCCGCAGACCGGGCAGGGCCGGCGATAGCGTCCGTGCACCGCCATGCCTTCGCGGAACGCCGTGACCTTGCGCGGGAACTCGTCCCTCGTCTCCGCCTGCAGGCGGGCGATCCAGTGCTCGAGCACGTCCACGGTCGCGCGGTGCAGCCTGTTCCATTCGTCGTCGTCGAGGCTCCGCGTCTGCTTGAACGGCGACAGGCGCGCGGCAAACAGGATCTCGTCGGAGTAGGCGTTGCCGATCCCGGCGACGAGGCGTTGGTCCGTGAGCGCCCGCTTCAGCGTGTGGTTCTCGCTCGAGAGGCGCGCGCGGAACTCGTCGGTGGACGCGGCAAGCGGGTCGAGGCCGCCGCGATCGAACGCCGCCAGCCCCGCTGCGCCGCGCGCGAGGTGGATCGCGGCGCGGCGCTTGCTGCCGGCCTCGGTCAGCACGAGGCTGCCGTTTTCGAAATCGAACGCGGCGAGCTGGTTGCGCCCCTTCAGCGCGGCGCGAGGCGGCTTCCAATGCAGGCGGCCTGCGATCATGAGGTGCACGAGCACGTGCAGGTCGCCGTCGAGCGCGAGATGGATACGCTTGGCGCGATGGCCCACGGCGCGCACGCGTGCGCCCTCCACGTCGGCGGGAGCGGGCTCCGTGCTCCGCAGGACGAACGGGCTCGCGATGCGCAGGCGCTCGAGGGTGCGTCCCTCGAGTCGTGGCTTCAGCGCCTCGACGTAGAGCCTGACGTCGGGCAGCTCGGGCATGACGGTGCCCTCGCCGCCGGGCGGCGCTAGCGCCCGCCGGCGGATGCGGGCTGGACCGCCTGCGCCGGGCTCGCCTCGCGCAGCTTGCGCAGCACCCGGTCCTCCACCCACTGCCGGCTCCACCAGTCGATCGGCGTGACCGCCCGACCGGCGAGCAGCATCGTGAAATGCAGGTGATCGCCGCCGGCGAGCCCACTCTCGCCGGACAGGCCGAGCGGCTGCGCTTTGCCGACCTCGTCGCCCGCCGCGACGTCGATCCGCGAGAGGTGCGCGTACAGCGACTGCAGCCCCATCCCGTGATCGAGGATCACGCAGTTGCCGTAGATGCCGAGCCAGCCGGCGTGCACGACCCGCCCGCTGTTGGCGGCGAGCACGGGCGCGTTCGTCGTGGACGCCAGGTCGAAGCCGAGGTGCACCTGCCGGTCGACCTCCCTGCCCTCGTAGACGTAGGTGCGCTGGTCGGCGAACCCGGCTTCGACGGCCGTGTTCACGAGCTGCTGGAACGGGCCCTGCCACAGGATCTCGGGCACGGTCGCGTTGGCGAGCTCGGCGATGGTGGCATTGTTGATGCGGCGCAGGTCGCCGTTGATGCGCAAATACGACTCGAGCAGGTTCGACGGATCCTCGACCGTGAACTGCGGGGAGTTGTAGAGGATCTCCGGCACGACTTTCTGCAGGAAGCGATCGTTGAGCGTGATGCGGCTCTGGCGGAACGTCTTCGGGAACACCCGGTAGTCGAAGCTCGCGCGCGCCTCGTTGCCGACCGCGTCACGCGCGAAAAGCCCGATCGGCGTCGTCCGCGGGTCCTGGTCCCAGAGCAGCGCGAAGAACGCCACCCGCAGGCCGGGGTCGGCCCCCTCGATGCCCGCTCCCGCGGCCGGGTAGCCGGGATACTCGAGGTCGCCGACGCGCACGCCCGATTCCACGTCGGCGGGCTGCACCCGGTACACGACCATCTCGGAGCCGCCGTGGTTCACGTAGTGGAAGCGCGACGCGACGCCGATCACCGGCGGCGTGAGGCGCACTTCCACGGTGCGCGTCACGGTCGACGACACCTCGCGCAACCCGAAGAGCACCGGGCGCGTGGCGCTGACGACGATCGTGAGCGGACCGGCCTGGAGCGACGGTATGTCGTTCCTGCCGATCGAGCGCGCATACCGAAGCCGGTTCTCGCCCCTGCGCTCGAGGTCGGCCGCGGTGTCGGGGCCCGCGAGCGCGACGAGCGGCAGCGGCTCGCCGCCCTGCTGCAACACGACGTCGAAGGCGGTGAGCGTTCCGCCCGGGGTGGCGATGTCCACGTCGAGTTCGCCGATCGCGCCGACCAGGCTCGTCGGCTGCACGATTTCGATGACGGGCGGATCGGCCTTGCCGGCGAAATGCCAGGCGGCTCCGGCCGCCACGAGCAGGACCACGAGTATGGCGAGCAGCTTCCCCATGCGGCGATTGTATCAGGGGCGCCGCACGGGTTTGCGGATGTCGCCGGGTGAAGACACGCGAGCGGCGCTCATGCGGCCGGCAGCGCGGCAAATGCGCGCGTTGCGCGCCCGCCGCCCGGCAACTTCCGTGACATCTTCCCTACCGCCGCGGCGCGATCGGGATGCGGCTCGCGTTCGTGCCAAGCCAGGCCTCGAAGCTTTGCAGCTCCGGGTTCAGCTCGCGCGCCGTATGAACCGGACGCGCGCCGAGGAACGGCTCCTCGAACGCGCAAAAGAAGCGGAACATGTTGGCGAGGTCGTCCGCGCCCGGGAAACCGAGCGCCTGGAACTCGTCGTACGAAAGTGGCCGGTACGCGACCGGCTCTCCGAGCGCGCGGCCGAGCGCGGCCGCCATCTCCTCGCCCGTGAGGTGCTCGCCGGCGAGCCCGATGCGCCTGCCCGCCAGCGCGGGCCCGCGGCGGAGCACGCCGTAGGCGCATTTGCCGATGTCCTCCGCGGCGATGCCGGCGAGCCTGCGGTCGGCCATCGGCAGGGCGAACACGAGGTTTCCATCCTTGCCGCGCTGCGGGCCCGCGCCGAGATGGACGAGGTTGTCCCAGTAGTAGGAGGCCAGCACGAACGTGGTCGGCACGCCGCGCTCGGTGAAGTGCCGGTCGCTTGCGCCCTTGCCGTCGAAATGCGGCACCTTGTAGCGGCCCTGCAGGGTGGGAATCGCGGGATCCGACAGCGGGACGAAGCGCCGGACGTCCTCGAGCGTCGACCACACCACGTGCGCGAGCCCCGCGTCGGCCGCCGCTCCGGCCATGTGCGCCGCCTGCGCTTCCTCGCGCTCGGCGGAAAAATGCTCCCAGAAGTTGGTGACGCAGAACGCGCCCCAGGCACCCTGGAACGCGCGGCGCACGGAAGCGGCATCGTCGAGATCGACCTGCACGACCTCCGCGCCCTGTGCGGCGAGCGCCCGGGCGGCGGCGGAATCCGGGTTCCGGGTCAGTGCCCGCACCGCGAAGCCGCCGGCCGGATCGGCGAGTATGGCGCGCGCGAGCCCGCCGCCCTGGGCGCCGGTGGCGCCGACGATCGCGATGATTTTCCCGTCCGTCACGTGCCGTCCCTCCCCCTTGTGCCGGAGTCCCGCCCGGGTATTGCCGCCACGCGTGAGCCGTTGCGCGAGGCGCTGCTAAGATTACCGAAACACCGGACTACGCGAGGAGGGATTATGGGCTTCGCACCTTCCGACATGACGCTCACGAGCTCGGCATTCACGCACCACGGCAAGATCCCGCAGAAGCACACCGGCGAAGGCGAGGACGTCTCCCCTCCGCTCTCCTGGTCGAAGGCGCCGGCCGGGACGAAGTCGTTCGCGCTCGTCTGTCACGATCCCGACGCGCCGCTCGTCAGCGCCGGTCCCGGCACCTACGGGTTCGTGCACTGGGTGCTGTACGGCATTCCCGCTTCGGTCAGCGAGCTGCCGGAGGGTGTCGAGGGCTACATCGAGGGCACGAACAACTTCGGCCGCACGCGCTACGGCGGCCCGATGCCGCCGCCGGGACACGGCACGCATCATTACTATTTCTGGCTGATGGCGCTCGATGCCGAGCCCGACCTCCCGCCCGGCCTCAGCATGTGGGAGCTGCTCGACCGCATCGAGCCGCACGTCATCGGCATGAACCGCCTGGTCGGCACCTATTCCCGCTGACCCGGCGGCGATTCCTGCAGGTCGGTCCTACCCGCGAGACGTCGGGTAGGTCACCTCCAGGATCTCGAGCGCCTCGTCCCCGCCGTGCGCCGGATACGTCACGGTCTCGCCCGCACGGTGGCCGAGCAGCGCACGGGCAATCGGTGCCGTGAACGACACGAGCTCCGGGCTCTCACCCGCCTCGTCGACGCCGACCAGCGTGATGCGCCGGGTCTCCTCCTCTCCGCCGGGCTTGCGGCGGCGCAGGGTCACGGTCGCGCCGAAACGCACGACCGCGTCCGGGTTCTCGGGAGGCTGCACGACGCGCGCGGTGGCGATCCGCTCGGCGAGCTCGGCGAGTCGCCGGTTGACGACCGCGAGCGCCTTGTTGTGCTCCTCCTCGCGGTCGCCGGGTGCCTGCGCCTTCAGCCGCGCACGCTCTTCCGTCAGGCGCCGGTGCTCCTCCTCGAGCAGGGCCTTGCCGCGTTCGGTCACGTAATTGGGCACACCGGGCGGCAGCGGCGGCCGTTCCGGCACGATGACCGGATCGTCGCCGGGCTCCTCTTTCGTGAAGGCCTTGCTCAAGGCGTTTGCCTCCACGGGACGTTGCGTGGCATCGCGGGTTCTCCGTCGAGATCCTCCTCCGACCCCGGCAAGCCGTTGAAAAACAGCCTGCCGGAGCGAGGCGGACAGGTCCTGCCAAGGGTCCACCCTCAAGGATAGAGGATCGGGAACCGCTCCGCAGGCGGCCGCGACGGGAGCCTGCGCTGCGCCGCAGGCCGGCGCGCAAGCGACGAGGCGTGCGGTCAGTCGCGCTTGCGGGTCTCGTTGCGCCGCCTCGCGAGGGCACGCTTCTGGAGCTTGCCCATCGCGGCCTCACCGATGAGGAAGCCTAAGAAAAGCGCGCTCGCGATGAGCGCGGTCTGCGCGATTTCGAGAGTCGATACGCCCTGCAGCGACGAGACGGACAGGCCGAGCGAAACACAGAACACGAACACGAGCGACCTGACGGTGACGTTTGAGAGATTGAACATTGTGATGTGATGTCCCCAAGCGATGATGTCGTGGCCCCCCGGCCACGGGCCGCCAAGCGGCGGCAGCACGGCTGTTATACCGCGCGCGCGGGGACTGTCAAGGCGCGTTTTGCAGCGTGCTCAGGGCGTGTTGCCGGCGAGGAATTCGCGGCAGTCGAGCGCTTCCTCGAACCACCCGGGAGCGCTGCCCGCACCGTCCCATTCGCCGATCTTCGTCACGTTACCGTCGCCATCCACCGACACCGCGGTGAAGAATTCGCCGATGCAACCGGACGGGCAGTCGCCGTGCGCTTCGCGGAAAATATAGAAGTGCTGCGGCCCGCGGCGCGCGAGACAGATGTCGCTGCCGTCACCCACGAAGCCGTTCGGCACCGCGGAGTCCACCTCCGGCAATCCGGCGTACGCCTCGGCCAGCCTGTTCACGTTGTAGCGGCCCTCGAAGTGCAGCGCCACCGGCGACGGCGGCTGTGCCCTCGGGAACACCTGCACCGAGCGCAGACGGAGGTTGGCGTTCAGGTCGTCCCACGCCGTGTAGGTGCCGTCCTGCACCTGCGCAAGGCCCTCGTTCGTGAACATCAGGAGGACGCTGTCGGCCGGGTGGCACGGGAACACCCCGATCGATGCCAGCTCCGGGAAACCCGCCCTGATCCCGGCGAGCTCCGCGGCGATGCGCTGGTACAGAGGCTCGGGCGCGACGAACTCGGCACTCGTCTCCAGCGCCAGGATCTCGGCATCGGCGTCGGCCCGCGGCGTCGCGCCGGTGTCCACCGTCGCCGGGTCGTCCGGCCCGGGGCTCACGGTCGTACAGTCCAGCCGCAACGCGGGCATCCCCGGGAACGGCCCCTCGTCGCTCCCCGGGGTTCCCGATTCGCCGTGGCAGCCGGGCAGCAGCGACAGGGCGACGGCGGTCACGAGAAAATGGCGCAGCCGCCAGCCGCGGGAGTGGAAATGCGCGATGTACACGGACGGTTTCCCAGCACCTTGCATCAGGCGTATCTCCTTGCGATGCTCCGCGAGCCGCGTGCGCCCTGAGGATGCCGCGAGGCTCGCGGTGCCGGAGACTAGCAAGCGACGAGCGGCAGTCTGTGTCGATTCTGTAACGGAACCGGCGATACTCGAGGCCGGCGTGTACACTTTTTCACAAATTCGATACACCTCCGGCCCCGGTGCGGCGCGCGCTGCTGCCACACTTTCCCGACGGGCGAGTGACCGGGAAGTGGAGAAGCGATGACGACACCATCCGGCGTCATGGCAGGGCTGTGCCTGCTGTTGTGCGGGTCGTGCGCCGCGGGAGCAGCCGAAGCAGCGGCCGAGGTTTCACCCTGGCGGCTGGGGCTCGCAATCGGTTACGGCGAGCGTACCAATCCGCTGATCCAGTCCGAGGACGTCCCGATCGTGGTGGACCTCGACATCGCCTGGTTCGGCGAGCGCTTCTTCTTCGACAACGGCGACTTCGGCTTCACGTTCGCCGACGGCGAGCGCGCCACCGTGAGCGCCGTGGCGCGCATCAACAGCGACCGCCTTTTCTTCAGCCGCACCGACACGAAGTTCTTTCGCGTGCTGGGCACGACCGGCGGCCCGCCCACGTACGTTCCCGTGAACGAGGCGGGACCCGGCGTCGTCGACGTCGAGGTGCCGGACCGCGACTACGCCGTCGAGCTGGGCCTCGAGGTGCTCGCGGATGGCGGCTGGGGCATGCTGCAGCTCTCCGCCCATCACGACGCCGGCGGCACGCACAACGGCTACGAGGTGTTCCTCGACTATGCCCGGGGCTGGCGCCGGCAGCGCTGGTACGTCGAGCCGTCCGTCGGTGCGTCGTGGAAAAGCGCGGAGATGAACGACTATTACTGGGGCGTCCGGCCCGAGGAAGCCGGCGCTCTGCTCAGGCCGTACCGCGCCGGTGCGGGGGTCGACGTGCATGCGCGGCTGCTCGCGAGCTACCAGCTCACGTCGGCCTGGGTCCTGTCGGCGGCGGCAGAAATCGTCCGCCTGAACGACGAGGCCGCAAAGAGCCCGATCGTGGCGGAACGCAACGTGCTGGGCTGGTTTGCCGGGTTGGGCTATCGGTTCCGATGAAGCGGGTTGCGATGGCGACATCGTTGCTCCTGCTGTCGGGCGCCGCGGTGCAGGCCGGGGACGACTTCCCCGCGCTCGACCTCGACGTCAAGCCCGTGCTGTGCATCATCGACCGCTCGACGCCCGTGTGCGACCTCGACTTCCTCGTCCTGTGGAAGAGTGAGGAGACCGGCGATTTCTGCCTGTTCACCGATCTGGACCCCGAGCCGCTCACCTGCTGGCAGGACCGCGCGAGCGGCGAGCACACGGACAACCGTGCCGTATCGAACGGCTTTCGCTACTGGATGACGCCGGAGGGCGTGGACGCGGAGCTCGCCACCGTGACGATCGAGGTGCTGCGCGTCGATGCCGACGACCGGCGCCATCGCCGCCGTTCGCGGCACGTCTGGGACGTACTGTGAGCGCGCCCGCCACGGACATCCTGCTGGTCGAGGACGACCGCCGGCTTGCCGAGCTGACGGCGCAGTACTTCGAGCAGAACGGACTCACGGTGGCGGTCGAGACGCGCGGCGACCGCGCCCTGGCGCGCTTCACCGCGCTCAACCCCCGGCTCGTGATGCTGGACATCCGCCTCCCGGGCACCGACGGACTCACCGTCTGCCGCGAGCTCCGGAAGTCGTTCGCGGGCCCGGTCCTGATCTTCACCGCGAACGACGCGGACATCGACCAGGTCATCGGCCTCGAAGCCGGCGCGGACGACTACGTCACGAAGCCCGTCGATCCCATGGTGCTGCTCGCGCGCGCCCGCGCGTTGTTGCGCCGGGCGGAGCGTGCCGCAGGCAAGCCGGACAGGAGCGACATCGTGCTCGGCGGGCTGCGCATCAGCGAGACGTCGCAGGATGCCTGGCTCGACGGTGAGCGCGTGCCGCTCACCACGCAGGAATTCCGCCTGCTCTGCCTGCTGGCGCGCAACGCGGGCACGGTGCTGAGCCGCGAGGACATCTTCCGCGAGATGCGCGGCATCGAATACGACGGGTTCGACCGCTCGATCGACGGCCGGATCTCGCGCCTGCGGCGCAAGCTGGGCGACGACGCGGCGGCACCGTTCCGGATCAAGACCGTGTGGGGCCGGGGCTACCTCCTGGTGCCGGACGCATGGGGCGAGCCGGTGTGATTCGCATCGGCAAAGGCTGGCAGCGGCGCTTCCTGTTTCGTGCCTACCTCGTGCTCGCCGCGGGCCTGCTCGCCGTCGCGGCCGCCCTCGACGCCGGCTTCTCCTGGTTGCACTCGCGCCTCGCACCGGCGGACGACACGTGGCTCACGACGAGCCTCGCGCTGGTCGAGGCCCACCTGGTGCCCCTGCCGCCGCCGGAACGGGACGCCGCCGCCGCGCGCCTCGGCGCTGCCATCGGCATCCCGGTCGAGGTGCTGGCGGCGGACGAAGTCGCCGTGATGGCCTCGGCACCGGGCGAGGTGATGGCGCTCGAGGAGCCGGGCGGGGGTGTTTCCTGGCTGCGGGCGTTCCCGGAGAGCGGTTTCGCGGTTCGCCTCGGCCCGGTCGAGCGGGCGGAGACGAGCCGCCTCCTCGACCTCGTGCCGCCGGCCTTCTACCTGTCCATCTTCGTCGTGGTCGGTCTCTGGCTGCGCCCGATACTGCGCGACCTCGACCTCGTCACGCGGGCGACACGGGAGTTTTCCGCGGACTATCGCAAGCCGACGGCGACCGCCGGACAGGTCCGTGAGCTCGACAGCCTCGCGCGCGACCTCGACGCCATGTCGGCAAGATTGAGCGAGCTGGTGCAGAGCCAGAAGGAGCTGACGGCGGCGCTTTCCCACGAGATCCGCACGCCGCTCGCGCGCATCCGCTTCGCGCTCGCCGTGCTCGATACGGGATCGGAAGAGGAGCGCCGCCGCCAGCTCGCGGCCATCGGCGCGGACCTCGGGGAGATCGACGGGCTGGTCGCCTCGCTGCTCGAGTACGCGCGGCTGGACCACCCGGACCAGCACATGCATCGCCAGCACATTCCCGTCGAGCCGTGGATTCGCCGTACGCTGGAAAGCAGCCGCGTGCCGCAGCCGGAGGTGCAGGTGATCGTCGAACCGGATGCCGAGCACGCTTTCATGGATGCGCGGCTCATGGGTATCGCCCTCAGCAACCTCGTGGTCAACGCCTGCCGCCATGCGCGCTCGACCGTCCGCGTCGGGTTCTCGCGTCACGGCGAGGAACACCGACTGGTGGTCGAGGACGACGGCGAGGGCATCGCGGAGGAGCACCGCGCCACCGTGTTCCGCGCGTTCGCGCGCCTCGACGAAAGCCGCGACCGGAGCACCGGGGGCTTCGGCCTGGGTCTCGCGATCGTCGCCCGCATCGCGGCGCTGCACGGGGGCAGCGCAACGGTCGACCGCGCGCCTGAGCTGGGCGGGGCCCGCTTCACCGTGGCGTGGCCCGGCAAATCCTGACCGTCCCGGCACCGCGGCCACTGCTACTATTGCCTTGAGCGGATCGCGGCGCGGACGGCGTATGCCCGGCAGGCACGAAGAGACTGGACCGCCCGAAGCGCGCGAGCTGCGACGGCTGGCCTGGCTGCTCGACGAGGCAATCCGGCTGCCCGGCGGTTACAGGATCGGCCTCGACGGCATCATCGGCCTCGTGCCGGGAATCGGTGACGCCGTCGGGCTCGCGGCAGCGTCGTGGATCCTGCTGCGCGCCCGCCGCTTCGACGTACCGCGGAGCGTCATGACGAGATTGCTCGCCAACGTGCTCTTCGACGCCGCGCTCGGTGCCGTCCCGGTGGTCGGCGACCTGTTCGACTTCGGGTTCAAGGCGAACCGCCGCAACGTCCTGCTCGTGCAGGAGTACCTCTCGAACGAGCGACGGGTGCAGCGGGAAAGCCGCGTGAGGATCGCCGCGACGCTCGCGGTTGCGTGTCTTGCGGTAGCCGGTGCGGCGTACCTGCTGTTTCGTTTCGTGCAGTGGCTGTGGCAGCTCGCTGCCGCCTGATCGAGGAAAGGTCTATGCGAGGGTTGAACGTGTTCGCGGCAACGGCCGCGCTCGCCATGCTGGGCGCACTCGCCGCGTGCACCGGCGCCTACTACCGGGCGCTCGAGACGGTCGGCATCGAGAAGCGCGACATACTCGTCGACCGCATCGACGACACGCGCGACGCGCAGGACAAGGCCAAGGAGCAGTTCAGCTCGGCGCTCGAGCAGTACCGCAGCGTCGTCGCGTTCGACGGCGGCGACCTGGAAGAGGTCTACGACCGCCTCGACGCGGAATACAAGAAGAGCGAGCGGCGGGCCAGGGCCGTGCGCGAGCGCATCGCCAGCGTGGAGCGCGTCGCGAAGGACCTGTTCGACGAATGGGAGGACGAGATCGGCCAGTACTCCGACCCGAACCTCGCACGGCGCAGCCGTGAGCTGCTCGACGAGACCCGCACCCGGTACGCCGGTGTGATCGCCGCCATGCATCGCGCCGAGGAGACGATGGACCCGGTGCTCACGTTGTTCAACGACCAGGTCATGTTCCTGCGCCACAACCTGAACGCGCGAGCCATCGGCGCGCTGGAAGCCGAGCTCGCCGACCTCGAGCAGGCGACGGCGACGCTGGTCGCGGAAATGGAGCGCGCGATCGCCGAGGCGAACCGCTTCATCGAAGACATGGCCTGATCAGGCCGCGCCCCGGGCCTGCTCCCTCACCCAGCCCACGATGTCGGCGGCGCGCATCGCCCCCGAGCGGCGGGCGATTTCACGACCGCCCCGGAACAGGATCATCGTGGGAATGCTGCGAATGCCGAGCTCCCCGGCGACCTCGGGTTCCGCGTCCGTGTTCAGCTTGAGGAAGCGCGCCTCCGCGCCGAGCTCGCCCGCAGCGCGCTCGAACTCCGGCGCCATCGCGTGGCAGGGTCCGCACCACGGCGCCCAGAAATCGACCACGACGGGAATGTCGTTGCGGCTCACGTGCCTGCGGAAGGCATCGCGGCCGACCTCGCGGGGCTGGCCCGCGAACAGGAGCTGTCCGCATTTGCCGCACTTCGGCCGGTCGCCCGAGCGCTCCGCGGGGATGCGGTTCACGGTATCGCAGTGCGGACAGACGACGTGGCTCATGAGCGCTCCGAAGGCGTGACCTTCCACGCACATGGGTCCGCCTTGCCCGGATTCAACCGCGCCCGACCGGTCGTGGCATTAGCCTCGAACACCGGCGGCCCCACCTCCGTGGCGTGTTCGGTCGCGCGTGGTGCGCGCTGCTACGGTCGCGGCGTCACCACCTGGCAGCGCCAGGCGACGGCCCCCGGGAACCCCGCCGCCGCGAACGCGGCGGGCAGCCCGTCCGCGTCGCCTCCCCTGACCAGGCACACGAGGCGATCGCGCCGGTTCGACAGGAACGCGTACGCGACGTGCCCGAGGCGGCCGGCGGCGCGGCGCAGTGCATCCAGCAGGGCCTCGCCGTCCGCCTCGGGCGCGGACGGGAATGCGAGCTCCGCGAGCACGTCGACCTGCGGCACGGCCGGGTCGCGCGGTGCCACGCCGCCCAGGACCTTCCCCGGCCACACGGCGGCCAAGTCCGAGCCGAGCTCCCGCAGCGCGAGCCGTGCCGATTCGGCGTCCGGCGCGCGGTACCAGCACAACAGGCGGCCGCCGTCGGCGGACAGGAAGCTGGTGGTCCACTCCACCCGGTGCAGGCCGAAGCAGCCGGACGCCTCGTCGGCGCTCGCGAGCACCGCCTCTGGCGTGGCCGGCGGATCGACCGGCCGCAGGTAGAAAACGTCGCTCATCGTC
Source organism: Woeseiaceae bacterium (assembly GCA_035304345.1). GTDB lineage: Bacteria > Pseudomonadota > Gammaproteobacteria > Steroidobacterales > Woeseiaceae > IDS-8. The sequence continues at coordinate 89,740 of DATGQE010000022.1, read as the reverse complement.
AGGTCCAGCGCAGGTCGTGTCGGGTGATCGGGGTCGAGCGCACGCGCTTGCCGGTGGCGAAGAATATCGCGTTCGCCACGGCCGCGGGAACGGGCGGCCCGGCCGGCTCGCCGATGCCGCCCCACCAGCCGGCCTCGGACAGCGCGAAATGGATCTCGATCTCCGGCACCTGCGGCAGGCGCATCAGCCGGTAGGAATCGAAGTTGTCGTTGACGAAGCGGCCGTCTTTCAGCTCGAGGCCGCCGTACAGCGCGTGCGACAGCTCCCACACGACCGACCCTTCCATCTGCTCGGCGGCGGCCCGCGGGTTGATGACGTAGCCGGAGTTCATGACCAGCACGACCTTCTCCACCGCGAGCTCGCCCGCGCGGCTCACGGACACGGTCGCGCACGCGCCGCAATACGAGGCGTGATCCTCGATCACGGCGATGCCCATGCCCCGGCCGCGCGGCAGGTCGGTGCGGAACCCGGCGACTTCCTGCAACTTGAGGAGCACGCGTTGCCACGGCTCCATGCCTTTCGTCATTTCGAGCCGCCACGCCAGCGGATCCCAGCCGCCGGCGAGCGCCATCTCGTCCACGAACTGCTCCACGATGAACCCGTTCTGGTTCGTACCGGGCGCACGGTGCGTCGCTGTCGGCACGTGCGCGTGGAGCGCCACCCGCTCGTGGCGGCGGTTCGGCACCCGGTAGGGCATGTCCGCCATGCCGCGGTCGGCGAGCCGTGCGCTGAAGCCGTCACGCGCGAACACGACGGAGCGCGAGAGGAGCGCCTCGGGCAGGCCGTCGTCACCGAGCGCGGCGGACAGGCGCGCGTACACCGGCGCGCGCTGCTTGTCCTGCCTGATGTCCTCCTCGCGCGACCAGATCACCTGCACGGGCCGGCCGAGGCGGCGCGAAATCTCCGTCGCCTGGCGCGTCACCGCGGTCGCGCCGCCCCCGTTGCCGCCGAACGCACCGCCGATGAACGTCGTGTGCACGTAGACGTCCCTCGGGTCGCGGCCGGCCTGGTCGGCGGCCAGGAGGAGCGCCGTCGCCTGGTTCTGGGTCGGCGACCAGACGTCGACGCGCTCGGGCGTGACGCTGACGGTCGCGTTGATCGGCTCCATGCGCGCGTGGGTCTCGTAAGGCCGGTGGTAGTCGGCCGTGACGACGCGACCGGACGTGCGGATCATCTCGAGCGCGTCGCCGCCCCGGCGGTAAGTGACCTCGCCCTCGGTGGCGAGCCGCTCGCGCGCCTGCGCCGCCTGCGTGGCGCTGCTCACCTCCCCTTCGGGCCCGAAGTCCCATTCGATCGGCATCGCGTCGAGCGCCGCCTGTGCGCGGTACCAGGAATCGGCGACGATCGCGACGCCATCCTGCAGGTCCGAGTTGTCCCGGCGTCCGGGCGACGACCTGAGCTCGACCGCCGCGATGACGCCGCGCCGGTCCTTCACCTTGTCGAAGTCGTAACGGACGAGCCGGCCCCACGGCACCGGGCAGCACCTGACGGCCGCGTACACCATCCCGTCGAGCCGGGTATCGATCGCGTAATGCGCGCTGCCGTCGACCTTCACCCGTGCATCGAGACGCGGCACCGGGCGGCCGAGCAGCCACCACTCACCGGGCGCCTTGATCCGGGGTTCCCGCTCGAGCGTGATCTCCGCCGCGGCCGAAGCGAGCTCGGCGTAGGTGGCGCGGCGGTGGCCGGCACTCAACACACCCTGCCGCGCGGTCACCTCGCGGCGCTCGATGCCCCATGCCCGTGCCGCCGCTTCCTTCAGCCGCTCCCGCGCGGACGCGCCGGCCTGCATGATGTGCGGGTGCTGCTGGCGCACGAGCTGGGAGCCGTGCGTGGACGTGACGACGTATTCTTCGCCTTCGTTGACGTGCCGGTTCATGTCGGCGAACACGGCCCGGATGCTTTCCCACGGCACGTCGAGCTCCTCGGCGATCAGCATCGCCACGGAAGTGAGGCCGCCCTGCCCCTGCTCGGTGTGCGGCACGCGCACCGTGACCGTGCCGTCGGTGTCGATCGTGAGCCACGCGTTGATCTCCACCCCGTCTGTGGGCGTGGTCCACGGCCGCGGCGCCACGACCGCGGCCACGGCGTTGGGAACGTGGAACCCCAGGATCATGCCGCCGCCGGCACCGAGCATCGTGCGGATCACCGTGCGCCGGGATACCGCCCGCATGATCGTGGCCTCACTCACGCGCGAGCTGCGCCGCCCGGTGAATGGCGGCGCGGATGCGCGGGTAGGTGCCGCAGCGGCACAGGTGGCCGGCCATGGCGCGGTCGATCTCCGCGTCGGTCGGCTCGGGCGAGCGCGCCAGGAGCGCCGCCGCCGCCATGACCTGGCCCGACTGGCAGTAGCCGCATTGCGGCACGGTGTGCTCGATCCAGGCCCGCTGCACCGGGTGGCTCGCGTCCGGCGACAGGCCCTCGATGGTCGTGATTTTGCGCCCCGCGACGCTCGCCACCGGCGTGATGCAGGCCCGCACCGGCTCGCCGTCCACGTGGACCGTGCACGCTCCGCACTGCGCGATGCCGCAGCCGTACTTCGTGCCGGTCAGGCCGAGGTTTTCCCGCAGCGCCCAGAGCAGCGGCATTTCCGGCTCCACGTCGAGCTCGTGAGACCTGCCGTTCACCGTCAACGAGACCGCCATGCCGGTCCTCCCCGTCGTTCCACCCGCATTCTATCCCCCGTCGGGGCGCCGCGGTCGCCGGATCCGGTCGCGCGGCTGCTCAATTCGCCGCCCGGACGTCCAGGGTCGCGGTACGCGGCTCGAAATCCAGCATCCCCGCCGACAACGGCTCGAGCGGCAGCACGGTCGCGACGATCACGAGATCGCCGTTCGCCGGGACGAGCACGGTGCCGGCCACCGCATCGCCCCCGGCCGTCGTGAGGCGCCAGTCGACGTCGGCATCGTCGACGGCGAGGTCGATCGCGACCTGCCGCTGCACACCCGACGGGTTGACGAGACGGAGGTAATGCGCGCCGTAGACCATCGCCTCGAGCTCCACGACGGCTTGCGAGACGCGCGCGTCGACCTCCTCGTGCCACACCGTGAACGGCCAGTCGGCGCCCCGCGCGAAATGCATCCCGTCGTCGAGCTCCGCGACGAACCAGCGCCACTGCATGAACTCGACCACCGCGTCCTCCAGCGTGACACCGAGCTCCGACGCGAGGACGGAACGCAGCGCGTCGAGGTAGTCCGGGCGCCCGACGGCGGGATCGCTGCGCGCGGCCCGCCAGACTCGCGCGATGAACCCGGGGTCGCCCGCGTAGTGGCGCTGCTCGAGGAAGTGCAGGAACATCGCCGCGCCGTACATGTACCAGGTCTCGTAGGCGTCGTCGTAGAACAACGACCACTCGGGATTGTTCTGGAAGTCCTCGAGCGTGTAGAACCAGTCGTCCTGTTCCGGGAACACCAGCGTCTCGGCGTAGGTCGCGGTCATCTCGAAGATCAGCGCGCTCTCCCACCAGTCGTCGCTCGCCTGCACCGCGTGGTTCAGCTCGTGGGCGAGCGTCGTGTCGAGGAATTCGCCGCCGAGCTCCGCGAACGGGTTGATCGCCATGTAGGTCGTGAAGTCGTCGTGCACGGTCGCCGGGTTGTCGGCGAGCGCCTCGACGAAGGCGCCGTCCAACCCGCGCCAGAGGAACACGTCGTAGCGATCGTCCGGCCCGCAGAGGCCGCCGTCGGGCAGCGGTTCGGCAAAGCCGACGGCATCGATCTGCACGTCCCAGGCCGTCTCCAGTATCGCGAGCATTTCGGCGGCGACGTCGGCGTCGGCGCGGCGCGAGTAATGGACCAGCAAGGGGCGGCTCCCGGATTCCACCGCCAGCGGCCAGTACTGCGCGTCCTCGCAGGCGAAGGCCGAGGACGGAATCGCGCCGCAGAACTCGGTGTCGGGATCGCACGCCGGCGCGTCGTCGTTCCCCCCGCCGGAGCCGCAGGCGGCCAGCAGCCCGGCTGCGGTTGCCGCCGCGGCCCACGACATTCCTTTCATGACGACGAGGCGCGCGGCATCGCGGCGGTCCTTTATCCGGCAGCAATGAGCTGTTCGACCCGCGCGGCGGCTCGGCGTTCGGCTCATCCCACGAGCTTCGCCTCCAGCTCCTCCAGGCTTCGTCCGTTGGTCTCCGGCAGCACCCGCATGACGACCACGAGGCCCGCGATCGCGAGCAGGCCATAAAGGAGAAACGTCGCCGAATTGCCGATGCGCTCGAGCTCCCACGGGAACACGAGCTGGACGGAGAAGCTGACCGCCGAGTTGATGAACCCGACGAACGAGATCGCGATTCCCCGCAAGCGGTTCGGGAACAGCTCCGAGAACAGCACCCACATCACCGGCCCGATGGACACGGCAAAGCTCGCGACGAAGCCCAGCACACCGGCGAGGATGAGACCCGGGTTCGCGTCGATCGCCGCGCTCACGATCTCGGCCTGGCGGCCCTGCCAGAAATCGTTGCCGGCGACGGCGATCACGGCGCGCCGGAACTCCACGTCGCTGTGCCAGGTCTCGCCGGCGAGCGGCTCCAGCGCCGGCGACAGGCGGGCGGCGTCTGCAGCGTCGAGCGTATAGGTCGCGGTGCCGAAGCCCCAGGCCAGGAGCAGCATGCAGGCCGCCACCCCGACCAGGCCGAAGCCGAGCAACGGCCGACGGCCCAGCCGGTCGATCTGCGAGATGGCGACGAGCGTGAACCCGAGATTGACCAGCCCGACCAGCACCGCCTGCATGAAGGAGGCGTCGGTGCCGATGCCGGACTGCTCGAAGATCATCGGCGCGTAATAGAACACCGCGTTGATGCCCGTGATCTGCTGCAGGACCGCGACCGTGACGCCGATGGTGAGCACCAGCCGCATCGACGGATGAAAGAGCTCGCCGATCCGCGGCCTCGCGCGATTCGCGAGGGACGCGCGGATCGCCTCGAGATCGCGCTGCGACTGCTCGCGGCCGCAGAAACGCTCGAGCACGCGGCGCGCTTCGTCGTCGCGGCCGTGCATCGCCAGCCAGCGCGGGCTCTCCGGCACCGTGAACAGCAGGACGAGGTAGCCGAGCGCCGGAAGCGCCTCGATACCCAGCATTGCGCGCCAGCTCTCGTCGCCGAGCGACGAGAAGAGCGGCAGCGCCGAGTGGCCGAGCTTCAGGATCAGGTAGTTGCTGAAGAACGCGGCGGATATGCCGACGACGATGTTGAGCTGGTTCAGCGACACGGTGCGCCCGCGCAACGAGGCCGGCGAGATCTCGGCGATGTACATCGGCGCGACGATCAGCGCCGCGCCCACCGCCAGCCCGCCCACGAGGCGGGCGAACACGAGGGTCGCGAAGTCCGGGGCCACGGCGGCGGCAATCGCGGATGCCATGAACAGCAGCGCGGCGATCATCAGCACCGGCCGGCGGCCCACTCGATCGCTCAGGGGGCCCGCGCACATCATCGCGAACGTCGCGGTGAGCGTCAGCGAGGCGACGGCCCAGCCGAGCTCGAGCTGGCCGAGGTGGAACTCCGCCGCGAGGAACGTCACGACCCCCGAGATGACCGAGGCCTCGAAGCCCATGAGGAAGCCGCCGATGGCGACGACCAGCGCGACCCGCGTCGTGTAGCGCGTGTTGACCTGCATCACCGGCCGATTATGGCAGGGGCGCATCCCGCGCGCCGAGCCGCCCCGGTGCGCGCGGCTAGCGCGGTGCCGGGCCGGTCGAGCGGCGTACGACGAGCTCGGTGGGGATGGGTGGCGCCGGCTCGACCGGGCGGCCGGCGACGCGGTCGAGGAGCAGCAGCGCGGCCGCGCGGCCCATCTCGCGCGTCGGCTGGCGCACGGTCGTCAGCCCGGGCCAGATGCGCGAGGCAAGCAGCGTGTCGTCGAACCCGGCGATGCTCAGGTCGTCGGGAATGCGCAGGCCGCGTTCCTGGGCTTCGTAGATCACGCCGGCCGCCATGTCGTCGTTCGCCGCGAAGATCGCGGTGGGCCGCGGATCGCGCGAGAGGAGCTCGCGCGCCGCACGCAGTCCGCTGTCGAACGTGCTGAAGCCCTGCTTCACCGTCAGCTCGCAGGGCGCTCCCTGCCATTGCTGCAGCGCATCGCGTACGCCGTCGAGGCGGCGCATCATGGCGAGGTGATCGGGGTCGCCGCTGATGAACGCGATGTGCCGGTGCCCGAGCGACAGCAGGTGCTCCGCCATTTCCGCGCCCGCCTGCCGGTCGGTCGTGAACACGTCGATCGTGTCGCTGCGGGCCGCTCCCGGCGCGATGCGCCCGTAGACGAGTCCGCCGTCGTCCAGCGCCGCGAGCAGGTGCTCGTTGTCGGTGAACGGCGGCATCATGAGCAGGCCGTCGAGCCGCTCGCGCTCGATGAACTCGAGAACCGACAGCACCAGCCGGGAGCCCTTTTCCGTGGTCTCGTGCAGCACGAGCTCGTAGCCGCGTTCCCGGCATGCGGCGCGGATGCCTTCGACCAGGCTGATGACGTAGTACGAGGACGGCGTCTCGTACACGAACGCGATGTGGAACGACTTGCCGGTGCGCAGGCTCCTTGCCTGCCGGTCGGGAGCGTAGTTGAGCTGCTCGATCGCCTTCTCGACCTTCCTGCGCAGCGCGTCGCTGACATAGGCCTCGCGGTTGATCACCCTCGACACGGACTTGCGCGAGACGCCGGCGCGGCGCGCCACGTCGCTGATGTTCACGCGGCGCATGGCGCTGTCCCGATTCCGGCGCAGGTGCCGGTTGCCGACATCGTCCGTCGTGCGCGCTGCCTAGTCGGCATGGCCGGTGGCCGGCAGCAGGTGGAAGGTCGCGGCACCCACGTCCTCCGACGAGGTGCCGATGTACACCCGGAACTCGCCGGGCTCCGCACCCCACGTCATGTCGTGGCGCCAGAACGCAAGGTCCGTGTCGCGCAGCGTGAAGCTGACCTCACGGCTCTCGCCCCGGGCGAGGCGGATCTTCTCGAACCCCTTGAGCTCCTTGACCGGGCGCGTGACCGACCCCACGACGTCCTGCACGTAAAGCTGCACGACCTCCTCGCCGTCGTAGCCCCCGATGTTCGTCACCGTGACGGTCGCCGTCAGGGCTTCGCCGGGACCGATCTCGGTGCGGTCGAGCTCGACCGGGGAGTAGGCGAACTCCGTGTAGCTCAGGCCATAACCGAACGGGTACAGGGGCTCGTTCGGAGTGGCGAGATAGCGCGACAGGTACTTTTGCTCCTGGCTTTCCCGGGTGTACGGCCGGCCGGTGTTCTTCATGTCGTAGTGAATCGGCACCTGCCCGACGTTGCGCGGAAAGGTCACGGGCAGCTTGCCCGACGGATTGTAATCGCCGAAGAGCACGTCCGCGACCGCGTGCCCTGCCATCGTGCCCGGGAACCAGGCCTCCAGGATCGCATCGACGTTCGCGGCCGCCCACTCGATCGCCAGCGGGCGCCCGTTCATCAGCACGAGGACGATCGGCTTGCCGGTGGCGTGCAGCGCGCGCAGCAACGCCTCCTGCGTGCCCGGCAGGCGCAACGAGGTGCGGCTCGCGGCCTCGCCGGTCATGCTCCCGCTCTCGCCCATGGCGACGATCACGACGTCCGAGGCCCGGGCGGCGGCCAGCGCCTCGTCGAACCCGGATTCGTCGCGGCTGCCGAGCGCGTAATCCGCGCCTTTCGCGTACCGGATGACGACGGAGTCGCCGAGGCGCGCCTCGAGTCCTTCGAGCAGCGTCACCGGCCGGTCCTTGAATTCTCCCGCCGCAGCCCAGCTCCCGAGCATGTCGGCCTCGCTGTCCGCGAGCGGCCCGATCACGGCGATGGAGGCGAGGTCGTCGCCGAGCGGCAGGAGGCCGCGCTCGTTCTTGAGCAGCACCATGGAGCGACGCGCCATGTCGCGCGCGGCTTCGAGATGCTCCGGGCGGTAGACCTCGGCCGCCTCGCGCTCCGGATCCGAGTAGCGGTAAGGATCGTCGAACAGCCCCAGCCTGTACTTCGCTTCCAGGATCAGTCGCACGGCCTCGTCGAGGCGCTCGGCCGACACCTGCCCTCCGTCGAGCGCGGAGCGCAGGTGCGCGAGGTACACGCCACCCTGCAGGTCCATGTCCACGCCGGCCATGAGCGCGAGCGCGGCGGCGTGCGCCTCGTCGGTCGCGTAGCCGTGCGGCACGAGCTCGTTGATGGACGTGTAGTCGCTGACGACGAAGCCGTCGAAGCCCCACTCGCCGCGCAGGAGATCCGTGAGCAGCCAGCGGTTGCCGGTCGCCGGGATGCCGTTCAGGTCGTTGAAGCCGGTCATGATCGAGCCCGCGCCGGCGTCGATGGCCGCCTTGAACGGCGGCAGGTAGGTTTCGCGGAGCTCGCGCTCGGACATGTCCGTCGTGTGATAATCGCGGCCGGCCTGCGCGGCACCGTAGGCGGCGAAGTGCTTGGGCGTGGCGAGCACCGTGTCGAGAGCCGCGAGGTCGTCGCCCTGGAACCCGCGCACGCGGGCGGCCGCGATCCGCGAGGCGAGGTACTCGTCCTCCCCCGCGCCCTCCGCGATGCGGCCCCAGCGCGGGTCGCGCGCGATGTCGACCATCGGCGCGAAGGTCCAGTGAATGCCCTCGGCGGCGGCCTCCGTCGCCGCGATCCGCGCGCTCCTTTCGATCGCTTCGAGATCCCACGACGCCGCCTCGCCGAGCGGGATCGGGAAGATCGTGCGATGCCCGTGGACCACGTCGTAGCCGAACAGGAGCGGTATGCCGAGGCGCGTTTCCTCGACCGCCAGCGCCTGCAGCTTGCGGGTGTAGGCGGCGGTGAAAGCATTGAACACCGCACCGACGCGGCCCGCACGAATGTCCTGCTCGTAGCCCTCGCGCATGGTGGGGCCGGTGACCGACCAGTCGCTCGTGAAAGCGGTGGTCTGGCCGATCTTCTCCTCGACCGTCATGCGCGCGAGCAGCTCGTCCACGAACTGCCGCATGGCGTTGTCGTCGCCGCGGCGCAGCGTGTCCGGCCGCGCGGCGGCCGGCGTGGCATCGGTCGTCGCGACGTCACGGGGGCCCGTGTCCGGCTGGCAGGCCGCCAGCGATGCCACGAGCGCAAGGAGGAGGAGCTTGCGTGGTGCAGAAAGAGGCGTCATGCGTTCGTCTTCCCGGGCTGTACGGCGACAATAGACATCGATATCAGGAATTGCAAATGTCTTTCTAAATCGCGGTCTTTTGGCCTATCATCGATGTCAGAGAAGCAGGCCGCTACAGGCCCGCGAGCCGGCCCGGAGGAGAGAGCCCATGCCCAAAGCCCCGGCGTTCGCCGCCGTCCTCGCCCTGGCGCTCGCCGCGACACCGCCGGCGGTGCACGCCCTCGGCAAGGGCACCCCGTCGTTCTACGATCGCCACGTCCTCTTCGACAACAGCGACGCTCCCGCGGGCGGCTATGCCGCGAGCAGCGGATGGGCCATCGGGCCGAGCACGCTCGAGCTCGTCGACGGCAAGCTGCCGGTGGAAACCGCGCATTTCGCGAGCCCGCCGAATGCCCTGCGCCTGAGCTGGCTGTCCGCGCCGGGCGGCGACTGGCAGGCGACGATCGAGATCACGCGCCGCTACGCACGGCCGTTTCGCTTCGAGGGCAACGCGCTCACGCTGCGGGTGTTCGCGGACACGGAAATCACGGCCGCCAACTCGCCGCGCCTGTTCCTGAAGGACGCCGGCGACAACGCCACTCCCGCGATCACGCTGGTGAGCGGCGACGAGCGGATCCCGGCCGGACGCTGGGTGGAAATCCGGCTCCCGTTCGAGCGCATCTTCGACATTCCCGTGAAAGGCACCACCGACAGTAGCTTCCGGGTGGCCGATACCCTCGCCGTGACCTTCCTCCAGGGCTTGGACGACGGTGAGGCGCACACGGTTTATCTCGACGACATCCGGATTCGCGACATCGACACCGGCGACACCGCGGCACCGCCGGCACCGCAGGCGCTGGAGGTCACCGGTTACGAGCGCCACTTCGACCTCAGGTGGACGCCGAGCGACGCGGACGACCTGCTGGAATACCGCATCTACCGGTCGACGGACGGCAGGACGTTCGAGCCCGTCGGCACGCAGCAGGGCTCGTTCGCGCGCTTTGCGGATTACGTCGGCGAGCCGCCGCAGGAGGCGCTGTACCGCGTCACGGCCCTCGACGTCGCGGGCAACGAATCGCCGCCGTCGCCGGTATCCCGCCGCGTGCGCACGCGGCCGTTCAGCGACGACGAGCTCATGACCATGGTGCAGGAGGCGTCGTTCCGCTACTACTGGGACGCGGCCCATCCGGTCGCCGGCCTCGCGGCCGAGGTGCTGCCCGGCGACAGGGACCTGATCGCGCTCGGGGGCAGCGGTTTCGGGGTCATGGCCCTGCTCGTCGGCGCCGAACGGGGCTTCGCCCCGCGCGACGCGATCGCGCGGCACATGCTGAAGGTCGTGCGCTTCCTGGCGCAGGCGGATCGCTTCCACGGCGTGTGGCCGCACTTCCTCGACGGCAACACCGGGCGGGTCATCCCCTATTTCGGCAAGTACGACAACGGCGGCGACCTCGTCGAGACGGCGTTCATGATCCAGGGGCTGCTCGCCGCGCGGCAGTATTTCGATCGTGACGACCCGGTGGAGCGCGAGATCCGTGACACGATCACCCGGCTCTGGCACGAGGTCGAGTGGAGCTGGTACCGGCAGGCGTCCGACAGCGAGCTTCTGTACTGGCACTGGTCGCCCGATCACGGGTTCCACATCAACCACCCGCTGATCGGCTGGAACGAGACGCTGATCGTGTACCTGCTCGCGATCGCGTCACCGAGCCACCCGGTGCCGGCCGAGCTGTATCACACCGGCTTCGCAGGCACTTCCGAGCGGCACGTGCAGTACCGCCGGGGCTGGGGCCGTACGACGGCGGGTGACCGCTACGTGAACGGCGGGCGCTATTACGGCATCGACCTCGACGTCGGCGTGGGCAACGGATCGGACCTGTTCTTCACCCACTTCCCGTTCATGGGCTTCGATCCCCGCGGCATCCGCGATCCCTACACGAACTACTTCCGCAACAACCGCGCCATCGCGCTGATCAACCGCGCCTACTGCATGGAGAACCCCCGGGGCTTCAAAGGGTACGGGCCGGACACCTGGGGGCTGTCGGCCGGCATCAACACCGGCGGCGGCCGGCCGCTGCCGCGCGACGACAACGGCACCATCAACGTCATGGCGGCGCTCGCCTCGATGCCGTACACGCCGGAGGAATCGCTCGCCGCGCTGAAGCACTACTACCGCGATCTCGGCGACCGGATCTGGGGCATCTATGGCTTCCACGACGGCTTCAACGAGACGCAGAACTGGTTCGAGGAAGCCTACATGGCGCTGAACCAGGCCCCGATCACGGTCATGATCGAGAACCATCGCACCGGACTCGTGTGGGACCTGTTCATGGCGAACCCGGAAATCGGGCCGGCGCTCGACGCCATCGGCTTCGCTCCCGACGGGACCGCCGACTGACCTGAATTGCCGGGCGCCGCTCGGTTCGGCACCACACCACAACCCCGCTATGCCGGCGGTGCGGCGCAGTGGCGATCGATGAAGGCCTGGTGCGTCGGCATGACCTCGACGCAGCGCTCGACGGTGTGCGCCACGCCGTCGAGGAAGCGGTAGATGTCGGCTTCCGGCACGAGGTCCACGAGGGGATGGTAGCTCTTCGGCATGATGCGCTGGCCGACCATGACCTCGAGCCAGCTTATCTCCGCGAACAGCTCGTCGCCTTCCCGCCAGCAGCGGCCGCCGTCGCGGAAAAGATCGATCTTCTGCTCGAGCTCCGGGGGGACCGACATCGTCCGGCACTCGTTCCAGAACGGCGTGTCGTCGCGCTCCGTCGCGTGGTAATGCAGGATGATGAAATCCCGGATGCGGTCGAACTCGAACGCGAGGCGCGCGTTGTAGCGCTCGGCGAGGGCCGGGTCGAAACCCTCGCGCGGGAAGAGCTCGAGCAGCTTGGAGATTCCGGACTGGATCAGGTGGATGCTGGTGGATTCCAGGGGCTCCAGGAAGCCGCTCGAGAGGCCGAGCGCGACGACGTTCCGGTTCCAGAACTGCTTGCGGCGCCCCGTCGTGAAGCGCAACAGCTTCGGCTCGGCGAGCGGCCGGCCGTCGAGGTTTGCGAGCACGGTGGCGACGGCCTCGTCGTCGCTCACGTGCCGGCTCGAGTACACGTAGCCGTTACCGGTGCGGTGCTGCAACGGGATGCGCCACTGCCAGCCCGCCTTGCGCGCGGTCGAGCGGGTGTACGGCGTGGGCGGCTCGACCTTCTCGCACGGCACCGCCACCGCGCGGTCGCACGGCAGCCAGTGCGTGTAGTCGATGTAACCCGTCTGCAACGCGCCTTCGATCAGGAGCCCGCGAAAGCCCGTGCAATCGATGAACAGGTCGCCCGCGATCTGCTCCCCGCCCTGCAGGCGCACGGCCCGGACGAAGCCCGTCTCCGGATGCAGGACGACGTCCTCGACGATGCCTTCCGTGCGCTGCACGCCGAGCTTCTCGGCGTAGCGCCTGAGGTACTGCGCGTACACCGCCGCATCGAACTGGTAGGCGTAGGCGATGTTGGCGAGCGGCGAGCCGGGCGGCGCGTCGCGGGCGGACACCATGAACTTGTTGCGCGTGGCGGCCATGGTGTTGATCTGGTAGGCCCCGACCTCCTTCGCGCGGCCCGCCAGGCGCGCCTTGATCCAGTACTGGTAGAACGGCAGGAACCCCAGGTCGGGGCCCAGTGCCGCGCCGAAGCCGTGGACGTAGGTGTCGCCGATGCGGCCCCAGTCGACGAACTGGATGCCGAGCTTGAACGTCCCCTGCGTGCTGCGGACGAACTCGGCCTCGTCGATCCTGAGCAGGTTGTTGAACGCCTTGATGTGGGGGATCGAGGATTCGCCGACGCCGACGATGCCGATCAGCTCTGACTCGACCAGCCGTATGCGACAGATCGGCCCGAGCACGCGCGCGCACGCCGCGGCTGCCATCCAGCCGGCGGTGCCGCCGCCGACGATCACGATGTTGCGCACGGGTGGGGGCATCATGGGCGCATTCTATCCGCCGGCGCGGCGCTCGGCCGGCGCGGTATTCCCCAATGTCTGCCGGGCCCGGGACGGATGTGTTTCGACGACGCCCGTGTCCCGGGCCCGGCAGAAAACCGGCTCAGAACCTGAAGCCCACCTCGAAGCTCAGCGTGCGCGGCACGTACAGTATGTCCCCGAACTCGTTCACCTCGACCTGCGGGTCCAGCACGCCTCCCGAGCCGACGCCGAGAATGTTGAAGCTGCTGTAGTTCTCGTAATCGAACGCGTTCAGCAGGTTCACCCGCGCGGACAGCTCGTGATCGCCGATGTTGAATACCTTGGTGGCCTGGAAATCCACCGTGCGGTAACCCCAGATGTCGCCGCCGATCAGGAAGCTGCCGGTGCCGGGCGGATCGATGGCGATCGGCTGGGAGAACGAGCCGTCGGCGGGACGATTGCCGTAATCGCGGACCTCGTTCAGCGGACGCGGCGTCTCCAGCACGATCTTCGCGCCGAACGTCATGCCCCACGGACCGTCGATGGACCCCGCGGCCACGAACCGGTGCTCGGGCACGTCGTTGACCTTGATGAACGGGTACTGGTCGATGGTCGGCTTGTCGAACGCGAAGTTGTCGTCGATCTTGCGATTGTGCTTCGCGTCGGTGTAGGTGTACGCCAGCGATAGCCCCCAGCCCGACTCGCGGTCGTAGGGCTTGTCGGCCGAGAGCAGGAGTTGCGTGTTGCGCGACTTGATGCCGTTGCTGCCGAGAATCGTGTTCGCGTACCCCGGCACCGGCTCACCCCAGGGCTGGCTGCCGTTCTGGAAGAACGAGCCGTCCGGGTAGCGGTTGATCAGCGTGAAAATGAAGCCGTCGTAGGCCAGGATCCGCTGCACGGTGACGTCGGTGCGCCATTCGCCGATCTCGTTGGAGATGCCGAGGCTGTACTGGTCGGCATACGGCGTCTTCAGGTTGTTGTTGAGCATGAACAGCTCGGCGCTGCCGGTCGTGACCGGGATCGCGGACAGCGCGGGGATGCCGCCCGTGAAGTACTCGGGATCCCACGCCACGCAGGGCCGGCCGTCGTCGCGGTAACACTCGCCGGTGTCCGGGTCCTGGAAGTAGATCGCCACCGGCGAGAGCGCCGCCTTGCTCACTTCCAGCGACAGCACGCTGAACAGGTTGCGATCGTAGGACCGGCCGGCGCCGCCGTGGATCACGTGCCGCTCGTCGCCGAAGATGTCGTAGGAGAAGCCGAGCCGCGGCGCCCAGGCGTCGTCGTAGTCGCTCCGGTTGTTGCCGGTGCTGACGTAATCGGCGGCGTTGATCCCGCTCGGCAGCAGGCGGTCGGCCCAGGGCCGGCCGGGGTTGGCGGGATCGTCGCCGAACAGGGTGTCGACGAAGTCCTGGGAGGTGACGAAATCGGTATACGCCGGGTTCTTCTCGTAGTCCCAGCGAATGCCGAAGTTCAGGACCAGGTGCTCGTTGACCGCCCAGTCGTCCTGGATGTAGAAGCCGTACTGCCTGGCGTCCGCCACCACGGTGGCGCGCTGGCCCGGGATGTTGAACGGCGCCAGGAAGTCCACCCGGTACGGCTGCGAGGCGACGCCGTTCGCGTCGACCTCGAACTTGAACTGCGGGTTGATCGCGCCGGCATCCTGGAAGACCAGGTCGATGTCCTTGTAGCTGACGCCGACCTTGATCGTGTGCTCACCGTGCCAGTTCAAGCCGGTGAACGTGAAGTTGTTCGCGATCATCCAGCCGTCCTGCTTCTGCGCCTTGGCGTCGAAGCCGCTGGAAGGACCGGTCTCGATCAGGTGCCACTCGTTCGCGACGGAGTTGTCCGGGTTGCGGTTGAGGACCGCGTAGATGACGCCGTTGCCGATCCCCGTCGGGAACGGGTTGCTCTCGCCGTCCTCGAGGCTGAACAGCAGCTCGTTGAACCAGGTGTCGGCGCTGCGCTCCCAGCGCAGGGTGGCGCGCTCGTCCTTGTTGATCACGTCACGCCCGTGCTCGGCCGCACGCCGGCCGCCGATGGAGTCGACCTGCACCTCGTCGCGGTACTGGAAGCTGAGCTCCAGGAGGTCGCGGTCGGTCGCCTGCCAGCTCAGCTTGCCGAACAGCAGGTCCTCCTCGAACGGCTGGTCGGTGGCGCCGAACTGCGACTGGATGTCCGCCGGCAGGAACTGCACGAACCCGGAGGCGTTCGGGTCCGGGGTCACGCTGCGCGGCGTGACGAGGTCCTTGTACTCGTACGCCAGGAAGTAGTGCAGGCGGTCCCGGATGATCGGGCCGCCGAGCGCGAGGCCCCATTCTTCCGTTTGCGAATCCACCTTGTCCGCATCGGGCAGCTTCTCGTCCGGCCGCCTCTCGCGCAGGCTCTCGTTGGTAAAGCGGTAGTAGAGCTCGGCCTCGAAGTCGTTGGTGCCGGAGCGGGTCACGGCGGTCAGGGCCGCACCCGCCACCTGGCCGTACTCGGCCTTGTAGTTCGAGGTGATGACCTTGTACTGGTCGATCGCGAGCTGCGGGAACGGGTTGCCGCGGCTCTGGTGCTGGCCCGCGATGCCGCCGGCCGCGACGTAGCTCTTCTGGCCGACGCCGTCGATGTAGAGGTTGCCCGCGTTCTTGCTGAGCGCACCGCCGCGCAGCGTGGTGAAGCCCTGCGCGTCCATGGTGAACGCCATGCCGGGCACCGTGTCCGCGAACTCGAGGAAGTTGCGCGTGGCCTGGGGGAGCTGCTCGATCAGGCGCGGGGAAACGACGGCACCGACCTCCGACGTCAGCACGTCGAGCTGTGCCGCGGTGCCGACGACCGTGATGGTGTCGAGGTCGGGTGCCTCCCCGTCGCCGGCTTCCAGGTTCAGGGTCGAGTTCGACGCCACCGCGAGCGTGACCACCTCCACGGCGTCGCCCGCCCGCACGGTGTAGGTGCCGGGATCCAGGCCGATGAGCACGTAGCGGCCGTCCGCGGTGGTGCGGGTGCGGCGGGTGACGCCAGTGGCCACGTTGGTCGCGATCACCTCGGTGTTCGCCACCGGGCCGTCGACGGCCCGCACCTGCCCGCGCAGGTTCGCGCCGGCGGACTGTGCCTCCAGCGACGGTGCTCCCATGACGAGGCAGCTCGCGACCGCCGCCGCGAGCAGGTTGCGCTGCGGCTTGCGGTCGAGGTGTCGTTCGTCGTTGGAAAGCCCGGTCCGGCGGGCGCCGGCGGCCCTGGAAATGCGCTTGCGCGACATGCTTCCCCCTCCTGTTCGGCGGGCCTCGCGCAGAGGTCCCGGTCTGACATCGATCCTATGCAAAAACACGCGAGAAATAAAGGGGAATTTACAAAATCTGACATCGATGTCCGTTGGCACGGGACAGGGCCGCGGAACCGGACCCCGGGCCGGCGTCCGGGGTCTGCTATCCTGCGCGGGCCCCTCCGGGGCCGCGAAAACAACCGGGAAAAGGGGGAATCCACGTGCTCACGCGTTCGCTGCCGCTCGTGCTCGCGCTCGTCCTCGCCGCCTGCGGCCGCCCGGCCGACGCGCCGCGGGACATCGCCGCCGAGCTGATCGCGATGGAGGCCATGCCGGGCTTCCTCGACCTGTACTGGGACGAGCAGGAAGGACGCGTCCTGCTCGCCATCGAGGCATTCGGGGCCGAGTTCCTGTACCAGACCTCGCTGGCGCGCGGCGTCGGCTCGAACGACCTCGGCCTCGACCGCGGGCAGCTCGGTACGACCCGGGTCGTGCGCTTCGAGCGCTCCGGCCCGAAAGTGCTGCTCGTGCAGGAGAACCTGCGGTACCGCGCGACGAGCGACGACCCCGCCGAGCGGCAGGCGGTCGCCGAGTCGTTCGCGCCCTCGGTGCTGTGGGGCTTCGAGTCGCTCGGCGAGGTGGACGGCGCGACGATCGTGGACGCGACGGCGTTTTTCCTGCGCGATGCGCACGGCATCGCCCGAACCCTGGAGGATGCCGGCGAAGGAAGCTGGTCCGTCGACGACTCCCGGTCGGCGATCTACCTGCCGCGGACGAAGGCGTTCCCGGACAACAGCGAGATCGAGGCGCTCGTCACGTTCACGGGCAAACCCGGGGGCAAGTGGCTGCCCACGGTGACCGCGGACCTGGAGCAGTTCAGCGTGCACCTGCACCACTCGTTCGTCCGCCTGCCGGACGCGGACTACCGGCCGCTGCCGTACGACCCGCGCGCGGGCCTGATCGGCCTCGGCTACGGTGCCAGCGGCTTCGTCGATTACGCGAGGCCGGTCGGCGAGCCGCTCACGGTCGCCTACGCGCGCCGGCACCGGCTGCAGAAGCAGGATCCGTCGGAGACGAGGAGCGCCCCGGTCGAGCCGATCGTGTACTACGTCGATCGCGGCGCGCCGGAGCCGATCCGCTCGGCGCTGGTCGAGGGCGCGCGGTGGTGGAACGAGGCGTTCGAGGCCGCGGGCTACGTCGATGCGTTCCGCGTCGAGCTCCTGCCCGAAGACGCCGACCCGATGGACGTGCGCTACAACGTCATCCAATGGGTGCACCGCTCGACGCGCGGCTGGTCGTACGGCGCGTCCGTGGTCGATCCCCGCACCGGCGAGATCATCAAGGGTCACGTGACGCTGGGCTCGCAGCGCATCCGCCAGGACTATCTCCTCGCGGAGGGCCTGCTCGCACCGTACGGCGGCGAAGAGGTGCCCGAGGCCATGCTCGAGATGGCGCTCGCCCGGATCCGCCAGCTTTCGGCGCACGAGGTCGGGCACACGCTCGGGCTCGAGCACAACTTCGCCGCGAGCACGCAGGATCGCGCTTCGGTAATGGATTACCCGTTTCCGCTCGTCCGGCTCGACGAGAACGGCGAGATCGACCTCTCGGACGCCTACGATCGCGGCATCGGCGAGTGGGACGTCCGCGCGGTGCTGTATGCCTACCAGGATTTCCCGCCGGAGACGGACGAGGTTGCCGCGCGCCGCGCCATCCTCGAGGAGACGCTGGCCTCCGGCCTCAGGTACGTCGCCGACCGGCACTCGCGCGATCCCGGCACCGCGCACCCGGACGGCAACCTGTGGGACAACGGCACGGACCCGGTGGCCGAGCTCGAGCACCTGCTCGCCGTGCGCGCCGTGGCGCTCGAGCGCTTCGGCGAGGCGAACATCCGCGGCGGACGGCCGCTCGCGACGCTCGAGGACGTGCTCGTCCCCGTCTACCTCCTGCATCGCTACCAGCTCGAGGCGGTCGGCAAGCTCGTGGGCGGCCAGCGCTTCACCTATGCCTTGCGCGGGGACGGCCAGCCCGCGGTGACGCCCGTCGAGCCGGCCCGGCAACGCGCCGCGATCCAGGCGCTGCTCGGCACCCTGTCGCCGGACGTGCTGCGCCTCCCGGAGCGCCTGCTCCCGCTGTTGCCGCCGCGCCCGCCGGGATACCCGGAAACACGCGAGCTGTTCCCCTCCTTCACCGGTGCGACGTTCGATCCGCTCGGGCCGGCCGCGAGCAGCATCGCCCTCACGCTCGAGGTCCTGCTCGAGCCGTCCCGCGCGGCGCGCCTGGACCGCGCGCATGCGCTCAACCCGGACTCGCCCGGCTTCGCCGAGGTGCTCGACGCCCTCCTCGACGCGAGCTGGCGCGCGCAGCGCCGGAGCGGCATCGACGGTGCGTTGCAGAGAGCCGTGAACGACCAGGTCCTCGTGCGCCTGCTGAAGCTCGGGGGCGACCTTTCCGTCGATCCGTCCGTGCAGGCCGCGGCGATCGCCGCGGTCGACGAGCTGGACGGCTGGCTGGGCGCGCAGATCCGCAACGAGCGCGACGCGAGCTGGCGCGCCCACTACGAGCGCGGCGCCTCGGTCATCCGCCGCCTGCGCGAAGAGCCGGGCGCGATCGCGCAACTTGAGCTGCCCGAGCCGCCGCCCGGATCGCCGATCGGATAGCGGCCGCGGATCCCTGACGGTAGCGGTAGAGACGCACGCGCTGGATGCCGAACTCGCCGGGCGGCAGGCGCAGGTGCCGGCCCTGGTGATTCTCGTCGCCGTTCAGCACCCGGGCGTCCGGCGCCCTCCGCGAACCGCGTGCGGCCCACGATCATAGCGGTGCGAAGCACGCCCTGCCGGCGGCGACGCTCCGCTCACGCCGCGTTGGCCAGCGCCGGCAGGGTGCGGCGCAGTCGCAGGTAGACGAAGCCGTAGAGCAGGAAGCCCGTCAGCGTCGCGGACGCGCACATCACGAACACGCCCGGGTAGCCGAGGCCCGCCGCCAGCACCGTCGCGGCGGCGTTCGGGCCGACGATCTGCCCGAGCCCCTGCGCCGCCGGCATGAGCGAGGCGAAGCGGCCCGTGGCATCGACGTTCGCCACCGTCGCCATCTGGTACACGTCCACGAAGATCCACAGGAAGTTGAACATGAACACGCTGGCGGCGATGTTCACGTCGTTGATCCCGCCGGCGAGCATGCCGACGATCGCCGAGTGCACGAGCAGCGTGACCAGCAGCGGCCGCGCAAGCCCGAACCGGTTGCTGGTGATCGTCGCGAAGAGGCAGCCGACCAGCGACAGCAGCGAGGACCACACCAGCACGCGGCCGACCCAGTCGGCATCCGCCGTGGAAATGGAGCGATCCGCGCTCGCGAGCTCGATGTAGGTCCAGTAGCCGCCGATGTTGACGTAGGTGGCGACGATGGCGGCGAGCACGAGCCACGGCACCCAGGCGGGCACGTTCCCGAATCCGACGCGGGCGGCGGGCTCCGGCGGCGCGTGCGGCACCGGCGCCCGCGGCACGCGCTCCACCGGCCTCGGCGGCAGCCAGCCCAGGAACGGCAGCGTGAGCGCGTAAGCGACGATGAACACGAGATAGATACCGTTCATCGAGAGCTGCGGCAGGAAATGCAGCTCGAGCGCCTGCGAGAACGCGAAGGCGAACAGCATGAGGTTATAGGCGCGCGCCGGCTTCGCCGTGGCACCCAGGGTGGCCACCGCGACCGCCGTGTACATGCCGCTGCCGATGCCCGCCAGCAGCCGCAGCCAGAGCACCTGCTCGTAGGCGGTCAGCACCATGCAGAGCGCGTTGGCCGCGATGGCGATCCCGGCGGAAGCGAGCACGAGGAGCCGCCGGTCGATCCTCGCGACGACACACGCGCAGAGCACGGCGCCCAGCGAAAGCCCGCCCAGGTCCGCGCCGGCCACCCTGCCGACTTCCACTTCCGAGAAGCCGAGCAGCTCGACCCAGGCCGTGCTGATGACCGGGATGCCGACCAGCACCCCGTAGCCGACCAGCGTCATGTAGAGGGAGAGGGAAATCGACCGCCAGCCGTCGAACACGGTGCGGCGATGGAGGAGACGGCGGCCGCCATTCATAATGAGCGACTATGATGAACGTGTCGTTTGCGGCCCCAGCCTATCCCAAAAGCCCGACACGGGGCGAGCGATGACCCGCGACCGCCGGCCGCACGGCGGCACCGGCGCGCTGCTCCGGCGCCGCCATGCGCTGCTCGGCACGGGTGCTCCCCTGTTCTACGAACGGCCGCTGCACATCGTGCGCGGCGAAGGCGTGTGGCTGTACGACGCGCACGGCGAGCGCTACCTCGACGCCTACAACAACGTGCCGCACGTGGGTCACTGTCACCCGAAAGTGGTGGAAGCGATCGCCCGCCAGGCGGCGACGCTGAACACGCACACGCGGTACCTGCACGCCGGCATCGTCGAGTACGGGGAGCGGCTCGTCGCCACCTTCGATGCGCCGCTCGAGATGGTGGTGTTCGCGTGCACCGGCAGCGAGGCGAACGACCTCGCCCTGCAGCTCGCCCGTTTTGCCACCGGTCACGCGGGGTTCATCGTCACCGACTTTTCCTACCACGGGAACACGACGGCCGTGCGCGCCGTGAGCTCGGCCAGCACTGCGCTGGAGCCGCGCTCGAGCGCGGTGCGCACCGTGCCGGTGCCGGATCCTTATCGCCCGCCTGCAGGACTCGCCGGCGCCGACCTCGCCGATGCCTGCGTGCGCCGGGTACAGGAGGCAGTCGACGCGCTGCACGCGGACGGCCTCGGCGTCGCGGGCATCCTGCTCGACACGATTTTCTCCGGCGAGGGCCTGCCGCAGGTTCCGGCGGGTTTCGTGGAGCGCGCCGTCGGCATCGTGCGCGCGGCCGGCGGCCTCTACATCGCGGACGAGGTCCAGCCGGGCTTCGGCCGCATGGGCGATCACTTCTGGGGCTACCGGGCTCACGGCGTCGTGCCGGACGTCGTCACGCTGGGCAAGCCGATGGGCAACGGGCACCCGATCTCGGCCGTGATCGCCCGCCGCGAGCTGTTAGAGCCTTTCGGCGAAGCCCGGCATTACTTCAACACCTTCGCCGGCAACCCGGTGTCATGTGCCGCGGCCAACGCCGTGCTCGACGTGCTGGAGGAAGAGAACCTCGTCGCCCGCGCGCGGGAAACGGGTGAGTACCTGCTGGAGGGGCTCGCGGCACTGCGGGAACGGCATCGCCTGGTAGGCGACGTGCGCGGGCGCGGCCTGTTCATCGGGGTCGAGCTCGTCAGCGACCGCGGTACGCGCGAGCCCGCGACGGCGCAGGCGAGAAACGTCATCAACGCCATGCGCGAGCGCCGCGTCCTGATCGGCGAGACCGGGCGGCACGAGAACGTGCTCAAGCTGCGCCCGCCGTTGCCGTTCGCGCGCGAGCACGCGGACCTGCTGCTTGCCGCGCTCGACGATTGCCTCGGCGAAGCCGAAACGCCGGCGTGACGAGCCCGTCCCCACCGCACGCGATCTTCGAATCGGCGGCGCGCGCCGCGCTGCGCGAATATGCGCTCGAAGCCGCCGATCTCGCGCTGATCGCGCACCGGGAGAACGCTGTGTTCCGCGTGACCTCGCCGCGGGGCACGTATGCCCTGCGCGTGCACCGGCCGGGCTATCACGACGAGGTCGCCCTCGTGTCCGAGCTCGCCTGGATGCAGGCGCTCGCGAGCCTGGGGCTGGACGTGCCGGCGATCGTGCCCGCGCGTACCGGGGACCTCCGGGTGCGGATCACGCCGCCCGGCACCGCGACGGCGCTCGTGATCGACCTGGTCGAATGGATGCCCGGGGAGCCGCTCCGCACGGCGCTCGAGCGCCATGCAGGGGACACCGCGTGGCAGCGTCGCACGTGGCACGCCCTGGGCGCGCTCGTCGCCGACATCCACGAGCATGCCGCCGGCTGGCAACCGCCTCCCGGGTTCACGCGGCCCGCATGGGATGCCGACGGGCTCGCCGGCCCCGACCCGGTCTGGGGCCGGTTCTGGGAGCTGCCGTCACTCGATCGCGAGCAGCGCGTCCTCCTCGTGCGCGCGCGCGAGCACGTCCACCGGGCATTGGCCGCGCTGCCGAAGACCGCGGACGTGTACGGGCTGATCCATGCCGACGTGCTGCCGGAAAACGTGCTGGTCGACGACACTGGCGTGCGCCTCATCGACTTCGACGACTCCGGCTGGGGCTGGCACCTGTTCGAGCTCGTGACGCCGCTCCATGCCGTGCGGCACGAGCCGTGGCACGACGCCGCCCTCGACGCGCTGCTCGACGGCTATCGCTCGCGGCGCCGGCTCGAGGACGCGACGCTCGAGCGGCTCTCGCTGTTCTTCCTCGTCCGGGCGCTCACGGACGTCGGCTGGGTGCACACGCGCGCTGAGACCGAGGCGGCGCGGCGCTCGGCGAGCGACACGGTCGCCTGCGCCTGCGAGCTTGCCGAAGCCTGGTTGCGAGCGCCCCGCACGGCCCCGGCATGAGCACTGGACCAGGCTCCCGCGGCCCGATCGGGGGTTGTGATCCGCAAGCGAAATTGCGATCGTTGGCAACTTTCCGGCCGCCCGAAGGTCGCATTCGACGGTCTTGACCGACCGATCTCCCGCTGCCCATGGCAGCACCGCACGAGGATTCTTCGATGCAGAAATTCTGGGGCATGCTGCTCGCGGCGCTGCTGGTCGCAGCCTGCGGCGAGCGCAACGAACCGACGACGACACACGAGGCGCCCGCGGCGTCGGCACAGGACGCGGTGGCGGCCGAAACGGCCCGCCTGAACGAATGGTTCGAGGCACGCTGGCAGGAGCAGCTCGACTTCAGCCCGATCCGCAAGACGTTCCTCGGGAGAAAAGACGATTACGACAAGTTCGACGACTTCTCGGAGGCCGCCGAGGACGAGCAGCTCGCGTGGCGCCGGGCGACGACGGCGGAGCTTCGGGAATCGTTCGACTACGACCTCCTGACGGACGAAGCGAAGACTTCCTACGACGTCTGGGTCTACGAGCTCGAACGCGCCGAGCGTGCCGTGCCCTTCCGGCGGCACCAGTACATCTTCACGCAGATGCAGGGGCCGCAGGCCTTCCTGCCGCAGTTCCTCATCTCCTTCCACCGGGTGGACGAGCCGGCCGACATGGAAGCCTACATCGCCCGTATCGGCGGCGTCGCGCGCGGACTGCGCCAGCTCATCGAGCGCGCGCAGCTCGGCGCCGAAGAAGGCATACGGCCTCCGCGCTTCGCCTACGAGGGCGTGCTGGAGCAGGCTCGCGCGATCATCCGGGGCGCGCCGTTCGAGGGCGAGGGCGAAGCGCCGCTGTGGACGGACGCCAACGCGAAGATCGACGGGCTGCTGCAGAACGGCAAGATCGACGAGGCACGGGCGGGCGAGCTGCGCGATGCCACGCGCCGGGCACTGCTCGAAAGCCTCGGGCCCGCGTATGAAGAGCTGATCGCCTGGGTGGAAGCCGACCTGCCGAATACGGACGAAGAAGCCGCCGGCGTCGGCGCGCTGCCGCGCGGGCTCGAGTTCTACGACGAGCGGCTCGCGTTCGCGACCACGACCGACATGACGGCCGACGAGGTGCACGAGTACGGCCTCAGCGAGGTCGAGCGTATCAAGGGCGAAATGGAAACGATCAGGCAGAAGGTCGGCTTCGAAGGCTCGCTGCAGGAGTTCTTCGTCTTCCTGCGCGAGGATCCGCAGTTCTTCTTCCCGAACACCGACGAGGGCCGCGAGGCCTACTTGCAGGCGGCGCGCGACCACCTGTCGTTCATCGAGGGACGCCTGCCGCAGTACTTCGGGATACTGCCGAAGGCCGACCTGGAGGTGAAGCGCGTCGAGCCCTTCCGCGAGCAGCCCGGCGCGGCACAGCATTACTTCCCCGGCGCACCCGACGGCTCGCGACCCGGCATCTATTACGCGCACCTCTCCGACATGAACGCGATGCCGAAGCACCAGCTCGAGGTCGTGGCCTACCACGAGGGCCTGCCCGGGCATCACATGCAGATCTCGATCGCGCAGGAGCTCGAGAGCGTGCCGGAGTTTCGCACCCAGAGCTTCTTCAATGCCTACTCGGAGGGCTGGGGCCTGTATTCCGAGCTGCTCGCGAAGGAGATGGGCGCCTACGAGGACCCGTACGCGGACTTCGGACGGTTGTCGACCGAGATCTGGCGCGCCATCCGGCTGGTGGTCGACACCGGGCTGCACGCCAAAGGCTGGTCCGAGCAGCAGGCCGTCGACTATTTCCTCGAGAACTCGTCGCTCGCCGAAGGCGCGATCCGCTCGGAGGTGCGGCGTTACCTGGTCATCCCCGGCCAGGCGACATCGTACAAGATCGGCATGATGAAGATCCTCGAGCTACGCGAGAAAGCCGAGGCCGCGCTGGGCGACCGCTTCGACATCCGCGAGTTCCACGACACGGTGCTGGGCGGCGGCGCGCTGCCGCTCGCGATCCTGGAGCGCCGCGTGGACGAGTGGATCGCGCAGGTCAACGGGCAAAGCGCGACGTAGCACGGGAGAGCGCGCAACGCGCACGGCAACGAGGGTCGGGAGCGCCCGGAGCGCCTTGCAGGAGCGCACCGCGCGCGACCGACGATAGCGCTCGCCCGCGCTGCAGGGCACGACCTGCGGCACGTCGCGCGCCCGGCCATCGCTCCCAGGCCGCCATGCGGCCTCCTGCAGGGCACCGCGTGCCCGGCACGGCCGTCGGCCGCGCCCTCCGCGCGGCGCCCCGACCGGCCGTGAGCTAAGATGGGGGAATCAGCAGGAGGGAGCGCCGTGGGCTACGCAACCGCTGATATCCGCAACGTCTGCCTCGTCGGGCTGGGCCAGGCCGGCAAGACCGAGCTCACCGAAGCGCTGCTGCACGCCGGCGGCGCGATCCCGCACTGCGGCACCGTGGCCCAGGGCAACACGGTCTCGGATTTCACGAAGCGCGAGCGCGAGCTCGGTCACTCGCTGCGCTGCTCCATCTGTCATTTCGATCACGACGGGATCCACGTGAACCTGGTCGATACGCCGGGACACCGCGACCTCATCGGCCGCGCGCTCTCCGTGCTGCCGGCCGTCGACACCGCGGCGATCGTGATCGACGCGCACACCGGCATCGAGGCCGTGACGCGCCGGGTGATGAACGCCGCCCGGGCGCGGCGGCTGTGCCGCTTCATCATCGTGAACAAGATCGACGACCCGGGCGCGGACCTTGCTTCCCTGGTCGCGCGCATCCAGGCGAGCTTCGGCCAGGAATGCCTGCCGATCAACCTGCCGGGCGCGGATGGCACTTCCGTCGTCGATTGCTACTTCCGGCCCGCCGGCGCGGCGACGGCGTTCGGCAGCGTCGAGGAGGCGCACACGCGGCTGATCGACCAGGTCGTCGAGGTCGACGAGGAGCTGATGGAGCTCTACCTCGAGCAGGGCGAGGAGCTCGGGCCCGAGCAGCTTCACGAGCCGTTCGAGAAGGCTCTGCGCGAAGGACACCTCGTGCCGATCTGCTTCGTGTCCGCGCGGACCGGCGCAGGCATCCCGGAGCTCCTGCAGGCCTTCGAGCAGCTCATGCCGAACCCGACGGAAGGCAACCCGCCGGTGTTCCTGAAAGGCCTGGGCGAAGAAGCCGAGCGCGTGAGCATCACCTGCGACCCGGCCGATCACGCCGTCGCGCACGTGTTCAACGTCAACATCGATCCCTACAAGGGCCGGCTTGCCGTCTTCCGGATCCACCAAGGCACGATCCGGCCGGGCATGCAGCTCTACGTCGGCGACGCACGCAAGCCCATCAAGGTGAACCAGCTCCTCAAGCTGAACGGCGGCGAGCACCTCCGGGCCGACGCGGGGATCCCCGGCGACATCTGCGCGATCCCGCGCGTCGAGGAGGCGCACTACGACGCCGTGCTGCACAACTCGCACGACGAGGACCACCTGCACCTCGAGCCCTCACGGCTTCCGCGTCCGGTATTCGGGCTGGCGATCCGCCCGCCCGGCGATGCGGACGTGCAGAAGATCTCCGATGCGCTGCACGCACTGCAGGCGGAAGATCCTTCCCTGAGCGTGGAGCACATCGCGAGCCTCAACGAAACGGTGTTGCGGGGCCTCGGGGAGCTGCACCTGCGGGCCGTGCTCGAGGACATCGCGGACCGTTACGGGGTCCAGGTCGAGACCTCGCTGCCGTCGATCGCGTACCGCGAGACCATCACCGCCGGCGCGGAGGGCCACCACCGGCACAAGAAGCAGACTGGCGGGGCGGGCCAGTTCGGGGAGGTGTTCCTGCGTGTGGCGCCGTTACCGCAAGGCGAGGGATTCCGCTTCGAGAACGCCGTGGTCGGCGGCGCGATTCCGTCGCAGTTCATTCCCGCGGTGGAAGCCGGCGTCCGGCAGGTGATGGAATCGGGCGCGATTGCCGGCTATCCGATGCAGGACATCCGCGTCACGGTGTACGACGGCAAGCACCACCCGGTGGATTCCAAGGAGGTCGCCTTCATCCAGGCGGGAAAAAAAGCCTTCCTGGACGCGGTCCTGAAGGCGGCGCCGATCGTGATGGAGCCGATCGTGGACGTCACCGTCACCGTGCCCGCCCATTGCGTCGGCGGGGTGACGGGCGACCTGTCCGCGATGCGGGGGATGGTGAACGGCACCTCGGTGCTGCCGGACAACCGCATGGAGGTCTCCGGGCAGGCGCCGCTCGAGGCGATCCAGGGCTACCATTCCCGCCTGAAATCGCTGAGCGGTGGCGAAGGCAGCTTCACGATGGAGTTCAGCCACTACGCCCCCGTCCCGGAGCAGATCCAGCAGCAGCTCATGACCGCGTTCCGCAAGGGTTCCGCGGCCTGAGCGCTCGCATCGCCCGCAGCGGCCGGCGGTGCGGCGGCGATCCCGCGTCAGCGCTCCCCGCGCTTGCCCGTCGCGTGGCTGAGCGCCCGCCGCACGCTCGCGAGAGCCCCGGCCACCGCGGCCTCGACCGATTCCGCCTGGTGGGTGGCCGCCAGCGGCTGCAGGCCCGCCGCGCGCGCTTCCACGGTGCAGCGCTTGTCCTTCGCACCGGACTTCACGGCGCTGTTCTCGTCCCCGATGTACACCTCGACCCGGGTCAGGCGATCGGCGTAACGCTTGAGCTCCTTCTGCACCTTTTCCGTAACGCGGTCCTCCAGGTCATCGTAACCCTCGATGTGACGATCAGTGCGGATCTGCACGAGCATGGGATGTCTCCGTCAGGATTTCGGCGGTAGTGTGCCGGCCCCGGGAACGAGGCCGGCTGACCTACCGAGACGATGCCTCATCGGCGGCCGACGTGTCGAGTTCGGTGATCCCTATCCGTTCCGGCAGGCCGGGACAGCGCCTCCGGGAGCGCGCATCGCGCGCCTACGGCAGCTTTTCGAGCTCCCAGGTCACGAGCGGCGTGTCGCGGCGCAGGAACAGCCCGCCGCCCATGTTCAGGAAGTGCCGCCGCAGGCGCCGGCGGTACCAGTTGCCGGGGCGCAGCCACACCTCGCCGTTGGAGCGCGCCTGGTCGCAGTTCTCCTCCCAGTCTTCGCGGGTGAGGACGTTGAAATAGAGCGCGCCGCGCGTCAGCCGCGCGAGGTTGTCGATCGCGGCCTCGGCTTGCGTCGGTGCGAGGTACTGCAGCGCGTCCTTGCAGATCACGAGATCGAACGGGTGACGCGCCTCGAAGTCGACGACCGAACCGTGCGTCCAGCCGTAGGTGTCGCACAGGTAGCGGCTGAACTCGACGCCCTGGTAGCGGGCCTTCGGGTAATGCCGCGCGAGAGGCTCACGCCACAGGCCGAGGCCGCAGCCGATGTCGAGGACGCTGCGCACGGGCTGCCCCAGGTACCGCAGGTAGGCGCAGACGTAATCGCCGAGGAGGGACGTCTCGCGCCGGTCTTCCTGGCGCGGCCGGCGGACGCCGTAGAAGCGATCGTAATAGTCCTTCTCGAACGCCCAGGAATGCTTCATCGGCCCAGCGCCGGCGGAATCACGCGCCGCCCCGCAGCCGCGCCGCGATCCCGCTCAGCGTTTCGGCCAGCGCGGTCCGCCGTTTCGCGGCCACCGCCCCGCCCTCGCCGTTGTCGAGATCGGCGGCAAGCGATTCCAGCTCGCCGGCGAGCCGCGCATCCCGGGCACCGTTGCCGAGGCGGGCCGTTGCGCGATCGAGCGCCGCTCCGAGCGCGGCGGCGAGCGACGCCGGCAGCGAGCCGCTGCCCTCGAGCTGGTCGACGTACGCCCGGGCGACGACCGGCTCCGCCGGCCAGGTCACCGGGAACTGCTGCTGCGGATTGAAGCGCTCGCCCTGGTCGGCGAGCAATGCCGCGGCGATCTCGTTCTCCGTCAGGTACTCGTTCGGCACGAGCGCGAACACGTCCAGGCCGCGCACGGTTTCGGTGGCGTAGATACGGCCGTCGTACCAGTAGGCCGACCAGTAGCCGCCGAACACGAGCTCCTCGGCGTGGATCGGCCCACGGTCGAACCAGGCGATCTCCACCGGCTTCGCGGAATCGGTGAAATCGATCACCGAGATGCCGCCCTGGTACCACGCCTGCACGAAGATGTCGCGGCCCGGAACGGGGATGATCGAGCCGTTGTGCGCGACGCAGTTCTCCTGCTCGACCTGCGGCGCGGGCAACTTGTAATGGCTGCGGAACACGAGCTTGCCGTCGACGATGTCGTAAATCGCGTTCGCGCCCCAGTTCAACGGGTCGTACGCGCGGCAGCGCGGCCGGCTGCCGCCGCCCCATTCGTCCGTGAACAGCACCTTGCTGCCGTCGTTGTTGAAGGTCGCCGAGTGCCAGTACGCGAAGCCCTCGTCGACCACGGCGTCGAGCCGGTGCGGCTTGTAGGGGTCCGAGATGTCGAACAGGATGCCGTTGCCCGAGCAGGCACCGGCGGCGATGCCGAGGGTGGGAAACACGGTGATGTCGTGACACTGGTCCGTCACGTAGGTTTCCTGGGTGTGCTCGCCGTGGTCGCCGCCGCGCCACAGGCCGGCCAGCACGCCGGTCTCCGGATCGGCGAACACCGCAGGGCTGTCCACGATGCGTGCGCTCGCCGGATCGTCGACCGGCACCTCGATGACGTCGATGCGGAACAGCGCCGTCCGGTTGTCGCCGGGCAAGTCCCCGATGCAGCCCTCGAGCTCTTCCTGGTCGCGGACCGTCGCGGTGCCGGAGACGTACACGATGATCCTGCCGCGCTCGTCCGGGCCCGAGACGACCGAGTGCGTATGCGAGCCGCGGCAGGTCTGGACGGCCCCGACCTGCACCGGCCGTTCCAGGTCGCTGATGTCGAATATCCTGAGCCCGCGGAAACGCTCGGCGCTCACCTGCTCGATCACACCCTGCAGTCCGCAGTCGATCCGCCCGCGCGTCTGCTCGACCGACATGAACAGGAGGTCGCCGACGATCGACACGTCGCCCTGCCCGCCGGGACACACCACCGAGCTCGCGTGCTCGGGCACCCCGTCGGCCCCGAGCCGGTAAACGTTGAAGCCGTGATAGCTGCCGACGACCATCACGTCGCCCTGGAAGGCGATGTCGGTGTTGATGAACGACAGCAGCGGTGCACGCGGATTCGACTCGCCGGCTGCTGCTTCCGGTTCCTCGTCCTTCGGGCGATCGGCGTCGCGGGCCGCGTCCAGCAGCCCCGGCGGCAGCTCGGCCGGGTTGCGCGGATCGAAAAAACCGGGCGGCCGCGGCAGCGAAGCCACGAGCTCGAGGTTCATGATCGCCTGGTCGGCGTCGTGCAGCCCTGCCCCGAGCCCGGCGCGGGGGTCGGCCGACAGGCCGACGAGCAGGCGGTGCATGCGCTCGATCTCGGTCGTCTGGTCGTTCTTCACGTCCGTGGTGAACTCGAACAGCAGCGGGTCGTAGGCCGCGCCAGGCTGCTCCAGCAGCCGCTCGACCATGCGCAGCGCGCCTTCGTGGTGCGCGATCATGAGCTCGAGGAACAGCCGGTCGAACTCGGTGCCCCTGGACGCCGCCAGCTCGGCGAGCTGCTCCGGGGTCGCCATGCCGGCCATGCGGTGGCTCGTGTGCATCGCGGCATGGTCGTCGGGCTCGGGCACGACCTCCCCGCGCGCGCGCAGCCACTCCTGCATGAAAGCGATCTCGTCCTTCTGCGAGGCGTCGATGCGCCCGGCCATGTCGACCAGCTCGGGCCGGTTCGTGCGCCCTGCCACCAGCGCCGCCATCTGCACCGCCTGGAAGTGGTGCGGAATCATGTCCTGCAGGAACTGCACGTCCGCAGGCGAATACCCCGTGTTGGCGACCTCGATCGCTTCCTCGGCGCTCAGGGTGCGGGGCGCCTCGCCCGGCGGGCCGGGATGGACGATCGGCACGTCGCCGCCGGAGGCGACGAGCGGCGAGCACAGCAGCAACGCGGGAAGTAAGGCGACAGGCAGGCGCGAGTTCGAAAGAAGTGTCGTCAAGGTCAAGGTCCTGGCTCCCGTGAGGCGATAAGCGTAACGGTTGGCCGGCTTCCGGCAGAGTACCGATGTTCCGGGACGTCACGATACCACTTGTCAGCGCCCCGACTAAGCGTCGCGGCCAGGTGCCGGGCCGGCCGGGCGAGCGTCAGGGCGGCGCGTGGGCGGATGCCGTTTCCTGCAGGTGCGCGAGCGCCATGCGCGCCCGCCGCGCGCGGCGGTCGTCATGCTCGGCGAGCACCGCGGCGCTGCGCTCGATCAGGGGACGGGCCCGGTCCGTGTCGCCGAGCGCCAGGAGCGCGCTGCCGTACTCCGAGAGCGTAGAGGCGAAGAACACCGTGTCCTCCGCGTAGTCCAGGCGGCGAATCTCGAGCGCGCGCTCGAGGTGCGCGAGCGCCTCGCCGGGGCGCCCGGCGCTCGTGAGCACGGCCCCGAGCTCGGTCAGCGCCGAAGCGACGTACTGGTGGTTCTCGTCGAGCGACTCGGCATAGATGGCGAGCGCACCCCCGAGGAGCGATTCGGCGCCGGCCAGGTCGCCCTTGTCGTGCAGCAGCATGGCGAGGCTGGTCATGTCGTAGCCCACGAACGGGTGCGATTCGCCCCGCGCCTCGGCGTCGAGCGCGAGTGCCTCGCGATACGCCTGCTCCGCCGCCGGGTAATCGCCCCGGCCGTGCAGGAGCGAGCCCTGGATCGCCAGCGTCGTCGCCACGAGATCGTGCTTCTCTCCGAGGATGCGGCGCGCGGCGTCGATCGCCTCGTTCAGGGTCCGCTCCGCCGCGTCGAGATCCCCTTTCGACTTGAGGAGAACGCCGAGATTCTGGAGGTAGTACGCCATCAGCGGGTGATCGCTGCCGGCCCTCGCTTCCACGATACCGATGGCCTCGCGCAGCAAGGCTTCCGTCCGGTCGAGATCGCCGCGCACCTGCAGGATTCTCGCGAGCGCGTTCTTCGCTTCCGCGAGCTCGATCGCGTGCTCCGCCTGGATCGGCGTGTAGATGTCGATGCTCTCCTTCGCGTACCGCTCGGCGCTGTCGAGCTCGCCCATGGCGAGGTGCAGCTCCGCGAGGTTGTACAGGTTTTCGGCGACCTCCCGGGAGGCAGCGCCCTGCTCGCGACGGTTGAGCTCGAGCGATTCCTCGAGCAGGGTGCGGGCGCGCGTGTACTCGGCCTTCCGGATCAGCGCCGCGGCGAGCTCGTTCTTCGCCTGGGCGACCGTGGGATGATCGCTGCCCAGCGTCTCCATCCGGAGCTCCAGGGACTTCTCGAGCATGTCGATCGACGGCGCGTACTCGCCGAGGTTGAGGTACACCCGGCCGATGGTCTCCATGAGCGAGGACTGGATCTCGGGCTTGTTCGCGAGCTCCGTCGTGATGCGCGCCGCGCCGGTCGCGAGGATCTCCTTGGCGGTGATGTCGAGCCCGCGCGTGTTGGCCGGGTCGGGAGACGTGAAGATGTCCTCGAGGAACCGCGCGATCTCCCGTGCATGGTCGCGTTCCGCCATGATGCGCTCGTTCTGCACGAACAGGGCCACCAGCATCGTGTAGAGCACGGCCAGGAACGCGCCGGACATCGCCACGGCGAGCTTGTGCCGGCGCACGAACTTGCCGGTCCGGTAGGCCCACGAGTCCGGCTGCGCCGAGAT
Organism: Woeseiaceae bacterium; assembly: GCA_035304345.1. Classification (GTDB taxonomy): domain Bacteria; phylum Pseudomonadota; class Gammaproteobacteria; order Steroidobacterales; family Woeseiaceae; genus IDS-8. The sequence continues at coordinate 57,472 of DATGQE010000022.1, read as the reverse complement.
CGGCAGCGACTTCAGGTACGCGTCGACGTCGTCCGACAGCTTGGCGGCCGAAACGTAGCGGCGCTCCGGCTCCTTGTGCACCGCCTTGAGCACGATCGTGTCGAGGTCGCCTTTCAGCGTCCTGATGAGCGACTCGACCTGGAGCTGGCGGTCGCGCGCTACCGCCCTGAGCCCGACGGAGTCCCCGCGAGCACGCTGCGCGGCGGCCAGCCGGTCGCTCGGCTTCAGCGGCGGCACCTGGCACACGGTGCGCGCCACCTCGGCCGGCGACAGGCCCTGCAGGTCGTGCAGCGGCAGGCCGGTGAGGAGCTGGTGCAGCAGGACGCCCAGGGCGTAGACGTCGGTCGCCGTCGTCACCGGCCGGCCCGCGAGCTGCTCGGGGGAGGCGTGCTCCGGCGTCAGCACCGCGACCCCGGTGCGGGTCAGGCCGTCGCCGGCCACGCCTTCCGCGTCGACCAGCTTGGCAATGCCGAAATCGAGCAGCTTCGGCTCGCCCTTCGCCGTCACGAGAATGTTCGACGGCTTGATGTCGCGGTGGACGACGAGGGCCTGGTGAGCGTAGTGAACGGCATCGCAGATCACGCGGAACAGCTCGAGCCGCTCCCGAATGGAGAGGCGATGGCGGTCGCAATACTCGTCGATGCGGATGCCGTCGATGTACTCCATGACGAGGTAAGGCACCCCGTCTTCCGTGGTGCCGCCGTCCAGCAGGCGTGCGACGTTCGGGTGATCGAGATTGGCCAGGATCTGCCGTTCGCTGCGCAGGCGTGCCTCGGTCATCGGATCGAGCAGCCTGCGCTTGCCGAGCTTGATCGCGACCTGGCGCTCGAACTGCCGGTCGTCGCGCCGGGCGAGGTAGACCACCCCCATGCCCCCGTAGCCGAGCAGCCGCTCGATGCGGTAGGCGCCGATACGCGTTCCGGCGATGCCGTCCTCCGCCTCCCGCTCGTCCGCGAACGCCTCCCGGGCGGTGCGGGAGATGGCGTCTTCCACGCTCGAGGCTATTGCCGGATCGGCGCCGAGCAGCGACTCGACGTAGCGGCGCAGCTCGGCATCGTCACCGCACGCCTCGGCAAGGTACGCGCTTCTCGCGGCCGGATCGCGGGCCTGGGCGGCGGCGAACAGCTCCTCGACGCGGCGCCAGCGCTCCGGCGTGAGCTCAATGGTCCGCGAGCTCATTGGCGAGCCAGGCTTTCGCCAGCCGCAGGTCGCGATCCACCGTGGCCGGCGAGATCCCGAGCGCTTCGGCCATTTCGTCGTAAGTCATGCCACCGAAGAAGTGCAGCACCAGCACGTCGCTCTTGCGCTGGTCGATGCGCGCGAGCCGTTCCAGCGCGTCGTCGATCTCGACCAGGCGGTCCGTTTCGCAAGGCGTCTCACCGGCTTCGTGCAGCGTGACCGGCCGCATCCCGCCGCCGCGCTTGTCGCGCTGCCGGGCACGGCCGTAGTCGGTGAGTATGCGGCGCATCAGGCGGGCGGCGATGGCGAAGAAATGGGCACGGTCCTGCCAGGCGACGTCCGCGTCGACGAGCCGTGCGAAAGCCTCGTGGACCAGCGCGGTCGCCTGCAGGGTATGGCCGCTGCGCTCGGAGCGGAGCGCCCGCGCCGCGATCCGGCGCAGATCCTCGTAGATCATCGGCGTGAGCCGCTCGAGGGCTGCCTTGTCGCCGGCACGCCAGTGATGCAGCAGCATCGTCACCGACGGCGCAGGGCCGGCTAGACGGCCGTGCCTGGCCATGACCGCCTCGTTCCTGAGCGCATTTCCAGTCCCTGGCCGCGAATCCCCCTTGCGCACGTCGCAGTGTGCGGCCTGCGCATAACTTACTACAATCGGCGCGGCTCTATGGCGCCATTTACCGTTCTGGTTATCGAGGAGTACGCGCATGGCCGAAGGAAGTCGTCCCCCACAGACCGTGTATGCATTGTCCGCCGCCGGTGGCGGCTTCGCGGGCGCGCTGATCGCCATCCTGGTGGCGAAGATCCTGATGGGCCCCTGCTGCTGCCCGGAGGAGCAGGGCCAGCGTGCCGCGAGCGCCGCGGTCCCCGCCGCCGAAGCGGTGGTTGCCGCGCGCGAGTAGGAAAAGAGGCCCCCGCGCGTGAGCGAAGCGCGCGGGGGCCTTCGCATTCATCCCTGAATGCGCACCTCTGTCGCGTTCACCGCCGGCAGTCCGCGTTCTGCCAGGCCCAGTGGCTCGGCTCAGCCGCGCAGATCCGGCGGAGCTGCGCCGCGTCGCCGATGCTGTACATGCGGGCCGGATCGCCCTCCGCGGCGATCAGGCGCAGCGCCATGCCGGTGGCAATCTGGTCGGCGAGCCAGGCGTCGCTTTCGCAGCTCATCACCGGGTTGCCCCGGAGCTGGGCACAATAGACGTCCTTGATGAGCTTCTTCAGGACCCGTTCGTGCACCGCCGCGACGGTGGTCCGCCCTCCGGGTCCGATCCCGATCTCGCGCAGGAGCCGGCGCGTGTTGTCGCCCGGCGAGCGCCGGCTCGCGTCGGGGTGACCCTCTTCACGCTGCCATTCCTTCTCCCAGACGTACTCCATCTTGATCATGTCCATCTGGTCCCGCAGCGCCTGGTCGTCGGTGCCGTGAAACATGTCGATGATGAACGCCTGGAGCTGGTCGGTGCCGTCTTCCAGGTCCTCGCTGATCCGCTGCAGGTAAGGCGCCGGGTCGTTGCTGCCGTCCGGCATCCGGCTGACCAGCACGCCGTAGGCCCGGCTGCCGTAGCCGCGGATCGCATTGGCGACGGCGCCGGAGCCCGGCAGGAAATAGTTGAGCCCGAGCGTCAGCGCCTCGCCGAGGAACTCGGCGATCATCCGGCTCTGGAGCTCCTCGGCGTTCTGCTGCTCGATCCGGTGCCGGTACCAGCGCGAGAAATCCCGCACCGCGTGCCCGGAGCCCATCTCGATGGACGTCAGCGAGTCCTGGGTGTACTCGCGCAGTGGCACCTCCGCGGCCGCCATGCGATCGAGGAACTCGCGGTAGTGCGTGGTCGAGCCGACGATGGTCTCGGCATCGAACTCGCAGACGCTGCAGCCCTCCGCTTCGTCCTCCTGGGCGAGGGCGCTGCCGGCGGCCAGTGCCAGGACTGCCAGCCCGGCGGTGATCATTCCCGAAACGCGCATGTCTAGCCCTCCTCGATCTCGTCGAAATACAGGGTGCCGTCCTCGCTCCTGACCCGGCCGGACGACACCCGCGTGCCATCGGCGAGCCGCCAGTCGATCTCGTACTCGTAGTCGTAACGGTCGGCAGGCAGCATGAAGTCGATCGTGGCCGACAGGTCCTGCCCGTCACGCGGCCGGAGCGAAAGCCGCTTCGACTGCACCGAATCGCCGAGCGTGTAATAGAGGCGCACGTCCACGGAGCGGACGTTGGCGGCTGCCAGGTCCTCCGGCCGCGCCTCGAGGAACACGCTCCGCGGCTGGTACGGCGGCACCACGGAGATACCGCTGCGGGTCGACGACCGCCACGGCTCGTCCACCTCGGCACCGCCGAAGAAGTTCCACAGCACGCGGTACTCGTACTCGAGGAATCCGGCACCCGAGTCGCCGAGGCGCGCGTAGGCGAGCTTGAAGTTGTTGGCCGCCTGCTGGAAGTTGTTGCGGTCGATCCGGATCTCGTCCGTCGACATCGTGCCGTTCTCGTGCCGCTTGCGCAGGGTCACGGTGACGAAATTGACGTACTGGCCGAAATCGGCGGCGTTGAGCCCGTCGATGAACACGGGGATTTCGCGCTGGCGGAAAGCCGAATCCGCGATGTTGACGGTGCGGAACACGCGCTCGTCCTCGACGAAGCGGGTGAGGTCGCCGATGTTCTGGTCGAAGCGATGCGACAGCGTGCTGACCGTGTACTTGTTCAGGTCGATCGTGAACTTGCCCGACTGGCGCACGCGCTTCATCTTGTACGACGCCACGATCGCCAGCGACGGCAGCTCCTCGAGCTCCTCGTCGGGACCGGCGCTTTCCGCCCGGCTTTCGGCTTCGGCCGCCTCGGCCTGGTGAGCGGCGAGCTCCTGGCGGTGCGTGTCGGCTTCCGTGCGCCGCTCCCTGGCGGTGTTCTCGTAGCGTTCCGCCTGCTGCGTCCACTGCTGTGCGAGCTGCTGCAGGTTCTCGCGCTCGGCATCGTCCGTCGCGGCCTGCGCGCGCTCCCGATAGCGCTCGGCAATCTCGCGCGCACTCGCCGCACGCTCGTCGAGCGCCGTCGCCCCGGATTCGGCGGCCTCGACGCGTGCCTGCGTCTGCTCGAGGCGCGCGCGCGTGCCCGCCGCCGCAGCGCGGAGCCCGGCGTTCTGCGCGTTGCGCTCGCGTGCCGCCTCGTTGGCGGCGCGGGTTTCGCTGCGCCGCGCCTCGAGGAGCGCGGACGCCTTGCTCAGCATCCCGTCGGTGCCGCCGGCGCCCGCGAGGTCGGCGGTCGTCGGCGTGCCGGACGAATCCGCCCGGTCGAACATGAGCTGCGTCAGCCGGTCGTAGGCCGTCGCGATCAGCGCGTCCATCTTCTCGTCCGAGCCGACCTGCGTGACCTTGATCGCGCCGTTGCGCCGCAAATCCTCGAAGGTGGCCTCGATCTCCCCCTGCAGGTACGGCGTCGCGACGCCCGCGGCGAAGTTGTCGTGCGCGTAGATGCGCTCGAAATCGGCCTCGATCGTGGCCTGCATCGGCGAGCGGAAGCCGTCGATGTCCATCTCGAACGAGAACGAGATGTCGGGAGTGCCGCTGCGGAACGATTCCCACAGCACCTCCGCACCCTTCCGCGTCAGGCTCAGGGACACCGCGGCTTTCGCGTTCTCGAGCAGCGGCGCCTTGCCCACGCCGAGCACCTGGTCGGTGAATTCCGAGCCCGGGGCGGCGAACGAGGAGATGAGCGCGAACGTCCCGGACTTGAACGCGACCGGGCCGGCGATCGTTCCGTTCGGGTTCACGCGCCGGAGCTCCGAGCGGGCGTCGTCGAGCACGTCGTCCGGCACGCCCAGCTCGACGACGGCATGCACGATACCGCCGCCGGCCGCCTTGTCGGCGTCCGTGTCGGCCGAAGCGGCCGGCTCGACGTAGCGCAGGAACGAGAATGCCGGGCGCCCGTCGGCGTTCGTCGCCAGCCGCGCCCGGTCCGCGACGTAGTAGTACTGGTTCGGGTTGGCGGCCGACGGGAACAGCGTCAGCTCGCCGGCCCGTACCTGGCGGTCGATCACGACCTCCTGGGCCTGCACGGCCGCCGCGGCGCACAGCCAGCCGGCAGCCAGCAGGACCATCATTCGGGTATGCCGTCTCATGACTCGTCCTCCCCAAGCAGGATGTTGAAGCGTGCGAGCTGGTTGCCGGCCTCGGCGACCACCGCTTCCTTCGCGGCGCGCACGATGTCGTCCACGGCCTCGTCCAGCAGGTCGCGGCGCAGCTCTTCCGGCAGCGCGGCGTAGATGTAGTCGTCGCTGGTGCGCTTGCTCCAGGGCGTGGCGAGGCGGCCCTGCTCGCGATGGTTGAAGATCAGGCGGTACACGTAGCCCGCCGCGCTGCTGTTCATGAAGATCGGCTGCTCGACCAGCGGCTCGCCGCCCGCGACCGAGAGCTGGATGTTCTGCTCTGCCTCTTCGCCGAGCTTCGGGTAGCGGACCTGCGCCGTGACCCGCGTGACGCCGGCCGCCTGGAGCTCGGCGAGGTCCGCTTCCAGCTCGAGGATGCGCCGCGACAGCGGCGAGGCGATCGAGACACCCTCCCAGTCGCCGCGATGCCAGGTCGGGTTCTCCGGCCAGCGCTTGCCGCCGCGGAAGGACATCTGCACCTTGTACTCGTAGGTGCCGCTGTCGGGATCCGCGCCGCGCGCGTAATTCAGGAGCGCACGCGTTCCCTTGTCGCGCAGGTGGGCCTCGTCGATGGTGATCGCATCCTCGAACACGCTGCCGTCCGCCCGCTGCTTGCGGACGTTGATCGTCGTGAAGTTGATCTCGGAGCCGTAGAGGTCCTTGTCCTCGGCATCGACGAGGAACAGGATGTCGCGCCATTCGAACATCGGGTCGTCGAGCACGACCGACTGCACCGCGTGCGGGTCCGACGCGACCTCCGCGTACCAGCTCTTGAGGTTGCCGACGACCTGCAGCGGCCAGCGCAGCGTCAGCTTGTAATCCATGCGGAACACCTGCCGGCCGCGCTGGATGCCGGTCTTGATCTTGTTGACGTTGTAGGTGTACTGCGCGCCGGTCCGGATGCCGAGATCGTCGTCTTCCTCGCCCTCGTCCTCCGACGTGCGATTGGCCGCGGGCGCCTCCGCCGGCTGCGACATCGAGTTGATGAAGTAGTTGATGAAGGCCTCGCGGATCTTCTCGACGCGCTCGTCGGCCACGCGCTCCTCGAACTCGAACGTGATGTAGCGCTGCTCCATCAGGTAGTGGTACTCGTTGCGCATCTCGTCGTACGAGTACCGGTACACGTTGCTCTCCGAGGTGGTGCAGAAGAACAGGAAGCACCCCGTGGTCCCTTTCTCGCGGCCGGCGACGGTGCGGCTGTACTCTGCCTGGATGCGCTGGATGTCCTGCTCGATGCGGCTCCAGTCGATGACCACCTGCCCCTTCGCGGCCGGCATCTGCGTCTCGTACGCGAGGTTGAAGACCGCCGTCACGTCCGTGATCGTGGATTCGGGCTCGAAGGTCTTCGCGAGAAGCTGCGCGCCGAGCGCGTCGAGCCTGGCGGCGGCCGCCGCCTTGCCGCCCGGCATGAGCGGTGCCGCACCGGAGGAGACGAGCTGCTCGCGCCGCTGGCCGTCCTGCAGCGTGGCCGATACGATCGAGAAGCCCGGGTCCGTGCCCGTCGCGGCGAACAGAGGTGCCGCGCCTTTCAGCACCCCGCCGTGCTCCGCCTCGATGCGGCGGTGCAGCTCCGCCTCCTGCTCGGCCGTGAGGCCCCACTTGACGAGGAAGTGCAGCAGGGCACCGGAGACGCCGCTGCCGTCGGTGTTGGTGCCCGTGATGAACTTCATGAACAGGAACTCGGGGCGGCCGTCGTCCGACATCGCGACGGTGAGTCGCGGCGGCAGGTAGTACCAGCCGATCTCGCGCGCGTTGCCCGCTTCCCCGTAGAGGACGACGTCCGTGCCGTCGTCGAGCTTCACCGAGATCCGCCGGTCGTCGTCGAGGACGACGGCCTCGGCCCACGGCCCGATGCCGAGAAGCAGCATCGCCAGGATCGCTTTCAAGGTCGTGCCCGACCTGTTGCGGGTTTTCCGTTTCATCGCAGTGCTCCTGTTGCGGGATCCCCCTGCCGCTCACGGGCGGCCGGGAATCTCGTCGAGAAAGATGAATCCCAGGTCGTCCTCGCCCGCCGCCGTCACCGGGCCCCCGTCCATGATCCAGGTGACCTCGTAGCGGTAGTCGTAGCTGCCGGCCGGCAGCACGAGCGCAACGGGCTCCGGCGGCGGCGCGCCGGGCGCCGGCCGCAGGGTGCGGCGCTCGACCTTGCGCCGGCCGAAGAAATCGCTGCTGACCTCGACGACCACGGCGCGAACGCCGCGCTCGGCGAGGACCTGCATGTCGCCGGCGAGCTCGACGAGCCGGCGGTGGTAGGGTGCGGTGAGCCCGATGCTCGCCGAGGACGAGTCCTGCCAGTCGGACGCATAAGTGCCGCCGCCGATGAAGTTCCAGTCGGTGCGGTACTCGTAACTGAGCCAGCGCTCGTCGCAGCCGTCGCCCTTGCTGTTGTAGACGAGCGGCCCGGGCGTCTCGCCCGCGTCCAGCCGCTGCGGATCGATCGTGAGCTCGCGCAGGGTGACCTCGCCCGAGGCATGGCGCTTGCGCAGCCACACGCCGACGTGATTGACGAACGAGCCGATGTCCGGCCTGAGCGCGCCGTCGACCAGCACGAAAACCCGGCGCTGCGCGAAATCGCAGTCGCCGGTGGATTCCACGCGGAAGAAGCGCTCGTCGTCGCCGTAGCGCGCGTACAGGTCGCCCAGGTTGACGGTGAGCAGCGCGTTGCGCCGCACCGTATCCGCCTTCCGGAACGAGAGCCGCGTGACGCCTTCGCTCCTCAGGTCCTTCATGCGGTAGCTCGCCGACAGCCCGAAGCCGAGCGCCGACGTGGCGGCCTTGCCGCCGATGCCGTCGAGGATGAGGCCGAGCGCGTCCATCATGCCGCCCCGCTGGTCCGGCGGGATCTCGTCGATCTCGATCGGCGCGTACAGGATGTCCATGGCTTTCGAGTGCGCGAGCTGGACGAGGCTGTCCATCTGCGCGTCGTCGCCGTGCACGACGAGCTCGATGGCGCCGTCCTGGAATGCCCTCTCGATCGCGGCCTCGGCGTCGAGCGACACGACGTACACGTCGATGCCGCCGCCCGCGCGCAGGCTGTTCTTCGTCTTTTCCCAGTCGATCACCATCTCGGCGTCGTAGGCGTCGCTGAGCCCGTGAAACTGCAGGTCGAACGCGAGCGAGAAATCGGGCGTATCGGTCTGCATCGTCGCGAGCAGGACGTTCGCGAGCCGCGGCTCGAGCTGGAACGAAAGCGCGACGCTCTGGCCTTCGAGCACGGGCGCCGGGCGCTGCGCGACGAGGGTGGCGGAGCGGGCGCCTTCGCCGGTCAGCACCGAGGACACGACCGAGAACGTGCCGCTGTCGAAGATGACCGGTCCGTCGACGACGAGCGTGTCGTCGTCCAGCTCCCGGCGCAGCGCTGCCTGCGCCGCCGCGACCGCTCCCGGCGGCGTGCCGTACTCCACCAGGAGGTGCAGGATCGCGCCCCCGCTCGCCGTGCCGATCGAGCTCGCCTCCGCGGCGCCCGCGGCGGGCTCCTCGTCGACGAAGAAAGTGAGCGAGAACTGGGGATCGCCGGCGGCGTTCGTCGACAGGTACGCGCTCTGCGGCAGGTAGCGCCAGCTCCGCGGCTGGTCCTTCTGCGGGAACAGCCACAGGCCATCGACGAAGCGCGCGTGGTCGACGAGCAGCTCCGCCGACGAACGGGCCGGCAGGAACGCCGCCGCGAGTACGGCCGCGAGGCACGCGATGGCGATCGGCGATCTCACGTGGCGTGCTCCGCGAGCCAGTCGGCGGCCGGTGCCGCGACGTTGATGAGGTTGTCCTCGAGCAGCACCGGGTCGCCCTTTGCGCGCTTCCCGTCGCGCGTGTGCCAGACGATGCGGAACGCCACGGGCTCGCCGGGATCGTGGTACACGACGCGCTCGCGCAGCGGGTCGGAGTCGCTCGACAGGATCCGGGTCTCGCCGACGAAGCGCACTTCGCCGCCCAGCTCCGACATGATCTGCACGACGGCGGCGACGACGCCCCGGTTTTCGAACTCGCGAGTGTCGGTGAGGATCGTGATCGCCTTGCGCTCGAGCGGCGGCAGCAAAGTGACGATGCCGTCGCTGGAGCGGAGCCACCGGTCCGGGTCGGCCGGTTGCCGGAGCAGGCCCGACTGCCCGCGCAGCGACCACGCGACCTGGTACTCGAATTCCCGCCACGCGTCGGTCGCATCGCCGAGGCGCGAAAGCCTGAACGTGCGCATGCCGTCGCCGCCGGCCAGGTCGGCGGCCTGGATGTAGAGGCTGTCGGAACGCGACGGCCGGCCGTTCCTGCCGGCCTGGCGCACGTTGACCGCGACGTTGTTGAACGTCTGCTCGAAGCCTTCCGCGATCTGGCCGTCGACGTGGAAGCGCACGTCGAGCTGCTGCAGGTCCGCATCCGCTTCGAGGTCCACGACCCGGAACAGGGCGGCCCGTACCTCCGGCGTCAGCGCGTCGTAGAAACCGCCGATGTTGCCGGTCGTGTCGAACGGGATGCGGATGACCGTCGACTTCGAGAGGTTCAGGAAGAAGCTCTGCGAACGGATGTCCTCGCGGTTCTTGAGGACGTACTGGTCGTCCGTGTAGTACGGCAGGTCCTCGGGGCCGCCGAAGATCTTGCCGAACCAGCCTTTCTCCTGGCGCCCCTTGATCTGCTCCTGCGCGAGCAGGACCTCGGGGTCCGGGACGCGCGACCAGCCGGTCTCGGTGTCGAACATGACCTCGATCAGCTTGTCGGTGACGACGTCCAGTACCCCGGCGAGGTCTTTGGCATCGAGGCCCAGCGCTTCCGTCCGGTCGTAGACGTCGACCTCGATCGCCCCGTCCTGGTGCAGCTCGTCGACGAGGCGGCGCGCTTCGCGCTTCGTGTATCCCTTGGTCAGGTTGTCCACGACGCTGCGGTGCGAGTAGATGGTGTCCATGTTCGCCCTGACCGTCGCGTTGTAGCCGCGGACCTTCGCCTCGTAGTAGCCGCGGATCGCGATCGACAGGTCGGAGGTGGCCCCGGTCATGGAGTCCATGAGCACGGTCGCCTCGGCCGCCGAAAGCCGGGCAGCGATCGCGGCACGCGACCCCGGCGTGAGCGGCGCCGGGCCGCTGGCCACGACGCGGCCCGTGAGGCGATCGGGCGGCGCGTTCGGGTCGAGCGTGGCCGAGATCACGCGGAAGCCGCCGACGGCGTCGTTCTCGCCCGGCTGCAGGAGCGGGAGCGCACCGACGAGCTTCGCGCCGGGCCGCACTTCCTGGAGCTTCGCCTGCACGCGCTCGACGACGCTTTCGTCCAGCGTGAACTCGATGAGCGCGTGGAAGATGCCGCCGGGGGCATCGCCGCCGACCTGCTTCAGCAGCAGGAACTGGAAATCGCCCTGCTCGTTGCGGGCGACCCTGGGGTATTGCGGCAGGTAGTACCAGGCAGTCGGGTCGTCGGCATCCTGGAAGACCTGGACGCCTTCCAGCGTCAGCACGCCCGCGTCGTAGTTGACGGCCGCCTGCAGCGGCGCGGTCGCGAGCAGCGCAAGCAGGATGGCGAAATGCAGCACGTTCCTCACAGGTCTTCTCCCTCGGCTCGTTCGTTCCAGGCAGTGACGTCGCCCGTGGCGTCGATCGGCTCGACCCACGACGCGCTCTCGATCCAGTCGCCGACCTTGAGCTCGCCGCTCGTGAGCACCTCCTCGGCGCGCCAGCGGTAGGGCTTGCGCAGGTCCACCGCGAACGGGAAGCGCACCGTCCGGGCGTAGATCTCGGGGGTGTCGCCGCCGAACACGGCGAGGTGGCGGGTCGTGCCGCCGGCCGCGCCGCTCGCTTCGATCACCACCGCCTTCTCGTAAAGGTCTTCGCGCAGGGCGTCGCGGAAGTCGAAGCAGTACACGACGAGGCTCGCGTAGTTCGGCGGCGTCGTGCTCTCGAGGTGATAACGCTCGATCCGCGACGCGCGGTGCTCCGCTGCGATCCGGATCGGGAGCGCATCCGCCTGCACCACGATCTCCGCGGGCTGTTCCGGGCTTTCACCGCCATCCTCCGCGAGCTCCCCGAGGAGAGCGGGATCGATGCCCTCGGCATCGATCTCGCCCGGGGCATCCGCGGCAACCCAGGCGCGCGCATGGAACGCGTAGCTCAGCGTGAGTCCGGGATCGCCGTTCTCGAGGACGTGCTCGACGAGCTGGGCGTTCACCGGGTCGAGGGCCAGGAACACGTCGCGCTCCTGCCAGGTCGCGCCGCCCCACGGCGCGCCGTCCGCCGGCTCGAAGAACCCTTCCGCGGCGGTGCGCTCGCTGCCGTCGTCGCCGGCGTACACGAGCTTCGCATCCAGGCGGCTCACGGGAATCTCGCGCAGCACCACGCCCGGCCCGAAGCGCTGCACGAGCTCGTCGGCCGCGCGCCGGTAGCGCAACGGGTCGTGATCGGCACGCCGGACGCGGGCGTAGAACGAGGCCCGCAGCCGGCGCTCTCCCTGGTCCCCGTGAACGACGGACCCGGTATAGACCGCGACCGTGAACGCGAGCCTGGGGCCGCCGTCGTCCGCGGTCGCGATCTCGATCGCGTTCGGCAGGAAATAGAACGTGCGGGGCGCTTCGCGGTCGCGCACGACCGTGATGCCGGCGACGTCCATGCGCTGGCTGAAGTCCGGCACGGCCGCGGCGAACGCCGGCAGGCCCAGCAGGCACAGGGCAAGGCTGCGCTTCGCCATGGTCAGGTCCCGCTTCCCGGGAGGAAGCCCAGGGACTGCTCGACCTGCACGGGGCCGATCACGACCGTGTCGCGCTCGCTGGGCAGCCAGTGCATCCCGTCGTGGACGCTGCCGTCGGGCATGACGAGCGTGAGCCGGTACTCGAAGAGCGGCCAGGCCTCGCCGGTCGCCGGATCGAGGCGGCTCGTCAGGAAGACGGGGTCGATTTGGTAGCTCGCGCGGTCGGCGACGATCGTGGTCTGCGGACCCGGCCTGACGCTCCTGTCGCTCGGGTCGAAGAAGCGGGAGCGGACGTCGACCCAGATCTCGGCGGCCCCGGTGGCCTCCAGCGGCGTCAGGCTCCGGAGCGTGATGCTGCCGGTGTCCGGCCACACGTCGCCCGACAGCAACGTGTCGACCACGCCGTCGATGCAGGTCTCGCAGCTCCGGTCGAGCCGGTACTGCAGCCAGACGCGCTCCGCCTTGCCGTCCACCGCTTCGGGAATGGGACCGAGGTCCAGCTCCAGCGTCGACGAGGGCGGCAGCGGCGTGTCGTCCAGCGTCCAGGAGTACAGGCGCGGGCGATTGCCCTCGATGACGAGCGCGTGCACGTACTGCAGCACGATCGGCAGCGGCGAGCGGTTGCGGATCGGGCCTTCGCGGCTCCAGGCCACCGCCTGGTAGACGTCCGGATCCGTGATGTCGATGCGCACCGGCATTACGAGCCGCGGGGCGTTCTCGCCCGGCGGATCGAAGCCGGCGATGCCGGTGATCGGCGTGCCGTCGCGCAGGTCGCGCCGGATGTTCTGCGCGGCGATCGCATCGGTCGCCCAGGACACGTCGATGCCTTCGAGCGTGTCCGACAGCGCCACGACGGCAATGCGCTCCGGATCGACATGGCCCGCCAGCGCGCCGGAGAAATCGAACGCCGGCGGCGCCGCCAGGGGGAACGGCTTGAGCGGCGGCTTGAACTGGAAGCTCGCGTCGGCTCGGTCTAGCGCCTCGAGGATGCGCTCGGCGAGCCGGATCTCCCTCAAGTCCACGGCTGAATCGAAGGACGCCGCCATGCGCACGGACGGCGTCTCCTGCCCTTCGCGGCGGCGATCGTAGGTGATGCGGAAACCGAGGCCTTTGCCGCCGCCGACGTTCGGGTCGTAGGACAGGCGGTACGCCCGCGGCACGTAGTAGAACACGCCGCTCGCCGGGTTCGCGTCCGGGTACACGTGGCGCGCAATGCCGAGGATGTCCGAGGCATCGAAGTCGACGCCGTCCTCGAAGCGCAGCAGCGACAGCAGGTCGACGGAGGCGTTCGCGACCTGGTTGCTCGCTTCGGTGGAGGTCGGCGAGGTCGGCTTTGCGGTGGCGAAGCGATAGTCCCTGATCGCGAGCATCGTCTCGCGGTTCGGCAGCGCCTGGATGAGCGCGATGTTCTCGTTGCGCAGCGTTTCCGCGGTCGCAATGCGGGCGGTGGGGGTCGCGGTGACGGCGGGACGGCGCGTCGGCGTAGGCGTGTTCGGGGTCGCGAGCGCCGCGAGCACCGGCCGATCGAGCCTGAGCGGAGTCACGGCCACCGGCCGCGGCGCGGGAGCGGGCTCCGCGGGACGCGTGATGTTGCGCACCCAGTCCGCGGTCTCGCCGATCGGCCGCGGCGTCACGCGGACGACGAGGTTCTCGTTCGAGATCGCGTGCGACCAGGTCTTGTCAAGCAGCCAGGTGAACAGGTGCTGCACGGTGCGCTTGCCGTGCTTCCGTATGGACATCTCGAGGCGGCTCGAGCGCGCCTCGAACCCTTCTTCCGTGCGGTCGTCGAGCGCGAGCTTCACGACGGCCGCCTGCACCGCATCCGGGTCCGCCTCCGGCACGGCGTACCGGACCTCGGGTATGCGCTCGATGCGGCGCTTGTCCGTGTCCTTGACCTCGAACGCGAGCTCCGCGCCCTGGTAGCCGCGGTACGCGACGTTGAGCGTCACCTCGCGCTCGTTCGCGGCTTCCACGGTGACGGAGGCCACCTCGCCGCTCACCTTGTCCTCGTCGTCCAGGCCGATGCGCAGCACCATGAGCGCGAGGGCATCCTCGGCCTGGTCGACCCGCACCAGGGTGCGGCCGGACAGGTCGTCGGCCGCGGCCGGGCCGGCAACGAGGCAGAGCGCCGCGAGACCGGCGATGGCGAAGGCACGGACCGCGAGCGGCGCGGCGCCGCGGGGTTTCGGGCAAAGCGCATCCATCGTTTGCTTCCGTTGTGGGTGTCGCTGCCCGGGTAAGCGTCATCGGCGCGCGGATTCCCTCACGCCGCCCGTGCGTCTGGCCCGGGCCCGCGTTGTGCCCGGCCGGCCCGGCTGGTATGGAAGGAGGCAAACAACGACAAGAAAGGGGGGCCTCAGCGGGCGCGCGGCATCAGGTGCGCCGGCCTACACGCAGGATTTCCCGCGGCTGACGATCACCTGTCGGCGCTAGCAGCACCAGCCCTCCTCGCGTGCCGACTGGCCGAAAACGGACATTTCGGTACGCGATTCATCTTCGATTCAGGAATCACCCATAGACTCGGCGGTCCCATCGGACATCCAGTGCGGGGAGCCAGGATGAAAGCGAAAATTGCCGTGCCGCTGATGCTCTTCTCTACGATCGTCGCGGCCGAAGAGTACCGCTCGTTTTCCACCGTCGATTACAGCCATAGCGAGACGGATTTCCTCGAGCTCGACCAGTTCTCATTGACTTCGACGTGGTTCTTCGACGACAAGGCGACGCTGGGGCCGCTCAAGGAATTCGAGTACATCAACCGCACCAGCAACGTTTTCGGCCGGTACTCGCGGTTCGACAGCGGCGGCAATTTCTACCGTGCTGCCGTCGGGGGCGAGTACTTTGCCGGCAACTGGCTGCTCGGTGGCTCGTACGACGACGGCGACGGTCCGCGTTTGCTGACCGGAACCGTCGGCTACCTGTTCAGCGAGGACTTCCTGCTCAGCGTCGACGCGGTCAAGCTCGGAAACCTCGATACCGACCTCGTGCTCGACGCCCGCTACAACCACCGCCTCGGCGGCAACGACTACATCGGGTTCAACCTCCGGGTTGACGACGACTTCGACAGCCGCGAGATCGCCTCGAAGTATTTCACCCGGCTCGCCGGCGACACCTGGTTGGCGGTCGGGCTGGCGTACAACTTCATCGAAGGTGCGGAGGATCCATGGTCGGTGACCGGCGACTACTACTTCAGCGAGCGCACCTCCGTCGCGCTCGGTGTCGGCAAGCACGACAGGTATTCACTCGGGTTGTCGCATTTCTTCAACCGCAACGTCGCGCTCGAGCTGGGTTACAGCACGATGGAAGTGGATGTGCCGGGCTCGTCGAGCCTGGACGAGGACGTTTACCGGGCGGGGGTGACGATCCAGTTCTGAGCTTCGGGGCGATGAAGGCCTGGACGCTGCTTTGCATCGTCGCGTGCCCGGTCATCGCCGGGTGCTCCACGGTGCTCGACCGCCACCGGCACGCCGACCCCCGTACGGACCGGCCGGCGCCGATGATATTCGAGAAGGGAAGCAGGCTGCCGGGACGCAGCGATGTCGGCCCGGCGGAAGCCGAGGGTGTCTGGAGCTTCTTCCGCACCGAGCAGCGCGTACCGCTGGACGAGGGCGAGGTCGCGCCGTTCTTGTACTACGCGCTGCACCTGAAGCTCGGCCCGGGCGATCGGTACGAGCTGGTCTACCAGGCGTACGTGAACACCCGGAACCTGGGCGACCCGCGCATGCGCGCCTTGGACGTCCGCGAGACCGGGCGCTTCTCGCTCGCGGCCGGCACGTTGCAGCTCGAGCCGAACGGCACCACGCTCGCGGAGAAGCACCTGGGGCGAATCACGACCCAGGCGATTCCCGACGAGCATCGCCGCTACGAGGCGGCGCTCGACGGCGCCTGGCTCAACATCGCGGGTCCCTGTGCCCGTTACCAGGTCGAGCCGATCTGCCGCGACGGGCGCGACGTGTGGTACTCCCTGCGCGCGAGCCGCCTGGACTGGCCCTTGCCGCCGTTGCGGTAAGGGCCGGCGTATTCACGCCGTTTTGGCGGCGCGCCGCTGCGCTCACGTGCCGGAGCGCAGGCCCAGGGCATCGCGCACGAATTGCGCGAAGTCGCGCTTGAGCTCCCGGCGCACGGCGGCCTCGGTATAGAGCATGTGGCCGCCGCGGTAGCAGGAGTTGCGCACGCGGCCGCGCAGGTGCGCGGGCGTCCGCGCGACGGCTTCATCGAGTGCGGCGCAGGAGCCGTCGTACAGGCCCTTCACGTTCCAGACGAGGAGCCGGGGATTCATTTCCATCGCGCGCCGGAGAGGCGGCGTCTCCGGCTTCTTGGCCGCCTGCCCCTCCGCCGCTTCCTCGTCCCCTCCCCGCATCGCGGCGCCGCGATTCCACCTGGCGGCCATCCAGTCGGTGTAGATGCCGCCCCAGTGCCCGGCCTCGTCCGGCAGGACGTTCTCGAGAGGGCGCGGGTGGAATCCAAGACCGAAAGGCCCCTGGTAGTACAGGTCGCTCTTGTAGCCGAGCGTGTTGCGGATGTAGCGGATCGCCGGCGGGAACGTCGACATGAGACCGCGCATGGGCGCCAGGCTCGGATCCCGCGTCGGCACCCAGGGGCGGCCGAGGTCGCGCCGCGGGAAAGTCATGCGGTAATCGTAGCGGCCGAGCTCGAGGTCCTGGTCGTCGAGCAGCCGATCCGCGAACGTGCTGCCCTCGAGCGCCAGCGAGTCGGCGTCGACGAACTGCCTGGAAACTCCCGTGTGGCGCTCGAGCCCCGCGCGCACCGCCTCGCGCTCCTCCGCCGTGAGCGTCTCCAGCCGTTCCAGCGCGGGCGCGTACTCCCGGCGCGCCCAGGCTTCCGCCGCCGCGACGGCCTCGTCCCCCGACAGCGCCTGCAGGTCCGGCGGGAGGCGGCCGTGGTAGTGCGCCGCGGCGGCGTACATCGGGACCTTAAGCGCCGTGCGCAACGCCGCCGGAACCTGCTGGCCCGTGTCGTAGGACCCGGAGATCAGGATGACGCCCGCGATGCCCGTATGCCGGCGTTCCAGCGTGTCCGCGACTCCCATGGCGCGGGTCGTCCCGTAGCTTTCGCCGGCGAGGAAGATCGGCTGGTCCCAGGCATCGAAGCGCGTGCGGTAAAGCCGGATCATCTCGGCGACCGCCTCGATGTCTCCCCACGTCGTATAAAGAATGTCGCGGTACTCCTCGCTCGTCGCGCGGCTGTAGCCGGTACCGACGGGATCGACGAACACGAGGTCGCTGTCCGCGAGCCAGGTCGTCTCGCGATCGACGATCCTCGTCGGCGGGTTCTCGAACCACTCCGGGTAGGTCTCCGGCGTATCGAGGCCCTTCGGCCCGAAGCCGACGAGGTGCACCTGCGAGGAGCTGGCACCGGGGCCGCCGTTCCACAGGAACGTGACGGGCCGCGGGGGCTCGCCGCGCCCGGGCTCGGCGACGTAGGCGATGATGAACATGCGCGCCATCAACTCACCGGTGTCGTTCTCGTACAGCGGGAGCATCCCGGCGCGCGCGGTGTACCGCAGCTTGCGATCCCCGAGGTCGACCTCGTGCTCCGTGACGACGAAAGCGTCGGGCGGCGTCGTATCGCCGGCTGCCAACGCCGAACCCGCGGCGAGCACGAGCGCCGCGATCATCGCTTTGCGAACGCGCATGTACATGACGGCCTCCTGTTCCCCGGCACCGGAGGTGCCATGCTAGGCCGCCGCCGCGGCACAGGCTATGCGCTTGCCGCCTGCCGGGCGCCCGGCCGTGCATAAAGATTGGCGGCGGAGCCCGTTCACCCGGCCGCCGCCGGGCCGGCATGCCCGCCCGCGATGGCGGTGGCAGCGACCCTCAAGTTGCGGCATTGCCTGCCGATATGTGTGCTCGTGGGCCCATCCGCCCGGCCCATCGGCGGAGCACAGGAGAGAAAGGATGCTGGTTTTGCTCGGCTACGCCGTCGTAGTCGGTTCGGTCTTCGGCGGATACGCGCTGGCGGGCGGCCATCTCGGCGCCATGTACCAGCCGCTCGAGCTGCTGATGATCGGCGGCGCGGCGTTCGGCGCGTTCGTCGTCAACAACCCGGCAAAGACGCTCAAGAGCACGTTCAAGGCGCTGCCCGACCTCTTCAAGAGCTCGAAGTACAACAAGGCGCTGTACATGGACCTCATGGCGCTCCTGTACGAGCTGCTCGACAAGGCGCGCAGGGACGGCCTGCTCGCGATCGAGCAGATCATCGAAGCGCCGAAGGACAGCGAGATCTTTGCCCGCTACCCGAAGGTGCTGGCAAAGCACTATCTCGTCGAGTTCATCACCGACTACCTGCGCCTCATGGTGAGCGGCAAGCTCAACGCGCACGAAATGGAAATGCTGATGGAGAGGGAGATCGACACCCATCACCACGAAAGCGAGATCCCGGCCCACGCACTGCAGCGCGTCGCCGACGGCCTGCCCGCCTTCGGCATCGTCGCCGCGGTCATGGGCGTCGTGCACACGATGGGTTCCGTCGGACTGCCGCCCTCGGAGCTCGGGGTCCTGATCGCGCACGCCCTCGTCGGCACGTTCCTCGGCATCCTCCTGTCGTACGGGTTCGTGGGCCCGCTCGTCGGCATCTTCGAGCACAAGGCGCACGAGGCCACCAAGGCGCTCGAGTGCATCAAGGTCACGCTCCTCGCGAGCCTCAACGATGCCTCGCCGGCCGTTGCGGTCGAGTTCGGCCGCAAGGTGCTGTACTCGACGGAGCGTCCGGGCTTCGCCGAGCTCGAAAGCTACGTGAAGGGTGCCGCGAAAGCGCAAGCCACCTGAGACGCGGCGCACGATGAGCGAAGACAAGGCGCAGGCGCAGCCGATCATCCGGCGCGTCAAGAAGTCCAGGCGCGGCCATCACGGCGGCTCGTGGAAGATCGCGTACGCGGACTTCGTCACGGCCATGATGGCGTTCTTCCTTCTGATGTGGCTGCTCGGCTCCACGACGAAGGGCGACCTGGAGGGCATCGCGGAGTACTTCCGAACGCCCCTCAAGGTGGCACTGCAGGGCGGCTCGGGCACGGGCGACAGCTCGATCGTGATCCCCGGAGGCGGCGAGGACCTGAGGCGTTCCACGGGCCAGGTGCAGCGCGCGGAATCGCCGGTGGAAGCGCAACTGATCAACCTCAACACGGCCCGCGCGGCGCTGGCGCTGCGCGAGCGGCAGCAGCTCGAGCGCCTCAAGGAGCGGGTGGAGCAGGCGATCGAGCGCAACGCGCAGCTCTACCCGTTCCGCAACCAGATCCGCCTCGAGCTCACCGCGGAGGGCCTGCAGATCTCGATCGTCGACGAGCAGGCCCGCGCGATGTTCGACACCGGCAGCGCCAGGCTCAAGGACTATACGCGCGACATCCTGCGGACGATCGGCGGGCTGCTGAACGACGTCGACAACGCCATCTCGATCGCCGGGCATACCGACGCGGCACCGTACGCACTCGGCGAGCGCGGCTATTCCAACTGGGAGCTCTCGGCCGACCGCGCCAACGCGTCGCGGCGCGAGCTGGTGGCGGGCGGGATGAACGAGAACAAGCTGCTGCGCGTCGTCGGGCTGGCCTCGTCGCTGCCGCTGGATCCTGAAGACCCCTTGAGCCCGCTCAACCGGCGCATCAGTCTCGTCGTGCTGAACGAGAAGACCGAGCGGCAGATCCGCGGCCTGCCCGAGGAGCCCGTCATCGAGGTGCAAACCCCGGACGATGCCGCCGAGGCGCTGGGCGTGGGAGCAGGCAGCAGGGCCTCGCGGGACTTCGCGCCCGCGGACGGCGTGCTGCCGTGACGGTGTTTCGGCGCGAACGATCCCGCCGCCGCGTGTAAAGTATCGCGGTCGCCGCGGCATTCACGCCGGCGATGCGGTGCGGGTACACGCGGGGAACATCGCTTGCACGAGGCGGTCGGCGGTTCGGGGAGGCTTCACCGGGCGGAGAAATCCACCCTTGCCGGCACGTTCCTTGGCTGGATGCTCGACGGCATGGACGTGATGCTGTTCAGCTTCGTCATGCCGACGCTCATCGCGATCTGGGGCATATCGCAGGGCGAAGCCGGGCTGCTCGGCACGACCACGCTGCTGTTCTCGGCATTCGGCGGCTGGCTCGCGGGCCTCGCCGCCGACCGCTGGGGGCGGGTGCACGTGCTGCAGGTCACGATCCTGTGGTTCTCGCTGTTCACCTTCCTCAGCGGCTTCACGAGCTCGTTCGAGCAGCTCATGGTCACGCGCTCGCTGCAGGGGCTGGGCTTCGGCGGCGAGTGGGCCGTCGGATCGGTGCTGATCGCGGAGACGATCCGCGCCGAGCACAGGGGGAAGGCCGTCGGCTTCGTGCAGAGCGGATGGGCGATCGGGTGGGGCCTGGCCGCGCTCTTCTACACGGTGCTGTTCTCGACCTTCGCGGACGAGATCGCGTGGCGCATCATGTTCTGGATCGGCATCCTGCCGGCGCTGCTCGTGTTCTTCATTCGGCGGCACGTGCCGGAGTCCGCGGTCTTCGTGCGCAGCGGCCGCTTGCAACAGGCAGGACGAGCGAAAGGCGGCAGCCTGCACATCTTCGGCCCGCGCATGCTGCGGACGACCTTGCTCGCGTCGCTGCTCGCACTGGGAGCGCAGGGCGGCTACTACGCGATCACGACCTGGCTGCCGCTGTTCCTCAGGACGACACGTGACCTGTCGGTGACGATGACCGGCGGCAACCTGCTCGTCGTCGTCTCCGGTTCCTTCGCCGGGTATCTCACGGCAGCGTATCTCGCAGACCGGCTGGGCCGGCGGCGGACGCTGGTGCTGTTTGCGGCACTGTCGTTCGCGACGGTATGCCTCTACATGAGCCTGCCGTTCTCGGACCGGCAGATCATGCTCATGGGCTTTCCCCTGGGCTTTTTCGCCTCGGGCGTCTTCAGCCCGGTCGGCGCGTTCTTCTCCGAGCTGTTCCCTACCCGCATGCGCGGCTCGGGCCAGGGTTTCTCCTATAACCTCGGGCGCGGCGCCGGGGCGCTGTTCCCGGCGCTGGTCGGCTTCCTGAGCGCCACGGTCGAGCTGCAGTACGCGATTGCGATCTTCGCGGGCGGTGCCTACCTCGTGATGATCGGCGCGACGCTGCTGCTGCCGGAAACGTCCGGGCGTGAGCTCACGGACTGATCGTCACCGCTGTGCGCGACTGTCGAGCCGCTCCCGTACCCAGTCCACCGGGTCCGGAACGTCGGCAGGGATGCGCACGTCCGGTTCGATTCCGACATTGTCCAGCGGCATGCCCTGCGCCACGCGGTTGGAGCGCGAGGTCGGGTTGAACAGCCTGAACGCCCCGCACGGCGCAGGTACGGGCAGCACGTCGCCGTAGTCGAGGAAGCCGGCGGTGTCCTCGCCGAACACCGTCACCTTGTCGCTCTGGCGCGCCTTCCAGACGAAGGTCTCGCAACTGCTCACGCAGCCGCGATCGGCAAGCACGGCTACACGCTCCGGGTACGGCAGCACCCGCGGCAACGTGAAGACCTCGTCCTCCGCCGGCACGAAACCGCCACGATGCTCCTTCATCCTCGAGACGAGCGCGCCGATCTCCGCCTCGAGATCCTCCGCCAGCTCGTTCTCCTCGAGGAACGATTCGATCATGCGGATGTTGTCGTCGGTCGCGTAATGCGACATGCCGGGCGTCGTGATGGGCTTCGTGTACAGGAACGGCAGCACGGCGGCGAAATTGGCCGTGCTGCCGCCGGGGTTGCGGCGGACGTCGATGATCAGGTTGCGCGTGCCGGCGAGGCGGTCCCGGTTCGCCTCGATCAGCGCATCGATCCGGCTCTTCAGGGTCGGGTTGAAGTCGGGAAGGCGCAGCAGCAGCGTGTCCGCGTCCAGCTCGCGCAACTCGAGCTCCCGGCTCGGGTGGCGACCGGCGTCGTGGCCGCTCGCCTTGTCCGGGCTCGGCCGCGGGGTCGAAGGGGCATCATAGGCGACCGCCATGTGCGGATCGCGGAAGAACCCGGTGTACTCGCGCAACAGTCCGTGGCATTCCGCCGCGGCCGGCAGGCCGCGCGCGCGGGCGTGCAGCGCCTGGCGATGCTCCGCGTATTCGTCGCGGGTGGCGTCGGAAACCTTGTCGCCGAAGCCGGCGTAGTTGCGCTCGACGTAATCGGCAACGAACGCGAAAACGTCCTCGCACCGGCATTCCGGCTTGCGTTCCTGCATGCCTGCCGCGGCGGACAGCATCACCACGGCAGTTACGTATGACAGCATTCGTCTCCCCCCACTCGCCTCGCACCATGGCACCGGCAAGGGTGGCGATTATACGGGCTGAAGCTTCACCTACACGGCACCGCGATATTCCAAACGGATATTGCAGGGACCGTGCCACGTGACTGCCGGCACAGGAGCTCGCGCTCGTTTATCATCGGCGACGGCAAGCGCGGCAGAGGACGATGACGGATGACGGCGGAGAGACGGGTGTGCTTCGACTTCGAGGTCGATTTCAGCAACGGCGGCGGCATCCAGGGCCAGGGCTTCCGGCTCGATATCGAAGGCGACGACATCACGGACGACGAGCTCGCCGGGCGGATCATCCGGGAGCTCAGGCTGCTCATGGTCGAGAGCGTGCGCATCGTGAACAAGACGATCATCGAGGAGCCGCACAAGCGCAGGGAAGCCGCCGTCGCGGACATCGGGGAGGCGGTCACGCGAATCGATCTCAGCCACGTGATCGAGAGCGGCATGATCACGTACAAGGGGCTGCCCGCGCCACTGATCTGCGATTACCTCTCGCGCGAGGCATCGCGCTCGGTCTACTCGGCCGGAACCGAGTTCCAGATCGACCGCATCGAGATGGTCGGCAACACGGGCACGTACCTCGACACGCCGTACCATCGGTTTGCCGACGGGCACGATCTTGCCGACCTGCCGCTCGAGCGGGTCGCCGACTGCGAGGGCATGGTGATCGACGTGACGGGCGCCAGCGGCCGCGTCATCGACTGGCAGGCGCTCGCCGCGGGCGAGGTCCGCGGCAAGGCAGTGCTCGTGCGCACGGGCTGGGATCGTCACTGGCGCACAGACCGATACTTCGAGAACCATCCGCACCTGACCGAAGCGGCGGCGGAATACCTGCGCGACCAGGGCGCGCTCCTGGTCGGCATCGATTCCCTGAACATCGACGACACTTCGGGCGGCGAGCGTCCCGTCCACACCGTCCTGCTTCGTGCCGGCATCCCGATCATCGAGCACATGACCGGGCTCGAGCGGCTGCCTGCCGACGGCTTTCGCTTTTCCGCCGTGCCGCCGAAGGTGCGGCGCATGGGCACGTTCCCGGTCCGCGCACACGCGATCGTCGCCAGGCGCGATCCCGGGTAGGAACGCGGTCCCGCCGGCATTCGAGGCTGGAGCCACGATCGCGTCGCGCGGCCGGGTCACCGCCACCTCACGGCGGGTCCGCTTCAGGGATTCGCGGGATCGGCTGGGCCCGATTCGATCCAGATGCCGCGATCGCAGCGGAGAATCACGGTGCCGCTCCTGACGAAGCTCCCGTCTGCGTACGGGACGTCGTTGAACCAGCAGACGGCTGCATCGTCCGGCACGTCGTGGCGCAGGAACAGCGTGTCTTCGTCGTCCTCGCCAGCGATCGGCGAATTGCGCGCCGCCGGATCCTGGTCGCCTACCTCCGGTACCCCGTTGCTCATGGCGGATTCCTTCGTCGGCCCGAACACCCGGATTCTGGACCCGACCGGCACGGGCTGCATCCCCAAAAGCCGATGCAGAGGGCCGCGGCGCTCCCCGGGGGCATCGCAGCATGCACGACCGGCCTCGCGGGACCCGTCGCCGGCCGCTGAGAAAATCGGCCGCCCGGATTACCATCCCCGGTTCCACGACCCCCCGGGGGCAATCCTCCGCCGGCCGCGTCGGCAGGCTTTTTCACGGACGACCGCGCATGTCGACGATCTCGAACGAGCCGGGCTCAGTGTGGCGATTGCCGGCGATGTGGCTGCTCCTTGCCTACGCGCTGTCCGGCTTCACCGGCTTCTTCGTCACCATCTCGGCGCTGCCGGCGTGGCTCGCGTCCCAGGGGACGCCGGAGAGCCTGACCGGGCTGGTCACCACCGCGCTGCTCGTCGTCACGGTGGTGACCCAGGCCATGGTCCCGCGGCTCGAGCGCTCGCTGGGCCTCGCCACGACCCTCGGCGCAGGAGCCCTCGCGCTCGGCGCTCCCGCGCTGCTGCTCCTCGTAGACGACGGATTCGGCTGGGTGCTCGCGATCTCGGCGGTGCGCGGCATCGGTTTCGGCATCCTCACGGTGCTCGGCGCCATGCTCGCGGCGCGGATCGTGCCGCCGGCACGTCGCGGCGAGGCGATCGGCATCTTCGGCCTCGCGGCCGCGCTGCCGAACCTGTTCGCCGTGGCGGGCGGGGTGGCGCTCGTGACGGCGGAACGCTTCGGGATCGTGGCCGTTCTCGGAGCGGCACCGCTGCTCGGACTGCTGGTCGTGCGGCACCTGGCCCGGGCGGCCGACCCGGAGGCCGGGGGCGATGCCGATCGCCGGGGCGATCGGCCGGGCGATCGGGACGGCGAGCGCCTCGCTCGCCGCGCGGCGCGTATCGCGGCGCTCGGCCCGGCGGCGGTGCTCATGGTCGTCACGCTGACGAGCGGCGGATTCATGACGTACCTGCCCATCGCGCGGCCGGAAGGGGCACTGGCCTCCGTCGGCTTGCTGCTCTGGGGAACCACCGCCGCGCTCGGCCGCTGGCGATCCGGCGTGCTCGCCGACCGGTTCGGGCTCGAGCGGCTGCTGCCTGCCGCTTCCGGGCTCAACGTCGTCGGGATCGGCACCGTCGCGCTTGGCCTGCAGCTCGAAGGCCTGGCCGGGTGGACGGTGACGCTTGCGGGCTCGACGTTGCTCGGCGCCGGTTACGGCGCGGTCCAGAGCCTGACCCTGGTCGCCGCGTTCGAGCAGGCGCGGCACCGGCAGCCGGCGACCGTGAGCGCGGTGTGGAACATCGGGTTCGACGCCGGCCTGGCGCTGGGCTCGGGCGCGGTCGGCCTGCTGACGGCGGTCGTGTCCATTCCCGGCGCGCTGGCCCTGAGCGGCCTGCTCATCCTCGCGAGCATCCCGCTCGCGATACGCGTCAGCCTGCCGGTGGCTCAGAACTCGGCGCCCACGCGCAGCCCGAAAGTCAGCTCGCGCGGCAACGAGTAATACAAGGCGAACGACACGACGCCGTGCACCATGCCGAGCAACGGCAGGTTCGGGGCTCGGCGGTACACCCAGCAGGCGAACAGCGCGCCAATGAACGTCACGGCGATGAGGAACGGGTTGGGGACATGGAACCAGGCGAAAACGCCTGCCGTCACCCACGTTGCCCGGCCGGCCGGAAGCAGCTCCGCGATGCGGCGGTAGAACAGCGCGAGCAACGCGTACTGCTGGACCAGCCCGAACAGCACCAGGCCTGCAAGCCTCGGCGGCCACTGCGAGGCGGCGGGAAAATGCAGGCTCTCGAGCATTCCCCCGAGCAGCAGCACGGCGAGGATCGCGGGCACCACGACGATCGACGCCAGTCGCGCCGCGCGCGGCAAGGTATCCCGCCTGAACCCGAGGTCGCGGAGCGATTCCCCGCGGCGGAGGTGCACCACCGCCGCCAGCGCGGCCACCGCGATGCCGAGCACGACCGCGTCGCCCGGAAACGTGTCCTGCCAGAACCAGATGTAAGTGGACAGCAGGACGGTGAGCAGGACCAGCTCGCCGAGGACGAGGCGGGGATCGGGATCGGGCGTTCGCATTCCGGGCACGGCCGGCGCTCCGGTGTTCACCCATGCTAAAGCGTCAGGGTGATCCCGGCGAGGCCGTTGCGGCCGGGCATACCGTACCACTCGCTGGCGCCGCTGAACTGCGCGAAGAACACGTTGGTGTGCTCGGCGTACAGCGTGTTCGTGACGTTGTTGATCTTGAGGAACAGCTTCAGCCGGTCGCTCGCCCGGTAGTTGACGCCGAGATTGGTCACCCAGTAGTGATCGCTCGGCCAGCCCTCCGACCGTACGTCGCTGCCGTCGCGCCCCAGGAAGCCGCGGACGTCGAGGCCGACGTTCCAGGCGGCGCTCTCCCAGGTGAGGCCGGCGTTCACGAGGTTCCTCGGCAGGTAGCCGAGAGCCGTCGTCCCGCTCGGGTTGCGGTAGTTCAGGAAGGACCAGGCGAAGGAAACGGAAAGCGTCTCGGAAAGGCCGGCATCGAGCTGGAGATCGGCGCCCACCGCCTTTTCCTCGCCGTTCGTGTAAGTCCGGGCGTTGTCGTCGAAGCCGATGTTCTGCCGGGACTCTCGCTGGAAGACGTGCGCGGACAGCATGGCGCCGCCGGCGAACGAGTGGCTGTAGCCAATCTCGTAGTTGCGGCCTTTCTCAGGCAGGAGCGCCGGGTTGCCGAAGACGCTGAAGAGCTGGCTGCCGGAAGGCAGCACGAAGTAGTCGTTGGCCGCCATCCAGGCGTTGTCGGCAGGCCCGAAGCGGTAGCCGATCTTCACGCTCCCGGAGAGGTTCGACGTGAGGTTCGCCCGCTCGCTGTCGGGCTCGTCCAGCCGCAGGCCGCCGGTAAGCCGCAGACCTTCGGTCGCCTGCCACTCGTGCTGCAGGAACACCGAGCGATTGGAGATCGAGAGATAGCCGCCTGTGAAATCGGCCTCGAGCGACGTCGTCTCGAGGTATTCCGCGCCCACGACCAGCACGTGCCGGTCGCCGAACGCCTTCGAGAGCTGGTCCGCGACGACGAGCGACTTGTAGTGATCGTTCCAGAAATCGGCGTCGCCGAAGGCCGCGTGCAGGATGCCGTGATTGTGGAAGCGGCTGTCGCGGGCCGTGAACGTGTTGCTCAGCGTGCCGGAGAGCCCGGCATCCCAGGTCAGGGTGACGTCCCGCATCCGGAAGCGGCCGTCGACGTCCTGGTCGTAGATGTGATCGAGGAACGAGTAGGCGTCGCGATCCGAGTTGAAGCTCAGCGTGAGGCGCGAGTCGCCGAGACGGCGGCTCACCATCGCGCCGCCCTTCTCGTATTCCTGGTCGCCGGCCCACTCCACGCCGTCGGCGTCGCGGGTGCTGCCCTGGAGGAAGCGCGAAAGGTTGAGACGGTAGCTCCAGTCGCCGAGCGTGCCCTCGTTCGACAGCCGGTAGCTCCGAGTGTCGTACGAACCGGCGGAGACGGTTAGGCGCGTGCGATTGCCGGCCTCGGCCTCGCGGGTGATGATGTTGATGACGCCGCCTTTCGCGTTGGAGCCGTACAACACCGCCGCCGACCCGCGCAGCACCTCGATGCGCTCGATGTTGTCCATGTCGGTGACGAAGTGCAGCGGGTAGGGAACACCGCTGCCGAGCTGCGTCACGTTGACGCCGTCGACGAGGACCAGCACCTGGTCGGTGCCGTTGATGCGCACCCGCGACAGGTTGTAACCGGGCAGGCCGTAGTTGAGAAACTGGATGCCCGGCATGGTGCGCAACGTGTCCTCGATAGAGATCGGGTGCATGCGCTCGATGTCGTCTTGCGTGAAGACGCTGATGTTGGCGTTCGCTTCGAACAGGGTTTCGGACAGCCGGGTGGCGGTCACGACGACCTGGTCCAGGGACGGTGGCCCCTCCGTGTTCTCTCGCCCCTCGGCGAACGGAGCGAGGCCGATGGCCACGAGGCCGGAACAGATGGCAATCCGTGCGGAAGCGGCGATACCACGCGCCGCCGGGTTCGTCGTCATTTCAGATCCCTCCGGGGCTCAGCCTGGAGGGAAACCGGGACGGAAAACGACGCGGCCGGAAAGGCGTGTCGTTCCGGCCGGCTCCTGCCACGAGAGCCCGATGGCCGAACACCGCACCCTGCGGGCACGATGGCTGCGGCAGGTCTTCGGGCTTGTGGGCACGAAGCTCGTGAGCTTCACCTACCGGGCGCCGCTTCCCAGGCCTCGTGGCCCAGTGCGTCAGTGCGCCTTTCGTTCCCAGTTACCGCTGCGGGTCAGCTCCGGAATGGCCTCGACGAGGCTTCACCGGATTCCCTTTTAAGCCTGCGCGAAGGCAGGCACCGCTGGCGCACGCAACGTTAGTGGGCACACCGGGCACTGTCAACACGCGGGAGTGCGTCGCTCGCCGGCAGGATCGGGATTGCCTTGCGGGAGCGCGCTCCTGCTCAGCGGGGAAAGCAGGCGCGCAGGTTGCCGTTGCCGTAGATCCCGTAGACCAGCGCGTACTCGCCGTGGGTTTCCTTGAGCTCCTGCACGGCTTCGTAGACGGCCAGCCCGATGTTGAAGGCCGGATCGTCCTGGTGGCCGATGAGTTGCGCCGCCAGCAGGTTCATGAAGTCCCCGGCCATCGCGGCATCCACGGTCGTGCTGCTCGCGATGATCGTCGGTACACCGTTGAGGTTGAAGCTGCCCACGAAGTCGGCCGCCCCAGGGCTGGCGGCGCCGCAGGCATTGATGATGACGAGCGAGGGGCTGCGGAACTGGCGCAGGATCGCGGTGGAAGCGATGTTGGGCGTCCTCCTGTTCTCGTCGAAATACAGGCGGTTGTCCTCGTGGTGACTCAGGATGATCACACCGACCGCGTCCTCTTCGGCGGGGGGGAACGAATCGGTCTCCAGCCACTTCCTGAAATCGGCGATGGTCTCGTGAACCTCGGCGTTCGCCCGCCTGAACGCACCGATCCGGCCTGCGATCTTCTGCCGCGCCGCCCCGAGCGCTCCCGTTTCCTCGCGCCGAGGGACGAGCAGCGTCCAGCGATCCAGGCATGACGACTGGGCCGAGTAATCCTGGTAAAGGAGCGGCGCTTCCACGCGGAAGACCTCGCCGACGAAATGCTGCTCGTCGGCGACGGGCACGGACATCAGCCCGAGGGGCACGAGCAGCGGCGGTCCGTAGGGATCTTCGATGAGCCGTACGAACAGCGAGGGAATCCCCGGGCCCTGCATCGCGCGTGCGAAGAAGGCCTCGAACACGGCCATTGCCTCCCGGTCCCGGCCCATGAGCAGCCGGTAGAGGTCGCGCCCCGTCGCCCTGAAAGAGTCGGAATCCTTGAACTTCGCCGCGCGCTCGAATGCCGGCTGGATGGTGTTGGAGAGGTAGTGCTGGAGCTGGTCCGCATCGTAGTTCAGCATCCACGTCGCGAACTCGTCCTCCTCCCAGCCACAGGTGTTGCACCGGAAGACACCCATCACGCCAGCGTCCCACAGGTCGACGTAATGAATGGCGCCGTCGGGTCGTGCTCGCTCCCCGAGCTGCAGGCCGATCCTGGCCGAATCGAGTCCGTACAGCGAGTGCGCGGCGACTACGTCGTGATCGCAAGCCTCCGCCTTCCCGACGCAGGCCGGTACGAGCAACTGGTCGACCGGCACCCCGTTTGCCCAGATCGACACTCCGACCGTTGCCGTCCCGGGATGCTCGCGGGTATCCAGCCGAAAGCTCACCGACCCGAGACTGTAGAGAGGATCGTCATCGCTCGCCGGCACCGCGGTGCCCGCGGCGAGCGACCTGAACCGGTTCATGTTCACGGACAGGATCCTGGACGGTGATTCGCCCAGGGCCAGCCGGATCCTTCTCCGATCCGTGACGACCAGCAGCCTCAGTTCGAGCGTGTCATCGGTGCTTTCGGCGAGGTTCTTGCGCAAGGGTCGCGACGCGGGTTCGGTGGTAACTCCCTCGGCATCGAACCGCAGGCCGGAAAGATCGATGAACAGGGAGTAGCTCGAGCCGGCCTCGAGCACGGGCAGCGGGCGATACGACGGGCGGCTCGTGCGTCCCGGTTCGAACCAGGCGTTCCAGAAGGGCGGTTCGCTGACCACCACCCGCGAGCCGGTGACGGTAACCTCCTCCAATTGCTCGCCCGATTGCTGCGCCACGGGCGGGTGCCTTTCCTCGCACGCGGCCAGGGCGAGGCCCGCAAGCGCCGCGATCGCTGCGAACCAAATTCGGTGGCGGGTATCCACGTCCGCCGCCAATATCGATCACAGGCAGTCTTCGGCCGCTATCCCGTGCGTCGCGCAGCGGCTCAACGCGGTGTTGATGCGCTCCTCGACGTCGTCCGCTCCCAGGACGGTCGAGATCGGCACCGCATTCACGACGAACGCGATGTAGTTGTTCGTGACCTGCTCGAACTCCGGTTCATAGGCAGGATCGTTGCACGCCCGGCCGGCATTCTTTTTCGCCGCCTTGAGGACGAACGTCGGCCGGAAGTCGGCGTCCCAGCAATAGCTGTTCGTCTGGTCGATCGGAACGTAACCCGTTCCCCGGGTGCCCGATTCCTGCAGGATGGCGATCGTTCCGGTGCTCTCGAAATCGGAATCGGCGCCGCCCGCGCAGGCACCGGACGGATCGAAGTTCAACGCCAGGGTCGCCGACCTCGACTTGTCGTCGGCATTCTGCTCCTCGATCTCCTTGGCAATGGCCGAGTTCGCGAACTCCAGGAGGTAGGTCGCCGTCTGGCCCATCGGGTTCGCCGGTATGGGGAGCTTGTCCGCCGTTTCCGCAAGCGCCTGCAGTGCCTTGCCCCAGGGAGTCCTCCCGCTCTTGTTCAGGATCGTCAGCTCGAGCGCGGCGCCGGTGTACAGAAACTCGTCCTGGCTCAACGGCAACCCGTCGACGATCGTGTACTCCACCGGCACGGAGACCTGCCCGGGCGTGAACCCGCGCAGGGTGGCCTGGGAGATCAGCGGAAACGTTATGGGCTTGGGCGTCGCCGGCTGCACCTTCACCGAAGCGTTCACCAGCAGGGCGACGCTGGTGTCTTCGCGCAGGAAGCGCTTCGACTTGTCGACGACCAGGCGGCGCAGGGTGATCCACAGTCTGTCGGTCGCGGGATTGATGCATTGGATCGCATCGCCGTCGGGCACCCGGACCGGAACCGCTCCCCCCTGCGCCACTCCATCCGTGCTGCATCCGAGCAGGCACAGGCTCGTCAGGCTGACCAGGAACCTGGTATTCATCGTTCACCCCCCGGGCCCTCGAGTTGTTCTTAATGGGCCGCTTTACGCAAATGTAGTCCTTTTCCACCCTCCGAGCCACCCGGAAACGTGCGGGCGCTCGCTTTTCAGGCTGTTGGCCGCCGCGGAAGACCGCCGGGGCCGAGGGCTGGCGGCTCAATCCGTCCCTCGATCGGCCTTGTACGACGCGTATTTGAATTTCCCGTCCCGCTCCCGGATCATGGGTCGAGGGGTGATCGTGCGGTTCCGGAAACAAGAGGCGAGAACATGCCGGTGAACCGACGGGAGTTGCTGCGCGCGGCGATCGGCAGCGGTGCCGGCGTGGCGCTCATCGGGCTGCAGCGCGCCTGCCTGGCCGCGGCCGACCTCGATGCATCGCCGCAGAACGTCGTCCTGAACGAGAGCCAGCGGGAGATTCTCGCGGCGATCTCGGAATGCATCATCCCCGCCACCGACACGCCCGGCGCGCTCGAGGCCGGCGTGCCCCAATTCGTGGAGCTGATCCTCTCTGACTGGCACACCGCCGAGGAGCGGCAGCCGGTGCTCGAGGGCATGGAGAGGCTGGATGCGGACTGCCGCGCGGCGTACGGCAAGGGATTCGCCGCCTGCAGCACGGCGGAGCAGGCGAAGGCGCTGGCCGCGGTGGAAGGCAGCACCATGTTCGCCATGCTGAAGAGCCTCGTCGTCAACGGCTACTTCACGTCCGAAGCCGGTGCGAGCACCCTGCCCGGCGGCGCCAACCCGATGCCGGGCGTCTACCGCGAAGTGGTGTACGACGCGGCCAGCGGCCGCTGGGTCTGAGAGGCGGCGATGTCGACGGACTTCGATGCCATCGTGGTCGGCTCCGGGATCTCCGGCGGCTGGGCCGCCAAGGAGCTCACCGAGAACGGTTTCAAGACGCTCGTGCTCGAGCGGGGCCGGGAGATCAAGCACGTACGCGACTACCAGGGCGAGCACAAACCTCCCTGGCATTACCCGTTCCGGCACTACGGCGACCGCAAGCTCTACGAGCGCGACTACTTCATCCAAAGCGGCTTCGGCTGGTTCAACGAGCACAACCGCCAGTTCTGGAACAACGACCGCCTGAACCCCTACGTGGTCGACGAGGAGAAGCCCTTTCACTGGGTGCGCGGCGACATCCTGGGCGGGCGCTCCGTGCTGTGGGGCCGGCAATGCTATCGCTGGAGCGATCTCGACTTCGAAGCGAACAGGAAGGACGGCCACGGCATCGACTGGCCGATCCGCTACAAGGACATCGCGCCGTGGTACTCGTACGTGGAGAAGTTCGCCGGCGTCTCGGGCCAGGCCGAAGGGCTGCCGCACCTGCCAGACGGCGAGTTCCTGAAGCCGATGGTCATGAATTCCGTCGAACGGCACGTCAAGGCCGCGATCGAGACGAACTTCCCCGGCCGCACGATGACGATCGGGCGGGTCGCCGTGCTGACGGAGCCGCACAACGGTCGAGGCGCCTGTCACTACTGCGGTCCCTGCGACCGGGGCTGCTCGGTTGCGGCCTATTTCTGCAGCCTCACGTCGACGCTGCCGGCGGCGAAGGCGACGGGCCTGCTGACCATCCGCACCGACAGCGTGGTCGAGCGGCTGGATACCGATCCGCGCACCGGGCGCATCGCGAGCGTCAGTGTCGTGGACGCCCGCACCCGCGAGCGCCTGCGGTTCAGCGCCAGGGTGGTGTTCCTGTGCGCATCCACCGTCGGCAGCACGCAGATACTGCTGAACTCGCGCGACGAGCGGCACCCGAACGGGCTGGCGAACGGCAGCGGCGTGCTCGGCCGTTACCTCATGGACCACACGTTCGGCACCGGCGTGAGCGGCGTCATCCCGGGCTTCCTGGACCGCGACACGATCGGTGCCCGCCCGAACGGCATCTACATACCGCGTTTCCGGAATCTCGATGGCCAGGATCCGGACGCGCCCTTCCTGCGCGGCTACGGTTTCCAGGGTGGTGCGAGCCGCCAGAACTGGAGCCGTGAAGTGCCCGGATTCGGCAAAGCCCTGAAGGAAGAGCTCGCGCGGCCGGGGCCTTGGGTGATGCACCTCGGCGGCTTCGGGGAAATCCTCCCCTATGCCGGGAACCGCATGCTGCTCGACGAGCGGAAGGTCGACCGCTTCGGCATCCCGCAGGTGCGTTTCGAGGTCGAGTACAAGGACAACGAAAAGAAGATGATCGACGACATCATGGAACGCGGCAAGGAAATGCTGAAGGCGGCCGGCGCGACCGACATCCGCGCACATCCCGGACCCATGATAATGGGGCGCGGCGTGCACGAGATGGGAACGGCCCGCATGGGCGACGACCCGAGGGAATCCGTGCTGAACCGCTGGAACCAGGCGCACGAAGTCCCGAACCTGTTCGTCACCGACGGCTCCTGCATGACCTCGGGCTCGTGCGTCAATCCGTCGATCACCTACATGGCGATCACCGCCCGCGCCGCGAACCACGCCGCCGAGCTGCTGCGCGCCGGCACCCTGTAGGAGGCGCAGTGCGCCCTCCTGCAGCGGCACCCGTATCTACCGCGCCGGATAAACGGGCGTGACGAGGTTGGGCGTCTCCTCGTGCCTGCTGCGGGAGGCCCAGAGTATGCCCCGCTTCAGGATCGTCAGTGCCTCGGGAATCTCGAACACGTTCGCCTGGTGGCCGAGCGACGTGTAGAACACGCGGCCCTTGCCGTACTGGCGCTTCCACACGACCGGCATCACGGCGTCCTTGACCCAGTAGTCGTGCTCGCCGTCGAACGTGGTCGTGGCGAGCACCTTGTTGTTCGGGTCCACGTGCATGTAGTACTGCTCCGAGACGACGTCGAAATCGTCGAGCCCGGCGGTGATCGGGTCCTCGTGGTCGGTGATGTTGACGCGGTAGCGGATGCCGTCGTTTCCGGGATGCTCCACCCACTGCCCGCCGATCATGTACTGGTATCGCGGCGAGGCGCGGAACGCGTCGCCGAGGCCGCCGTGCCAGCCGGCGATTCCCGTGCCGCTCTCGACCGCGTCGAGCAGGCCCTGGAGCTGCGGTCCGCCGATCTCACCCATGGTCCAGATCTGCACGACGAGGTCGATCCCGCTCATCAGGTCGGCATCGGCGTAAGGCTCGAGCGTATCCGATACGATCACCTCGAAGCCTTCGGACTCGAGCCAGGGCACGAGCAGGTCGCGCATCGCTTCCGGCTGGTGTCCGTCCCAGCCGCCGTAGATGAAAAGCGCCCGCGAAGGCTCGTCCGCGGAGACGGCCGGCGCTGCCCAGGTGCATGCGGCGAGCAAGAGCAGGAGGAACCGGGCTGAAAGGGCGGGAACTTGCTTGCGGTCGTCGTGGTCTCGAGGTGTGGCCATCTGCTTGTCCTCGGGCGTGGAGCGCTCGAAATGTTACAACAGTGCTGTGCATTCGTCCGGGGATTTGACGAGCCGGCCGGATGCGACTGAAGGTTCATCGTGCCCCCGTGAACGCCTGCGCATTCCGCATTTGCCGTGCTGCAACGTGATACCGCCCTTGAACGCGTGACCCGCCATGCCGGATTTTGAAGTGAGCTCCCTGCTCGACACGGGCACCGTGACGGTGCGAAACGTGCTGTGCCCGGGCACGTGCCGGCATCGCAGCGCGGAGGAGTGCGCGTCGGTGACGCACCTCGTGTTTCCCTACCGCGGCACCTACCTGCGTCACGTCGGCAACGACCAGGCGGTCGCCGACGCCAACCACGTGTTGTTGTTCAACGCGGACGAAGGTTACCGCGTCAGTCACCCGGTGCCGGGCGGCGACGCCAGCCTCGTCCTGGTCCTTGCGGAAACGGCGCTGCGTGAGCTGGCACCGCGGACGCTCTTGAACGAGCGCGCAGAGCCCGGTTTCGACGCCCGGAGCCTGCGCATCGATCCACCTGCACAGGCGATGGTGGCGCTGCTCAGGCACGGCCTGCAGAACGGCAGCATCGAGGACCTGGGGGCCGAAAGCCTGGCCCTGTCGCTCGTCGGCCGGAGCCTGGGACGGCGTGCCCCGCGCAGGTTCGGCGCCATGCCGGCCAAGCGCCGCCTCGTCGACAGGATCAAGCTCCTTTTGGCCAGCGAGCCGGGCCGGCGCTGGACGCTCGCGGAGATCGCGCGGGAAATCGGCGGCTCGCCGGTCTACCTCACCCAGGTGTTCCGGCAGATCGAGGGCCTGCCGCTCTACCGGTACCAGCTTCACTTGCGCCTCGCGCGGGCGCTCGATCTCATCCCCGGCTGCGAAAGCCTGGCCGCGCTCGCTTTCGATCTCGGCTTCTCCAGCCACAGTCATTTCTCGGCGGCGTTCAAGCGTACCTACGGGGTCTCGCCCTCCGCGTTGCAGAAGTCGCTGTCCTGAAGCGGCGCCCGCCTGGCCGCGAGATCCGCTAAAGATCCTGACAGCGCGGCCCACCGGGAGGCTGGTCTCATGCAGGTCCCGGATGACCGGGCTGCTGCGAAGGAGAGCATCCCCATGACTGCAAACCGTGCCGTGACCGTCTACGGCGCCTACGGGCACACCGGCCGTTTCGTCGTCGCCGAGCTGCACCGGCGCGGCTGGACGCCGATCCTGTCCGGCCGTGACACCGACAAGCTGGACGCGCTGGGTGCCGCGCATCCGGCGCTCGAGCGACGTGTCGCCTCCATCGAGGATCCGGCGTCGCTCGACCGTGCGGTCGACGGCGCTGCTGCAGTGATCAACTGCGCGGGCCCGTTCCTCGACACCGCGGGACCGGTCATCGAGGCCGCGCTGCGGATGCACGCGCATTACCTCGATGTCACCGCCGAGCAGCGCGCGGTGCTCGACGCGTTCGAGCGCCACGGGGATGCGGCGGCGAGCGCGGGCATTGCCGTGCTGACGGGCATGGCGTTCTACGGCGCTCTGGCGGACCTGCTGGCGACGGCTGCAAAGGGCGAATGGGCGGCGGTCGACGCCATCGACATCGGTATCGCGCTCGACGGCTGGCACCCTACCGCCGGGACGCGCCGCACCGGGGAGCGCAACCGTTATCCTCGCCTGGTCGTGACGAACGGCCGGCTCGTTCCGCTCCCCGATCCGCCGCCGACGCGGCATTGGGACTTCCCGGCGCCGTTCGGCGTGCAGCCGATGGTCGCGGTGCCGTTGTCGGAAACGGTAACGATCTCCCGCCACGTGCCCGTCCGGGAGTTGCACACCTTCATCAACCTCGCGCCCCTCGCGGACCTGCGCGACCCGGACACGCCGCCGCCGGTGCCCGGCGACGCCAGCGGACGCTCGAACCAGCTCTTCGCGATGGACGTCGTCGTGCGCAAGGGCAATGAGGTTCGCCGCCGGCGCGCCCGCGGGCGGGACATCTACGCGATCACCGCTCCGCTCGTGGCAGAGGCCGTGGAGCGCATCGTCGACGGGCGGCGCAGGACGTCGGGCGTCACCACCGCGGGCGAGGCTTTCGACGCCAGTGACTTCCTCGGCGCGCTCGCTCGCGGCCACCTGGAGCTCGACTGATGCCGTGTGCGTGACGGCCCGGGAGGCGGGCCGTTCAGCGTCGTACGACCTCGAGGGAGAGCGACTCGATCCAGGTCTCACCGGCCCCGCTCATGATCTCGTTGCCGAACTCCACGTCCGAAACGTAGTGATCGGTCGAGATGTACCCGGCGGCTGCCGCGTGCTCCAGGATCTTCTTCAGGTCGATCGTCGCGGCCTGCCCTTCCTGTGGGTGCAGGTAGGCGACGTAGTTCCATCTCGGGCCGTCACCGGAGGGATCGCCGAGATTGGGTGCGAACCAGAGCTCGAATTCCGTGCCGTCGATGGTGACGTTGCCCACCCGCTTGCCGAACGGATCGAGCCCGGATGCTGCGCTCCAGACCATGACGTCGGCGGCGATATCCTTCGGGTTCGGCGCTTTGCCCACGGCACCGCTGCGAGTGAGCCAGAGCGTCGTCGCGAGGTTGTGCTTGCCGGATGCCGTGGAGGCGGCGTCGTAAGTCAGCCGCAGGGCGGCGAGATCGGCGATGCGCACGGGCAGCGCCGCATGAGACGAGGCACCGCCTTCCCACGGCTTCCAGCCCAGCACGACCTGGGGAAACGAAACCAGCGTGTCGCCGGCAGGCAGGCCTTCCCACGACCAGCCGTACTCGGCCCCGTCCTCCGTATCGCGAACGAGGATGCACTGCCTGAACGGATGCTCGCCCGCGGCTTGCCGGTTCCAGACGTTGTTCGCGATCCGCCCGAGCGGCGTATCGACCGAGTACGCGTCGTCGCAACCGAGCGTGCTCTCGCCCCGTGCCGTCGAGAGGAGCAGCAGCGCGAAGGAGAGCGGCAGTCGTCTCATGCGGGCGAAGATTACACGCTCGCGCCCACGAACGACACCCGGACGAGGCGTGCGCGCGGAAGGGTAGCGCGCAGCAAATCGATTTCTCGTGAAGGCCTGCGCGAGTTCAGCAGGCGGCGTTGTTCTCGATGTCGAAGCACGCCGTGGTCGTGGTGCTCGTCGCGGGATCGGTGATCGAGAGCGTGATTTTCTCGTAGGCGAGCTTGACGGTTTCCAGCGGTGTGCCGCCGGCGTGCGGGCTGGCGCCGAGACCGAGGATGTAGACGGACTCCAGGATGAAGGTGGCCTGCACGGCGCTCGGCAGCTCGAGCTCGATCCGGGCCGACTGCAGGCTGCGCAACGCCGCGAAATCCGCGAGGAGCTGCGGAGAGAACAGGTCGAACGGCTTGATCACTTCGATCCCGCCGAAGACGGGAAAGGCAGCGCCGCCGCCGCCGCCACCTCCTTCCACGACCCCGCTCCACTGGATGGAGACGACCGGGATAGGCTGGTCGGAGTACGGCACCGCCGGTATCGAAAGCGTCCCGATCGCCTCGGGCACACTCGCGGTCATCAGCGTACCGAGCGCCGCCGCGTGGGCATTGGCCGTGTCGGCGAGCGCGGAGAAGTTCGCGTTCACCTCCTCCGCGCGAGCCGGCGTGCCGGGCTGGAACACGTGTGGAACCTCGATCTCCTGCGCGTGCGCGAGCGTAGCGAGTCCCAGCAGGGAAGCGAGCAGCGCGGTCACGTTCCGGCTCGTGGCGCTCGTCGCCCGCGACGGATTCGAGTCGATGGTCATACGCGCCCCCCAGGCGCTGTCCGCACCTTGCATCCCACGGGGACGGTAGCAAAGGCAGCTCGAGTCCTGTATCGCCCGAAGGGGTGACACCGGCAGGTGTGCCCGGGCCTTTTGCACCAACGCCCGGTTGCCGCCCCGGAGCAGACCGGGTTGCCTGCGCGCCGGCGGAGCAGCTTCACGGGCGGTTTATGTGAAACCGCGCACGCACGCTTCCGGCCCGGCGGCGTAGGCTATGGAACGCATGTGACTGTTTTTTGTGAACCTTATCCCAGGGGGGACACGCCCGGAACCCGCATAGCCGTACCGACGCGAGAGCGATCGCCCACTCCGCAACCGTTGCCGGGCAGGGACAGCGAGATGAACATGCAAGCCGAGCTCCAATCCTCATCTCGCGGAGACGAAACGCCCGCCGCGAAGCCGGCGATCCTGCTCGTCGAGGACGAGGCGACGACGCGGCTGATGGCGAAGCGCCAGCTCGAGCGCACCGGGTTCGAGGTCGAAGTCGCCGCGAACGGGAAGGAGGCGCTCGAGCGTCTCCGGAAGCGGCTGTTCCCGATCCTGCTCACGGACTGGGAGATGCCGGTCATGGACGGCATTGCCCTCTGCCGCGCCGTGCGCGCCGCGCGGTTCGACAGTTACGTCTACATCGTCCTGCTGACCTCCCGTAACAGCAAGGCGAACGTGATCGAAGGGCTCGAAGCCGGCGCCGACGATTACCTCACCAAGCCCGTCAACGACCACGAGCTGGCCGCGAGGCTGCAGACGGCGCAGCGAATTCTCCTGCTGGAGCAGTCCCTGCGCGCGGCCAACGAGCGCAACCTGCTGCTGTCGATCACCGATGCGCTGACGGGAACCTACAACCGCCATCACCTGATGCGGCAGCTTCCCAGGGAGCTCGAGCGGACGCGGCGCTACGCCCGCCCGCTTTCGGCGGTGCTGTGCGACATCGATCACTTCAAGGCGATCAATGACAGCCGCGGCCACCAGGTCGGCGACGAGGTGCTGGTGCAGTTCGCCGCGCGGTTGCAGCGTTCCATCAGGAACGAGGTGGACTGGATCGTGCGCTACGGCGGCGAGGAGTTCCTGGTCGTGCTGCCGGAGGCGGATTTCGGCGCGGCACTCGGCTTTGCGGAGCGGATACGCAAGTCGCTCGAGGGCGAGGGAGTCGAGACCGCGGACGGTGTGCTGCGGATCACCGCGAGCTTCGGCGTGACCAGCTACAGCGGCACGTCGGACCAGGGCGAGCGCAGCGTGGACGCGTTGATCGCCGCGGCCGATGCCTGCCTGTACCGGGCGAAGCGGACCGGTCGCAACCGTGTCATCGGCAAGCCGCTGGACGCGGGCGCGAGCACGGTGATTCTCGAACGTCCCGGAGTGGCCTGAGATGGCGGTCCCGCCCGGCACGTCACGTCCTCCGACCGGCCCGCGCGACGCGCAGCCGGACGGCGCGGCGCCGGTCGACTGGCCCGGCCTGCTGGAGTGGCTGGACGGCGACGACGCGTTCGCCCGGGAGCTGGCGCAGACTTACATCGACAGCAGCAACGACCTGCTGGCCGAGCTGGCAGCGGCCGTCGGCCGCGGGGATTGCGTCACCGTCGGCAAGACGGCGCATTCGCTCAAGGGCGCGAGCGCCAACATTCGCGCCGGCCGCGTCGCCGATGCGGCTGCCCGGCTGGAAGCGGCCGCGAAGGCCGGCGAGACGGAACGGCTGGAAGCGCTCGCGGCGCCGCTCCAGCGCGATTTCGCCGCGACCGTCGAGTACCTGCGCGGCAAAGCCTCGCTCGGGTGAGGCGCCGTCAGCGCGCACCTGCCGAAAGGAACCTCTCCAGGCAAGCCCGCAGGCGATCCCGGTCCAGCGGCTTCGTGATGTAGTCGTCCATTCCCGCGGCCCGGCACTCGAGGTCCGCACCTTTCATCGCGTGCGCCGTGAGGGCGACGATGGGTATACGGGCGCCCGCGGGCTCGCGCCGGCGAATCTCGCGCGTTGCCTCGTACCCGTCGAGCTCCGGCATCTGGCAGTCCATGAGGATGAGCGCATAACGGCCGGTCGCCCACGCGCGCACGGCTTCGTGCCCGTTCTCGACCACGTCCACGGCATAGCCCATCTTCTCGAGCGTGTGCACGGCCACTTTCTGGTTGATGGGCTGGTCTTCCGCGAGCAGGAGCCGGGCGCTCCGCGTCCGCGCGCGCATGGACTGCAGCTCGTGCTGGGTGATCAGCGGGTTCGTGCGCGTGTGCCAGCCCTCGGGGCTGGCGCCGAGCACCATCATGAGGCAATCGAGGAGATCTCCCTGGCTCACCGGCTTGATCAGGTAACCCGCGAACCCGATCTCCGCGAAACGCGAGCCGTCGCCGTGCTGCCCGGCCGAGGTCAGGAGCACGAGGCGCGTGACGTTCAGCGCCGCGTCGGCATTGATCCGGCGGCCGAGCTCGGCGCCGTCGCAGCCGGGCATGTCGTGGTCGAGCAGGGCGACGTCGAACGGCTGCTTCTCCTCGCAAGCCTTCTCCATCAGCGCGAGCGCTTCATCGGCCGACGCCGCCGATGCGACGTCCGTGCCCATGAGGGCGAGCTGCGTCGTCAGCACTTTCAGGTTGGTCGCATTGTCGTCGACCGCAAGAATACGCTTGCCCCTCAGCTCGATCGGGGTCATGCGATGGAGCTGGCGGTTGACGGCTTCGGAGTGCCGGAAGCGGACGGTGAACCAGAAGCACGAACCGACGCCTTCCTCGCTTTCCACGCCCGTCTCGCCGCCCATCAGCTCGACGAGCCGGCGCACGATGGACAGGCCCAGTCCCGTACCGCCGAACCGGCGGGTGGTCGAAGCATCGACCTGGGAGAACGGTTGGAAGAGGTGCTGCAGCCGGTCGGCGGGAATGCCGATGCCGGTGTCGCGGACACGGATGCGGACGAGCGTTCCCGACGAGTCGCTTTCCAGGACTTCGAGGTCGAGCACGACTTCACCGGCGTCGGTGAACTTCACGGCGTTGCCCCCGAGGTTCAGGAGGATCTGCCGGATGCGGTTCGGATCGCCCTTGACGGCGTCCGGAAGCGCCGGGTCGATGTTCACCGCGAGCTCCAGGCCCTTGCGGTGCGCCTGCAGGGCGAGGACGCGCCCGACGTCTTCCACGATGCCGCGCAGGTCCATGTCGAGCGCTTCGAGGTCGAGCTTGCCGGCCTCGATCTTGGAGAAATCCAGGATGTCGTTGATGATCGTCAGCAGCGTCTTGCCGCTTTCGTGGATGCTCTCGGCGTAGTCGCGCTGCTGGGCGTCCAGCCGCGTTTCGAGCAGCAGCTCCGCGAGCCCGATCACGCCGTTCATCGGCGTGCGGATCTCGTGGCTCATGTTCGCGACGAAGTTGCTCTTGGCGCGGTTCGCCGCTTCCGCGGCCTCGCGGGCCTCGCGCATCTGCCGCTCCGCGCGCACGCGCGCCGTGATGTTGCGGCCGATGCCCATGATGCCGACGATGCGGCCGTCCGGGGCGCGCAGCGGGACCTTCGTCGTGAGCAGCACCATCTCCTCGCCGCTGGCATCGAGGCACGTTTCCTCGCGATCGATCGTCTCGCCGTTCGCGATCACGCGCTGCTCGTCGGCATGGAAGCTGCGGGCGAGCTCCTCCGGGTAGAAGTCGAAGTCGCTCTTGCCGAGCAGCTCCTCGGGCGTCGTGCCCATCTGGTCCGCCACCGCACGGTTGGCCAGCAGGAAGCGGCTCTGCTCGTCCTTGACGTAAATGAGGTCCGGGAGGTTGTCGATCAGCGCACGCAGCAGGTCGGCCTCGCCGAAAGGCGCTGTCGACAACGGCCGGTGTCCTGGCACCGGGGAAGATCGGGGCGTGCCGCGTTCCATCTCGCATGACGCCGGGCGGGTAAAGGGACACGTGGCGCCGCGCCGGCTCGATGCAGTCTGCAGCGCCTCGGACGCTCACCCCATGACCAGGGTCACGCTGTGCAGTGCCGAAGTGAGAAAAGGCGTGAGACTGTGACCGTCTTCACCCTCCTGCAGGCGAAGAAAGCGTCCTCGGCGGTGAATTTCGCCCAACGGGCGCGGCGGAGCTCCGCAGTACCGCAATGGTTGCGAACCAGCTCACGCCCGCTTCCCGACCCGGGGATAGACTGGTACCGTCTCTGGAACGAGGGTGGAGCGAGCGATGCACGGGCGATACGGCGTTTTGTTGCTTATTGCCGGCATGTTGGCCGGTTGTACGACGTTGCAGCAGACGATCGCGCTCCGGTCCGTCGCTTTCCAAGTGGACCGCATCACCGAAGTCCGCATGGCCGGCGTCGATCTCTCGCGCGTGCGAACCTACTCCGACCTGAGCCTGGGCGACGGCGCTCGTGTCACCGCTGCGCTCGCATCGGGGGAGCTGCCACTGTCGTTTCGGCTCCACTTGCTCGCGGAGAACCCGCCCGGCAACAACGTCACCGCCCGCCTGTCGCGGTTGCGGTGGACCTTGCTTCTCGAGGATACGGAGACGGTCTCAGGAGACATCGATCGGGAGTACGTGATGCCGCCCGGCCGGCCGGTCGAAATTCCACTCGACATCTCGCTGGACCTGGTCGATTTCTACGAGCGAAGCGGGAGGGACCTCGTCGAGCTCGCGCTGAACCTCTCGAAGGCGGGTGGGGCGCCGAAGCAGGTGGCGATCCGCGCCGTGCCGACGATTACCACGCCACTTGGCCCGATCACGTACCCACGGCCGATAACGATCGTCTCCGGCACGCTCGGACACCCGGACCCCGCGTCCGGCCGCTAGCTGCCGCAGCGCTTCGTCTGCCCATCGCTTCAGGCCACCCGGTCGCGCGGCTCCAGGCCCGCGAAGAACGCGGCGACGTTGTCGAGCATGCGGTGCCCCATTGCCGAGCGCGTCTGCTCCGTCGCGCTGCCGAGGTGGGGCAGGAGCACGACGTTCTCGAGCTCCCGCAGTCCCGGATGGACCTCCGGTTCCCGCTCGTACACGTCGAGCCCGGCCGCCGCCAGCGTACCTGACGAGAGCGCCTCGACCAGCGCCGCCTCGTCGATCAGCGTGCCGCGAGCGGTGTTGACCAGCACGGCGCCGGGCCGGAACCGGCGCAGCGCGGCCGCGTCGACCAGGTGCCGGGTCTCCGGCGTACCGGGCGAGTGCAGCGAAACGAAATGGCTGTTCTCGATCAGCTCGTAGAGGCTCCCGCACTGGCGCGCGCCGTAGCGCTCGAGAACGGCAGTCTCGACGGGGGAGCGCGTGTAGATGAGGATGCGCATGCCAAAACCGCGGTACGCGCGCTCGGCAACCGCGTGGCCGATGCGCCCGAAGCCGACGAGCCCGAGCGTCTTCCCGGTCACGTCCTGCCCGAGAAGCTGCAGCGGCTCCCAGCCACGCCAGTTGCCGCTGCGGACGAGGCGCTCGCCCTCTCCCGCGCGGCGCGCGGCCATGAGGAGCAGGGTCATGGCGAGATCCGCGGTGGCTTCGGTCAGCACGTCCGGCGTGTTGGTGACGACGATGCCGAGCTCACGCGCGGCGGCGACGTCCACGTTGTCGTAGCCCACGCCGAAGTTGGCGACGAGCCGCAGCCGGGGACCCGCCCGCCGCAGCAGATCGCCGTCGACACGGTCGATGACCGTGGGGCAGATCGCGTCGACCTCGCCGGCGAGCTGCCGCATGTCGACGCCTGCCGCCACCTCGTCGCGCGGGGGCACGACGTCGAACTCGCGTTGCAGCCGTTCCTCGACATCCGCCGTGAGGCGCCTCGGCACCAGGAGAACCGGTCTCGGCATCAGCTCGCCACTTCGCCCCGCACCGCCGCCTCGATCTTCGCGACGTCGATCTTCTGCATCGGCAGCATCGCCTCGAACGCGCGCTTCGCGACGTCACCGCTCCGGGCCATCGCGTCGGTCAGGACGCGCGGCGTGATCTGCCACGACAGGCCCCACTTGTCCTTGCACCAGCCGCACTGGCTTGCCTCGCCGCCGTTGCCGACGATCGCGTTCCAGTAGCGGTCCGTCTCTTCCTGGTCTTCGGTGGCGATCTGGAACGAGAATGCCTCGCTGTGCTTGAACAGGTCCCCGCCGTTAAGGCCGATGCACGGAATGCCGCAGACCGTGAACTCGACGGTCAGGACGTCGCCTGCCTTGCCGCCGGGAAAATCGGCCGGCGCGCGGCGTACCGCGGTGACCTTGCTGTCGGGAAACGTCCTGGCATAGAAGCTCGCGGCCTCTTCCGCATCGTGGTCGTACCACAAACAGATGGTGTTCTTGTGCATGCAAGCCCTCCTCGTCGTTGGCGCCAATGGGGAAACGGCCCGCGCCCGGTGGACGAGGACCTTTGCACTGCGGGACACAGTCCAGCACCCGCCCGGCCTCGTAGTGCAGCGTAGCACCGACTCGATCTTGCGGGCAGCATGAAGTTGGTCTCGGGTGGCCGGGGTTGCAGGCCGAATGACTCCACCTGCGCGTGCTGTAGACTTTCACTGCACGGATCGGCCGAGCGACGGTAGGGACCGTCCCTCGATGCCGCGGTATCGGTTTCGGGGCGGAAATCGCGCACGCTCTTCCCGGCACCGGAAATTCATTGGACGCGCCGGCCGGGTCTGCGGCACCGACGATCACGCGGGAGATGGCATGAGCGCCGAAGAACGTACACGGTGGGACGAGAAGTACCGCAGCGGCGCCTACGCCGGGCGGCGGCACCCGACCGCGCTGCTCGTCGAGTACCTGTCGCCGACTCCCGGGCGCGCTCTCGATGTCGCCTGCGGCGCCGGGCGCAACAGCCTCTTTTTGGCCGCCCGCGGCTGGCACGTGGAGGGCATCGACATCTCGGCGGTCGGGCTCGCGCAAGCCCGGGAACGCGCCGCCGGGGAAGGGCTCGACGT
The DNA here is from genome assembly GCA_035304345.1 of Woeseiaceae bacterium. Taxonomy (GTDB): domain Bacteria; phylum Pseudomonadota; class Gammaproteobacteria; order Steroidobacterales; family Woeseiaceae; genus IDS-8. The sequence continues at coordinate 12,708 of DATGQE010000022.1, read as the reverse complement.
CGGCTGGATAGAGGCCGATCTCGACGACCCGGACGCGCTGCCGCCGGGGCCGTATGACCTTGTCCTCATGGTGCGTTACGTGAACCGGAGCCTCCTGCCGCACCTGCTCACGCGCCTCGCGCCCGGCGGGATCCTGCTCGTGGAGCAGCACCTCGAGACGACCGAGGACGTCATCGGGCCGAAGAGCTCGCGCTTCCGGCTGCGGCACAACGAGCTGCTGCGGAACGTGTTGGCCGCGGCCGGCGACGCCGGCAGGCTCGTCTACTACCGCGAAGGCCTCGTGACCGATCCGGACGGCAGACCGGCGTCACTCGCACAGCTCGTGTACGAGGCCGGCGGCACAACGGCTTGAACGACGAACGCCGGATCCTATCGGCTGATCAGGCCGACCGTGCAGCGAGGCTCCGAAGAAAAGGCCGCGCCCCGCGCCGTGCATCCGCCGCCTCGTCGCAGAGCCACTCGCGAAACTGCACGATCTTGCGATGCCCGTCCCGGGCGACCGGACAGGCGAACCAGAAGCGGCGGCCGTCGGTCGCCGCGAAATCGTGCACCGGGACCAGGCGGCCGGCATCGAGCTCGGCGCGAAACAGGATCGGCGAGCCGATCGCGACGCCGTGACCCGCGACGGCGGCGGCGATGTCCAGGTATTCGGCGGAAAAGGTCGTGCCGAAGCATCCGGGCGGCGGGGCTTGCGCGGAGCCGCGCGCCCGGTGCCAGAGCGCCCACCAGTCGGGGCGGCCGAGCAATGGCACGTCCGACGCTTCTCCCGGACGCGCCAGCGCGATGCGCGCGGCCTCGAGCAGCGCCGGTGCGCAAAGCGGCATGAATACGCTCGGGAACAGCTCGACGGCGCGCAGTCCCGGCCAGTTGCCGTAACCGTTGCGGATCGCGGCATCGAAGCGGCCGCCGACGAGGTCCTGCGGCTCGGGCGAGAGGTCGAGCTCCACGACGAGTTCCGGGTGCCGGGCACGGAAGGCGCCGAGCCGCGGCGTGAGCCAGCTCGTGCCGAGGCTTGGAAGTGTCGTCAGCGCCAGGCGTGCGGCATCGATGTCGGCCGCACGGATGAAGCTGGCGCGCAGGGCGTCGAAAGCGGCCGTGGCCTCGTGCGCGACCGTGCGGCCCGCGTCCGTCAGCTCGACCCGCTGGGCGTGGCGCACGAACAGGCGGACGCCGAGCTGCTCTTCCAGCCGGCGCACGTGGTAGCTGACGGAGGCCGCGGTCGTATCGAGCTCGTCCGCCGCCTTGGCGAACCCGCCCAGCCGCGCCGCGGCCTCGAACGCGCGGATCGAGGCAAGCGAGGGGAAGCGGCGGCCGCTGAGCATAAGTGTGACTGAGGCTAGACCCCGTATCCCGCGTGGTCAACGGCCGGTGACCGCGACCAACATCGGGCCTTTCTGTTTCCGATCGACAGGAGACCGGTATGTTGCGACGCGTTTTCCTCGGACGAATGGCCGCATTGAGCGGGGCAGCCCTCGTCGGCTCACCTGCATGGACGGGGATGAGACTCGCGGCGGCGGAACCCGGGGATGTCCCCGGGCACGCGGACGACTGGCGCTGGCTGCTGGGGAGCTGGGACGTGCACCACAGCCGTCTCAAGGAACGACTCGCGGGCGACACGCGCTGGGAGGAGTTCGCCGGCAAGAGCGCTCTGTGGCTGACCTTGGGCGGCCTCGGCACTATCGATGACAACCTGCTGGAGCTGCCGGGCGGCACCTACCGCGGCATGAGCATCCGCGCTTTCGATCCGGTGTCCCGCACCTGGTCGATCTGGTGGGTCGACGGTCGAACATCGACCCGGATCGATCCGCCGGTACGCGGCGGCTTCGAGGGCGACACCGGCACGTTCTTCGGCCGCGACACGTTCAAGGGTCGCCCCGTCCTGGTCCGTTTCGTGTGGCGCGACATCCACGGTGCGCGTCCCTGGTGGGAACAGGCCTTCTCGCCCGACGACGGCGCCACGTGGGAGGTGAACTGGCGCAACTGGTTCACCCGCACGTCGACCGAGCCGCGTCCCCTCCCCCTACTCGAAGACGCGCCGCGGGATTTCGATTTCCTCGCGGGGCGCTGGCATGCACGCCATCGGCGCCTGCGGAACAGCACCTGGGAAGAGTTCGACGGAACCTTGCAGAGCTGGCCGGTGCTTGGTGGCCACGGCAACGCCTGCGACGAGGTGATGAAGTTGCCGGACGGCACCGTGCGCGGCATGAGCATCCGCGTGTGGGACGCTTCCGGCGGTCAATGGTCGGAATGGCGGCTGGACGGTCGCGACCCTGGCAACATGCGGTCGCCGTTGCGCGGCGGGTTCGCGGACGGTGTCGTTACGTTCTTCGGGGAGGAGGAGGTCGACGGAACGCCGGTGAGGACGCGAGTCGAGTGGTCAGGTATCACGCGACGCTCGGCGCGGCGGGAGCAATCGGTCTCGGTGGATGGCGGGGCGACGTGGGAAACGAGCTCGATCAGCGATCTCGATCGCGAGGGGTAGAGATTCGTCATGCCGAGTGCCGTACCCATTCGGCGGCTCTTCGGCCGCCACGACACGATCAGTTTCCGCAGGAAACCTCGCCCTGGGCGTCGCGAGCCACGGCAATCGCCGCCGCGATGAACCGGTCGTCCCGCAGGACCGCATTGCCGATGCCCACGCCGCGGCCGGCATGCATGGTCCCGGCGTTGGCGAGGATCGCCAGCGCGACCCGGTTGCCGGGCTCGTAGAAGAGGAATGCCGAATAACCGAGCACGTCGCCCGTGTGCTCGAGGACGTGGAACCGGCCCAGCTTGTGCCGGAAGAAGCCGAAACCGGTTTCGACCACCGGCTCCCGTGCCGCATCGCTTTCGTCGGGTGAGCTCCAGCGGATGGGGCGGAACGTCATGAGCGCGTCCAGCGCTTCGGCGGACAGCAGCGTGCCGTCGAACACGGCAACACCGTAGCGGGCCAGGTCCGGCGCACTCGCCACCATGCCGCCGGCCGCCCACTCTACGGACAGGTTGCTGGCGGACACGTCGATCAGGCCGCCGTCGACCTCGGGAAATGCCGGGTGCACGCCGGCCGTTTCCCGGAACTCGGCCGTGGCAAAGTGATACCGGCGAGCCAGCCGCTCCTGTGGTACGGGCTCGAAGCCCTCGAGGAATACCGAATCCAGTCCCGCCGGTCGGCGGACCCGCTCTTCGATGACCGCCACGAGGTCCTCGCCCGTCACTGCCTCCACCACGAGGCCGAGGATCGTGAAATTGCTGTTGGAATAGCTGTAGTCCTCGCCGGGCGCGAACAGCGGCGGCTCACCGCGAATGTATTCGAGCGCGTCGAGCTTGCCCCAGGTGCGCTCGACGTCGAGCGCAGCGCCCCGGCCGTCCCGCTGCCACTCGGCATCGTCCTCCCAGCTCGGGATACCGCTCGTGTGGTTCATGAGCTGCCAGAGCGTTGCCTTGTCAGCGTTGGCAATTCCCTCCAGCGGATCACCGACGATGGAGGCCGGCGTCGCGTCGAGGCTCAGGCGGTCCTCGTCGGCAAGCTGGTGCAGGATGACCGAGATGAAGGTCTTCGTGATGGAGCCGATCCCGAGAAGCCGGTCCGGTTGCATCGGCTCCCCCAGCTCGCGCGAGGACCAGCCGTAAGCGCCGCACCACGCCACTCCGTCCGGCGTCGCGACGGCCGCCGTAACACCGGGCACGGTATCGGTCAGCGCGCCGACGAGGCGCGAAAGCTCGGGGGCGGCCGTATCCGCAACGCCAGGAGCGCGCGCCTCGTCGACGTCGCTGGTGCAGCCACTCGTCGCTGCGGCAACGGCGAGCAGAACGGTCATGCGAATCCCCAACCGAAACCGCCGCACCTCACTCCTCCCGCACGAAGCGGACACCGCGCGCCCGCTCCGACGACACCGCCAGCGCGACCGGCCGGCCGCGCGCGCCGCGTTCGACGCGCACGTCGTGCATCGGCCACCGTCCGCTGAAGCGGTCGGTCGTCACCGGCCGGAGCGGGTAACGTTCCGACCAGAGCGACTCCATGTACAGCTCACCGTCCTCGACCGCCAGCTCCCACACGACCTCGAGCTCCCCGTTGCGATACCTGCCGGCAAGCGCCGCAAGCTCGGCCGCGCCCGGTCGCACCGGCTCGTACCTCGTGAACACGGCATGGCGCCCTTCGACCACGGCGGCCCCCAGCTCCTCCAGGGCGGTGACGCGGCCGCCCTCCAGGATCGGCCGGTAGTGCACGCCCCACGCCCGTTCCTCGTCGCCGAGATCGAGGCTGCCGTCTTCGCGGAAGGTCACCGGCCGCACGTCCTCGCCGGCGAATTTCATCACGACCTTGCCACCGTCCACGGACAGGGACATCGCGGGGCGATTCGGCGCGGCGTAGTGGCCCAGGAACTTTTCGACATCCCGCGGCCGCGGTGCGGCGGCCGGCAGTTCGGCGCGCCAGGCCTCCGGATCGTCCCGCAGGTAAAGCGACGTGACGGCCGCGAGCGGCGCCATCAGGTTCGCGGACGCGTTGGAGAGTATGACGACGGCGAAGGCATCGTCGGGGAACACCGCGAAAATCGAGCGGAAGCCGGCATCGCTCCCGGAATGCCAGATCGCGCGATGCCCGACGACCTCCATCGTCTGCAGGCCGAAACCGTAGTTCATCGCCGTGCCGTCGTCGAGCCGGCCCATCCGCATGAGCTCACCCATCGCGAAGCCGGCACCCACCGACGGCTCCAGGATGTTCTGCGCCCACTTCAGCAGGTCCGGCGCCGTGGTGTGCAGGCTGGTGGCGCCGACGTTGTCGAAGTTCAGCAGCGACCGCCGCCAGCCGCCTTTCCCTTCGCGCTCGTACGAATGCGCGCGGCGCGGCACGAGCTCGGTGACGTCGTCGTAGAACAAGGTGCTGGTCATGCCCAGCGGCTGGAAAATCCGCGCTTCGGCAAACTCGGCGAACGACTTCCCGCTCGTCCGCTGCACCAGCTCCGCGAGCAGCGTGTACCCGGTGTTCGAGTACGTGTAATCGGTGCCGGGCGGGAAATTCAGGGCTTCCTGGCGCGCCACCATGCGCAGGATCTGCTGCTGCCGCAGCCGGTTGTCCAGCCCCATCCCGCCGAGGGCGAACAACGTCCACTGATCGCGCAGCCCGCTCGTGTGGTAGACGAGTTGCCGCGGCGTGATCGGCCCCATCGCGGCATCGGCGGCGCGGAAATCCGGCACCTCCGGCAAAACGCTCCTGATGTCGGCATCGAGGTCCAAGGCCCCGTCCGCCGCAACCAGCGCCGCGCTGAACGCCGTGAACTGCTTGGATACGCTCGCGACGTGGAAGACCGTGTCGGGCGTGATCGGGACGTCGTGCTCGAGATCCGCGTAGCCGTATCCCCGGGCGAACGTGCGTCCGTTCCAGAGCACGCCCACGGAAACCCCGGGAGAGCGCCCCTCGGAGTACTCGGCGAAGATGGCATCGAGCGCCGCCGCGCGCGGAGGCTCGTCGGCAGCCCCGGTCTCCGCTGCTACTGTCGGGGCGAGTGCGGAGAGCAGGATGGCAATGGCGCCGAAGCTGGAAACGCCGACGATCGCGCAGCGCCTCACCGACCCGGCCTTCAACGCTCTCCTCTCCATCCGGGCCCCCGGACCACGCGACCCGGTGTCGCGCCCGTGTGCTCTCCGTCGGCGAGCACCTGCACGCCGTTGACGAACACGTGCTCGACGCCGGTCGCGTAGCGATGCGGATCCTCGTACGTCGCGTGATCGGTGACCCGATCGGCGTCGAAAATCACGATGTCGGCGTAGTAACCCTCGGCCAGGCGCCCTCTCCGCTCGAGTCCCAGCGTCTCCGCCGGGCGAGCCGCCAGTTTCCGGATCGCCTCTTCGAGCGGGATGACCTGCTCCTCGCGCACGTATTTGCCCAGCAGCCGCGCGAAACTCCCGTAAGCGCGCGGATGCGTCATCGACTTCAGGAACACCCCTTCGTTGGTGTACGCGGGCGAATCCGAGCAGAAGCTCATCCACGGCAGGGCGACCTGCCGGCGGACGTTGTCCTCCGACATCATCTTGTACACGGACATGATCCGGGAATTGTCCTCGATCAGGAGCTCGATCGCCGCAACTTCCGGCGTGACGCCGCGCTTCTCGGCGACCTCCGCCAGCGTCCGGCCCGTGAGCGGCTTCAGCTTCTCGCTGGCGAAGCCCACGAGGATGATGTTCTCCGCGCCCGTGAGCGCCAGCATCTGCTCCCACTCTTTCGTGGGTTTCTGCATCTCCGCGATGATGCGCGCCCTCGTCTCCGGATCCTCGAGCCTCGCGATGAAGGCTTCCTGTCCGCCTTCCTGCACCCAGGGCGGCAGCACCGACGAGAGGCCGGTGGAGGCGGCGGGGTAAGTGTACATGTCGGCGGTGATGCTCAACCCTTGCGCGCGCGCCTCCTCGATCTTCCGGATCGCGTCGTCGAGCTTGTGCCAGTTCGGCCTGCCCGCCTGCTTGAGGTGGTAGATCTCGGCGGGCACGCCGGCCTCGCGCGCGATCTGGATGGTCTCGTCGATGGCCTCGAGCAGCGCGTTGCCCTCGTTGCGCATGTGGGTCGCGTAGATGCCGCCATACTCCCCGGCGGCGGCCGCCAGGGCGACCAGCTCCGGCGTCCCGGCGAAGTAGCCCGGTGGATAGATGAGCGACGAAGCCACGCCGAGTGCACCTTCGCGCATGGCCTGCCGCACGATGTCCTGCATGCGTGCGAGCTCGTCGGGAGTCGGCGCGCGGTCCTCGTACCCGAGGACCTGGATGCGGGGATTGGCGGCGCCGATGAAGGAGGCCACGTTGGGCGACACGCCACGCTCGACGAGGTGCTCGAGATACTCGCCGAGCGTCGACCAGGCCACCTCGTAGCGGAAGTCCGACTGCGAGGCGACCATGTCGGCCTTCATGTCCTCGTCGAGCGGCCCCCAGCTGAAGCCTTCGCCCATCACCTCCAGCGTGACGCCCTGCCGGATGTCGCTCTGCGCGCGCCCGTCCACGAGCAGCGTCTCCTGGGCATGCGACATCAGGTTGATGAAGCCCGGGCTGACCGCCTTGCCCGTCGCATCGAGGACCCGGCGCGCGCCGGCGGCATCGATCTCGCCGGCCTTCCCTAGCGCGACGATGCGGTCGCCGCGGACCGCGACGTCACCGACGTAAGGGTCATCGCCGCTGCCGTCGTAGATGGTCCCCCCGTGGATCACGAGGTCGTAGGACACCTCGGCAGCGAGCGCCTGGCCGAACACGGCCATCCCGATGGCGGCGAATGCCGCCATCGTCCGGACCCGAATCGCAAGGGGCGCGCCCGTCACCACCGGAGCCGCCTCAGAAGAACCGCGTCAGCTCGACGCCGTAGGTGCGCGGCGGCAGGAACGTGCCGAGATCCGGGTAGCCGAACTCGTCGAACGGCACGTAGGCGCGGCCGGACATGGCCTCCTCGTCCAGGAGGTTCTTGATGTAGAAGTCCGCCCGCCATGCACCGTCCGGGCTGTCCCAGCGGGCCCGCACGTTGACCCACTCGTAGGCAGGCACGATGCCGGCCTCGTAGTTGTAGATGCTGCCATGCCGCTTGCCGACGTAGGACACGTCGGCCCGCAGCGCCAGCGTGCCGGCGTCGAAATCAGTCGTGTGCTCCAGGCCGGCATACGCCCGCCACTTGGCGGAGTTCGCGAGCTGGTTGCCGGAGATGTCCTGCACTCCGCCCGGCGCGATCGGGTCCTCGATCACGATGCCGTCGTACTCCGAATCCTGCCACGTGAGCGAAGCATCGAGGGACACGCGGTCGCCCAGCAGGGCCTGCGCCTCGAGCTCCAGTCCGCGGATGACGGTGTTCGGGATGTTCTGGATCATGCCGCCCGGGGTCAGCACGCCGTCGACCACCAGCCGGATGCGCTCCTGCTTGTCCTCGTAGTCGCTGTGGAACGCGGCGGCGTTCAGGCGCAGCCGGCGGCCGAACCAGTCGCTTTTCACGCCGATCTCGTAGGCGTTCACGAACTCGGGCTCGTAGGTGCTGAGGATGAAGATGCCACCGGCCTTGTACCCGGTCGCGTACGAGGTGTACAGCATCACGTCGTCGGTCGCCTGGTAGTTCAGGCCGACGCGGTAGGTGAACTGGTTCCAGCTCTTGTCCAGGGTGACGGTCTCGAGATCCAGCGTGCCGTCGAAGTTGCCGCCGGAGACGGACACCTGGTCCTTGCTGTCGCGCGTGTAGCGGCCGCCGACCACGAGCTCCAGGGCATCGGTCAGCGCGTACTGCACCTGGCCGTACAGGCCGAGCGACCGCACCTTCCACGAGTACGTCTCCTGGAAGATCGCCCGCGGCGTGTCGAGATCGTACAGGTTGGCCACCGTGTTGTCGTTGGCGAACTCGGTGAACAGCGGGCTGTCCTGGTAGTAATAGAAGATGCCCGCCTGCCCCGACAGCGGACCTTCGCCGCCGAAGAGCACCTGCAGGTCCTGCGTGAAGGTCTCCATCGGCAGGTCGGTGTACGTCGTCGTGGCGATCACGTCGGAGGCATCCAGGTCGGCCCAGCGGGTGGTCTGCGAATCGTCGTAGCTGGTCAACGAGCGGAGCTCGAACGAATCGAATTCCCAGATGGCATCGACCGCGAAGCCCCTTGCCCGGTCGTGGGTCTCTCCCGGATTGTCCATCTTCACGGTGTGCCGGTCGTGCACCGTCGGGTTCTCGCCGGCGCCGTTCAGGACGAACCAGTCCGCGCTCGAGCTGACCCCGAGCGGCGGGTAAGGATTGAAGCGCCGGAAGGAAATGCTGTTCATGCGGCTGTCATAGTAGTAGCCGCTGAACTGCAGCGTGAGGTCGTCCGTCAGGTCGTAATCGAGGTACCCGCGAATCGCCGTGTAGTTGGAGTTCTCGTAGGAGTCGGCACCGAGCGCCGACATGTTGCGGACGTAGCCGTCCCGCGTCTCGTCCGAAACCGTCAGGCGGCCGCGGACGTTCTCGCTCAGCGGACCGCTCACGGTGCCGCGCACGAGCCGCTTGTCGAAGTTGCCCATGTCGAGCGCCAGCACCCCTTCAAACTCGTCCGTGGGCCGTCTCGTAATGATGTTGATCGATCCGCCGATTGCGTTGCGGCCGTAAAGGGTTCCCTGGGGGCCCCGGAGGACCTCCACGCGCTCGACGTCGACAAAGTCGCGGGCGAGCACGGCGGTGCTCTGCATGTAATGGCCGTTGATGTGCATCGGGACGCCCGGATCCAAGAGCGCGTTCACGGTGCCGACGCCGCGGATCGTCGCGACCACGTTCGTCCAGCCGTTGCCCGCTTCCTGGCCGATGTTCAGGTTCGGGACCGAGAACTGCAGGTCGGTCGGGCTTGCGATCCCCCGCAGCGTCAGGACTTCCTCCGACAGCGCAGTGATGGCGATCGGGACCTCCTGCAGGCTTTCCGCCCGCTTCTGGGCCGTCACGACGATCTGCTCGAGCTCGTCCCGGCCCTGGTCCTGCTGCGCGCGAACCTGCGCCGGCACGACGACCGCCGAAGCCAACGCCGCCGACGCGGCGAGAAGATGGAGCGATCCGAAATGACGTTGCGCCATGGTGTCCCTCTGACTGTTTCGCTTTGCTCGAATGTGATGTCCGAAGGGCCAACTGACAAACGAGTTGTACTCCCGAGGGGCATTAGCTAGGCTTATGGCGTGCGCCTGAGTCCGTCCCTGATCACGTGGCTGCGCTGCTTCGAAGCCGCCGCCCGCCACGGCAGCTTTACCCGTGCCGCTGCGGATCTGCACCTCACCCAGAGCGCGATCAGCCAGCAGGTGAGGCACCTCGAGCGGCACCTCGAATGCCGGCTGTTTCATCGTTTCCCCGGCAGGCTCGAGCTCTCGCACTACGGCAGGCAGCTCTACGCCGAGATTTCCCCGGCGCTGAAGCGCATCGAGCAGGCGGTGCAGCAGCTTCGCGCACCCACGGCACCCCTGTACGTGAGTTGCTCGTCCTCGTTCGCCACGCGCTGGCTGATGCCGCGGCTGGGACGCTTCCTGCGGCTGCACCCGGACATCGACCTGCACCTGCGAGCCGAATTCCACGCCCTGTCGCGCGACACCTTCATCAACGAAGGCCTGCATGCCGCGATTCGCTACGACCCCCTCGAATACCCCGACCTCGTGGCCTCCACGCTGATGGAGGAGTACCTGCTGCCCGTCGTCAGTCGCGAATTCGCCGACCTGCACGCGGCCCGGATCGCCGCGCGTGACTTCTCCGGGATGACGCTGCTGCACGACACGGAGCCCTGGGACGGCGCCCCGCACAACGTCGAATGGCGGACGATACTCGCCGCCCTCGGCCGGGAGGAGCTGGAGGCGTACAAGAACACCTGCTTCAACATGGCGGAACTGGCACTCGCCTCCGCTCGTGCCGGGGAGGGCATTGCGGCGGCCCGGCTCGCGCTGGCCATCGACGATCTCGAAGCCGGCCGGTTGGTACCGATCGTGGAGACGCCGATACCGGCAAACTCGCGCTACGTGTTCCTCTCGCTGGAGCCCGACGACCCGCGCGTGCGGGCTTTCCACGAGTGGCTGTCCGAGGAATGCGAGTCGTTCAGCTTGCGCTGCCGGGCGCTGCTCGACGCAGAAAGCCGAGAGGTCGCCATCGGTTAGTGCCGCCATTAGTCCTGCTAATTGGACAGAGCAGCAGAACTCGTTTGTCACGCGGGCCTGCTGACCCGCAAATAGCACCTTTGTCCGACTGAGCCGCATCGCTGCCGCCGCAGCGGTGTGGCCCCGCACATGGAGGCAAGGTGCACGAGGACCTGCTGGCAAGATTGCGCGACGGCAGGACGGCCGTCTGGATGAGGGGTCCGCGAACCCGGCCGGGGAGGTTCGATGCCGCTGCGGCATCCGCGAACGTCGCGGAGGCCGAGGCGTTGTGGACCCGGTTTGCGCCGGCGCTGGCAGCGCTGTTCGACACTCCCGACGGCAGCGGCCGGATCTTCTCACCGCTTCTCGAGTATCCTGCGGCGCCTGGTTTGCCGGGGCGGATTTACGTCAAAGCGGATCACGCCTTGCCGATATCCGCTTGCGTCAAGGCTCGCGGCGGCGTCTTCGGCTTGCTCCGGATCATCGAGAGCATCGCCGAGCGTGCCGGCCTGCTCGACCGACCAGGTTCGTATGCGGCGCTCACCGAGGAGCCCGCGCGCAGTGAGCTCGCGAAACACACCGTCGTCGTCGCGAGCACGGGCAATCTCGGTTTCAGCATCGGCATCGTCGCCGTCGCATTCGGGCTGCAGGCCGAAATCCACATGTCCGACTGCGCAAAGCAGTGGAAGAAGGACAGGCTGCGCGAGCTCGGTGCGCGTGTCGTCGAGCATTCCGGCGACTACACGGAAACGGTCGCCGCGGCGCGCCGGAGCGTCGCGGAGCGAGCGCGGGCGCATTTCATCGACGACGAGAACTCCCGGGACCTCTTCCTCGGCTATGCCTGCGCCGGACGGGAGCTGCATGACCAGCTCCTTGCCGCGAACATCGAGGTATCCCCGGAGCGGCCGCTGGTCGTGTACCTGCCCTGCGGGGTCGGCGGCGCGCCCGGCGGCATCACCTACGGACTGCGGGCGATATACGGCGATGCCCTGGTCAGCGTCTTCGTCGAGCCCACGGATTCCGCCTGCATGCTCATCGCCCTCGCCGGCGGGTACGGCCAACCGGTATCCGTTTACGACGTAGGGCTCGGGAACCGGACGGAGGCAGACGGTCTTGCGGTCAGCCGGGCCTCTCCGCTCGTGCTGGCCGAGGTGCGGGACGAGATCGACGCCGTCGTGGCCGTCAGCGAGGAGTCGCTGCTGCAATGGGTCCGCCGGGCATGGGCCGAAGCGCACATGAAGCTCGAGCCCTCGGCCGCCGCCGCGCTCGCCGCCATCCTTCCCCTCGGGGAAGCCGTCGCAGAGGGGAAGCACGCCGGGGCACCGTGGCGGTACCTCGACGACGCCGTCCACGTGGCGTGGACGACAGGCGGCGACATGATGCCCGACGCGGTCTTCGAGGGCCTGCTTCGCCAGCCTGGCGCCAAATAAAGCAACCCTGTGGCTTCCACCAGACTCACGCTTCCCCAGCTGAAAGGAGAGACCGATCCAACGATACGAGCAACAAGGTGTGGATTCACTGCTCCCCAACGGTAACGGTCGACATAGCAGACTAGCGACCGACGAGTCAGGCCACGCCCGTCATGAACGCACGAACTGCATCAATGGTGCGTAGTCGTAATCGTCAGCGGCACGCAATGCAGCAACGTAGCGTTGCCGAGTCTCGTTCGCATCCTCCATTCAGGAAGCGGAGTCGCGGCGCGGGATAACCCCCGCGAAGTACTCCGTCTCAACGCCGTGCGAATAATTGCACACATTTGAGAGGTGACGAACCTCAGGCCGTCTGGGCTGCCAGCGTCGTCGCCAGGGAAAGCGGCCATCCCGCCGCCGTCAACGAGTGTGCAATGTTGGCCCGCCGAATCTGGGCAATTTACGACGCCGCTCCTGCGTTTGCGCAGAAAGCCGCCTTAAGGCCCCTGGAAATCGCCCCGCTCGCAGTCGCGAATCCAAATCGGCCGCCGGCCGACGGCTGTCCGAATCGCGCCGGTTCCAGTGTAGCGACCTCCGCACGGCGCTGATTTTCAGGACGCACGTCCCGCCGGAAGTGCCCTCGGCGAATTGCCCGACACCGCAACAACATAAGTGACCCTCCAGGTCGTTCCAACGCACCCGGACCCGGCAACCCGCCGTCGAGGCCTGCTGTTGGTCAAGC
>DATGQE010000021.1:0-124073 GCA_035304345.1 Woeseiaceae bacterium | reverse complement strand
TCCACGCCGATTGTGAGACTCCTCGACAACTTCGACGAGATCGAGATCGTCCGGCAGGATGCAAGCAGCGGCTGGGAGCCCTTCGATCTTCACTGCTGCGGTCCGATCTCGTTGCCCAACTACCTGCGCTGCCTCGACCTCATCTACGGCGACCAGACGCCCTACATGGACGAGCTGAACAGGATATACAGTGCAACTGCCAAACATCCGCTAAGAGCCTTCGACAAGGCGAAGTCCGTCGGCTTCAAGATGCGGTTCCAGCCGCAGCGCGATAACGTGTGGCTGCACCGGCTGCTCAAACGTCCGTTCACATACTTCAGCATCCAACGTTTCCGCAAGAACGACGTGTTCGTGTTCGTCACGGTAAGGCAGGACATCTTTCGCTGGGCGCTTTCCAAGTATCACGGGGACGGCACCGGGAAACCCGGCCATCTGCAGTTCAAGCTGGCAAGGGGAACGATCACCCGATCGGAGATTCCGAAGATTCGCGTAGACCCGGATGCGTTCAGCGAGGTGCTGGAAGAGTGCGAGCGCCTGATCGCGCAGAAAAGGCGGCTTCTCGAACGCCTGTCCCGCAGCGGGGTGCGCGCCGCACCGATGTTCTACGAGTCTTTCTGCGACGACCAGGCTGCGTTCTTCGCCGACGTCATGTCAAAGCTGGAGCTGCCCGTGACGCAGGAGGACATCGCCGCTGCATTGGACAAGGGCACGAGATTCCAGAAGGTACACAGCCATGACATCAGCGAGTTCGTGATCAACGCGGACGAGATCACGGAACGGTTCGGCGACCGGTACGTGCACTGGTAATCCGGAGAAGGACCGTCATCGGCTCCCGATCAGCCCAAGGATTTCCCTGGCCGCGTGCTCGGCGCCGCTCAGGTCGGGCTTCGGGCTTGCTGCGCTTTCGGTGCCGAGCAGGGTCAACAGCTTCTCCACGGCCCATGCGCGCTGCTCCGGCGTTTCGCAAGGGGAGACCACTGCCGGCACGGCGGTCGCCACCATCTCGGCACGCCGTGCCTGGTCGTCGGCGACGAGCGTGTTCGGCACGAACAGCGTGGGCACGCGGGACTGCAGGACCTCGCAGCAGGCGTTGTAGCCGGCGGCTCCGACGAACAGGTCGAATGCCCGCATGTAGCGGACGAGCGGGTACACGGAAATCGGCAGCACGCCGTCGGGCAGGGGAGGGTCCTTCAGCGAGATCGGGGCCCGAGCCCAGACGACCGTGTAGCCGCGCCCGGTCACTTCGGCGATGAGCCCCCGGCCGATGTCGGTCACGTCCTTGAGGTTGCCGGGGCCCAGCGAGAACAGGGCGTAACGCCCGCCGCGGTCCAGTCCCAGGCGGTCGCGGGCCTCGTCCCGCTCGAGCAGCTCGTCGTCCCTGAGCAGCGTGACCGGCGGAATCACGACCTTGCGCGCGGGCAACGCTTCCCGCTCCACGCGGAAGCTCGAGCCGATCTCGCCGAGGTGGATGACGAGGTCGAAGTTGTTCTCGCTGACGGGCACCTTGCGAAAGTCCTGCTTGTACAGCGTCAGGTTGGACCACACGATGCGCGGCACGCCGTACGCCCTGGCCGCGTGCAGCAGCCCGCGATACGGCCAGGTGCCGTCGAAGACCACCACTTCCGGCCGCACGCGCTCGAACAGCATGCCGAGTCGCAGTGCGAGCTGCCGGTCCCACTCCCACGCGGAAGCGCGCGACCAGAACCGGGAGACGAAATAATCCGCCTCGAAGCCCATGTCGTGGATCATCTCGATCGCGGAGGCGAGCGAGAAGAACACGGGCCGGGCACGGCCGCGCAGCCGGTTCGCATACGCCAGGCAGGTGGTCATGTGTCCCATGCCGGAGCCGTTGATGTTGAACAGGACGACGCAGGGCAGCGATGAATCGGCGCGCTCAGCCAAGGAGCAACTCCTCCAGTCGAGACTCTTCACCCAGGCCGGCGGAAACGGGCAGCGCCGGGGCGCCGGCGTACCGCCTGGCAAGGTGGCGTTGCTTGCGCTCGGCGTAGCGTGCGGCGGGCGCGGCCAGCGCCGGCACGTACTCAACGAGCCAGCCCAGGCGGGAGAAGAAGGCGAAATCGGCGACGTCGGTGACCAGCACGGGGCTCAAGTCCGGGCGCTCCGCGAGTTGCGCCGCGAGCCTGCGACAGGCCGTGCGCAAGGTCTCGCGGTCGGTGCCGAGCGCCCAGATCACGACCGGCGTGGCGGCCTCGCTGCGCGGGACGTGCTTGAGGCCCGGATCCCATGGCTCGGGCGGCGTCGTGGCCCGCAGGCCAAGCCGCCGCAACAGCCGCCCGATACGCTTCCTCATCCGCCGGTAAGGCCCCGGTCGTTCTCCCGGGAGCGGCCGCAGCGCGTAACGCCGCTCGAGGTCGGCGTCCGCTTCGTCCGCCAGCGCCCCCAGGCGCCGGCGCAGTGCCTCGGTTTCCGCAGCCAGGCTCATGCGATCGCCTGCACCTCGACGAGCGCGAGGATCTCCTCGACGGCTCTCTCGGCGCCGTCGAGCACGGGCGGCTCTTCGCCGCTCGACGTCCCCTCCAGTGCCAGCAGTTCCGCCACGGCTTCCCGGCACGCCTCCGGGCCATCGCAGGAGGAAACGATCACCGGCGCGCAGCGCGACATCATCTCCGCTCGGCGCGTCTGGTCGTCGGCCACCAGCGTGTTGGGCACCAGCAGGCTCGGCACACCGGCTTGGAGCACCTCGCAGCACGTGTTGTAGCCGGCAGCTCCCGCGAACACGTCGAACGCGCGCATGTAGCGCACGAGGGGATACGCCGATATCGGGATCGCGTCGGCGGGCAGCGGTACGTCGCGAACGGTGATCGGCGGCAGCGGCCAGACGATCCGGAATCCGCGAGCCTGCAGCTCCGCGATGAGATCGCGGGCGATCTGGCTCACGTCCTTGAGATTGCCCGGTCCGAGCGAGAGCAGGGCGTAGCGGCCGTCGTGATCGAGTCCCAGTGCCTCGCGTGCCGCGTGCCGCTCGAGGAGCTCGTCGGTTCGCAACAGGGTCACAGGCGGTATCGTCACCTTGCGCCCCGGCCGTTCGGCGCGCTCGACGGCGAAGCGCTCGCCGATCTCCCCGGGACGGAGAACGAGATCGAAATCGCTCTCCGCGACGGGCACCGGCTCGAAATCCGGCTTGTGCAGGCCGCGGTTCGACCAGGCGCGAACCGGTACGCCGTAAGCCTCGCAGGCATCCATGAAGCCGTGAAACGGCCACGTCCCGTCGAAGACGACCGCGGCCGGCCGCACCTCCTCCAGCATCAAGCCGAGGCGCACCGCGAGCTCCCGGTTCCAGGCGTTGATGTGGGCGCGCGACCAGAACTCCGAGACGAAGTAATCCGCCTCGAAGCCCATGTCGTGAATGACCTCGATGGCGGAAGCCAGTGAAAAGAACACCGGCCTGGCGCGGCCCTGCATGCGGCGTGCGTACGCGAGGCAGCGGCTCAGGTGTCCCATGCCCGAGCCGTTGATGTTGAAGAAGAGAATGCGAGGCAGTTCGCCGCGGCCCCGTGTCATCGTGGTTTCCGGGCCCGGCCGTGCCCTATCCGCCGCTTGCATCGGCATCGACGGGATCGCGGGAATGCGCGCCCTGCCGGCAGGCGCGTCTCTCGAGCAGAAAGCACCCCGGACGGTCCATCGACTAGCGGCGTGCCTTTGCGATCCGGGCGCGTGAAGCCTCCGTCGCTCCCGCGAGGATGGCGCTCCACGCCGCGCTCGCCTGCGCGGGCCAGCGCTTCGTGAACGCGTCGCGCAACTCGCGCGCGTTCGCGGCGAGGCGCTCGCGCTCGGCGAGCGCCCGGCGCACCGCGCTCGCAATCTCGCCGGGCGAATTGCCGGTGAGAACGGCCGCGGCGCCGAACAGCTCGCGCGTCGGCGGGTTGTCCGACAGCACCAGGGGTTTCCCCAAGGCCAGTCCTTCGTAAGCCCCGCAGACGAGGCAGTCCGGCTTCAAAGTCAGGTCGACGATCACGGCTGCTCCCGCGAGGAGCCTCCAGTACGCCGGGTCCAGCAGGAAGCCGGTCAGCCGGACGTTGGGCGGCAGCGGGATCCCGGCCTGGTGGAAGCGGGCGGCGGCGCCGCTCACCGCGAAGCGCACGTATGGCATCGTGGCCGCCGCTTCCATGATCGCCGCTATCGGCTCGTCCGGCATGAAGGTCGCGATGACGACGACTTCCGGCGTACCGATGTTGTCGGCACGTCGCGACGGTCGCACCGACGGCGTCGGCAGCGCGTCCGGCAGCACCACCGGCCGTCCGCCGGCTGCAACGACGTCCGACGCCAGGGCCGCATTCGTCACGATCGTGAGGTCCGCGGCCTTCAGCACGCGGCGCGTGAGCCAGCGCACGAACCGGCTGCGGCGGTAGAACGGCCGCACGCCTTCGTTGTGCGCATCGACCACGAGATAGCAGGGGAACAACGGGCGAACGGCAATCGCGAGCAGGCTCAGGGCCAGCGAGGGATTCTGCACGAACAGGATGTCCGGCCTTTTTCGCCGCAGCAGGACGAGCGTCCGGACCGCCCGCTCGATCCAGCGGCCCGGGCCCTTGCGCTTCGTCCGCACGACGTGCAGCGGTATGCCCCACGCGGCACACAGGCCGGTCGTGCGGCGGTGTGCGTTCCAGGAGATCCACAGCGTGCGCGCGGCTGCCGGCGGATTCGGGCCCGTCCCGGCAACCGTGCGGCCGGCCGATGGGATGTCCTGGGCTCTGCTCATCGAGCAGAGCCGGCCGTACCGCGTCGTGCGGCGTCGAGGTCCCGCCCTTGCAGCCCCCGCCCGCCGCGGGGGCGCGCTTTCCCCGCCCGTCCCGGCGATGCCCGCAGGCTCGCGCGGCGACGATGCAGCAGGCGGCGGCGGGTTGAGGCTTCGGTCATCGAGGCAGCTTATAATCGGAAGCTTCGATCATTGTACTCGGTGTCCGGCGGAAGGTCCCGCATGGGGTCGAGCGCGGCCGGGCCTGCGAGGAGGGATGACTCATCGTTCCAGCTTCCGTATCGGTGGTGACTGCTGCCTTCAATGCTGCCGACAGCATCGAGCAGGCGGTCAGGTCCGTCGCGCGGCAAGCGATCCCGCCATTGGAGCACATCGTCGTCGACGACGGTTCTACGGATGGAACCGGTGACATCCTCTCCCGGCTCGCGGACGAGTATCCGCACTTGCAGGTCATACGGCAGGCCAACCGCGGGGCAGCGGCAGCCAGGAACGCCGGAATCGAAGCGGCAAGGGGGAAGTACATCGCCTTCCTCGACAGCGACGACCTCTGGCTCGAGAACAAGCTGCAGCAGCAGATCGGGTTCATGGAAGAATCGAAAAGGCCGTTCACCTACGGAAATTACACGGTCATCAACGCAGAGACGGGGGTACGACTCGGACAGCACCATGCACCCGAGCGTTTGCGCTACCGCGACCTTTTGACCCGGTGTCCGATCGGTTGCTCCACTGCCGCATACGACCAGGAGGTGCTGGGGAAGCGCTACATGCCGTCCGTCAGGCGCGGACAGGACTGGGGCCTCTGGCTGGAGCTGACCCGCGACGGCACGGAGGCGGCCCGGTATCCCGGTTGCGAGGTGCTCTATTACCGGAGGCGCGGCTCGCTGTCCCGGGGAAAATGCGCGAAGGCCGTCGACATGTACCGGATCTACTCGAACGAGGAATCGCTCGATCCCCTGTCTTCCTTGTACTACCTCGCGCGGTTCACGATGAACGTCATGCTGAAGAGACCGTCGAAAGTGACTTCCGCTCCGGTGAAGACGCTGAAGCTGCCCCCGGCAAGGGAGGGCGAGTCCCATTCGCGCGGCTCGTAGGCCGGTTTCGCGCCGCTGCTCGATGAGCGCTCTGCCGGCCGGCGAATGAAGATACTCGTCACCGGGGGATCGGGCTTCATCGGCCGTGCGATCTGCTCGCGGCTCGTCGCGGACGGCCAGGACGACGTAAGCCGCGCGGTGCGTTCCGCCGCGGCCGGAATACCGCAGGTGACGGACGTGCCGATCGGCGACATCGGCCCGGATACGGATTGGGCACGCGGGCTGGCGGGAATCGACGCCGTCGTGCATGCCGCCGCCCGTGTCCACGTGACGCACGAGTCCGCGGAAGACTCGCTCGCCGAGTACCGGCGCGTGAACGTGGCGGGAACCGTCAACCTGGCGCGGAAGGCGGCCGCCGCCGGCGTCCGGCGGCTCGTGTTCATCAGCAGCATCAAGGTGAACGGGGAGCGAACGCCGGAGGGGCGTGCTTTTTCCGCCGACGACCCGCCGGCTCCGGCCGGCGCCTATGCCAGGTCGAAATGCGAGGCGGAAACGGCGCTGCGGGAGCTCGCGCAAGCGGGCGGCATGGAGGTGGTGGTGATTCGGCCGCCGCTCGTGTACGGCCCCGGTGCGCGGGCGAACTTCCTGCGGCTGTTGCGATGGATCGATCGTGGCCTCCCGCTGCCCTTCGGCCGCGTGCGGAACAGGCGCAGCCTGGTGGCACTGCCGAACCTCGTCGACCTGGTCGCGACCTGCATCCGGCACCCCGCGGCGGCGAACCAGGTCCTCACGGTCTGCGACGGCGAGGACGTGTCGACCCCGGAGCTGGTCACCCGGATCGCGGCCGCCATGCAACGGGAGATCAGGCTGCTGCCGGTGCCCGTCTGGCTGCTGCGTGGCCTGGCAAGCCTGGCAGGGAAGGGACCGATGGCCGAGCGGTTGCTGGGGTCGTTGCAGGTCGACATGGCCAAGACCCGGCAGCTCCTGCAATGGTCGCCGGTCGTGAGCATGCAAACGGCCCTGGAGCAGGCCGTCGGCGATTACCTGCGGCACTCGAGCGCATGATCGCCCTCTGGCTCGTGGCAACGGCCGCCATCGCCTGCCTCCTGACGGGATGGCTCAGGCAGTATGCGTTGTCCAGGCAAGTGCTGGACGTGCCCAACGAGCGCAGCTCTCATGCCGTCGTGACGCCGCGCGGGGGCGGCATGGCGATCGCGCTGACCTTCATCGGCGCCGCGGTGATCGGGCAGTGGCTCTACGAGCTCCCGTGGTCGTTCCTGGTCGCCGCGTGCGGATTGGGGGCGCTCGTGGCACTCGTCGGCTTCATGGACGACCGCCACGGTGTCGCACCGGCGATTCGCCTGTTCGTCCACTTCGTCGCGGCCGGCGGGGCCGTTGCGCTGGTCTACCAGGGCGCGGACCTCGGGGCGGTCCTGCCGTCCGTGCCGCCCTGGCTCGCTGGCACCGTGGCCGCGGTCGCCATGGTCTGGCTCCTCAACCTCTACAACTTCATGGACGGCATTGACGGTATCGCCGGGATCGAGGCGATCACCGTCTGCTTCGGGGGGGCGTTGGTCTTCGCCGCGTCGGGCAGTGAGTTGTGGCGGCCGTCGCTGTTCCTGCTGGGTTCGGTCGCGGGGTTCCTCTACTGGAACTTTCCGTCGGCGAGGATCTTCATGGGAGACGCGGGCAGCGGCTTCCTGGGGTTCGTCCTGGCGGTCTTCTGCCTGCAGGCTGCCACGATCTCCGCGGAATGTTTCTTCGCCTGGATCATCCTGCTCGGGGTGTTCGTCGTCGATGCGACGGTTGCCCTGTTCCGGAGGCTGATCCGGGGCAAGCGCATTTACGTGGCACATCGCAGCCATGCCTACCAGCACGCCGCGGAGAGGCTCGGGGCTCATGCCCCGGTCAGCCTGGCCGTCGGTGCGATCAACCTCGCCTGGCTCCTGCCTCTCGCCCTGCTCGTTTCCCTGTCGGTCATCGACTGGCTCGTCGGAGTGACGATCGCCTGCCTGCCACTCGTGTACCTGGCGTTGCGGTTTCGCTCGGGAGTCGGCTGAAGCGACGCGATGCGCGGCCGGGCCGGGGGTCGCAAATTTCCGACATCTGGTAAGCGCTGGCTTTTGAGCCTACCCTTCAGGTTGCTCGTCGCTTGCCCGCGAAGTATCGCGGAGCTCCACAAAACCGGCGCCCGTGCATTCTTCGGCACGGATATGGTAAAGTCCGGTCAATTTTTTTGCCGTAATCGGTACTTGCGGTCAGGTCAGTAACAAAGGAACACGAATGGCAGAGGAAAGGCCTAGTCTGGCGCAGCAGTTCCGGACAGTCGTGCTCGACCTCCCAAGGGCCCACAAGCAGGCGGCGATGATTCTCTCCGACGTCGCGGGCATCGTCCTTTGCGTCTGGGGTGCCGGCTGGCTGGCCACGGGTGCCCGCACACTGGCGACGGTCGAGATGTTCCTGCTGACGATCGTGACGGTCGTGGTCACCGTGCCGATTGCATGGCACGAAGGCCTGTACCGTTCGATCATTCGCTACATGGGAGCCGACCTGTTCGTCGCCGGCTCCAAGACCGCGCTGTCGGTCAGCGCCGTCGTCGGTTTCCTGGTCTATGCCGGCGATCTCGTTGCGGCACCGTTTCGCTGGGCCATCACGTTCTCGGCGCTGTCACTCATCTACATCGTCGGCTCGCGCTTCGCCGCGCGCGTCTTCCTCAACCGTCGCAACCTGCAGCGTGAACCCGTGATCATCTATGGTGCCGGTGAGGGCGGCGCACGCCTGGCGGCCTCGCTGCGAGGCAGTGACGACTTTCTTCCCGTGGCGATGGTGGACGACAACATCCTCCTGCACGGCAAGCGGGTGCAAGGGGTGGAGGTCTACTCGCCCACGCACATCGAGCGATTGATACAGGACACCGGGGCAACGCGCGTGCTGCTGGCCATGCCGAGCGCTTCGCGGCGCACGCGCCGCCAGGTGCTCGAGCGGCTTTCCGATTTTCCGGTCCACGTCCAGACCATTCCCGAAATCAGCGATCTCGTCACGGGCAGGGCCCGCGTGGACGACATCCGCGACGTGGAGGTCGAGGATCTCCTGGGCCGCGATGCCGTGCCGCCGGATCCGAAGCTGCTGCGTGCCTCGGTTTCGGGCAAGAGGGTGATGGTCACCGGGGCGGGCGGCTCGATCGGGGCGGAGCTCTGCCGGCAGATTCTCCACCTGCAGCCGAAAACGCTGGTGCTCTACGAGATCTCGGAATTCGCCCTCTACAAGATCGACAAGGAGCTGCGGGGCATCGTGGAATCACTCGATTCCGACTGCGAGATCATTCCGCTCATCGGCTCCGTGGACGAGTTCGACCGCGCGCGCGAGGTCCTGGAAGCGTTCCAGGTCAACACCGTTTATCACGCCGCGGCCTACAAGCACATACCGCTGGTCGAGCACAACCTGCTCGAAGGCATCAGCAACAACGTCTTCGGCACGCTGCACCTGGCCAGGGCGGCCATCGAGGCAGGTGTCGATACGTTCGTGCTGATCTCGACCGACAAGGCCGTCGGGCCTACCAGCGTCATGGGTGCGACCAAGCGTTTCGCCGAGCTGATCCTGCAGGCGCTCCAGAACGAGCATCCGTCCATCTGCTTCAGCATGGTGCGCTTCGGAAACGTGCTTGCCTCTTCCGGCTCCGTCGTCCCGCTGTTCCGTGAACAGATCCGGCGAGGCGGGCCGGTGACCGTGACGCACCGGGAAATCATCCGCTACTTCATGACCATACCCGAGGCGGCACAGCTCGTCATCCAGGCCGGCGCCATGGCGAAAGGCGGCGACGTGTTCGTCCTCGACATGGGTGAACCCGTCAAGATCCGCGATCTCGCCCGGCGGATGATCAACCTCATGGGGCTCACCGTCCGGGACGAGAACAATCCCGACGGCGACATTGCCATCAAGTACACGGGACTGCGTCCCGCCGAGAAGCTTTTCGAGGAGCTTCTCATCGGCACCGACGTGTCGGGGACCAGCCACCCCCGCATCATGCAGGCGAACGAGCACCACATTCCCTACGACGAGCTGCTGCCGCTGCTCGAAGAGCTGCAGGTTGCCACGGCCAATCGCGACCGGCAGCACGCGCGCGAGGTGCTGAAGAAGGCCGTCGCCGGCTACGAGCCGTTGAACGGCATCGACGACCTCGTCTGGAAAAAGCAGCACGGCGACGCCGCTGCCGCGAAAGAAGCCGACAAGGTCATCGACATCACGCACCGCCGCGGCGCCTGAACGGCTGCCGCGCTCCCCCGTCGCCTTACAGGCGCTTTTTCAGGGACTCGACGGCACGCTCGGCGGTGCGGCCGTCCCACAGCGGCGGCACCGAGCCCTTCTTCCAGTCCCCGCTCAGTATCCGTGAAACGTGTCCCGGGAGGTCCGCCGCACCGACGAGCTCGTTGGTGCCCTGCGTCACCGTGATCGGCCTCTCGGTGTTCTCGCGCAGCGTCAGGCAGGGGATGCCGAGATACGTCGTCTCCTCCTGCAGGCCGCCCGAGTCCGTGATGACCAGCGTCGCGCCGGTCGCCACGTTCATGAAATCGATGTAGGGCAGCGGCTCGAGCAGGTCCAGGTTGCGGATGGACCTGAGTCTCGGTTCGAGCCCGAACTTCTTCAGGTTCTTCATCGTCCGCGGATGCGAGACGAAGACGAGCCGCAGGTCGCCGGCGATCGACTCGAGCGCGTCGACGATCACGCCCAGCGTATCCTCGTGATCGACGTTGGAGGGCCGGTGCAGCGTGAGCACCGCGTAACGAGCGCCGTTGACGCCGAGCCGCTCCCGCGAATCGGACGCTTCGATCCTGTCGCGCAGCAGCTCGAACGAGTCGATCATGATGTTGCCGATCAGCTCGATCTTCGAGTCCGGAACTCCCTCGGCCAGCAGGTTCTCGTTTGCATCCGCGGACGGCGTCCAGAGCACGTCGGAGATCGAATCCGTCACCAGGCGGTTGATCTCCTCCGGCATGCGGCGGTCGCGGCTGCGCAGTCCCGCCTCGAGGTGCACGACCGGGATCCAGAGCTTGGTGCCCACCATCGCGCAGGCGGCCGTCGAGTTCACGTCGCCGACCACGACGATCCAGTCGGGCCTCGCTTCGAGGCAGACCTTCTCGTAGGCGATCATCACGCCGCCCGTCTGCTCGGCATGCGAGCCGCTGCCGACGCCCAGGTGGAAAGCCGGCGCGGGCAGGCCGAGGTCGCGGAAGAAATCGTCCGACATGTTGGCGTCGTAGTGCTGGCCGGTGTGGACGATCAGCGGCTCGCACCAGTCGGTCGCCTCGAGGGCGTGATAGAGCGGCGCGACCTTCATGAAGTTGGGGCGCGCGGCGGCGATCAGGTGAACGATGACTTTCGGCATGCTCGGCTCCGTTGACGGCGCCGGAGGTTACAGCCTTCCCGGGGCCGAATCCAGAACGTGCGTCGCAGGACGGCGAGGGCTCGCCACCGGAGGCCGGCAGGCCCGGGAGCCGTCCCGAGGCCCTGTCGAGGCACTACGAAACGCACGGGCCCGTTGCGGCCGGCCATGGCCGGTCTCCGGGCCGGCCGGCAGCGCCGCCGGTGCTGTCGGCCCATGGCGACAAACTTAAGCGTTATAATCCTTTTCACAACTCCCGAAGAACCAACCCCGCGGGATTCCACACATGAGACTGACGATTTTCGGCTCCGGCTACGTGGGCCTCGTAACTGGCGCCTGTTTCGCGGAGATGGGCAACCACGTGGTCTGCGTCGATATCGACGAGCAGAAGATCGCACGGCTGAACGCCGGCGAAGTGCCGATCTATGAGCCCGGGCTCGACGCCTACCTGAAGCGCAATCGGCAGGCCGGCCGCCTCGAGTTCACGACCGACATCGGCAAGGGCGTGTCCCACGGCCTGTTCCAGTTCATCGCGGTCGGCACGCCCCCGGACGAGGACGGCTCGGCCGACCTGCAGCACGTGCTCGCGGTGGCGCGGTCCATCGGCCAGCACATGGAGGATTACCGCATCATCGTGGACAAGTCGACCGTCCCCGTCGGTACCGCCGACCGGGTGCGGAAGACGGTCCAGGACGCGCTGGACGCGCGTGGCATGCCGCTCGAGTTCGATGTCGTCTCGAACCCCGAATTCCTGAAGGAAGGGGCGGCCATCAACGATTTCATGAAGCCGGACCGGATCATCGTCGGTGCCGACAACCCGCGCACGACCGAGCTTTTGCGCGCGCTCTACGAGCCCTTCAACCGGAGCCATGACCGCTTCATCAGCATGGACATACGCTCCGCCGAGCTCACGAAGTACGCCGCCAACGCGATGCTGGCGACCAAGATCAGCTTCATGAACGAGCTCGCGAACATTGCCGAGCGCTGCGGTGCCGACATCGAGCACGTGCGCGTCGGCATCGGCTCGGACCCGCGCATCGGCTACCACTTCATCTACCCCGGCGTCGGTTACGGCGGTTCCTGCTTCCCGAAGGACGTCCGTGCGCTCTGCCATTCGGCGTTCACCAACGGGTACGAGGCGGAGCTCCTGAATTCCGTCGAAGCCGTCAACAACCGGCAGAAGCGGCGGCTGTTCGAGCGCATTCATCGCTATTACAACGGCGACCTCGCGGGCAAGACGCTGGCGCTCTGGGGGCTGTCCTTCAAGCCGAAGACCGACGACATGCGCGATGCGCCGAGCCGCGTGCTGATGGAAGCGTTGTGGGCGGCGGGTGCGACGGTGCGCGCCTACGATCCCGAGGCGATGCACGAGACGCGCCGCCTGTACCCGGACAGCAAGGGGCTGATTCTCTGCGAAAGCGCCATGGAGGCGGTGAAGGGGGCGAATGCGCTGGCGATCGTGACGGAATGGCAGGAGTTCCGGAGTCCCGACTTCCAGGCGCTCAAGGAAAGCCTCGTGGACGGCGTCATCTTCGACGGGCGCAACCTGTACGACCCGAAGATGGTGGAGGCCATGGGCCTCGCGTACTACGGCATCGGGCGCGGGCGCTCGGTGATGTTCCCGCCCGCCGGGTAGGCCTACCGGGCGCCTCGTACCGGGAATCGCGCGATGCCGCGCACTGCGCGCGATCGCTCGCGGCTTCTGTCCGTACGGGCGGGTGCGGGAACCGGACGTCGCGCGCGATGCGCGCTCCTACAAGGTGAGGACGGCGCGCAGTCGGACGGGATGCCGATGCGCGCTCCTGCAGGGAGGGTTGTCGAGGCATGAGCATCATCCAGCCAGTCATACTGTCGGGCGGTTCGGGCACACGGCTGTGGCCCGCGTCGCGCTCGCTGTACCCGAAGCAGCTCCTGCCCCTGACCGGGGAGCGCACGATGCTGGAGGAGACCGCGCTCCGGCTCGCCGGCCGGCCCGGTGTCGCCCCGGCGGCCATCGTCGTCTGCAACGACGCCCACCGTTTCCTGGTCGCCGAGCAGCTCCGGCGCGTGGGTGTCGAGGCGACCATCGTCCTCGAGCCCGAAGGGCGCAACACCGCACCGGCCGCGGCGCTGGCGGCGCTCGTCGCCGAGCGCCGCACGAACGGCGGCGGTTCTCCGCTGCTGCTCATCATGCCGGCCGACCACGTGATCGCCGACCGTGACGCTTTCGCCGCCGCGGTGGAGCAGGGGCGGCAGGCAGCGGAAGCCGGCAAGCTCGTGACCTTCGGCGTCGTGCCCGCGTTTGCACACACGGGCTACGGGTACATCGAAGCCGACGTGCGCGGCGAAGGCGCGACCCCGGTACGCTCCTTCGTCGAAAAGCCGGACGAGGCGACCGCCGCGCGGCTGGTGGAGAGCGGGCGTCACTACTGGAACGCCGGCATCTTCCTTTTCCGCGCCGACGTGTGGCTGGAAGAGCTCGCGAAGTTCGCGCCGGCGATCGTGGAGGCCTGCCGGCACAGTATTCGGGAGTCGAGAGAGGACACGGATTTCCTGCGGCCCGATGCCGAAGCCTTCCGCGCCAGCCCCGTGGATTCCATCGACTACGCGGTGCTCGAGAAGACCGATCGCGCGGTCGTCGTGCCTCTCGCGACCGGCTGGAGCGACGTCGGCTCCTGGGAAGCGCTGCACGACGTGAGCCCGAAGGACGAGCACGGCAACACGCTGCTCGGCGACGTCGTCGTGCACGATTGCCGCGACAGCTACGTCCGGGCAGGGAGCCGGCTGGTCGGCATCGTCGGCCTGGACGGCGTCGTGGTGGTCGAGGACAAGGACGCGGTGCTCGTGGCGCGCAAGGACCGGTCGCAGGACGTCAAGGCCCTCGTCGACCGGCTGAAGGCGGACGAGCGCGAGGAAACGAAGCTGCACCGGCAGGTATTCCGGCCGTGGGGCAGCTACGACTCGATCGACAGCGCGGACGGCTTCCAGGTGAAACGCCTGATCGTGAATCCCGGGGCGGTCCTGTCGCTGCAGAAGCACGCGCATCGGGCCGAGCACTGGGTCGTCGTCAGGGGCACCGCGCGGATCACGCGCGACGACGAGGTGTTCGATCTCGGGGTGAACGAGTCGACCTACATTCCCGTCGGCACCGTGCACCGTATCGCCAACCCGGGGACCGAGCCCGTGCACATCATCGAGGTGCAGTGCGGCGATTACCTGGGCGAGGACGACATCGTGCGCCTCGAGGACAATTACGGCCGCGAGGGGACGAACACGTAGGAGCACCCGCCGTGCGCCGGCCGGCGGGGTTTTCTGCCATAATTTCAGCGTCGATTCGCGGCCCATGACCAAGGAGCGTTCTCCGCTCATGCCTCTCAAAATCGAATGTTTCAAGGCCTACGACATCCGTGGGCAGATCCCCAACGAGCTCAACGTCGACATCGCCTATCGCGTCGGGAACGCGCTGGTCGAGTTCCTCGATGCGAAGACGATCGTGCTCGGGCGTGACATCCGCCTGACGAGTCCCGAGTTCGCCGACGCCGTTTCCGCCGGCGTCCGGGAGGCGGGCGCCGACGTCCTGGACATCGGCCTCGGCGGCACGGAGATGGTTTATTTCGCAACCGGCGAGCTCGGGGCCGATGGCGGCATCATGGTCACCGCGAGCCACAACCCGGCCGATTACAACGGGCTCAAGCTGGTGCGCGAAGAGGCGCGGCCGATCAGCGGCGACACCGGGCTCCAGGAGATTCGCGCGCTGGCCGAGCGCGACGAGCGCCGGAAGGGGAGCCGCGAGGGCGAGCGCAAGTCGGTCGACATCGCGGACCGTTACGTCTCGCGCCTCTTGTCTTTCATCGACCGCGACGCGCTCTCGAGGCTGCGCATCGTCACGAATGCCGGGAACGGCGGGGCAGGGCTCTCCCTCGATCGCCTGGAGCCGCACCTGCCGTTCGAGTTCGTGAAAGTGCATCACGAGGCGGACGGCCGTTTCCCGAATGGCGTGCCGAACCCGATGCTGAGCGAGAACCGCAAGCCGACGATCGACGCGATCACCGGGAGCAACGCCGCCCTCGGCATTGCGTGGGACGGGGATTTCGACCGCTGTTTCTTTTTCGACGGCAACGGGCGCTTCATCGAGGGGTACTACATCGTCGGGCTGCTGGCGCAGTCGCAGCTCGAGGCGGCAGGGGCGCGCCCCGGCGGCGACGGCGGTCCGGCCATCGTGTACGACCCGCGGCTCACCTGGAACACGATCGAGATCGTCCGCGAGCACGGCGGCCGGCCGGTGCAGAGCAAGTCCGGGCACTCCTTCATGAAGGAGACGATGCGCAAGGAGAACGGGCTCTACGGCGGCGAGATGAGCGCGCATCACTACTTCCGCGATTTCTTCTACTGCGACAGCGGCATGATCCCGTGGCTGCTCGTGGCCGAGCTCGTGTGCAAGAGCGGGGTCCCGCTGGCCGAGCTGGTGGACGACCGCATGGAGAAGTTCCCGGCGAGCGGCGAGATCAACCGCAAGGTGGCCGACGCGCAGGCCGCGATCCGCGCGATCCGCGACCGGTACGCCCCGGACGCGAACAGCGTGGACGAAACCGACGGCGTGAGCATCGAGTTCGACCAGTGGCGCTTCAACCTGCGTGCCTCGAACACGGAACCGGTGATCCGTCTGAACGTCGAGAGCCGCGGCGACAAGAAGCTGATGCAGGAGAAGGTCGAGGAGATCCTCGCGTTGCTGGACGGGTAGGCGCCCGCGATCCTGCAGGGGCCGGGGCGCGTTTCCGGCCGCTTCGCTCCTTCAAGGCGTGCGCCTGCACGCCCGGCACGTAGAATAGGCGCCTGAAGGGGGGCGGGCGCCAATGCAGACCTACGAAATCGCCGCCATCGGCTACGCGATCGCGATGACCGTCTTCGCGATCCTGACGGCGTTGCTGCTCAGCCGGTGGAAGAACAGCCCGCGCTCCCAGCTCGTGGCGTCGGCCTGCGGCGCCTCCGTGCTCTGGGGCGCCGTCCTCGGCCTGCAGAGCCTGGGCTACCTCACGCCGACCTCGATCACGGTCGTCATCGAGTGGCTGCGCTACTTCGCGTGGCTGGTCGCCCTGATGGCCGTGCTCCGCCAGATCGATCCGTCGCGGCTCGCCGAGCGCGTCGCTTCCCGCTACGGCGTCCTCATCCTGCTGATCGCCGCCATCCCGTTCGCGTGGTATGTCGTGAGATCCCCCGACCCTCCCGCGCTGATCGCGATCGTCGGCTTCGGCTACCTCATGTCGGTGCTCATCCTGAGCGCGGTCGAGCAGATCTACCGCAACTCGCCGGTCGATTCGCGTTTCGGCCTGAACTATTTCTGCGTCGCCGTTGCGGGCATGTTCATCTTCGATCTCGTGCCGTTCGTGCTGGTGATCGCCGGCGCCTCGACGGAGCGGGAATACTGGGCCGCCCGCGGGTTCGTGAACAGCCTGTTCGCGGTGCCGCTCGCCGTCGGCATCTGGCGCACGTTCAGCCTGTCGTTCGACGTGCAGTTCCCGCGCCAGATCGTGTTCTATTCCTTCGCCCTGGCGGCGAGCGCGATCTACGTCGTGCTCGCCGTCATGGGCCATTACTACGTCACGACCTACGCGGGCTCCTGGAGCGAGGTCGCGGGCATCGTGTTCATCGTCGCCGTGATCGCGCTGGTGGCGGTGCTCGCGGTGTCGCCCTCGACGCGGGCCCGCGTCCGCGTCTTCCTGATGAAGACGTTCTTCCAGTACAAGTACGACTACCGCAAGGAGTGGCTGCGCTTCATCGCCACGCTCACGGACTCCGGGCTCGACAACGTGCCGACGACCTCCGTCCGGGCCGTGGCGCAGATCGTGAACAGCCCCGGCGGCGTCGTGTGGGCGCAGGAACGGGAGGGGGAGCCCTATCTCCCGATCGCCTCGTGGCGTCACGAGATCCCGACGGTGGCCCCGCTGGACGAGAGCTCGAGCCTCGTGCGGTTCCTGCGCGAGCGCCAGTGGACCGTGGATCTCGAGGAGCTGATGCGCGAGCCCGCGCGCTACGACGATCTCGAGCTGCCGGCGTGGCTCAATGCCTCGCGCGAATGGTGGCTGGTCGTACCGTTGCTGCTGGGCGACCGGCTCTCGGGCTTCATCGTGCTCGTCAAGCCGCGCGTCGTGCCGTCGCTCAATTTCGAGGATCACGACCTGCTGCGCACCGTCGGGCGCCACGTCGCGACCCACATCAGCCAGGCCGAAGCCGACCGGCGCCTCGCCGAGGCGAGCCAGTTCGGCGCCTACAATCGCCTGACCGCCTTCCTGATGCACGATCTCAACAACCTGCTGGCGCAGCAGTCGATGGTCGTCAAGAACGCCGAGCGCTTCCGGCACAACCCGCAGTTCGTCGACGACGCCATCGCGACGATCGCGCACTCGGTCTCGCGCATGAAGCGCCTGATGGAGCAGCTCTCGAGCGCCACCAAGGAGCCCGCACCCGAGGACACCGATCTCTTCGAGGTGCTGAGGAAGGCGGTCAAGCGCAGCCAGCCGCGGCTGCCGCAGCCGGAGCTGCACCTCGGCTCCGACCCGATCGTCGTGCGCGCGGACCCGGAGCGGCTGACGACCATCTTCGAGCACCTCGTGAAGAACGCGCAGGAGGCGACCGGCAAGGACGGCCGCGTCACGGTGGCGGCGGAGCTCGTCGACGGCGTCGTGCAGGTCTCCATCGCCGACGACGGCTGCGGCATGACGGCGGAGTTCATCCGCGAACGCCTGTTCCGGCCGTTCGACAGCACCAAGGGCAGCCAGAGCATGGGGATCGGCGCCTACCAGGCGCGGGAGTACGTGAGAAGCCTGGGCGGGCACGTGGAGATCACGTCCGAGCCCGGCGTCGGCACGACGTTTAGGATACGCCTGCCGGTGTCGTAGGCGCGCAGCTCCGCCGACTTCGCCGTGCGGGGCGAGCCTTGCGCGCGCCTACACGTCGCTGTCGATGGCGTTGACGTAGAGCGGGCGGCTGGCGAGCCGCGACTGCAGCGCGGGTTCCGCGCCGATGAAGACCGTGACCTCGCGTGCCGGAACGAAACCCAGCTTTCGCAAGAAGCGGACGCGGTCCGGCCACCCGGTCGCCTGGCGGGCGGACACGGAGCGGACCCCGGCCTGGCGCATGGCCGTGACGAACAGCGCGTAAGCGCCGCGGAAGTCCGCCGTGTCGAGGCTCAGCACGTCGAGCACGTGAATGCCGCCGTCTCTCGCCTGCTCCCAGGCGACGTAGGCCGCCGGGGTACCGTCGGCGCGCGCCACGCCGAACACCTGCGGGTTGCCAGAGCTGCGGCAGCGCAGCCGCCATTGCAGGAACGTGCTGTCCCGGACGCCCAGGGCGGCGTCTCCGGCGGCGGCGACCGACTGCCACAGCCGGTCCAGGAAGGCGTCGTCTGCCTCGACCGCGACATGACGGCTGGCCGCGGCCGCCAGGCGCGGCTTCCGCCAGAGGTCGAGCGCGAGCTGGCCGGGGATGGCCAGGATCCGGGCGAGCGGCCCCGGCAGCCAGCGCTCCAGGTAAGGCTCCACGCGCAACGGCAGGACCAGCTCGAGGAGCTTGCCCTCGAGCGGACGGCGCAGGGCCGCGATCGTCGGGGCAGCGCGCGCGTTCGGGAACGCGTAGTAGAGCTCGTAGTCGCGGCTGAGCTCGTCCAGGATGTGCCGGTTCAGGAGCAGCGTCGGCCCGAGGCTCCGATGGGCGCGATCGATGTACAGGTCGCCGCACACCGCGCCCTTGCGCAGCTTCCCGTCCACCAGCACGTCACGCCGGGCGACACACGCCACTCCGACCGCGGCGTTGCTCGGCTCGTGCCACAGCAGGTAAATGGTGCCCGGCCCGGCCGGGTTGTCGAGGTAGAAGCGATCGAGCTTGTCGGCGTCCGGCGCCGCGCCGCTCGTGATGCGGCTCCAGAGCTCGAGGATGCGATGGCGGTCGGCGACCGGATCGGCCTTTCGTACGGTGTACTCGGTGGACAGCTTGCCGGTCACATCCGCGCGCGAGTCAACGGGTGAGTCGATTCTACCTTCATCCCGGCGCTCCGGCCCGTGGAGCCCGTCGCACTCGGGCCGGCGAACGCCGTCACGGCCGCCGGCCGCGCGGTAGGCGCCGGGCGCCGGCGCGGCTAGAATGGCGGCCCCCGGGCTTGGGCCCGCGGAGCGCCGTACAATGCCCCGACCCCTGCACGATGCCACGCGCCGTTTCTCCGCCGTCACCGGTACCCGTCGGCCGGCGCCGCGCGGCGGACCCGGGGCGGGGGCGCCGTGATCACCCGGGACACGGTCCTGGTCCTGAGCCAGGATTACGAGCTCTTCTTCCATCGCAGCGGCACGATCGACAAGTGCCTGTTCGAGCCCTGCGCCGCGTTGCTCGAGAGCGCCGGGCGGCATGGCTACCGCATCACGTTCTACGTCGACGCCGGCATGCTCGTGCGCATGCAGGCGCTCGCCCCGACGCATCCCCGCCTGGGCACGGAGGCGGATCGCATCCGGAAGCACCTCGAGCAGATCGCCCGGGCCGGCCACGAAGTGGGGTTGCACGTGCACCCGCACTGGGAGGACACCCGCTGGGCGGATGGCGAATGGCAGTTCGCCGGCACGCGCTACTCGTTGCGGGAGTTCGCGGACGACGAGGTCGCCGACATCGTCGCGCGTTATGCCCGGGTGCTGGCCGACGCCTGCGGCGAGCCGCCCGTCTCCTACCGGGCGGGGGGATTCTGCGTGGAGCCGTGGGAGCGGCTCGGGCCGGCGCTCCTCGCCTGCGGCATCGACGTGGACAGCAGCGTCGTGCCGGGCGCGTTCCTGGACGATCCCGTGAAGGGTTTCGACTTCCGCGCCGCCCCGCGGGACGCCTGCTGGCGCTTCGGGGCATCGCCCTGCGTACCGGAGGCGGACGGCCGCTTCCTCGAGATTCCCGTCACCCCGCAGCGGCTGCCTTTCGGCTACTACTGGGGGCGCCTGGCCGAGAAGGTGACGGGCCGCCGCCGCGGCCGGCCTTTCGGCGACGGCACCGGCAAGCCGGTGGGCAGGGCCGAGGTGCTGCGCCGGCTCGCCGGCGCGAGCCGCGAGGCCGAGCTGTCGATCGACGAGCCCAAGGTGCTGACCTTGCCGCGGCTGGCGGCCACCGGTCCCGCCGTGCCGTTGTGGCACGTGATGGGGCATCCGAAGAACCTGTCGCGGCGCTCGCTCGAAATGTTCGAGAATACGCTCCGGGCGCGGGGAATCGAGCGCTTCGAGACGGTGGCGGAGGCGGCCGGGCGGCTGCGGGCGTCCTGAAAGTGCCACCTGGGTCGCACGGGCCCGGTTGGCAGGCGTC
The DNA here is from genome assembly GCA_035304345.1 of Woeseiaceae bacterium. Taxonomy (GTDB): domain Bacteria; phylum Pseudomonadota; class Gammaproteobacteria; order Steroidobacterales; family Woeseiaceae; genus IDS-8. Next base: position 103,645 of record DATGQE010000021.1, on the reverse strand, counting down.
ACAGTTTGCGAAAAATCCCGACGCCCGTCGCAAAAACGGTGGGATTCTCAGCTAGAATTCGCCTGCACAAGAAGGAAGAAACGGGCGTACCGATGGGTTCGCCCGCTTCGCGGGGATCATATGCACAGCCCGTGCCAGACCGGGACGGCGGATCGGATCGAAGCCGTAGCAGCGCTCCGGAGCTCGGCGAGCGTGGGGTTTCTCTGTGCGTCCGTCTTCCGCGTCCTGAATCTGTGAACCGGTAAGGCGCCTGCAAGCCCATGACGTGCCAAAGTGGCGGCTGCTTCCGCGCGCCGGATCGATCCGTGGAGATCGACCCGCGTTCCGCCGTATCCGAAAGCGAGGTGAACGTGTTGAGAAACTGGAGAGACCGGCTCTGGTGGCTGGCGGTGGCGTGCACTCTCGCGGGCTGCGCCGGCAGCGGCGACACGCTGCCGGCCGAGCAATGCACGATCCCCGAGCTGACCTCTCACTACGTCATCGGTCCCGGCGACGTGCTCGAGATCAACGTGTGGCAGAACGAGAGTCTCTCGGCCGTGCTGCCCGTCCGGCCCGACGGCAAGATCAGCACCCCGCTGGTCGAGGACATGCAGGCTTCCGGCAAGACGCCGACGCAGCTTGCGGACGACATCGAAGCGGTGCTGTCCGACTACCTGCGCATGCCGCAGGTGAGTGTCATCGTCACCCAGCAGGGGCAGGCGAACCAGATCCAGGTGGTGGGGCAGGTGATGAGCCCGCAGCCGCAGCCGTATCGCGAAGACGTGCGGGTGCTGGACGTCATCGTCGCGGTCGGCGGCTTGACGGAGTTCGCCGCCGCCAATCGCGCCGAAGTGATTCGCAAGACCGGGAACGGCCAGGTGAAATGCCGTGTCCGCCTGAAAGACCTGCTGTCGGGGGATACCTCTCAGAACATCCGGCTGTTCGCCGGTGACATCCTGCTGGTACCGGAGACCCGATTCTGATGCGCGACATCGTCGAGCAGCTCATCAACGAAATTCGCGGCTCCTGGCGCTTCCGCCACGTCGCGATGGTCATCGCGTGGCTCGTGTGCCTCGTGGGCTGGGTGGGCGTCTACGCGATACCGGACACCTACGAAGCGAAGGCGCGTTTCTACGTGGATTCGCGGTCGCGGCTCGCCGAGGTGATGTCCGACGTCGGCGTGGCGCAGCCCCGCGGATCGCAGGTGTTCGTCGTGCAGCAGGCGATGCTCGAGCAGCCGCAGCTCGAGAAGGTCGCGCAACAGACCGGCCTCAGCCGGCGCGCGAGCACCCCGGAAGAGCACGAGCGGCTCATCCGTTCGCTGAAGGAACGCCTGCAGATCTCGACCGGGCGCGCCAACGAGGCGCGGGACCTGTACACGATCACGTTCCGGGACCACGACCGCGAGATGTCGGTGAAGGTCGTCCAGAGCCTGTTGCACGCCTTCGTCGAGGACGTCCTGAACCTGAAGGAGCAGGACGGCGCCGACGTCGAAGGCTACCTCGACGAGCAGCTCGCGCATTACGCGAACCTGCTGTCGGAGGCCGAGGCCAAGCTCGCGGAGTTCAAGAAGCAGCACGTCGGCCTGCTGCCGGGGGAAAGCGGCGGCATCTTCGAGCGCCTGCAGCGGGAGATGAACACCTTGTCGACGCTGCAGCTCGAGCTGCGCACGGAGCGGGACCGGCAGCTCGAGTTGCGGCGGCAGCTCGAGACGCTCGACCCGTATGCACCGGGCGCCACGCTGGGTACCGGGCGCACGACGCTCGTGGCGCAGTCGCCGACCGACGCCGCCATCGAGGAGCTGGAGCGCACCCGCAACGACCTGCTGCTGCGGTTCACCGAGCGCCACCCGGACGTCGTCGCGGCCAACGAGCAGCTCGAGCGGCTCTACGCCAAGCGCGAGGAAGAGCGGGCGGCCGCCGCGGCGGCCGGCAGGACCGGCGGCGTCGCGGCCTCGACCAACCCCGTGTACCAGACGGCCCAGATCGCGCTGAACGAGTCCGCCGTCCGGATCGCCGCGCTCGAAGGCCAGGTGGCGCACCAGTCGGCCGTCATCGCCGAGCTCAAGGAGCAGATCAACACGATCCCGGAGATCGAGGCCAAGTACACCGAGCTCACGCGCAACTACGACCAGTACCGGAACCTCTATTCCGAGATCATGCTGAAGCGCGAGCACGAGCGCATGGGCAACGCGGGCGAGGAGCGCAAGCCGGTCAACTTCAACATCATCGATCCGCCGTCGGCCCCGATCGAGCCCGTCGCGCCGCCGCGGAACCTGTTGCTCGCGGCCGTGCTGCTGTTCGGCCTCGCCGTGGGCGGCGGCGTGGCGTTCCTGGTGCACCACCTGAACCCGGTGTTCCCCGACGTCAAGTCGCTGGCGCGGGTGCTCAACCGGCCGGTACTGGGGGCGGTCAGCCTGATGTGGACGGAGCAGCAGCAAGCGGCCCGCCGCGCCCGCTTCGCGGCGTTTGCGGCCAGCGGCGTGGCCCTCGTGCTGGCGTTCGGCGTGGCCGTCCTGTTCAAGGATGAGGGAATCCAGGCGATTCAGTCGCTAACGAGTCAGACGACGGTCGGCCAGGGAGGGGTAAGCGAGTGAGCAAGATCCAGGAAGCGCTGAAGCAGATCAAGCTGCACCAGCGGACCGAGAGCCTCGAGCCGACCGTACCCGACCTCGCGAAGCTGGTCCCTCCCGGCGAGCAACGGGCAGGATCGCTCAAGGAGCTCGCGGCCGGCAACCCGCCGGTACGCATCGACGTGGATGCGCTGCGGGAGGAGCACCTGATCGTGCCGCAGGAGGACTGGCAGCTCCTGTCGTCGCAGCTCCGCGAGATCAAGCGGCCGCTCCTCGGCCACGCTTTCGGCAAGCGCGCCACCAAGATCGAGGACGGCAACTTCGTCATGATCACGAGCGCGCTGGCCGGTGAGGGCAAGACGTTCATCAGCCTGAACCTGGCGCTCAGCATCACGCACGAGCGCGATCATGCCGTCCTGCTCATCGACAACGACGTGCTGAAGCCGCGGCTGACGCAGGCCTTCGACGCGACCGAGAGAGTCGGGCTGCTCGACTACCTGGAGAACCCGGAGCTGGAGCTCGGCTCGATCGTCTACCCGACCTCGGTCCAGGGGCTGTACTTCGTGCCCGCCGGGGAGCCGCGGATGAATTCGACCGAGCTCCTGTCGGGCTCCCGCATGGACGGCCTCGTGGACCAGCTCCGCTACCAGGCCGACGGGCAGGTCGTGCTGTTCGACGCACCGCCGGTGCTGGAGACGACGGAAGCCAAGGTAGTCGGCGCCCTGGTGGGCCAGATCGTGCTGGTCGTGCGTGCCGACAAGACGCCGCAGTCCGCGGTCGTGACCGCGCTCTCGGTGCTCGGCAGCGCGAAGCCCGTGAACCTGCTGCTCAACCAGATGAGCTCGCGCTCGCTGCAGTCGCGCTACGCCTACGGGCTCGTCTACCGCGAGTACTACCCGGATCCGCAGGGGGCCGACACCCTGCACGCGCTGCCGGCAGTGGCCAGGCCGCAATGGAGCAACGAATGAGGCGACGAGCCGAATGACGAAAAGAACGAGGCAAACGCGACACGGGGCGCTCCCCCGCCTGGCCGCGATCGGGGCGGCGGTGTGCACCGTGCTCGCGCCGGCAGCGGCTCCGGCCGTCGACCTGACCGCCGTCTTCCACGGCGGCGTCGGCTACTCGGACAACATCGGCCGCGATCCCACGGGCACGCTCGACGAGATGTACTCACGAGTCGGCCTGGACCTCGACGCCTTCCAGGATTCGGCCCGGCTCAACCTCGACCTGCGCTCGAACCTGTCCTACCAGTGGTACGAGGAAGCGTTCGATAGCGAGTTCGTCGGCGGCGTCGACGCCTTCGCCGAGGTGACACTCATCGAGGACCGGTTGACCTGGGTCGTCGAGGAGAACTACGGCCAGGTGCTGACCGATCCGCTGCTGCCGTCCCGCCCCGACAATCGCGAGGACACGAACTTCTTCAGCACCGGGCCGCAGCTTTCCCTGGACGTCGCCACGCGCACGATACTGAACATCGGTGCCCGCTACGGTGCCGTCAATTTTGAAACCCGGCCGCTGGACAACGACCGGCGCGAGGGGACGGTGTCGCTTGCGCGCGAGATCCGCGAGGACACGTTCCTGTCGCTGAACGCCCAACGCGAAGAGGTCGAGTTCTCGGACGACCTGGTCGCCGCCAACGACTTCGATCGCAACGAGTATTTCCTGCGCTACCGCGGGGATCGGGCTCGCAACAGCTTCAGCTTCGATATCGGCTACACCGAACTCGAGCTGCAGGACGGCACGAGCGACGGCGTGCTGGCGCGGCTCAGCATGGAGCGCCGTCTCTCGCCCGTGTCGACGATCAGCATCAGCGGCGGTACCCGCTTTTCCGACCAGGGCAACATCTTCCGCTTCCTCCAGGACATCGCGCGCACCCCGGGGCAGACGGGAGACCTTGGCGAGGTGGCGACGCCGTTCCGGAACGATTATGCCAACTTCGTCTATCTCGCCGAGGGGCAGCGCACCAGCTTCGACCTGCGCCTGGGCTGGAGTGGCGAGGACTACGAGGACCGCGCCGACCTGAACCGCGAGTTCCTGATCGGCGACATGATGTTCGAGCGGGACCTGACGCGGCGAATCTTCACCACCGTGAACGTTCGCTACATCCGTCGCGATTTCTCCGACGTCGACAGGCGCGACGAGGACCTGCTCCTGAGCCTGCTTTTTGGTTACCGGCTGAATCCGTCGCTCAACGTGACACTGCAAGGAGGTCGGTTCGACAGGGATAGTGACCAGGCCCTTTCGAGCTTTACCGAGAATTTCGCTTTTCTCGCGCTCAACTACATACCAGGATGGGGACGATAGGCACGCGAGCGACGAACGACACCAACAACGTATAACTGAAGGCGCCACGTGTTTCACTCAAGATCGGCATACCTGAGCGGTCTCCTCACCGTGCTGGATCTCGCGGTGGGAGCGTTCGTCTTCGTGACCATTCTGAACGTCTACCAGCTCACGCACCCCGAGATGCGCTTCGAGTACGTCGGGCACCTCGGGGTCGGGGCCATGCTCCTGACCGCCTACGCGATCGCGCAGCGGGTCGTGAAGCGGCAGAACATCGCGCTCAGGGTTTCGACGAAATCCCAGGTCTGGCAGACCGGCGTCGAGATCACGATTGCGATGACGGTCACGTTCACGGCGATCTTCCTCTTGAAGCTCGATTTCGTGAGCCGCATCGTGATGGTCAGCTTCGCGATCACGTTCTTCGTGCTCGTGGTCGCGATCCGGCGCTTCCTGGCCTGGTGGTACTTCAAGAGCGGCCGCTCGAAGGAAGACACCAGCGTCAACGTCCTGATCATCGGCTCGGGACGGCGGGCCCGCTATCTCGCCGCCGTGCTCGGCAAATGGTCGGACTGGGGTGTCAACGTCATCGGGTTCCTCGACCCGCTCGGGGTGTCCGCCGGCCGGCGCAAGGACGACCGGATTCTCGGCCACGTCAACCAGATCACCGAGATCCTGCGGCAGAACGTCGTCGAGGACGTCATCATCGCGCTGCCGCGGAGCCTGCTCGGCGACCTGCAGGGCATCATCGACGCGTGCCAGGAGGAGGGCGTGCGCTGCTGCTTCATGGCGGACGTCTACGACTTCGAGGCGGCGAGCACCCACCTCGCGGTGGTGGACGGCATCCCGCTGATCACGTTCGAGCCGATCATGCGCCATGAGTTCGGCCAGCTCGTGAAGCGCATGCTCGACCTGTTCCTCGTGGTGCTCGCCTCGCCCGTGCTGTTGCCGCTGTGCCTGGTGGTTGCCGCGCTCATCAAGCTCGACTCCCCGGGACCGGTGCTGTTCACGCAGGAGCGCGTCGGCCAGTTCAAGCGCCGGTTCAAGATGTACAAGTTCCGCAGCATGGTGCAGGATGCCGAGGCCCGGCTCAGGGAGATCGAGCACCTGAACGAGGCAGAAGGACCGAATTTCAAGATCAAGGAGGATCCGCGGATCACCCGCGTGGGCAAATGGCTGCGGCGCACCAGCATCGACGAGTTGCCGCAGCTCATCAACGTGCTGCGCGGCGAGATGAGCCTGGTCGGCCCGCGGCCGATGTCGATCCGGGACGTGGGCCTGTTCGACAAGGGCATCCAGCGCAAGCGCTTCAGCGTGCGCCCGGGGCTGACGGGGCTGTGGCAGGTGTCGGGACGCAGCGACTTGAGCTTCGACAAGTGGCTCAGCCTCGACCTCGAGTACATCGACCGCTGGTCTCTCGGTCTGGACCTGAAGATATTGATGAAGACGATTCCGGCCGTTCTCACCGGGAACGGCGCCGTTTGACCTCCGGTCGGGTTTTCCATGAAGCGCGTGTTGCGTTACCTGGTGTATGCCAGTGGTCTGCTTGCCTTGTGGCGCTACCTGCACCGCAAGCAGATCACGATCCTGATGCTGCACGGCGTGGCCGGCGAGAATGCCGGTGCGCGCTGGCGCCCGTTGTGGGAGCGCATGCCGGCCTCGAAGCTCGACGCGATGCTCGGGGTTCTCGGGCGTTACTACCGGTTCCTGTCGCTCGACGAGGCCGTCGACATCCTCGCGGGGCGCAAGCCGCCGGTCGACTACGGCCTCGTCCTGACTTTCGACGACGGCTACCGCAACAACGTCACGGAGGCGGTGCCGGTGCTCAAGGCGCACGGTGCCTCGGCCACCCTGTTCGTCGCGACCGGTTTCGTCGAAACCGGCCGCGCGTACTGGATCGACCGGCTCGATTACGCGCTGCAGCATGCGCCGGATTCCGCCCGTGACCTGCAATCCGGCGAGCTGCGCTTCGACCTGCGGGGCCGTGACCGCGCGGGGCTCGTGGCGGGCTATCGCGACCTGCGTCTCGAGGTCAAGAAGGCCTGTCCCGACGACGAGACCATGCTGCGGGTGCTCGACGAGCTCGCGACGCAGCTCGAGAGCGCCGCGGGCACGACCATCGCCGACGTCATCTTCGACGACCCGTACGTCAGCATCGCGAGCTGGGCCGAGCTCGCGCGCGCGGCGGAAGAGGGGATGACGATCGGCAGCCACACCCGGGATCACACACGGCTCGCCGCCATACCGCGCGACGAGGTGGACGAGCAGCTCACGGAGTCCCGCCGGGAGCTCGGCGAGCGCCTGGGCCGCGAGTGCCGGTACTTCGCCTATCCCAACGGCAGCCTGGACGACTACGTGATGGAGCGGGTCGCGGCGGCAGGCTACGCCGCGGCGCTGAGCACTCGTGCGGGCCTGAACAGGATCGGCGAGAACCTGTATGCGCTGCGGCGCTTTGCTTCGCCCGTGATGCGCGCGCCGGCCGAGGTGCTGGTCGAGATCAGCGGCATCCTGGAATCGTCCCTGTTCCGGCGCCTGCGGGCGTGACGGCCTGCGCTTGCGGTGACCCGATGGCATTTTCCTACGCCTGCTTCGTCGCGCACAACGCCGCCGTCGCGCTCACCGGACGCGACCGGTGCTTGAGGAGGTGCGCCTGATGCCCGGGCGATTCCCGTTCGAAGTGGTGAACGTCCTCGGCGTGCCGGTGCACGCGGCGACGATGAGCGAAGCGCTGGACGCCATCGAGGCGGCCATCAAGGAGCGGCGTCGCCTGCAGCTCGGGGTCGTGAACGCCGCCAAGATCGTGAACATGACGAAGGACCGCTCGCTGCGCGAGGACGTGCTGTCGTCCGACCTCGTCCTGGCCGACGGCATGTCCGTGGTGATCGCGTCCCGGGTGCTCGGGAACCCGCTCCCGGAGCGGATCACCGGCATCGACCTTATGCACGGCATCCTCGAGCGGGGCAACCGCATGGGCTGGCGCGTTTTCTGCCTCGGTGCGACGGAGGAGGTCTCGGAGACCGTGGTGCGCCGCATCCACGAGCTCTACCCGGGGGTCGTGATCGCGGGGCGGCGCAACGGCTATTTCAGCCAGTCCGAGGAAGCCGAGGTCGCGAGGACGATCGCGGAGTCGAATGCCGACGTCCTGTTCGTCGCGATCACGTCACCCAAGAAGGAAAATTTCATGGCCAAGTGGGGCGCATCGCTCGCCACCCCGGTCATTCACGGGGTCGGCGGCTCCTTCGACGTGCTGGCCGGGAAGGTGCAGCGCGCACCGGAGCGCTGGCAGCGGCTCGGCCTGGAGTGGCTGTACCGGGTGAAGCAGGAGCCGCGACGCCTCTGGAAGCGCTACCTGTTCACCAACGCGAGCTTCGCGCGCATGCTCTTGGTCGCCTGGCTCGGGAAAGTGCGCGGCAGGGAATCCGCATGACAGGGAAGAGGCGGCTTCTCTACATCCTCGCGCCGAGCTTCTCCGGCTCGACGCTGCTGACGTACCTGCTCGGTCATCACGAGGAGATCTCCACCATTGGTGAGCTGAAGGCCACCAAGATGGGTGACGTCCGCGAGTACCGGTGCTCGTGCGGGGAGCCGATCCTCGAATGCGGCTTCTGGCAGGCGGTGCAGGGGCGCGCGCGCGAGCGCGGGCTCGAGTTCTCGGTCGAGCGCTTCAACACGGTGTTCCGGGGCGACAATCCCGTCGCGAACAAGCTCGTGCAGGCTACCGTGCGCCCGCCGGCGCTCGAGGTCGCGCGCCGCATGGCGCTCTCGGTGGTGCCGGGGGCGGCCTCGGCGGTGCGCCGGATCGCCGCCCACAACCGCGCGCTCGCCGACATCGTCTGCGAGCTGCAGGGCGGTGCCATTTTCCTCGACGGCTCGAAGGACTCCGTCCGGCTGTTGCACCTCCTCGACTCGGACCTGTGGGAGGTGCAGGTCATCTACCTGCAACGGGACGGCCGCGGCGTGACCAACTCGATTCGCTCCCATCGCAACGTGAGCTTCGCAAAGGCGATGGAGATCTGGCGCGAATGGGTGACCGAGCTCGAGCGCATGCGCCGGCGCCTGGACGGTGCGGCGGTGTTCGACCTGCAGTACGAGGCGCTGTGCCGGGCCCCGGTCGAGACCCTCGCCCGGCTCTGGGAGTGGCTGGGCGTCGAGCCGATGCCCGTGAGCGAGAACTTCCGGGACGGGGATTTCCACATCCTGGGCAACTCGATGCGGCTTTCGAACGCGACGGAAATCCGGCTCGATGAGCGCTGGCGGACGGCACTGTCCGCCGAGGATTTCGCGGCCTTCGAGCGTCGCAACGGCGCGCTGAACCGGGAGCTCGGCTATGAGTGACGCCGGGCGCCCCGAGCACGACATCACCGGGCGCGACCGGCTCGTCCGCAACCTGTTCTCGCGCTGGCTCGGCCAGCTCGTCGTGATCCTGAGCGGGTTCATCATCCCGCGCCTCATCGACGACAGCCTCGGCGCAGCGGCACTCGGCATCTGGGACCTCGGCTGGTCCACCATCAACTATTTCCGGCTGATGGGTTTCGGGTTCGCCGGCGGCCTGAATCGATTCGTCGCGCTGTACAACGCGCAGGGCGACCGGGACAAGCTCAGGCGCGCGGTTTCCTCGACCGTCTTCCTGCAGGTCGTGATCGCGGTCTGTACCGCGGCGGCTGCCCTGGTGCTGGCCGCCTTCCTGCCGGTCCTGTTCGCGCGGATACCGCCCGCCGACCTGCCGGCGGCGCAGGTGCTGATCGCGTTTTTGGGCGGCAATCTCGCGGTGCGCATGCTGTTCTGGCCGTCGCGGGGCATCCTCACCGGCCATCACTACTGGACGATCACCTCGGCGGTTTCGGCGTGCGGCGACATCCTCGTGCTGGCCGGCCTTTTCACCGTGTTGCGGATGGGGGGCGGGCTCGCCGAGCTCGGCATGGTCGTCTTCGGCGGCGCCGTCGTGACGGAGAGCGTGCGCACCCTGATGGCGAAGCGCGTGTACCGCGATCGCCTGCTCATCTGGGGGTCGGTGGACCGGCGAATGATCTGGAAGATGTTCGTCTACGGCATGAAGAACAACGTGACGGCCATCTCCTCGGTGTTCTCCTACCAGACGACGGCGCTGCTGCTGGCGGCCGCCGCGGGGCCGGCGGCGCTCGCGATCTACGCGCGGCCCATGGCGATCTACAGCCAGGTCGAGCGCCTGATCACGCAGTACGCGTTCCTGCTGACGCCCATGGCGGGCAGCCTGCAGGGTCTGGCACGCGGGGACGAGCTCAGGGAGTTCTTCCTCTCGTCGATGAAGTCGTCGCTCGCCATGACGCTGCCCGCGATGTTGCTGCTCGGCGGCTACGGCGACGCGCTCATTCGCCTCTGGATGGGGGCGGATTACGTCGTCCCCGCGCTCGCGCCGCTGCTCGGGCTGGGCCTCTTGCTGCCGTTCGCACACGCCGCCGCGCTGCGCATCCTCGCGGGCATCGACGCACACGGCCGGATCGCGTTGAAATCGCTGGCCGCCACCGCCGTGGCGCTCGGCGTGGCGGTGATCCCGGCATTCGCGCTCGGCTGGTCGCCGGTCGCCGCGGCCTGCGTGGTCGGCGTCGCGACGACCGCCGGTCCGGGCATCACGGTGATCGTCGGTGCGTGCCGGCGGCTCTCGGTGCCGGCCGGCGAATACCTGCGCACGGTCGTGCTCGTCCCGGTCGCCTGCAACCTGCCGCTCGCCGTGCTGATCGCCTGCTCGAGGGTCGTGGATCCCGAGATGACGATCCTCGAGGTGCTGCCGTGGGGGATCGTCGGTGCGGCCGTGACCGGCGCCCTGTACTGGCGGTTCCTGCTGGGCGAGCAGGCTCGCGCGGCCTGGAGCCGGCGCGTCACCGGGCGACGCCCGGTGCTGAAAACATGAACATTATCGAGTCGGGCAACGAGGAGACACGATGCGGGTAGCCATGTTCAGCCGCTTTCCGGCCGACGCCGACCAGCCGAAAGGCGGCGTCGAGTCCGCCACCGTCGGTATCGCGCGCGGGCTCGGCACGCGGGCCGACGTCGACCTGCATATCGTGACGCTGGAGAAAGGGCGGAACGACGATGCGGTCGAGGACTGCGGTTTCGCCACCGTGCATCGACTCGCGGGCGGCAGGCTGCCCATGATCGTGGACGTGTTCAACGGCCCGGGACGGCGCAAGGTCGACCGCTACATCCGCGGGTTGAATCCCGACGTCGTGCACTTCCAGGAAACCTACGGCTTCGGCGGTCCGGTGAAGGGCGTGCCCACGGTGTTCACGGTGCACGGCTTCGACAGCCTGAACCTCGTCACGGAGCGGCAGTACCTCTGGTACCTGCGGGCGCCATTGTGGCGGCTCGCGGAGAAGAAGGGCATAAGCTCGCACCGGCACCTGGTCTCGATCGCGCCTTATGTCACCGAGCAGCTCCGGGAGCTGGGACTGTCCGCGGAGATCGTGTCTATACCGAACGCGATCAGCCGTGAGTTCTTCTCGGTGCCGGACGCCACGGTGCCCGGGCGCGTGCTGTTCGCGGGCTGGATCAACCCGCGCAAGAACCTGGCCACGGCGATCAGTGCCGTGAGCCGGCTGGTGCAGCTCGGGAAGGACGTGACCCTGCATGCCGCGGGCGACTTCGTCGATCGCGACTACACGGAGAAGGTGCGACGCCTCATCGCCGAGTCCGGGCTCGGCGAACGGGTGAAGCTGCTCGGCCGCGTGAGCCAGGAGCGCCTGCGGCAGGAGCTTGCCGAAGCGGCCGTGTTCCTGCTGCCGTCCCTGCAGGAGAATGCGCCGATGGCGATCGCCGAGGCCATGGCGGCCGGCGTGCCGGTCGTGACGTCGAACGTGTGCGGCATGCCGACCATGGTCGACGAGGGCCGGACCGGCTTTCTCGTCGAGCCGCGCAACATCGGCCAGGTCGCCGAGCGGGTCGAGGCGGTGATCGGCGACCCCGGGCGCCGGCAGCAGATGAGCGCGGAGGCACGCCGGCACGCGCTCGAGACCTGGCATCCCGACGCGGTCGTGGAGCAGACGCTGGCGTTGTACCGGCGCATCGCCGGCGAGGCCCGGACGGGTGCGGCGGTGACGCCGGTCGCCCGGCAGGAGCGCGCATGATGAAAGCGGATCGGCCGATCTTCTTCATCGGGTTCGGCCGCAGCGGGTCGACCCACATCTTCCACGTGTTCAGCTTCCACCCGGCGCTCGCCTGGCTGTCGCGCCTGGGTGACGAGCATCCGGACCGGATGTGGCTGAACACGCTGGTGCTCAGGGCGTTCGGCGTGAACGCGCTCGCGGACCTGGTCGCCCGCAAGATCCCGGCGCGCGAGGGCTGGCGGTACTGGGACGCGCACTTCCCCGGCTTCAGCGAGCCGTTTCGCGACCTGCGGCGCGACGACGTGTCGCCGTTCGTGCGCGCGGCCATGGAGCGCGCGGTCGCCCGGATCGCCACGCCGCCGCGTGACCGGGTACTGGTCAAGCTGACCGGCTGGCCGCGGATCGCGTTCCTGGAGGAGATCTTCCCGGACGCGAAGTTCGTGCACATCCTGAGGGACGGCCGGGCGGTCACGAGCTCGCTGGTGCAGACCGAGTTCTGGCGCGGCTGGAAGGGCCCGTCGCACTGGCAGTGGGGCCCGCTGTCGCCGCAGCAGGAGGCGGCCTGGGAGCGCTGGGATCACTCGTTCATCGCGCTGGCCGCGATCCAGTGGCAGAAGTTCATCGACGCGATGAGCACCGCGCGGCAGGGCGTGCGCAACCTGCTCGAGGTCAAGTACGAGGACATCTGCGAGGCGCCCGAGGCGGCCTTCCGGCGCATCGCCGAGTTCTGCGAGGTCGATTGGCATCCCACGCTGCAGGCGAAGATCGCGCGCTCGGAGTTCCGCAACACGAACTACAAGTGGAAGCGCGACCTGACGGAACGGCAGCAGGAGATGCTGGAAGACCTGCTCGGCCCCCTGTGCCGGGAGCTGGGCTACGCGTAGGCCGCACTCATCCATGCTCGGTGGCACCGACGCCTGCCGCCGCATCGTTCATGCCCGCTGGTGATCGAAGCTGATGCTCCGCCGCGACCGGGGGGTGTCCCCGGGGGAATGGCTCCCGTGCGGACACGGCGGAGCAGCGCGGGCCTCGGCGCGGGCGGCAGGCCCCGCGCCGCGCTGCTCCGCCGTGTCCTCGGTCCGCTTTATTTCCCCCAGGGACACCCCCCGGCCACGGCTCCACGGTGCGGTTCGGGGTCGGGCATGAACGATGCTCGGAGGTGGGTTCGTGCGCGTGCGGAGCGAATGCGCGCGATCGGGAGTGCCTGCCATCGTCGGCGCGCGGCGCGCGCTCCTTGCGGGGAGCGCGTGGCGTGTTCGGCGCCTACGCCTGCGGGAGCAGGCGGATTTCGTGCTCGAGCTCGAGCGGCGCGTCGAGCTCGACCTCGCCGACGAGGGTGACGGACGGAGTGAGGACGTGATAGCGCTTGCTGATCCAGCCCTCCAGTTGCCCTTCACGCGCCCGGCAGCAGGTGACGGCGAGCCTCGGGTCGAGCCGGAGCTCCAGGCGCGTGCCGGTGTGCTCGAGCGCGAAGCAGTGGTCGTCGACCTGCTGCACGCGAACGTCGCCGTCCAGGTGGAAAAAGACCTTGGCCGTGTGGCGGGCCCCCGCGGTGAAGCCGTCCCGGATGCGCACCGTGCGCGCGGCGGTGTCGAGGGTGATGGACCGCTGCACGCCCACCGGGTCCTCGAGGTGGGCGTAGCCGTCGTGCATGCCGCGCACCGACGGGGCCGGCGCATCGGGCAGGAACTCGAGGCAGCGTGCCCCTGCGCGCCGCGCCCACATGAACGGCCCGGAGGCTTCGCTCTGCGAGCGGCCGTCGATCTCGACCGTGTTGTGCGCGCGGGTCGAGCGGAAGTAGTCCCGTGCCTCGGGATAGGTGAAGTAATCGTAGGTGCCGGCATCGACGAAGATCGGTTTCCCGGCGGCCCGCAGCGTGAAGCTCAACGCGTCCGCGTGCCCGTGAGCGGCGATGGCGCCGAAGCCGAGCTCGCCGCAGTCGAACAGCACGCTGAGCGCATCCGCGCCGTCCCGCGTCCCGGACTGCAGCAGGTACCACCCGGAGTCACGGAACGCGCGGCTCCTGAGCGGCGGCGCCTCAGGCGCGGCCGCGGGCCGCAGCGGTTCGACCGTCGCCCCGTCGAACAGCCAGGCGAGCGATCCCGGCCAGCGGCGCACACCCGCCGCGAGGTCCGGGTCGCCGAACAGGCAGGCGCCGGTGGCCACGGTCATGTCGCTGTCGGACACGGGTTCCCCGAAGTCGAGCACGTAGCCGTCGTCCTTGTCGCCGAACCACGGCAGCTCGGGACCGCCTTCCGCCAGCGCCTTCACGAACCGGTACTGCTGGTGCAGGCGCTCGCGCCAGGCGCGCGATACGCGCTGTCCCGTGCGCTCGGCGACGAGCATGCAGATCGTGAAGAACTGCAGCACGAAGAGCTGGTAGCCAGACGCCTGCTCCCGGGTGCAGCCGTCCGGGTAGGACTGCGCGAGGATCTCGGTCTCGAGTATTGCCAGGGCCTGGTCGCGCAGGGCCGCGGCTCGCGGGAAATCGGGGAAGTAGCTCGCCGCGACGAACACGCCCGCGGCTTCCCCGATGAGGTGGTTGTTGCTGGACGATCCGCGGGAATACTTGCGCGCGATTTCCCGGCACATGAGGTAGGCGGCATGCCGCACGCGCCGCCACAGGGCATCGCCCGGCTGCGCGCCCGCGAGGCGCAGGAGGTCGAGCGTCCACACCCAGTTGATCAGGCGGATGCCGAGCTCGAGCGGGCTCTTCCAGTTCATGCCGTAGCCGAACGGGTTCTGGTCGAGCCACGACTCGAGAAGCTCCAGGGCCTTCGCGGCGTAGCGTGGCTCGCCGGTCACGAGAGCCGCCTGCGCCAGCACGACGAGCTGGTGGTGGCGGTTCGGCTCCCACACCAGCTTGCAGTCGCCGACGCGATCGAAATCGCGGTAGTCGGTGAGCTGGATCGGCCGCGGCTCCTGTCGCTTGCCCGCGCTGTGGTCGGCATGCCAGTCGACCGGGTCGCCGAGGAACTGCGCGTCGAGATCGAAGAACGACAGCCGGTTCGCGCAGACCGTGTCCGCCTTCTTCTGCAGCCGGGCCCGGGCCGCCGGGTCGAGCCGCGCGAGAAGCTGCTCGCGGTAGCCCGTGCGCGAGGGCAGCACGCAGAAACCGGGCGTGAAGGACGCGAACGTCGAGCCGTCGGAGAGCAGGTGCCGGGCCGGCACGTGGCCGGCCAGCAGGCGCAGGAGATCGCCGGCATCACGAAGGACGGAGCGCGCCCGCCACGCGACCTCCGCGGGCGACATCGTGCGCAGCCGTCTGTAGTACCAGGACAAGGGTTGCACGCGCTTCTCTCCCGAATGCCGGCCGGCGGCGAGCGGACCGCTCAGCCCTCGACCTGCCTTCTCGCCGGGGCTCCGAGCTGCTCGATCGCGGTGCGGAAATCCTCGAACACGGGGACGCCGTGGCGCTCCGCGAAGGCGCGCATCTCCTCGCGCACGGCACGCACCTTGTCGAAATCGGTGGTCCAGTGATGCAGGAACGGGAACGGGTTGCGCATCTCCTTGCGCCTGGAGAGGCAGTTCTGCCGGTGCCGTTCCTCCGGGATGAGCACGAGCCCCACGGCGACCTCGTCGAAGATGCCGCTGTCCCTGAAGTCCTCCGGCAGCCGGCGCCCGAGCACCGCGATCGGGCCGTCGTGGCTGTGGATCATCTCGAGCACGCCCGCGAAGTAGTTCTTCCTGTCGATCGCCCTGAGGTCGCGAACGTTCCGGAGAGCGCGTTTCACGAAGGGGAACGGCCGCCCCACGTACAGGAGAAGGCGCACCCACCAGCGCGGCGGCGGCAGGTGGCGGGCATAGTCGACGATGCGATACCCGGAGTAGAATTCGTTTTCCCGCGCGAACGTCGATTTGCCGGACGCAGCCATGCTCATCAAGTAAATGCGTTCCGATCGCATCGTTCAGGATCCTGGCGCCGCCCGGTGTTCTTGGATTTGTCGCGGGTGACCGGGCTCGAAGGGGCGATAGTGTCGTACAGCGTTTTGCCGCTGGCAAGGCTTGGCGCGCCGCGGTTTGCCGTTTTGCCGACTCGTTCACCCGTCCCCCGGCGGGAATGTGACCCAGGTCCGGCTGCCCCGGGGAGCGGTCTCTAGAATGGCGGCGGACGGTGCCCGAACAATGATCAAAAGAGCGATCGCGATCGTCCTCCTCTGCCTCATCTACCGGGGCGCGCAGGCGTTCTCCAGGCTGCGCGGGCGGCGCCCGCGGGAGCAGGGCGACGGGCGGCGGGGCATCCTGCTGATCGGCACGTTCCACAATCCCAACTGGCTGTACGCGCACGTCGAGCCGATCGCCCGCAGCGGTTGCGGGCCGGTCCGGCTCGTCTGCGACGAGCCGGTCGGCGAGATACCCGGGGTCGAGTACTGCTGCCCGCCGGTGTGGGCCCAGCGCGTGTTCTCGCGGGCGCTCGCGAAGCTGTTCGCGGCGGTCAAGGCGATGCGCGCGGGCGGCGTCGACCTCGTCATGGGCTACCACGTATTCCCGGCCGGCGTGATCGCGCTGGTCGTCGCACGCGCGTTCCGCGTGCCGGCCGCGTTCCAGGTGACCTCCGGCGAGCTCGAGCTCGAAGGCGGCGGCTGGCACGCCGAGAACCGGCTGCTCACGGCGCTCGGCCGGCCTTCGGCTGCCGTGGAGCGTGCGGTGGTCGCGATGACGCGCGAGTTCGATCTGCTGGTGGTGCGAGGCTCCCGGGCGGAGGCCTGGCTGCGCCGTGCCGGCTGCACGAACCCGATCGCGCGCATCACGGGAAGCGTGGACTACCCGGATCGCGTGCCGGGGTTCGCAGAGCGCCAATACGACATCGTGTTCGTCGGCCGCCTGACCGAGTACAAGCGGCCGGACAGGATGCTCGAGGTGTTGAAGCGGCTGCGCGCGGCCGGCCGCGAGTTCAGTGCGCTCGTCATCGGCGACGGGCCGGACCGGGACGCACTGGTGCGCACCGCCGGGGAAGCCGGGCTCGAGCCTTTCGTGACCTGGGCCGGGCAGCTCGCCGACGTGCCGGCCCACCTGCTCGAAGCGCGCGTGTTCCTGCTCACGTCGCGCTGGGAAGGGGTGTCTATTGCGATGCTGGAGGCGATGGCCTGCGGCGCCGTCCCCGTCGTTTCGGACGTGGGCGACCTGCGCGACGTGGTGACGGACGGCGAGACGGGGTGGGTGCTGGACGGCGACGACATCGACGGTTACGTCTCGCGGCTGCTGCCGCTGCTCGAGGACCGCGGCACGTGGGAGCGCCTGTCGGCGGGCGCACGCGAGCGGGCGCGGCGGCTGGCGAGCAAGCCGCTGGTGGCCGAGCGCTGGTCGGAGACGATTGCTGCCGTTCGCGACGCTTTTTTCACGCGGCCGGTCTCGGTGACGAGCGGCCGGGGAACGACGGATGCCTGAACGATGTGCGGAATAGTCGGCTTCACCGGTCCCGAGAACCGGCGGCTCCTCAAGCGCATGAACGACCTCATCGTGCACCGGGGGCCGGACGGGGAAGGCTTCTACGCCGACGGGTACGTCAACCTGGCGATGCGGCGCCTCGCCATCATCGACCTCACGTCCGGTCAGCAGCCGATCAGCAACGAGACCGGCGACGTCTGGGTCGTGTTCAACGGCGAGATCTACAACTACGAGGACCTGCGCGAGGAGCTCGTGCGCAAGGGGCACGTCTTCCGGACGAGCTCCGATACCGAGACCATCGTGCACGCGTACGAGGAATACGGCCTCGACTTCCTGCACCGGCTGCGCGGCATGTTCGCCATCGCGCTCTGGGACAAGACGGCGAAGCAGCTCGTCGTGGCGCGCGACCGGGTCGGCGAGAAGCCGCTGTTCTATGCGACCGACGGCAAGCAGCTCGTGTTCGGCTCCGAGATCAAGGCCATGCTGCCGCGCCTCGGCACCGTGGACGTGAACCGCGGGGCGATCGACCTGTTCCTCGCCTGCGGCTTCCTGCCGGCCCCGCACACGTTCTTCCGCGGGATCAGCAAGCTGCCCGCGGGGCATTTCCTGCTGTGGCGCGACAACCGGCTGGAGGTGAAGCGCTACTGGAGCCTGCCGCGGAAGGCGTCCGCGGAGGTCGGGCGGCACGCGACGCCCGCGGAGCTGGGGGAGGAGCTGCGCGAGGCCGTGCGCCTGTGCCTGAAGAGCGACGTGGAGGTCGGCGCGTTCCTGAGCGGGGGGCTCGATTCGTCCCTTTTGACGGCGCTCATGAAGGAACGGAACGCACAGGTGAAGACGTTCTGCGTCGGCTACGGAGGCGGTGCGACCGGTTTCAACGAGCTCGCGTACGCGAAGACCGTCGCCGAGCACCTGGGTACCGACCATCACGAGCTCATCGTGGAGGCGAAATCCACCCTCGACCTCATGCCCGCGATCATCCGCAGCTACGACGAGCCGCACGGGGAGCCGACCTCCATCCTCGTGCACATCCTGTGCGAGTTCGCGAGCCGGCACGTGAAGGTCGCGGTCGGCGGCACGGGCGCCGACGAGATCTTCTACGGCTATCCGCGCCACAAGGGGCTGAATTATCTCTCGTGGTACCGGAGGCTGCCGGGCTTCCTGCGGGAGGGCATCATTCGACCGCTCGTGTCGCGCCTGCCGGAGTCGACGGAGGGATCGCGCACCGCGAAGCGCATACGCCGGTTCGTGGACGGCGCCTCGCAGCGGCCGGAGGACGCCTACATGAACTGGATCGCGCTGTTCCCGGCGGAGCGGCGCCATGCGCTGCTCTCCGCCGGGACGCGGGCCGAAACGGACGCGGATGCGCCGGCCGCGTTCATGCGGCAGTACCTGGACGACCCGGAGAGCGACCGGCACGTCATGGACCGGATCACGCTGCTCGACGTGGCCGGGTATCTCCCCGAGTTCCAGCTCTGCTACATGGACCGCATGAGCATGGCGAACAGCCTCGAGGTGCGGGCGCCGTTCTGCGACTACCGGCTCCTCGAGTTCGTGACGTCACTGCACCATTCCGAGCGGCTGCGCGGCAACACCAGCAAGTACATCCTGAAGCGGTTCGCGACGTCGCTGCTGCCGGAAAAGATCGTGTACCGCAGCAAGGTGGGATTCGATTCGCCCATCGGGCACTGGCTGAAGCACGACCTGTCGCGCTTCGCGCGCACGTTCCTGGCACCCGCCGAAGTGGATCGCACCGGGCTCCTGTCCGGCAAGGCCGTGTTCGACCTGCTGGAGGAGCACCAGTCCGGGCGCAAGGACTACTCCCTGCACCTCTGGAGCATCCTGGCGATCGAATGCTGGTTCCGGTTGTACTTCGAACGCCCGGCCGACGACCGGCAGTGCGCGATCGAGGACCTGCGCGGGGCGGCCTGACCCGGCAAGGCGGGCGGTGGACAGCGACGTTCGCCCGCTGGCAGCATGACGGCTGGCCCGGTCGGGAGGAGCCCGATTCCGCAAGATCCGGTCATTCGGTGGCTGCTCGACGGCGACCCGTCGATCCGCTGGCAGGTCATGCGCGACCTGCTCCGTGCACCGGCGCGGGAGGTCGAGCGCGAGCGTGCGAGAATCGCCCGCGAGGGCGTGGGGGCGCGCCTGCTGTCGCTGCAGGCTTCCGACGGCCAATGGGCCGGCTGTGCGTGGAACCGCGGATGGGACTCCACCCTGCACGTGCTGCGGCTTCTCTCGCTCATCGGCCTCGATCCCGCGAGCAGGGAGGCGAAACGTGCAGTGGGGCTCGTGCGCGAGCGCGTGACCTGGGCGGGTTGCGGCCCTCCCGAAGTGCACGCGAACCCGTTCTTCGCCGGCGAGGTGGAACCCTGCATCAATGGACAGGTGGCGGCGGCGGGTGCGTACTTCGGCCAAAAGGTCGACGGCATCGTCGCCCGCCTGCTCGCCGAGCAACTGCCCGACGGGGGCTGGAACTGCGAGGCGGAGAGGGGCTCGAGGCGAGGGTCGTTCAACACCACGATCTGCGTCCTCGAAGCCCTGCTCGCGTACGAACGCCGCGTCGGGAGCCGCCCCGACGTCAGGGCGGCGCGCCTCCGCGGCCAGGAGTACCTCCTCGAACGCCGCCTGTTCCGACGGAAGAGTACGGGCGAGGCCATCGAGCAGGATCGCAAGAGCGGTGCCTCGTGGGGGCGCCTTGCGTTCCCCGTGGGGTGGCACTACGACCTGCTGCGGGGGCTCGACTACTTGCGGTCGGCCGGTGTGGCACCCGACGAGCGCGTCGCCGAGGCGATCGAGACGGTGGCGGTGCAGCGCGACCCTGACGGCAGGTGGCGGCTCGGCGTCCGGCACGCCGGCAGGATGCCGGTGGAGCTCGATGACGGCGAGGGCCGGCCCAGCCGCTGGATCACGCTCCGCGCCCTGCGGGTGCTGGACTGGTACGCGCTGGCCGGCTGATGCGGCCCGGGCCGCGAGCGCCGGCGAAACTCATGGGGCGTATTCGTGGCTCCCGATGTCGGCGATCGCTTCGCCGCCTTCCCGCCCGGCGGCGGGACGCACGCGGCCTTCCGCGTCCCGAGCGATGGACAGGTCGGCGCCGAAGACCTTCCGGTACTCCTCGTCGAGCACCGCCAGCATGTCGCTGCCGGCGTCGATTGCCGCGCTGGTCTCGCGGAGGTTGAAGTTCGCGGACGCGGGGTCCACGAACGCCGGGTCGCCGACGACGTTGCCGTCTCCGAACATGGAGCGGAGATCGGACGAGTCGGATGCCGGCCCGGAGAAACGGCCCCACTCGAAGGGAATCGACTTGCCGTCGTTCCAGAACAGGTTGTGCTCCACCACGGAACGCGCGACGACTTCGTCGTCGGCATGGAACACGGCCTTACGAATGCCGGTAAAGACGTTGTCGTGTATGTGCAGGCTGAAGTTCTTGCGCCAGTACTGGTCGATGCCCAGGCGGGCACCGGCAATCGTGTTGCTCACGATGTAAAGCGGCTCGGCTTCCTTCTCCAGGGCAATCGCGCGATTGCGGATGCCGTGGATCGTGTTGCCGACGATCCAGGCATTGCGCGCTTCCTCGACGCGGATTCCGTGGTTGCTGCCGTAGATCCTGTTGAAGACGATCCAGGAGTTGGCCGGAGCGCCGTCGGAGCCGATGACGACGGCGCTGCCGTCCGAGCCGCTGCTGTAGGTGCGGCAGCCCGAGCCGTCGTCGAAGCACCAGCGTACGCCTGCACGCGCCCCGCTGTAGCCGTGCAGCACGTTCTGCGAAACGACGATGTTCTCCCCGTATTTCAGGTCCACGCCGTTCTCGCGGTCGGAATGCATCAGGTTGCGTCCGATGTAGACGAACCGCGGGGGCTCCCTGCGGCAGCCGTGACAGAGCTGCACGGCGTCCCCGCCGTTGTGGTGAATGTGATTGTCGAGTATCCACACGTGCTCGGTACCGGGACCGACGGTCGCTCCGTGGCGGTCGTCCGCCTGGTTGTGGTGCACGTGGTTGCGCCAGAACACGATGTGACTGCCGAGCAGGACCGCGCCGTTCTTCCGCGGATGCTCCTTGATCTCGACGTTGCGGACCGTGATGTGGCTGCGCCCGTAGGGAGCGGGCACCCGGCCGCCGTTGCGCACCTGTGAGCGGTGGAACACGAAGTTCTCGACGATGAACCAGCGGCCCTGCAGCGTGACCGTATCGGCGTCGTAGATGACCGGCAGGCCGCTGCCGTCGTCCACGCCCCGCAGGAACACCGGGCGTTCCGCGGTGCCGTTCGCGTCGATCGTGATGTCGCCGCCGCCGAATTCGTAAGGGCCGCCGTGCACCTCCACGACCGTCCCCGGCGCCCTGATGTCGGCGGGGATGCTGCAGCGGGGCTGCTCCTGCGTGGCCGGACCGGCGTCGTCGCAGCCTTCTGCCGTGTTGTCGACGTACACGGTGTAGGGGCCATGGCCGGCATCGCGATAGCCGGGCTGCTCCGCGTACATCAGGTGGCTTTCCGCGATGCCGAACGGCGGGGCCGGGATGCCGAGCGGCGGCGACCAGTCCGCGGCGGCGAGGGCAGGCGCCAGCGCCAGCAGGCAGGCCGCGCGGCAAATGGCGAAAAGACCGTCCTTCACGCCGGCGGGCCTCATCGCGGCTGTACCGCGAGGCGCCGTGTCCCGTCCGCCGGTTGAGTGGCCTGCGCCCGGAGCGCTTCGCGCTGCCACACGACGTGCGCTCGCAGTGCAAGCCCGATGGTTGCCCACATGATCACGACCCCCGCCCTGGGATAGAACGACTGTGCGCCGATGGAGGCGACGAGCTGGCCGAAGACGAATGCCAGCGCGACGCCTCCCGCGGCCGCGAAAAGCGGATCCTGCTTGTTCTTGAACAGCGCCGCGCTTCGCTTGAGCACGATAAAGAAAAACAGGAAGACAGGGAAGGCGCCGACGATGCCGTTGTCGATCAAAAACTCGAGGTACGCGTTGTGGGGATGCGGGAAGCCCTCGCCCTTCTCGCCGTACAGGTCCCGGATTTCCCGGCTGGCGCCCGACGTGTGGTGGCCCTGGCGGCCATAGCCGACGAACGGCGCTTCCTTGATCTTGCCGATCACGGACGGCCAGATGAGGATGCGATCCGAGGTGATGCTCGCGTAGTCGTGCCGGCCGTCGCCGAAGTGGACGGCGTCGTACCGCTGGCCTTCGCCGAAGCCCTGCAGCATGCGGTCGCGGGCTGCCGGCACGAGCGCCACGACGAGCGCCAGCAGCACGGGCAGCGCGAAGATCAGCTTCCTCCAGCGGAGCATGGCCAGCAGCATCGCGATCGCCCCCCACGAGACGTATCCGGCGCGCCCGCCCGTGAGCGCGAGGGACAGGACGAGGAGGAAGCCCAAGCCGGTGAGAATCCAGCCGGTGGCCTTGTTCGGCGCGATGAGGCGGGAAACGAAGAACGCCCAGCTCGCGCTGGCCATCATGGCGGCCAGGTCGACCCGGTGATAGCCGATGCCGTGATCGAGCACCCGCAGCGCGCGGGCGCTCAACGCGTCGGCGTCACCCAAATCGGAGATCGGCATCCACTTGATGATCTGCAGGCCGAGCAGGAGCGTGGTCAGCAGGCATGCCCCGATGCCCCACCGGAGCCGGGAGCGGCTGTTGCACCCGTGGAACAGCAGGAGCCCGGGAATGACGTACTTCACGGTGTTCAGGAGATCGTCGATGAAGAGCTCCTTCACGCTGGGCACGTTCCGCCCGGTGGTGGCGGCGAACTCGACGATCGGACCCATGTTGCCGAGCATCCGGACGAAGCCGACCAGGATCACGACGAGGTACAGGAACAGCAGCCAGCGGATGCCCTTCGGGAAGTCCCAGCGGAGGTTCTCCCGCCGGGCTGCCAGGAACCACGCGGACAGGATGAACAGCATCAGCAGGTTCCAGGGATTGAGGCCCGTGATGCCCAGCATCTGCCGCGGCATGTCGTAGCGTTCGATGAACGCCATGAGGACCAGCAGCCCGCACAGGCTGCGGTACCAGTCACGATAAGCGTAAAAGGCGAGGAAGGTGACCGCGATTGTGAGTAGCGTGTAGCGGATCATTCCCGGGGAGACTTTGTGTGACGGGCCTCGGTGACCCTTATTGATTGGCTCGGGACCGTTGCTCTGGCCGCAGTATAGACCACGGCTTCCCGGCCGGCGTTTCGCGATCGTCCCACGGGGCGGCGGTGCCCGTCCCGGCGCGGTTCACACTCTGGCGCGTGACGCCGTTCCGGCAGGCTCCGGCGGCCCGGAAAAATGTGCCGCAAGGTGTCGATTTCGGTAGAGGAATCCGGCCCATGCTGGCAAAATCGGCGCCCCTGTCGAGCATCCGGCGATCCCGGCAAGGAGCCCATGGAAGAACAAGCTGCCAGCGCGTCACGGGAACGGCGCCCCGTCTACCTGTACATCTCGAGCCGCGGCCACTCGGGCTCGACCTTTCTCTCCATGCTGCTCGCGCGCCACCCGCAGGTGGCGGCCGTCGGCGAGCTCGCGCACCTGCCGCTGCAGGTCGCTCGCGACGAGAAGGCGAGCTGGATCGGGCGCTGCAGTTGCGGCGAGCGGCCTTTCGATTGCACTTTCTGGGGGCCGGTGCTGCGGGAGATCGGCCAGGAGCAGGGCGTGGACCTCGAAGCGCGCCCGTTCGGCTGGCGCATCTCGGACGTGGGTCTCGAGGAAGAGCACCGCGCGGCGGCACCGCTGCGCGTTCCCCTGGTCTGGGCCCGCAACCGGTTCTGGCGGCTGATCCGTTACGGGCAGTACATGCTGCCGGCGCCGCTGGCGCTGCCGTTCATGCCCTACCAGCCGCAGCGGAAGTGGGGCAGGAACCGCGCCATCCTGGTGGAGAAGATCGCACGCGCTTTCAAGGTCGACGCCGTGGTCGATGCGTCCAAGGATCCGCTCGACATGATCGACGTGTACCGGCACGCACCGCTGCCGGTGAAGATCATCTATCTCACCCGCGATTGCCGCGGCAACGTGTGGTCGATGCTGAAGCGCCTCCTGCCCGGGGAGACCCGGGAATCGCGCCTGGTGTCGGCCGCGAACGAATGGCGCAGCGTCAACGGCCGCATCTGGCGGCTGATCCGCGACGTGCCGCAGGACGCCTGGCTGCACGTGAAGTACGAGGACATCTGCCGGCAGCCCTCGGTCGAGCTGAACCGGATCTTCGAGTTCGCCGGCCTCGAGCCCATCGACGTGACGGCGGCGATCTCGGAGTCCGCCGTCGACCGGCACGCGCACACGATCGGCGGCAACCGCGTGCGCTTCACCAGCGACGCGATCAGGATCCGCGAGGACCAGGCCTGGCGCGAGAACCTCACGCCGGACGAGCTCGCGGTCATCGACAGGATCTCGGGCCCGCTCGCCCGCGAGCTGGGCTACGAGCTCTGAGCGCCTGGTAGGGCGGGGCCACTCGCCCGGGCGCCGGGCGCCGGGCGCCGGGCGCCGGGTCGCTGCCGTGTGCCGTGGCGCAAGGCGCGAGCGGCCGCCGCGGTGGTAAGCTCTCGACCGGCAGCACGGTCCGTCGGAGGCCGACCCGGCATGAGCGACTACTCTACGCGGCAACAGATCCTCGATTTCATCCGTTCCCTGAACCCGGCGGTCCGGGCGGACCTCGAACCGTCGGCCAACCTGTTCTCCGAGGGCGTTGTGGACAGCGTCCTCATGATGGACTTCGTCCTGTGGCTCGAGGAGCATTTCAGGATCACCATCGACATCGACGACCTCACGCCCGAGAACTTCTCGTCGATCGACGCGATCGCGCGTTACGTGGAAAGCCGCTAGCAGCCGTCGAGCCGCCGGCAGGCGGTTGCAGGGAAATCCTGGTCGTCAGATCCGGTGCGCGGCGGCCGTGATCCGGCCGTGGCCCCGGTTGCGTGCAAGGGAAGGTCTTCGAGGAACGCCGCGGGGAGCGGCGGCGGGGGAGGGGCTGCCGGCCCGGACGGCATTGCGCTCGTCCGGACCGGCGCCCAGGGGTGCTCTTCTTATTCCACCCGGTTGCCCGACGCGTTCGGCAGGGCGTTGATCGCCTCGGCCGTGCGCGCCACCGTGTTGTTGTAGATCACGCCGCCCGTGTTCGAGAACAGGTTGTTGGTCAGCGTGCTGGCGTTGGCCACGGATGCCGTCTCGTACTCCACCGCCGGGCCGGAGAGGTCGATGAACTCGTTGCCGTCCACGGTCAGCGAGAAGTTCTGCCGCCAGTTCTGGAAGATACCGCGATTGGCATCCCGGCAGGTGTTGCCCGAGAACACGGTATCCGGCCCGTTCTTGTCGAGCTGCAGGCAGCGTCCGGAGAGGTCGTGGAAGTTGTTGTCCTCGATCCGGATGTTCGTGCCTTCCTCGAGGCGCACCGCGTTGTTCGTGCCGTACACCTCGTTGTTGATGACGAGCACGTTGTCGGGCACGCCGTCGGAGCCGATCACGATGCCCGTGCCGTCCGAGCCGCTCGTGAACGTGCCGCAGCCGGAGCCGTCGTCGAAGCACCACCTGGTGTCGGAGGGCGCGCTCACGTAGCTGTGAATCACGTTGCCCTCGACGATGACGTTGTTGATCCACTTGAAGTCCACGGCGTTCTCGCGATCCGAATGGATCAGGTTGCCGCCGATGTAGACGTTGCTCGGCGGGTTCGAGGTGCAGCCGTGGCAGCCCTGGATGCCGTCACCACCGTTGTGGTGGATGTGGTTGTCGAGGATCCAGATGTTCCTGGCCCCGCTTCCCACCTGCACCCCGTGGCGGTCGTTGCCCTGGTTGTGGTGGATCTCCGAGTTGATCAGCACGACGTTCGAGCCGCTGATGTTCGAGCCGTTCTTCCCGCGGTGATTGCCGATCTCGACCTCGCGGAAGATGATGTGGTCGCCCGACACCCGCACCTGCTGGTCGTGGAACACCGAGCCGATGAAGATGCACCACGAGCCGGAGATGCTGAGCACGTTGCCGTCGCCGCGCAGCCGCCCGCCGACGACGAAGGCCGGCGAATTCTCGGTGCCGTTGCACCTCAGGCTGTTGTCACCCGAGGTGTTGTGCTCGGACATCGCGAGCACCTCGCCCGCACCGAGGCTGGAGGGCAGCGGGCCGGAGCGTGTCGCCGGACCCGGTTCCTGGTCCCAGGCGAACGGGATGTCCGGGATGGTCGTCAGCTCCACCGGCGGATTCGAGCCGGAAGCGGCCACGGTGATCGTGAACGCCGGCAGCGAGGCCGTGGAGACGCCGTCCGACACGGTGATCGAGATGCCCTGGTAGCGGCCCTCGTCGCTCGCCTGCGGAACGCCGGAGAGGCGGCCGTTCGAGGAGTCGAACTGGGTCCAGGACGGCGCGTTCTGCACCGAGTAGGTGAGGGGGTCGCCATCCGGGTCCGAGGCGTTCGGCGTGAACGACCAGGTCTCGCCCACCGTGGCGGTGCGCCGGGGATTGCCGGAGATCTCGGGCGGCAGGTTGTCCTCGGACGCTGGCTCGACGGTGATGGTGAACGCCGGCAGCGAGTCGGTTTCCTCGCCGTCGCTGACGGTGATGACGATGTCGTTGTAGCTGCCTTCGCTGCCTTCCGGCGGCACGCCCTCGAGGCTGCCGTCGGTCTCGTCGAACTCCAGCCAGTCCGGCAGGTTCTCGACCGAGAACGTCAGCGGATCGTCGTCGGGATCCGAAGCCTGCGGGGTGAACGAGTAGTTCACGCCGACCTCGACCACCGCCGGCGGCGAGCCCTCGATCGACGGGGGGTCGTTACCGTCGGTGGCGCCGCTGGATGGCGGTGGGGGCACCTGGCCCGTCAGCTCGTCTTCCGTTGGACATCCCGCGAGAAACAGCGGAAGAACGACGCCGGCCAGAAGCCCCGTGAAAGTTCTTGTGCTATACCCGTTCATGTAAGCGGTCCTTGGTTCGTTGTTCTGCGACAAACAGGCGCAGTGACGGAGATCTCAACGCGCCGCCGGGCTTGAGAGTGTGACTGTAGACAGGGAAGGAACGCCGAACCGGCAGAGACCGACGCACGGACGCGCATCGATCCTGTGGAATTGGCGGCCCCGCTATCGTAGGTAACAACCCTTAGACCGGAAGCTTTGCGTCCCTGCCTTTCGGCAGGTTTGCCCTTTTCAATCTCGCAAGGATCATAGCACCTCACGAGACACCCGGTATGACGCGCCGCACAGTTTGTCGAGGGCAGCGAGGCCTTGCGTACGACGTCCGCGTGGCGTGTTCCCCCGGCATACTGGCAAGCGTTCTCCATTTGGGTGAAAGGCCCTCCCTGGCCGGTGCGCGATTCCCGCAAAAGCGGGGAATCACCGCGTCATCCCGGTGCGCTCCGTTAAGTGCAAGCGCTGTGCCAGAGTGCAAAATATTTAAGATTGGCAATGGCTTACGGAAGCCCGACCGGTCGTCGACCCGGCCCGCCGGCCGTAAGTGCCTCTGGAGACGGTAGAAACTGTCGGCCGAAGTGGACAGGATCGTGAATCCGAGGGTGACTTGTGTCACGTAAGCTACTGAGAACCAAGTCAAATCGGTTTGTCGCCATTTACCGACAGTGACACGTTGTGGCGGGTGGCGGCCGCCCGGAGACACCCGGCGCGGGTGCACGCCCCGCGTGCGCCGCCGGTTCCGCCCGGCGGCCCGGCCGGAACCGGTCGGCGGAAATGCGAACCCTGTTACATAACATTCCGGTATTCGGCGTTACATTGCTTTTTCGCAGAATCCTTTCGATCATTGGTGTCAAGGACCGACAAGAACCAACCACAAGCGCCACCCGGTGCTCCGTCCCGACCGCACCCCGATGTCCACTTTCCCCGATTTCAGTCCGACGCCCGTCCAGGAAGCGACTTCCCTGCAGTTGCCCTATGACCGGCTGAAGACTCCCGACACCGCCTTTCGCGCCGCGCGCGTGACCCTCGACGAGCGCCTGGCGCTCGGCAGCACGGCAGCGCAGGGCGACGGTGCGCCGCTCGCGCTCGCGGCGGCGGCGGCGCTGTTCTACCGCTATTCCGGCCAGTCACGGATTCCGCTGTCGCTGTGCGTGCGGCAGGGTGCGGCGCTCGAGGCGTGCGCGCTCGAGATCGCCGTCGGCGGCGGCGACCTGGCCGGCGACCTGGTGTCGCGCGCCGCCGCCGGCCTGTCGGATGCCGCGGCGCCCTACGATCCGTCGGCGCCGCTTTCCGTGCACGTCACGCACGGCGAGCCCGCCGGTGCCGGCATTGCGGACGCCACGGACCTCGCGCTCGAGCTGGTCTTTGGCGCGGACGGCGTCGCCCTGGCGATTCGCTACAACGAAAGCCTGTTCGACGGCGCCACGGCGAGGCGGCTGCTCGGGCACTGGCGCCGCACGCTGCTCGCCCTCGATGCCGACGCCACGCTCCGCATCTCCGCGCTGCCGCTGTTCTCGGAAGAGGAGCAGGCGTGGTTCGACGCGAACTGCCGCGGGCCGGCGGCCCGTCCCGCGCCGCACTTCGTGCACGAGGAAATCGCACGCCAGGCGCATGAACGCCCGGGGCAGGTGGCCGTCCGCTTCAACGAGCAGACGCTCACCTACGCGGAGCTCGACCGTCGCGCCAACCAGCTCGCACACCTTCTCCGGGCGCGCGGTGCAGCGACAGAGAGCCGGGTTCTCGTCTGCCTGGAGCCGTCGCTCGACGTTCCGGTCTGCCTGCTCGCGATCCTGAAAGCGGGTGCGACTTACGTCCCGGTCAACCCGGCGCATCCCGAGTTCCACATCCGGGCGATCGTGGAGGACACGAAGCCGCGGCTGATCCTCACCCAGACGAAAGTCGCGAACGTCGTTTCCGGCTTCGGGGTGGAAACGCTCACGATCGACGATCCCCCGGCCGAGCTGGCCACGCAGCCGGGAGAGCCCGGCGACTGGCCGATCGACCGGCGGCAGGTCGCCTACGTGTACTACACGTCGGGCACGACCGGGCGCCCGAAAGGCGTGGCCGCCAGTCACGCCAACATGATCCACTTCGTGAACGTCGCGCGCGACCGTTATCGCATCACGGCCGACGACGTGATCCCCGCGGTGGCGGCGTTCACCTTCAGCATCTCGATGTTCGAGCTGACGGCGGCGCTGTCGGTCGGCGGCACGCTCGTCGTGCTCGAGCGCGCTCACGTCCTCGATGCCGCGCGCATGACGCGCACGCTGCAGGAAGTGACGCTGTTCCACATCGGGCCGTCGCTCCTCAAGAGCATCATCAAGTACATCAAGGCCAACGTGCCCGACTTCGGCGTGTTCGGGAAGGTGCGGCACGCGTCCTCGGGTGGCGACATGGTCCCGGTCGAAGTGCTGCGGGACCTGAAGACGATCTTCTCGCGCGCCGAGGTGTACGTGATCTACGGCTGCAGCGAGGTGTCCCTGATGGGGTGCACCTGGGAGGTGACGTCGTCTTCGCCGGAGCGGACCTACGTCGGCAAGCCGTTCGCCGGCGTGCACCTCCTGGTGCTGGACGACGACGACAACCGCGTGCCGATCGGTGCGATCGGCGACGTCTGCTTCGGCGGACCCGGCGTGGTCGGCGGCTATGTCGACCCGTCGCTGGGCCACGACCGGTTCTTCGAGCGCGACGGGATCCGCTACTACCGCACCGGCGACCGCGGACGGCTCTACCCGGACGGGAACCTGGAGCTGCTCGGGCGCCGCGATTTCCAGATCAAGCTGCGCGGCATGCGCATCGAGCTGGCGGAGATCGACTATCACCTGCGGCAGGCCCCCGGGGTGCGCGACGGGCTGGTCGCGGCCAAGCAGCATCGCCGCGGCGAGACGGTGCTCGTCGCGTACTACGTGCCGGAGCCCGGATCGCGCGTGCGCGAAGACGAGCTGCACGCGCACATGGCGTCGAGGCTGCCGGACTACATGGTCCCGGTGTTCTACGTCGCTCTCGAGGCGCTGCCGCTCAACTACAACCTCAAGGTCGACCGGCGTGCCCTGCCGGAGCTCGAGACCCCGTCCGCGCCGGTGCGCAACCCGCCGCGAACGGAGACGGAGGTGGCGCTGGCGCGCATCTGGTGCGAGCTCCTGCGCCTCGATGGCGTCGGCCTGGACGACAACTTCATGCTGCTCGGCGGCGACTCGCTCCTCGCCATGGAGATGATCCATCTCGTGGAGGAGCGGCTCGGCTTTCGCCTCGACGGGATGGACGTGCTGCGCGAGTCGTTGTGGATACTCGCGCGCATCATCGACGGGTCGGGCCGCCCGGCACCCGGGGCGGACGATGCGGCAGCCCCGCGGGTCACGCGCGACATCCTGCCGGTCAGCGCGTTCTATTTCGGGCCGGACGAGACCCTGTACGGGCTGTACACCGAGCCGCTCGGCAAGGCGACGGGCGCCCCGGTGCTGCTGTGCCCGCCGATCGGCTACGAGTACATGCGCTGCCAGTTCATGCTGCGCACGCTGGCCGAGCGCCTCGCCGAGGCGGGTGTGCCGTCGCTGCGCTTCGACTTCTTCGGCATGGCGGACTCGCTCGGCGACGACATGGAGGCCTCCTTCGCGCGCTGGGGACGCGACCTCGAGGCCGCGCTCGAGCTGCTGAAGTCGCGCTCCGGCAGCGATCGCGTCGCGGTGTTCGCGATGCGCCTCACGGCGACGCTCGCGCTCAAGCACCTGCCGCGGGCCGGGGTGGAACGCTGGGTGCTGCTCGATCCCGTCGCCGACGGCGCGGCGCATCACCGCGAG
Organism: Woeseiaceae bacterium; assembly: GCA_035304345.1. Taxonomy (GTDB): domain Bacteria; phylum Pseudomonadota; class Gammaproteobacteria; order Steroidobacterales; family Woeseiaceae; genus IDS-8. The sequence goes on along the minus strand of DATGQE010000021.1, from coordinate 72,697 downwards.
CTCGCGCGCATGAGCCGCGAGAAGCGCCATTGGCTGCTCCTCAAGCGCAATCTCAAGTTCCCGGCACCGGTGGAGGGCGGCGAGGAGCTCGTCGGCATGCGCTTCAGCCACGCGGCGATTGCCGAGATGCGCGCGCTGAAGCTCGATGCAGGGGACGTCGCGGGCAGGGCCGACGTGCGCCTCGTGCTGTCGGCCGATTTCGGCGCGGCGCCGCCCGCGCTGGCGGCCGTGCCGGCGGTGCGCTCGACGGCGGAATCGCTCTGGTACCGCTCGACCCGGGTCACGCTCGCGGTCACCGCCAAGGACATCCTGAGTCACATCCAGCGGCAACTCGGTGGGGAACGATGATAAGGGAGATTGCATGCCAGTTCGGTGAGGCTTCCCGCCTGCAGGGCGTGCTCACGATGCCGCGCGGTGCGGCGCGATCGTCTCCCGCGATGGTCCTGCTGTCCGCGGGACTCACGGCGAAATCGGGACCCTACCGCCTGTACGCGCGCATCGCGCGCGCGGTCGCGGAGCACGGGGTCATGACGCTCCGCTTCGACCTGGGCGGCATCGGCAGCAGCCAGATCGCGCGGCCGGACCAGTCGCTCGAGGAACGGACGGAAGCCGACATCCGCGACGCGCTCGGCTGGCTCGAAAGCACGCATGGCGTGCGGGAGTTCGTGCTCGGCGGGCTGTGCTCGGGGGCGGAGGACGCGTTCCGCTATGCCGAGAAGGACGAGCGAGCCGTGGGCGTCGTGCTCGTCGACCCGCACGCGTACGAGACGCCGTACTGGCGCGTGCGCGGCAAGCTGACGCGTTACCTGCTGAACCGCATCGTGTTCAAGATCCTGCGCGTCGCGAAGTTGCTCGACATCGTCGAAGACGAGAAGACCCGGTCGCGCGTCGAGGGTTTCGAAGGCAACCTGATCAACTACCAGTACATGCCCGCGGAGGAGTCCTCGAGGATCCTGTCCACGCTCGTGGCGCGCGGCGTGCGCGTGCATTACATCTACACGGCCGGCCGGATCGACATCTTCCACCACGCGCGGCAGTTCCGGTCGATGTTCCCCGGCGTGCCGCTCGGCCCCACGGTGGTGGTCGATCACCTGCCGTACATCGAGCACGTGCAAATCTTCGCGCAGGATCGCGAGCTCCTCGTCGACACGATCAGGCGCCGCTTCCTCGAAGCCTGGTCCGGGGAAGAGCGGGCCGCGGCGTAGCGGCACCTTCGCTTCCCGCGCGGGGCAGGCGGTCGCCCGCCGGGCCGCCCTCAGGTCCCGGGCGAGAACTCGAGCTCCGGCGTGTAGTCGCTCTCCGTCCCGAGGCTGTTCACCGCGGTCATCACGAGGAAATACCGGCCGGGCGCCAGGTTCTCGATGAGGTAACGGGTCACGCCCGGCAGGTCGATCGCGATCGTCTCCGTGTAGCTGCCCGTGACGGTGCCGTAGTAGACCCGGTAGCCGGCGAGGTTCACGAGCGGCGTGCCGTCCTCGTTCTCGGTCGGCGGCAGCCACGCGAGCTCGAATGCCGCGGAGCCCGTCGCCTCGACCGTGATCGTGAACGGCGGGAGCTCCGCGGTGCCGGTGCCGTCGGTGACGGCAAGCCGGATCGGCGCCGTCGTGCCGAGGTCGGCCACCGTCGGTGTGCCCTGCAGCCGGCCGGTCGCCGGATCGAAGTCCGCCCATCCCGGCTGGTTGACGATGGACCAGCTCAGGGCGTCGCCGTCCGGATCGCTCGCCTCCGGCAGGAACGCGTACACGCGGCCCATGACGGCGTACCGGTTCGGCTCGCCCGAGACCGTCGGCGTCCCGGCCGCCGGGCCGTCGTCGCCATCGCTGCCGCCGGCCGCGGGCGGCGGCTCGACCGCGACCGAGAAGGCGGGCAGCGACACGACGCTCGCAGCATCGGAGACGGAGATCAGGATATCCCGATGGTCGCCGACGTCCTCGTCGCGCGGGGTGCCCTGCAGCGTCCCCGTCGCCGGGTCGAACTCGGCCCACGCGGGCCGGTTGGCGATCGTGAACGCGAGGAGGTCGCCGTCGTCGTCGATCGCTTCCGGTGTGAACGCGTACGGCACTCCGACGCGGGCGGTGGGGGGCGGCTCGCCGCGGATGACGGGCGGTGCATTCGCGGCGCCATCGCCTGGCGGCGCGTCCGGCGAGTTGCAGCCGCTGCCGAGCAGGCAGGCGAGGGCGAGGAGGGCGGGGCGGAGCAGGTCCGTTTCGAAGGTCATTGTCGGGCGTCCACGTCGTCGGCCGCGGGGCGGCCAGCGGCTCATCCCGGCCGTCGTCCGGGCGCGAGCCGGCCGGGTCCTCGACCAGGGACAATCCCGTGAACGCGAAGCGCAGCCGCCGGACGGCGGCCGCTCGACAGGAGCGCGCCGCGACTGCCTGCGCAGCCAGGCGCGTGCTCCCCTGCGGGAAGATGACGGTTTCCCTGCCGGCGGCCCCGCTGTCCGGAGCGCGTGCTCCGGACCGGTGGCTTTGCGTCCCCGCCTTGCGACGGGTTTGCCCTTGTCGTGGCGCTACTGTCCGGTCAAAGCGCCGCGATTGCAAACGCTTTACCGCCGCAAAACGTGCGCTCCGTCACGATTCCGGCAACGGCGGGACGGCGCCGCGCCGCCGGCACGCGACCGGCGCCGGCGCGCGCTTATGTAGAATGGCGGCACTGCCCCGCGGAGCCCCGGCAGGCGACGACCCGCTGCCGCCGCGGTCCTGGACAACGACGCAACGGATCTAATCGACGGAATGCAAGGCCGCACCGGTTCCGGGTGGGGCGTCCTGTTCGTCACGAGCACGCTCGAAGTCGGCGGCTCGGAGACGAAGGTCGTCAGAATCGCCAACGCGCTGGCGGCTTCAGGCATGCGCGCCGCCATCGCGTACCTGAACCCGCCGGAGACGCTGCTCGACCGGGTCGCGCCGGGCGTGCCCGTGACGCACCTCGAGCGGCGCGGGAAGTTCTCACTCCGCAGCCTCCGGCGGCTGCGGGAGATCACCGCGTCGGCACCGCAGCTGCTGGTGGCCGTGAACCTGTACCCGCTGCTGTACGTCGTGCCGGCGGCCGCGCGTGCGGCGCAGGCACGCTCGGTGTGCCTCATCAACACCACGGACTTCGTGGACGGGCAGTGGATATGGGGGCGCGTGTTCGCGCCTTTCCTGAGGCGTTGTGACCTGCTCGTCTACGGGTGCCGCTACCAGCAGGATCTCTGGACCCGCAAGTACCGCCTGCCGGCAGGGCGGTCACGCCACATCTACAACGGCGTGGACACCGCGCATTTCGCGCCGGACGAGAACGGCGAGCGGGCCCGCACCTTCCGCGCGCGCCACGGCATTCCGCCCGACGCGCTGCTCGTCGGCGGTGTCGGGCGTTTCGCGCCGGAGAAGCACTTCGAGCTCCTGATCGCGGCGGTGCGCCGGCTGCACGACTCGCAGCGCCCGGTGCACCTCGTGCTCGTCGGCGACGGCGCGGGCAGGGCGAAGCTGGAAGCGTGCGTCGCCGATGCCGGTCTCGGCCGCTACGTGGCCTTCACCGGCGTTCTCGACGACATCCGGCCGGCGCTCGCCGCCATGGACGTGTTCGTGCTGCCGTCACGCGCGGTCGAGACGTTCTCGAACGCGGCGCTGGAGGCAATGGCGATGGAGCGCCCGGTGGTGCTCAGCCGCATCGGCGGCGCGGCCGAGATGGTCGTGCCCGGCGAGAGCGGCTTCCTGTTCGAAGCCCGGGACCTCGACGGGCTCGTGCGCGAGCTCGAGACGCTGTGCGATTCCCGGGAGCTCCGCGAGCGTGTCGGCCACGCGGCACGGCGCCGGGTGATCGAAAGCTTCAGCTTCGCGGCAATGGTCGAGGAATACGCATCGATGATCCGCTCCCTGGCCGGCGCGCCGCCGGCCGCGAACGCGGTCCCGGAGTCCCCGGGTTCCTAGCTCGAATCTCTCGCGAGCCGGCCCGGTGCGTCGTAGCGCCTCTCCGGCGACACCGCCGCCGATTGTTTGAGCGCGGCACGGCCGTATCGCAGGTCGATCAGGCTGACGGTCTCCCGGATGTTGCGGGCCGAGGAGGCGCCGAACACCACCGACTGCACGTTCTGGCGGTTGATGAAATCGTACGCCTCGCGTGGCGGTATGGCCCCCGACGCGAGCGTGGACATGGCCATGATCTGGCAGCGCTGCGGGTCGTTGCGACGGGCGGCCTCGACGTAGCTTTCCACGTCCGGCGACATCAGGTAGCCGATCTGGTTGAACGACGAGCAGACGACCACGTCCTCGATGCCCGCCTCCGACAGCAGCGACAGCAGGCGCGGCAGGTTCTGGGTGAGCAGCCCCGGCGTCACGCCGTACGTCCGCCTGATCCAGTTGCAGTACTCCTCGAAGATGCGGACGGCTCCGAGACCGAGCATCAGGTCCGTGACGATGTTCTGCAGGAATATCACCTTCACGTCGAGGCCGCGAAACGTGCGCATCTCGATGTCGATCAGCATCTGCATCGCCCTGATCTCGTCCCGCGTCAGCAGGCTCAGGCCGCCCTTGGTCATCATGCCGATGGCGCCGGAGGCCCCGGTCCCCTGGAGCAGCACGTCCCGCAGGGTGGCGAGCATGCCCTTCTCCGCGATCAGGTTCGCGTACTTGTGGGGATAGGGTATCGAGGGATACCAGGAGATGGCGGGCAACGTCGACTTGTGAGCCCGGAACCAGTCGCATATCGCATCGGCGCGCTCGTTCGTGTTGAGGAGAACCGCACGGATGCCCGCGTCCAGCGCATGCCGGTAGACCTCCGTGATCGCGGACAGGTCCCGGAACCGCTCCGCCTGCTGCTGGGCCCGCTCGGCGGACATGTGGTTGATGCCGAAAAACTGGTTGTCTCCGAAGACGATTTCGTCCACAGGCTCCATCATCGCATTCCTCCGTTGCGCCTCCCGTCTTCGAACATCGATTCGATGACGTCGTGGGTCTCCGCCCCCATGCGGAACGTGCAGTGACCGTTGCTCCTGTTGCCCTCCACGTTGTCCACGAAATGCCGAAGCTGGCGCGTGAACTCGTTGCCGCGGACGTAGAACGGCACCGGGCGGAATACGTCGGTCACGTGGCGCGTGTTCCAGCCTTCGTGCAGGTCGAGATCGGGCTGCGCTTCCTCCAGCCAGATCCGGACCGAGTACTGGTCGGCCGTCAGCCTCCCTTTCTCCCCGGCCAGCTCGATGCGGTTCGCCGGTTTGCGCACGGTGCGGTTGCACCAGTCGACGAACAGCGTGCCCGTGCATCCGTCGTCGTGCAGCAGGGTCGTCGACACGATGTCTTCCACCGTTCTCGAGTACACGTGGCTCATGACGGTGCCGACGACGCGGCGCGGCGGCTCGAGGAAGAAGTTGACGAGGTCGATGGCATGCGAGGCCATCTCGTAAGTGACCCCGCCGCCGGTCTCGTGGGTACCGCGCCAGCCTCCGTCGCTGCCGTTCTGGGGGCGGGTCACAGTCGCGCTCGCCATCTCGGTGCGGTAGCGCTGCACCCGGCCGAGGATGCCCGCGTCGAGCAGCTCGCGGACGTGCATGAAGACGTCGTTGAAGCGATTGACGTACCCGACCTGGTTGACGAGGCCCGCCGACTCGAAGGCGTCGGCGAGCTCGTGCGCGAGCCTCGCGGAGACGGTGAAGGGCTTCTCGCAGAAAACGTGGATACCGCGTTCCAGTGCCGCGCGCAGCACGTTCTCGTGCAGCGTCGGCGGCGTGCACACGACCAGGGCATCGGGGCGGTCCTCGTCGACGAGGCGGCCGAAATCCCGGAACGTGCGGCACTTGACGTGGCGGGAAAGGACGTCCAGGACGGTGCGGGACGTGTCGGCGACGCTCGAGATCTCCACGCGCGGGTCGGTGTTCAGGATGGCGAGGTGGGTCAGCCCCATCCGTCCGGCGCCGACGATGCCGATCCGGATGCTCACGGGTTCACCCGCTTCAGGCCGAGGAGGGCGAGCAGGAGATGCCAGAAGAAGATGCCGATGTTCGGGTATCGCTTCAGGATCTCCGGGCGCCGGATCGTGCGGATCAGCCAGCCGAGATGCAGCTTCCACCAGATCGGCGCGATTTCGGGCTCGTTCCCGGCGTACCAGTCGAAGACCGCGCCGACCGAGACGATCAGCGACGTGTCCAGCCGGTCGCGGTTGCGCCAGGCCCATTTCTCCTGCTTCGGGGCGGTCATGCCGACGAACACGACGTCGGGCCGGAACGCGTTGATCGCTTCGGCCATCTGCGCCTCTTCCGCCGCCGAGAACTCCGGTTTGAACGGCGGCGAGAAGCACTCGACCGTGAGGTTGGGGCACTCGCGTGCCAGGCGTGCGCGGATCGCGGCCAGCGTCTGGTCGGTCGAACCCAGAAAGAACACGCGGCCGCCGCGCTCGTTCAGACGGCGGATCACGCTCGCGAACACCGCGGGCCCGTTGTTGATCTTCGTCTTCTTGCGTTGCAGGAGCAGCGCCGCGAGGCCGAAGTACACGCCGTCGAGCACCAGGTAGTCGGCGTTCTGCAGGGCTTCCCTGAACTCCGGGTCGCGGGTGGCCATGCCGTAGGAGTTCGGGCTGATCGTCGCCACCGTTCGCGGCGGGCCTTCGAGCGGGATGTTGTCGCAGTGATCGTCGAAAACCCGGTAGCCGAAGGTCGAAACCCGGCGCACGTCGGGCACATCGGGCCGGGGGGCGAGCTGCGGCCGCGGCGGCGGGGACGACAGGGTCCCCGGCTCGCGCGCCCGTGCCACCGCGGCCTGCGCGGTACGGCGGCGGCTCATTTGGCGTTGCGGCCGGTGGCCGCGATCTTCTTCGTGAGGATCTTCACGTCCTTGGCATAGAGCTTGAACAGGATCCTCACGACGAAATCGATCAGCCCGGTGATCGCGAGGCCGACGTAGTTCATGGGGTTCTTCCAGAACACGTACAGCTTCAGGGGGTGAACGGCGACGTCGGTGAAGCCGCCGAGCGTCATGATCTGGCGCAGGCTGAACTCGGTCACGGTATAGAAGTGATCGATGTTGTGCGCGAGATTCTCGGACCCGTGCACGGGATGGGCGCCGTTCATCGCGTAGACGAGCAGCAGCCCGTCGCGCTTGAGCGCCTTCCGGCAGAGGCCCAGGAAGGAGAGCGTCTCGTCGAGCGTGAGGTGGTTGAGCTCCTGCTCGGCGACGATCACGTCGTAGGCGTCTTCCCGGCTCGCCAGGTGCTCGAAGCCGCGCTCGACCCGGCAGTTGAGGCCGCGTTTCTCCGCGTACGCGATCTTGTCCGGAAAAGAGTCGATGCCGAGCACGTTCCGGTAGCCGGCATCCGCCAGGGTCTTGACGAGGTAACCGGGCCCGCAGCTCACCACGAGCACGGCCGCGTCGCGGTCGTCCGGCAGGAGCGGCAGGAAGTTCGCCCGGTAGTACGCATCGAACTTCGCGTAGCCGCTCTCGATGTCGTCCGGCGCCTGCCAGAAGGAGTCGAAAGGCTCGAGCTTCGCTGCGAGCTGGTCGGAAGTGAGCGGGCGCGCCCGCGGCGCAGCCTGCTCGCGTCGATCTGCCGTGACTACCATGTTTTCAGCATCCTCCATTCGTTCTTTTTTGCGGCCGTCTTACAGGTGGTGCGGAGCGCTTTCCGTGCCGTGTGTCCGGGCCGGCGGTGACGGTGCAAGCCAGCCGTGCTGGCGATACCACTCCGCGGTCTGGCGTGCGCCCTCTTCGAAGCTCCTGGCGGGCGGCAGCGCGAGCAGCCGCCGCTTGCGTTCCGCGGAGAAGGCGAGGCTCTTGCGGAAGAAATCGAGGCGCCGCCGGTGCAGGGGCGGCTGGATGCCCAACCGGCCGAGCGTCGCTTCCATGCCGGCCGCGGCGATCGCGAGCGGCCACATCGGCACGCGCAACCGGCTGCAGCGGGTGCCGACGGCGCGTGCGATGCTCTCGCACATGTCGCGCGTGGTGATCGCGGCGTCGCCGGCGAGGATCAGCGGTGCGCCCGCCGCTTCGCGAGTTTCGAGCAGGCGCTCGATCGCCGCCACGAGGTCGTCGACGAAGATCGGCTGGTGCAGGTTGTCGCCCTTGCCGACGATCCAGAAGCGGCCCTTCGCGATGCCGGCGAACACCTTGTGCAGGCGGCGATCCCACGGCCCGTAGGTCTCGCCGATCCGGCCGACGAACACCGCGAGCCGCGGATGCCCGGCGAGGAACTCGGCGGCGACGGCTTCCGCGGCAGCCTTGGAGCGCCCGTACGCGTTGTCCGGGGCGAGCGGCGTGTCCTCGTCGATGACTCCCGATTGTGCACCGTACACGCCGATCGAGCTCGCGTAAAACAGCCGCTTCACTCCGTGGCGCTCGGAAACCGCGAGGAGCTCTCGTGTCGCCTCGACGTTGGTGCGCACGAAGTACTCCTCGCCGGCGTTCGCCTCGTGCTGCGCGGCCGCGAGGTGAATCACCGTGTCGACGTCGTGCCAGTCGTCGGCGAGCTCCGGACCCGCCGTGACGTCGAGCTCGAGCAGCGGCACCCCGGCGCTGCGCAGCGCGTCGGCGCGCTCCGCTTCCACCTCGTTGCGCACCAGCCCGACGCCGAGCACTTCCCGGCCCTGGGCGTGCCAGAGCTCCGCCAGCCGGCAGCCGATGAAACCCGTCGCCCCGGTGATCAGCGTCCGCGACATGCGAAATCCAGCTCGTCCGTCTGCGGCTCGGCCACGGCGGCGCCGTGCCGCTCCGAGATGCGACCGGCGTGCGAAGGGGTGGGGAACCGGCTGATGACCGCGGCGAGCTCCAGTTGCCGGCGCTCGGGCGACCAGCCGAGCCTTGCGGCCATCGCGTCGGCGCACGCGAGCAGCACCTCCTTGCCGGGATTGCCCCCCGCTGCCAAAGGCGTGCGCCGGAACACGACGTCCGCCAGCGTTTGCGCCATCTCGTTCTCGATGGCCTCGGCGATCTGCGCGCCCACGATGTCGGAGCCCGCGATGCGCGACAACGTGCCGTCCGCTCGCCCGCGCTCGACGAGCGGCAGCGAGCGCGTGCCGTACAGCGCGGCCAGCTCGTGGGCGAGGCCCTGCGAATCCTCGCCCGTCAGCGCGTCCTGGACATCGCGGACGAGCTCGTCGAACACCGCGAAATCGCCGCCGACGAGCGGCTCGTGCGCGGAGTCGGGCACGCTGCCGCGGCGGCCGAGCTTGCGGTCGACGATGTCGAGGGCCCGGGCGGCGTCGCCGCGCGCCATGGTGTGGCGGACACCGATCAGCGTCACGAGCCCCTCGACGCCGTGGCGTTTCGCGCTGTCCACGAGGTGGGAGCGCTTGCCGAACTCGAGCTCCGCGCCCGCGTCGTCACTCGTGCCGAACGGCACGAGGCCAGCGTTCACGAGCCGCAGGTCTTCGCGCCGCAGCGAGATCACGCGCTGCGACGCGTTCAGCTCGTCGAGGATCCGCGCGAGCTCGGGCTCCGGCACCTCGATGGCGTCAGGCCCCTTGCGATACACGATGTGCCACACGCCGACGAGGCGGCGGCCGCGCCAGGGCACGATGAACAGGTGACGCGCGCCGCGCCCGATGCGCGCGCCGCGGTCGACCGAGCGTCCCTGGATGGCGAGCGCGAGCTCGCTCTCCTCGCCGCCGTCGACGACGAAACAGGTGTCGCGCGAGTACACGCCGGCCCCGGGGATCCGCAGGCCGTGCGCCTCGGCCAGCAGGCCTTCGGCCCACGGACCGGCGGTGTTCACGACCACGCGGCTCCTGATCTCGAAGGTCTCGTTGGTCAGGCGGTCGCGCGCGATGACGCCTTCGATGCGGTCTCCCCGACGGACGAGGGACAGGGCCTCGACGTAGTTCGCCGCCTCGGCACCGCGCTCCACCGCGGAGCGGATGAACGAGAGGACGAGTCGGGGCGGGTGGTACATCTGTGCGTCCGCGAACACCGCGGCCCCCGTCAGCCCGCGCGGCTCGAGCTCGGGGAAACGGCGCAGCAGCTCGTGACGGCTCATGAACGAGGCACGGGGAATGCGGCGCGCCGGATCGCGGATGCCGCGGTTACGGCCGGCCGTGAGCAGGTCGTAAGCCGCGAGCCCGGCGCCGAGCAGCGCCTTGCCGTTGCGGCCGTGACCGTAGGTCGGGATCGCGATCGACTGTGGCCTGACGAGATGCGGCGCGATGCGCAGCAATGCGCTGCGCTCCGCGCAGGATGCGCGCAGGCGGGCAAAGTCGAGATGCTGCAGGTAGCGGACGCCGCCGTGCACGAACTTGAACGAGTTCGCCGACGTCCCGGAAGCGAAGTCGTTCGCCTCGATCAACACCACCGAATACCCGCGCAGCACCGCTTCCCAGGCGGCGCAGGCGCCGAATGCGCCGCCGCCCACGACGGCGACGTCGAAGCGGCGATTACGGATCGATTCAGTGTTCCGCTGCAATCCTCGAACCTTTCCTGTTGCTCGACGCTCCCGGCCGGGAACGCGGTCTTGCGGGTCCCCCTGGAATCCCGCCAGTCGCGCCCGGGCGCGCAGCACGATCCGGAGGCGCCGGCACGAGCCGCCCGAGCGCACGGCCCGCGCGGCAGGACGCGCGCGGGGGTTCGGTGGGGATTCCTGGGGTTGTAGGGCGCTGGAGGTCTCCAGCCCGATGCCAAGCATTCTACCGGGTTCCGCGGCCCGCGCACAGCCGCCGCCTGTCGCCGCGTCGCGACTGTCGTGCCCGCGACGGCGCCGCGCTCGTCTTCATGCCCGGTTTCCGGTACATTGCCGGCAAAATCACAGGACTAAAGGGCAGCAACGTCTCCGCCACGCGGACGCTCGCCTGAGCCCCTGGCGAGTCACTGCCGGGCACGCCACCGCGCGGTCCGCGCCCTCCCGGACACAGAACACAGCAAACGCACCGTGCGGATCTTATTCGTCAATTACGAGTATCCGCCCTTGGGAGGCGGAGGCGGCGTGGTCAACGCCTGGCTCGCCGAGGAGCTCGCGCGCCGCCACGAGGTCACCGTGCTGACCTCGGGCGCGTTCGACCTGGCCGAGCACGAGGTGCAGAACGGCGTCGAGATCGTCCGCAGCAACACGTTCTTCCGCCGGCAGATGGCGGTCGCCAACCTGCCGTCGATGGCGAGCTTCATCGTCGGGGGCGTGCGCAAGGGGCGACAGCTCCTCAAGGCGCGCGAGTTCGACGTCATCAACACTCATTTCGCACTGCCGACCGGTCCCGTGGGAGCCTCGATGGCACGCGCCGCGAAGCTGGCCAACGTGCTCTCGGTGCACGGGGGCGACCTCTACGATCCGACGAAATGGATGTCGCCGCACCGGCATTTCCTGCTGCGCTCGATCGTGAGCCGCATCGTCTCGTGTGCCGACGCGGTGGTGGGGCAGTCACGCAACACCAACGAGAACCTCAAGCGCTGGTATCGCCCGGAGCGCGAGCCGTATCTGATCCCGCTCGGCATCCCGCGACCGCCGGCCGCATCGGCGGGCCGGGTCGAGCTCGGCCTCGCGTCGAACGAGTTCGTGATGACGACGATCGGCCGTCTCGTCGCCCGCAAGGGTATCGACCAGCTCATCACCGCGCTGTCGCACCTGCCCGGGGAGAACGCCCGTCTCGTCGTGATCGGCGACGGGCCCGACCTGCCGGCGCTGCAGCAGCAGGCCGCGCGGCTGCGCCTCGCGAGCCGCGTGACGTTCACGGGCTTCGTCTCGGACCAGCAGAAGGTGAACTGGCTCGCCGCCTCCGACATCTACGTGTCGACGAGCCAGCACGAGGGCTTCGGGCTGGTTTTCCTCGAGGCCATGGCGCAGGGACTGCCGATCGTCTGCTACGACCACGGCGGCCAGACCGATTTCCTCGCGGACGGCACCAACGGAATGATCCTGCCGCTGAACGACCTCGAAGGTTTCACGCGCGCGGTCGGCCGGCTCGAAGCGGACGTCGCGTTGCGCCAACGGATCTCGGAACGGAACCGGAAGGACGTCGAGCAGTACTTCATCGAGCGCTGCGCCTCGCGTTACGAGGAGCTGTTCCGGTCGCTCGCGGCCAGCGGCCCGCGGGCGCGCTGTCGCTGAGCGGGTACGCGCCGCGGACGGGAAGCTCGCGCAAACGGGCGCGCCGTCAGAGATTGCAGATCGTGTACTGGTGCTTGCCGCTCGGCGGCGGGCGAATCTCGTCGGTGAAGCGGAACTCGACCTCGCAGCGCGGACCCATTGCCGCGCGGATGCCCCGGCGGATGTCCGCTAGCTCCCCGGGGCCGGGCTCATCCGCGGCCACGATGTGGCAGGTGACGTGCTCCAGTGCGTCCTGCACGACCTGGAACTGCCGAATCCACGTCCGGAAAAAGAACTGCCGGGCGAAATACCCGCCGTGCACGAGCTCGCCCGCGGCGGTGCGGAAATGCGAATGCATCCGGCCGGTGACCGACGCGAACAGGCGGCGACGGCAGCCGTAGCGCGTATCCTGCGGCCCGGTCCACGGTTCTGCGGTGTCGCCGAGCTCGTAGCGAAGCAGCGGCATGGAGTAGTTCGTGAGCGGCGTCACCACGATGCGCCCATCGACGAGCTCGACGTAGTTCAGGTACGGAAGGCCGCGCAGCCCGCCGCGTTCCGCGGTTTCGAACGCGATCGCACCGGCTTCGCGGCAGCCGTACTGGTCGTAGACCGGGCAGCGGAAGACCTCGTGCACGAGCCGGCGCACGTCGTCGTGCAGGGGACTCGCGGTCGAGACGACGAGCTGCGGCGAGTGCACCGAAACGCCGGTACGCTGTACGAATTTCGCGAGCAGCTCGAGCGACTGCGCGTATGCCCACAGGGAGACGGGGCGGAACCGGTTGATCTCCCGCACGTGGCGCGCGAGCGTGTCGTCGCTCACGCGGAAGCAGTTCAGGAAGCGGCGGTTGTAGAAGAAGTTGACCAGGCGGGCACGCGGCCCGACGGTGCCTCGCCGGAGGTCGTCAGCGGAGCCCCAGAGATTGATCTCGCGGTCGCCGGGCAGCTTGCCCAGGATCTCGTTGTACAGCAGCTTGGCCGCGATCACGTTGCGGTCGCGGTAGGCGCGGTCCTGCAGGAACGCGACGGGCGATCCGGTGGAGCCTCCCGAGGAGTTCCAGAACGGCTTGCGGGCTTTGGCGTCGTCACTGACGAGATCGGAGCGGTGGGCACGCAGGTCGTTCTTGGTCAGGAGCGGGAGCTTCGAGAGCTCGCGCGGCGTGAAGTGATCCGACAGGTCGAGGCCGTGTTCCTCCAGCAGGACGCGGTAACGGGGAACGTGCACGCGGCAATGGCGCAGCAAGCGCAGGAGCATGAGCCTCTGGTACTCGTCCACGACCGCGGGCGGTGCCTCCTCGAGGCGGCGATAGAGCTCCACGCAGGCCGGAACCTCGCTGCCGGACAGCCTGAGCAGCAGGTCGAGCACGCCGCGCCGCCAGCCGGAACGCCGCGGCGCGCTGCGTGCCGGGCCGTCAGTGCCTGGGTTGCGAGTGCATGCGGAGGCGCGAGGGCCGTTCGCGGGCGAGGACGGCGTGGTAGACGTCTGCGTACCGCGCGGCGATCTGCTCCCACGAGTAGCGTTCGAGGATGCGTTCTCGCTGCGAATGACTGATCTCCCTTCGGGTATCGACGTTCGACATCAGCCGGAGAATGTTCTCGCGCAGGGAAAGCGGCTCGCCCGGGGGGCAGAGGAGGCCGTCGACGCCGTCCCGCACCGTCTCCGGGATGCCGCCGACGTTCGAGGCGGCGATCGGCAGGCCGCAGGACATCGCTTCCGCGAACACGAGCCCGAACGACTCCGTCTCCGAGGGCAGCACGAAGATGTCGGATTCCCGGTACAGGTTCGGCAGCTCCTCGTTGGGCACGAAGCCGAGGAAGCGCACGCGATCGTCGAGACCCAGCGACCGCACCATCTGCTTGAGCTCGTTCTCGTACGGGCCGGTGCCGACGATGCTGAGCTCGACCGGGAGGACGGTCGGCCGGGCGCAGGCTTCGAGTATGGTCTGGATGCCCTTGCGCTCGAGGAGGCGGGCGACGGTGATCAGGCGCGGGACCTTGCGTACGCGGCGCTCGGCCGGGGGCGAGAAGCGTTCCGGGTCGATGCCGTTCGGTATCACCTCGATGTCGAGGTCCGGTGCGGTGCGCCGCGCCGTGTCGGCGAGCGCCTTGCTCAGGGCGACGACGCGACCGGCATTGCTCCAGATGCGCCGCGTGATCGGCTTCAGGATCCCGTGGAGCCTTTCCACCCTGGTGTTGTAGGGATCGTAGCCGGGCACGTCCGAGCCGCGCAGCGACACCACGTAGGGCGTGCGCGGCGGCATCTGCGGCATCAGCGTGAGGAGCCCCGTCGGCAGGGAGAAGAAATAGTGTTCCAGGTCGTAGCCCCGCTCTTTCCGGAGCCGGCGCAGCTTCCCGGCCGCGGAGAGCACGTAGGTGTAGGCGCCGCGCAGTCCGCAGTGGTGGACCCCGACGCGCCACGAGCGCACGCGATGCACCGGCACGCCGTCGACCAGCGCGCCGTCCTCCTCGCCGTCCAGGCGCGAGGTGAGCACCTCGGCTTCGATGCCGAGCCGGACCAGGCCGGCGGCGATGTTCGCCGTCGCGTGACCGGCCCCGCCGCCGACCGGCGGAAACTCGTAATTCAGCAACAGCACCCTCATCGGCCTGCTCGGGCGTGGCGGAGATCTGCTGCGGGAGAATGACGGCCCCGCGATACGGGGACGCGCCGCCGTCGAGAGGCGGACGGGTGGGGGCTGTAGAAAAGCGTTCTGTTCATCCATTCATCCATGAACAGCCGCCGCGGCGGGTGATGCCACAAGCGTCCTGCTCCGCGCGGCCAGTGGCAGGGTGCAAGAACCCTGCCATGGATTCGCCCGCCGCGGACATGCCGTGCGCGATTTCTCCGGCCTGCGACCGCGAAGCCGGCGGGCAAATGCTGAATCGTCTGTCGCGGGCGACGCCCGGGATCAGGTCTCGACTTCTCTTACATCAGGTCTTGCAATTTCTACACATGTCGCCGATTCGCGACGGCTCTCCGGCCGCCGCTCGCCCGATTCGAGCCACGGCGGCAGTGGCATGCGCTGCTCGACGAGGAACGCGCGCAGTCCTTCGTTGTAGGGCGCGTATACGCGATGCAGCCGCTCGAGCGTCTCCGGGTCGATCGCGGGCAGGCTGCGACGGGCGCCGTTCAGCCGGTTGTAAACGCGCCGGATGGCGCGCTTGAGCGCGACATGGCGGCGCCAGAACGGCTCCGTCAGCATGTACAGCCCGGTGACGTGCCGGTGAAGGCCGCGAAAGCGGTAATGCAGCGTGCGATTCGAGACTTCGAACGGCTCGGACGCGATCGCCGACGGATCGAGGCCGAGCCAGCGGCAGACGTCCGCGGTGACGGCACGGGAATTCGCCTTGAGATCGTCGGTGAAAAGCACTTTCAGGTTCTCACCGAACACCGCGTGCCAGGGCCGGAGGTAGTCGATGTAGAACCCGTCCCTGAGGCCTCGCGTGTACACGTAATGGGTGCTGTCGCCGGGACGCCATTTCAACGACGCGTCGACGAACTCGCGAAAGCTGAAGTCCGCCGGCAGGTCCGAGTGTGCGATGGCGCGGTTGTACAGCGACACGAGGCGCTCGACCGGCTCCCTGAGCAGCAGGATGATTCTCGCGCCCGGGAGGGAGTCCGCGACCAGCCGGGCCACCGGCTCGCCGTCGCAAAGGTAGTTCGGGCTCGCTTCGAGGCGATAGCGGGCGCCCTTCCTGTCGGTGAACAGGCGGTCGTATTCCTCTGCATCCGGCTGCATGCCCGCGCGTGCCAGCCGGCTGAAGTAACGAAGCTCCTTGATGCGCGCCGGGGCGATCTCCGGATGCGCTGCCAGGTACTCGAACAGGGACGTGGTGCCGGCTTTGTGGACCCCGGCGATGATCACGGTGGTCGGCCGGCCCGGGACTCGTTCGGCCTCGCGGCCCGATTTCCTCGCGATTGTCACCATGCGTTTCCCAAGCGGACGAAAGCGCGCCGCCGCGAGCCCGGTCCGCGGTAGCTCAGTGGGCCAAGCAAATTCGATGCCAGAAGCGTCAACTATACTCGTTGCAAAACAACTCCACGGGGCAACGAGAATGAGCAGAATACTCTGTGTGTGCCTGCGTCACCATTCCCGCCAGGCCTTCGACGAGCTCCGTCGGCGCATTGCGACGGGAGCGGCGCGACTGCAGCCGCGAAATTCGACGGTGCGGCCGCTGCGTCTCGTCGCCAGCGGCCGCATCGTCACGGGAATCTTCCACCCGTCTGCCACGAACCTCGTACGGGGCACTTCGGTCTGCATCGGTTGCACGGTCGCGAGCCGGCAATGGGACGAGCCGGGAACGCCGAAACCCGAGGGCACTTACGCCATCTGCCGGTCGGACGGCCGCACGCTCGAGATCCTGTCGGACGCAGTGGGATCGCGAACGCTGTGGTACTACATGGACGACTCGATCTTCATCGCGTCCAGCTCGCAGCGGTGGATCGCCTGCGTCCTCGGCACGTTCGTTCCCAATGCCGCGGCGATGACCTGGATGCTCGTGACCGGCTGTCTTGGCCCGGTTCATGCCTGGGATTCGCGCGTGCGGCGCCTGCCGCCGGACTGCACGCTGACTCTCGACCCCGACCGCTGGACGGCGCGCCTGTCGGTCTCCGAGAGCCTGTTCGAAGCCGCCCGCGAGAAAGCGGCGCGTCGCAAGGAACGCCTGCGGCAGTTGCTGTGCGAGACGTTCGAGGAGCTCCACCTCGATCGCGCGAAGTGGGTGCTGGCCCTGTCCGGCGGGTACGACAGCAGGGGCCTCCTGTGCCTCGCCCGGCAGCCCGGGGCGCTCAGGACGATCACCTGGGGAACGCGCCGGTCGCTCGCGAATCCGGCGAGCGATTCGGCCGTTGCGTCGTCGCTGGCGACGGCGGTCGGCGCGTCTCACGAGTACTTCGAGACGGATCTCGTGGCGGGATCGCTGGCCTCCGTTCTCGAGGCGTTCATCGCGATCGGGGAGGGCCGCATCGATCACCTGTCCGGTTACCTGGACGGCTTCGCCCTGTGGAGACGGCTCGCCGGGCGCGGCATCGAAGGCGTGATCCGCGGCGACGAAGGCTTCGGCTGGAACCGGGTGTCCTCGTTCGAGGACGCGCGGCGATCGGTCGGCCTGCTGCTGTGGTCCGACTTCGGCAACCTGCCGTCGCTCGACGAGCTCGGCCTCCCGGAGCAGGAGATGCCGGCGGCACTGCGCCGCCGGCGCGGCGAGACTCCGAGCCAGTGGCGGGACCGGCTGTACCACGAGTACCGGATCCCGGCCATGCTGGCCGCGCTCACGGACCTGAAGACGTGCTTCGTGGAGATCGCGAATCCCCTGCTCAGCCATTCGATCATCCGTCTCGTGCGTTGCCTGCCCGACCGCATGCGCACCGACAAGGCGCTGTTCCGGGCAATCGTCGACGAAGTTGGCCCGGACGTGCCGTTCGCCACCGCACCGGCCATTGCGAGTCCCGGCAACGTCCTGCGCACGGCAGAGGCCGGAGAGATTTTGCTGGACACGCTGGGCTCGCACGCGGCGCACGCCATCCTGCCGTCCCTGCTGCTCAACCGGATCTCGGCGGGCGTCGCCCGTGCCGCGTCGGCGAGCGGTGCGCCACGCCCGGGCGCCGCGCGCCGGCTCGTGAGCGCGCTCCCGGCGCCGGTCAGGGTCGGGCTGCGCCGCTTCAAGCGCCACTGGCAGATGGATTTCCACGCAATGGCCTTGCGCGTGTGCATAATCACGCGAATGCACGAGCTGCTCGAGGCCGACGCTTCCGCGAGAAAGGCAAGGCATGCGGACGAAACGCTCCCGGGATGACGGCGCGCACCGGGCGCACCGCCTCGACAGGCAGGCTCGGCCCGCCGCGCGTTCCCCGGGTCACGCGAGCACCGCGCCGGCGCCGCTCGCGCATTCGACGCCGTCGCCGGGCCGGGCCCGGCCGCACGTCTGTTTCCTCGCTCCGAACGCCTACCCGGTGCTGGCCGGCGGCGACGCGGTGAAGTTCGCCGGCGGTGCGGAGCTGCAGCAGGTGCTGCTGGCCAGGGGTCTCGCACGGCGCGGGTACCGCGTCTCGATGATCTGCCTGGATTTCGGCCAGGAGGACGGCTGCGAGATCGACGGCGTCGTCGTGCGCAAGGCCTTCCGGCCGGACGCGGGGATTCCGGTGCTGAGATTCCTGTCGCCGAGGCTCACGAGCCTGTGGCGCGCGCTGAAGAGCGTGCAGGCCGACATCGTGTACCAGCGCGGCGCCGGAATGATCACGGGCGTGCTGGCGCACTACTGCCGGCGCTACGGGGGCAAGTCGATCTTCGCCATGGCCGGCGCGACGAAGATCCGCTTCAGCCGCGACCGCTGGATGTTCCGTTACGGCTTGCGCAACGTCGACTGCATCGTCGTGCAGAACACGCTGCAGCAGGAGGAAGTACGGAAGGAAACCGGTCGCGAAGCCGTGCTGATCCCGAACTGCTACGAGCCGCCGGCGACGGCGGGCGCGCTGGCGGAGCAGGGCGTGCTGTGGGTTTCCACGATCCGGCACATCAAGCGTCCCCACCTTTTCCTCGACCTCGCCGAGGCCCTGCCGGAACACCGGTTCACTATGGTGGGCGGGCGCGACGTCCTGGAGGGCCGGCTGTACGACGAGATCCGGGAGCGCGCGGCGCGCCTGCCGAACCTGCAATTCGAAGGTTTCGTGCCGTATGCGCAGGTGCACCCCTATTTCGAACGGGCCTCGCTGTTCGTGAACACGTCGGAAAGCGAGGGCTTCCCGAATACCTTCCTGCAGACGTGGAGCCTGGGCAAGCCGACCATCTCGTTCGTCGACAGCGGCGCGCGCGTCGACGGCCGTCCGGTCGGCTGCATCGTCGGCTCTTTCGACGAGATGGTCGCGACGGTCAGGAAGCTGCTCGCAAACCCGGCGGAGCGGCACCGGCTCGGCGAGATCGCGAAAGGCTACGTGCGAGCGAACCACGACATGGAGCGGGTGCTCGACCGGTACGAAACGCTTTTCCGGACGCTGCTCGCCGCGCCGGGCCGGGAGGGGGGATGATCACGCCCAATGCTCCCGCCACATCTCGAACGTGAGCAGGAGCCACAGCGGTCGCGCGAGGCCCTCGTCGCCGTCGTAGAAACCGCTGACGACGGCGTCCACGAGCTCTGTGTCCATGATGCCGGCCGCGCGGATGCGGGCCGGCGACAGGTAGTCCCGGACGAGCTCGCGCAGGCCGTCGCGCAGCCAGGCCGCGAGCGGGATGCCGAATCCCTGCTTCGGCCGGTCCAGGAGCTCGCGCGGCACGTAGCGGTACAGGATGCGCTTCGCCAGGTGCTTCGGCCCCAGCGTGCCGCGCCGGAGGTGCGCGGGCAGCGCGAGCGCGAACTCCACGAGACGGTGATCCAGGAGCGGTTCGCGCCCCTCGATGCTCACGGCCATGGTCGTGCGATCCACCTTGGTGAGGATGTCCTCCGGCAGGTAGTACGCAATGTCCCACAGGCTCATCTGCACGTCGGGACGCCCCGGGAACCGGTCGGCATCCGGCCGGGGGCAGGTGTAGGCGCCGATCAGGCGCGCGATGTTCTCCGGCTGCCAGTACGACAGGTAGTGGTTCATGAGATTGCCGGTGGTCGGCTCTTCGAGCATCGATCGCAGCCGGTGCGTGCGTGCCGCCAGGGTGCGCCGGCCGCTGCCGAGGGCGGAAGTTCCCGTGGGCGTCGGCAGCAGCGCCGCCAGCGCCGACACCGGGGCGCTCAGCCACTGCGAGCTTCTTTCGAGCTGTTCCAGGCGGCTCAGCACGCGCGAATACACGGCGTAGCCGCTGAACAGCTCGTCGCCGCCGTCGGCGGAGAGCACCACTTTCACGTCGCGGCTCGCGAGCCTCGAGACGAGCAGCGTCGGAATGCCCGACGAATCGCCGAACGGCTCGTCGAAGAGCCGGCCCCATTGCTTCGCGATGTCGAGGGCTTCGTCGACCCGGAGGATGTATTCCGTGTGCAGCGAGCCGCAGTGATCGGCTACGGCTTTCGCCCAGCGGGCCTCGTCATGCGAGTCTTCCTCGAAGCCGATGGTGAACGTGCGGATCGTTTCGTCGTGATGCTTCGTCAGCAGCGCGGTGACCAGCGAGGAATCGATTCCGCCGGACAGGTAAACGCCCACCGGCACGTCCGACACCATTCGATACTCGAACGCGTCCACGAGCAATGCTTCGAGCTGCGCCTCGAGCTCGCGCTCGTCGTGCGCTGGCGCTTCCCGTTCCAGCGCATCGCATGCGCTCCAGTAACGCTCGACGACCGGCTGCTCGCCGCGGCGCAGGATCAGCCTGTGTCCCGGCTCGAGCTTGCGGGCGCCGCGGTAGATCGTCCTGGCACCGGCAATGTAACCGTACTGCAGGAACTCGCCGAGCGCTTCGAGATCGATCTCGGGCTGCCAGTGACGGTACGCGCGCAGCGCCTTCAGCTCGGAGCCGAAGCAGAGCGTGTGCCCGTCCCACGCGTAGTGCAGCGGCTTGACGCCGAGGCGGTCGCGAACGAGCAGGAGCGTTTGTTCCTGCGCGTCCCACACGGCGATGGCGAACATGCCGACGAACCGGTGCACGGCATCGGGTCCCCATTCGGCAAACGCGTGCAGGATGACTTCGGTGTCTCCGGTGCTGGCGAACGAATGACCCGCCGCCACGAGCTCGCGGCGCAACGCTTCGAAGTTGTAGACCTCGCCGTTGAAGACCATCGTGAAGCGGCCGTCCGGCGTCGATACGGGCTGGTGCCCGCGCTCCGAGAGGTCGAGGATGGAGAGGCGCGTGTGCCCGAAGACGACACCCGCTCCGTTGCTCCACGTGCCGCGATCGTCCGGCCCGCGATGTCGCAGCAGCGCGACAGCTTGTTCGGTCTGCGCGCGTATGCAATTCTCGTCGGAGTTCGGCGCCCACGCGCCGGTGATGCCACACATTCGGAAAACCCTGATTGCCTGATCGGCTGTGAATCGGCTGTGACTAGTGTAGCGGGTGAAGTTCGGCGACGCGCAGGGCGAAAACGAACATTGACGGACCCTCGGTTGACAGTCGAGCGAAGCCCATGGCAGCATCGCCGGCGTCAAGGGCCAACCTGCCGAAAGGCAGCGGCGCAAAGCCACCGGTCTAAGGGCGTCGGGCGCGACGCCTACGATAGCGGGGTTGCCAGGCGTTCCTCATTGTGCAGGCCGTCCGGCCACAGCCACGGAAGCTGGCTGACGCACGCTTCCACCGCCCGCTTGATCAATCACGCCTTGCCTCGTGGGAGGCTCGCTGCGGTCGAATCGACTTCGGCCGGCCTTGGTGCATTTGCTTGGGGAGTACACCGATGAAAATCTTACAATGGCGGCGCCTGTGCGCTTTCGCCATTCTGAGCTGTTCGGCCGGCGCGGCTTCGGCGCTGCCCGTCATTCCGGACGCCGTCGGGTTCGGGATCGACACGCCGGCCGGGCGCGGGGGCAAGATCATCCGCGTGACCAATCTCAATGCGAGCGGCAGCGGCTCGCTGCAGGCGTGCGTGAATGCGTCCGGTCCGCGTATCTGCGTCTTCGAAGTGTCGGGCGTCATACAGCTCAAGTCCGACCTGAAGGTCACGGAGCCCTACCTGACGATCGCCGGACAGACGGCACCCGATCCCGGCATCGTCCTGATCGGCGCGGCGCTGAAGATCCAGACGTCGAACGTCCTCGTGCAGCACATCGCCGTGCGGGCAGGAGACCGGAAGGAAGGTCCCGATTTCAAGTACCGGGGATCGCTGAGCATCGCGAGCACCGGCGAGCGCATCGAGAACATCGTCATCGACCACTGTTCCTTCAGCTGGGGAACGGACGAGACGGTGGAGATCTACGACAACTGGGACAACGTCACGATCTCGAACAGCATCATCTCCGAGGGCCTGCACAACTCGCTGCACCCGAGCGGTCCGCACGGCCTCGCGATCCTGTTCGACGACCGGCGGGGAGGCAGCAAGGCCTCGATGTTCGGCAACCTGATCGCGCATTCCGTCGGCCGCAACCCGCGGACGAACGCGTCCAAGTTCGTGTTCGTCAACAACGTCGTCTACAACGGGAAGGACCGCGAAATGGAGCTGTTCAACAAGCGCGGACTGACTTCCTCGACGACGGTCGTGGGCAACGTCTTCATCAAGGGACCGAACTCCCTCGATTACATCAAGGCGATCCGGCTGGTGGGGGATACGCCCTGGAACGACGCGATCGTGAGCGGATCGAAGCTCTTCGTCGCCGACAACCAGTCGCCGCACGCGACCGACGATCCCTGGTCCGTGGTCGACAACAAGACCGGGTTCGCGCGGGCGTTGCTGGAGGCATTGTCCGTGCTCGCCTGGCCGGGCGATTTCGACGCGATGCCCAGCTCCGAGGTGCTCGATCACGTGCTCACGAATGCCGGCATGCGTCCCGGGCAGAGGAACGACATCGACGCGCGAATCGTGTCCGACGTGAAGAACCGCACGGGGCGGATCATCAACTGCGTGGCGCCCGACGGCACGGAACGTTGCTCGAGAAACGCGGGTGGCTGGCCGAAGGTCGCGGAGAATTACCGTGAGCTCACGCTCCCCGAGGACCCGAACGGCGACGACGACAACGACGGTTACACGAACGCGGAAGAGTGGTTGCACGCGCTGGCGGCGCAGGTCGAAGGCCGCTCGTACGACGACACGCCGAAGAATCCCGGCACGCCGATCCCGGCGGCGGCCCGGCCGAATCCCCCGCGCATCGTGAACTGAGCCGGACCGGGCTGACCGACGGCAGGCCCGGGCACCACCGGCGCAACCGGTGCGTGCCCGCGGCCGCGGAGAACCCGGGAGCGGGGGATCGCGCCCGGCGTTGCTTCACCCGAAGTCCCGCGGGGCCACGTCCGCTCGCGCCCGCAACAGCTCCTATAATCCTGTCGATGCCGCGCCCGGCGCGCGCTGACGCGCTTCCGTTCACCCGTTCGACAGGAGTTTGCGATGAGTGAAGGGCTGTTTCGGATACGGCGGCCACAGGATCGCGAGACCGCCGGCACCTGGATGCTGCTCGTGCTGATCGTCGCGGCCGGCGCGGGCTTGCGCTTCTGGGGGCTCGGCAACATCGGGCTGCACGGGGACGAGGACGTGATGGCGCTGGCCACGCGCGGCATCCTCGAGACCGGTGTGCCGGTCATCCCGGGCGGCATGCTGTACCCGCGGGCATTGCCGCAGCTTTACCTCATGGCGCTGTCGGTGAGCGCCTTCGGCGATTCCGAATGGGCGCTCAGGCTGCCCTCGGCGCTCGCCGGCACCCTGATGATCCTCGTCGGGTACCTGCTTGCCCGCCGGTTTCTCACCGTGCGCTGGTCGCTGTTCTTCGCCGCCCTCATCGCACTGCTGCCGAGCATGATCGTGCTGTCGCAGACGGCACGCATGTACGTCTTCTACGTGGCCGCGATCATGTTGCTCGGCGTGGCGATCTTCCGCTGGGAACGGACGGAAGCGCCGCGCGACTGGGTGCTGGCGCTGGGCGCCTACGGCATCGCGCTCTCGTTCCATTCGCTTGCCGTCTTCGCGAGCCTGCTGTTTCTCTACCCGGGAATCCTGAAGCGCTCGCGCCGGCTCCTCGCCTGGGGCGTCGCCGGGTTCACGACCGGCGGCCTGGGCTACAAGCTGGTTGCCGACTGGAGCTCGGCCCAGTACCCGCCGCTCGTGGAGGCGGAGCCCGGTGCCCCGGGCGCGCCGCCGGAGAGCCTGGCCTACGCGGCCGGGCCGCTGGAGCTGGCGCTGGGCGGGGCGTTCGTGCTGCTCGCGGCGGCGATCGCCTGGTTCGCCTCGCGCACCCGGCCGGATCCGGCGAGCCGGCTGTGGCTAGCGGCAGCCGCCGCGCTGCTCGCGACGGCCGGCGCGGCGGCCGCGCTGGTCCAGTTCCACCTGGCATGGCTCGCGTGGTTCTTCGGCGCGATCTTCTTCGTGCGCTCGGGCAGGACGGTGCTGGTGCCGGCCGGGGTCGGCGTGCTCCTGCTCGCATTGCTCGCCTGGCACGGCTGGGCGACCTGGCAGGCGCCGGAAGTCCGGTCGCTCTACGACTTCGGGGAGGCCCTGCTCGGCTGGCCGAAGCCGCTTTCCTACCTGACGTTCGCGACGTTCGCACCTGTCGCCGTCGCCGCCTACGTGCTCCTGTTCCTGTACTTTGCCGCCGGGTTCGCGCGCGGGCGCGCGCTCCCGGACCACGTGCTGCTGTTCCTGGTCACGGTGCTTGCGCCGCTCTTCATCATCGCCGTGCTGGAGGACTACTTCATTCCGCCCCGGTACGTGGTCGGCGTGCTCCCGTTCTTCGCCCTCGCGCTGCTGGCGGGAGCGCACGACGTGCTCGCCGGCTTCGCCGGGCGCTCCCGGTCACGCCTGGCCCTCGTGCACGGCGCGGCGGCGGCCCTGTTGCTCGTTGCGTTCGTGAGCCCGTCGGAGCTGCGCTACAACGTCAATCCGCAGTATGCGGATTTCCGCCACCTGAGCGATCACCGCGGCGTCGACCATCGCGGCGCGGCCGAGTACGTGATCAGCCGGGGATCGCCGGAGGAGGACGTGGTGATCGTGCTGGACTCGCAGCCGCACGGGTACTACCTGCCGGACCGCATGGATTACTACATGCGTTCGCTGCACGCGGGCAGGAATTCCACCGTCATGCGCGACGGCCGCCTGCACGAGTTGTACACGGGCACGCCGCAGATCGCGTCGGGAGAGGAGCTCGAGAAGATCGTGCGGGACGGCGACTACGACGAGATCCTGGTCGTGGGCAGCGGAGAGCTGGAGAAAACCCTGGCGCGCCACATGGGGAAGGGCATCTGGGAGACGATGCAGGCGCTCGGATTCGAGCAGGCATGGATCGGGCGGGACGGCGCAACGCCCGTATGGCGCTACACGCGGCCGGAAGCGACGGCAGCGGCCGCCGATGAGCGCGGCGGGAGCGAGCCGCCGTAACGGTGCCGAACCTCGCGGAGAATCAGCCGACCGACGAGGTGCGGCCGGGCGCCGCCTTGCGCCCGTGCGCGTGCTGCTCCGGGGTCGGCAGCGAGAACACGTAGACGCTGCACCCGCCCTGTCCCGCGACCGCGATGCGCTCCAGCACGAGGCCGTGCGCGCGCGTCCGGGTGACGACCTCGTCCGCCGTCGCGGTTTCGTACGGCAGCCCGCCCAGCCAGTCCCGGATGTCGTGGAGCACGTTCATGCCGCGCTTGACCTTCTGGTTCCACGCGAACGGGTTCTGCAGGCGGCGGGCCCTGCCCAGCATGAGCCTCGCGATGCGCCGGTATTCCATCATCCGCTTGCCGATGGGGGAAGCCGCGTTGTAGCGCTGTTTCAGGGCGAGGTCCTGCTCGTAGCGGGGGCCCTTCTGGTAGAGCGAGATCCACAGCGTCCCGCCCGGCCGCACGAGGCTCATGGCGTTCCCGAGCGCCTGCCACATGGCGCCGGTGTGGTGCAAGACGCCCCAGGAATACACGATGTCGTACCTGCCGAGCGAAGCGACGTAGTCGTCGTCCAGTATGGAGCCCTGCTCGACGATCCAGTTGCCGGGATCGCCGGCGCGGCGGCGGAGGGCGCCCGTGGCGCCCACGCTGTGCGGGTCGGCATCGAACGAGCGGACCGCTTTCGCGCCGAGCCGCAGGAAGGCGAGGGAGTGCAGCCCGGAACCGGACCCGATGTCGAGAACGGTCTTATTGCGAACGGCGCCTTTGCCGAGGAACTGGTCGATGTCCGCTTCCGCCAGCGCGATCGCATCGTCCGATACGGTGCTGAGGTAGTCCTGCCAGTTCCTGCCGAAGGAGAACGTTATTGTTTGGGTCATCAGCTCTTCCCCATGGACCGGGTCGCCGTACAGCACGACCGCCCGTGCCCGCCGCCCGGCGGCGGAGAGAGCGGCGGCAGCTTGCACGGGCATTTCGGTCCCCATCGTTCGAGTTGGTTGGTGAATCTGCAGCAGACGAATCTGCGCAGAGAGTCTAGTACACGCGAAAGCGGGCCGCCCCCTGTCGCCAAACGATGACGTGCGCGGTGGTGCCGCCCGGCGTACTAGGCGGGCGGCTCCGCCATGGGGTAGTATTCCGGAGCCGACTTACAGCAACCCGCACTTCGGCCGCGTGGCGCCTCCGGCGCCGCCCGCGTCGAAGCACGTCTTCCGGGCGGGTTGGATCTTGGCAAAGCCCGTCGCCGCCGTCTGCGGCGCGGGAGAATCCCCGGTACAACCGAATGCGTTTATCTGGTCAACGGAGTCCAGATCGCGCCGGTTTACGGCCGTTTAGAGAACAGGAAGAACCCGCACACGGGATGAGCGACAACCCTCCAGGAGCAGCAGTGGACCTGTCCATCGTCGTGCCGTTGTACAACGAAGAGGACAGCGTGCGGCCGCTCCATGCAGCGATCACCGAAACGCTTGCCGGCCTGTCGCTTCCCGGCGGGGCGGAGATCCTGTTCGTCGACGACGGCAGCCGCGATGGCACGTTCGCGGTGGCCGAGCAGCTCGCGCGACAGGACTCGCGGCTCAGGGTCGTCAAGTTCCGTCGCAACTTCGGGCAGACGCCGGCGATGGCCGCGGGCATCGATCTCGCCCGAGGGAAATACATCGTGACGATGGACGGCGACCTGCAGAACGATCCCGCGGACATCGGCCAGTTTCTCTCCAAGCTGGACGACGGCTATGACATCGTCGTCGGCTGGCGACACGAGCGCCAGGACAGGCTGATATCGCGCAAGATTCCGTCCAGGATCGCGAACTGGCTGATCGGCAAGGTCACCGGCGTGCCGATCAAGGACAACGGTTGCTCGCTGAAGGGCTTTCGCGCTTCCGTCATCAAGAACGTGCCGCTCTACAGCGAGATGCACCGCTTCATTCCCGCGATGGCGTCCATCGCCGGCCCGCGGATCGCGGAGATCAAGGTCCGGCACCACGCGCGCAGGTACGGTCGGTCGAAGTACGGCCTTTCCCGGGTCTACAAGGTGCTCTTCGACCTGCTGACGATCCGGATGGTGTCGGGCTTCGCCGCCCGGCCGCTGGCGTGGTTCGCGTTGCTCGCGCTGCCGTTCTTCCTCCTGTCCTCGTCGATCCTGACGTGGCAGATCGTCGCGATGCTGGTCGGCGGCAAGACCTCGCTGCCGATCGCGGGTGCCGGCGTGTTCTTTGGCGCGCTGTGCTTTTTCCTGCTGTTCAGCGGCGCGTTTGCCGAGCTCATCAACAGGACCGGCGACATGCGAATCATGAAAGCCAGTCTCCTCACCGCGGAGGAGCGGCGTTACCGGGCGCGCACCGGGACGGAGCCGGTGCGCGACGTGGAGTTTTCACGATGAACGACAACGTGGAGATCTCGGCCATAGTGCCCGTCGTCAAGCTCGTGGATCCCGGCGGGCGGCTGGTCCGGCAATACCTCGAGGTGCTGGAGAGCACGGGAAGGCCGTTCGAGCTCGTCTATGTGCTCGACGGGGAGCACGAGGAAGTGCTCGAGCAGCTCTGGGCCGTGGCCCGGTCGGAGCCGCGGCTGCGCGTCATCCAGCTCGCGAAGAACTTCGGGGAGGCGAGCGCGCTGACGGCGGGCTTCGAGAACACGCGCGGGTCCGTCGTGCTGACGCTGCCCGCCTACGCCCAGGTCGAAGCGGACGGCATCCGCGCCGTGCTCGACGAGCTCCGGCACTGCGACGTGGCGGTCGCCACGAGGCAATCCGCCGGGTCGCGCTCTTCGGCGTTCAAGACTGCGCGGCGCAGGGTCTTCCACTGGCTCGTTCACGTCGCGACCGGGCAGACCTTCAGCGACGTCGGCTGCGGCGTCCGTGCCCTGCGGCGCGAAGTGGTGGACGAGCTGCCGCTGTACGGCGACCAGTACCGTTTCATCCCGCTCCTGGCCGCGCGGCGCGGCTTCAACGTCCGCGAGGTGCCGGTGCGCGAAGCGGAAGGCGACCGCGTCCATGACCACCACAGCGTGACGGCCTACCTGGCGCGGCTGCTCGACGTCTTCGGCATCGTCTTCCTCACCCGGTTCACGAAGAAGCCGCTGCGCTTCTTCGGCACGATCGGCAGCGTGATCTTCGCGGTCGGAGCGGTGTTCCTCGCGTACCTCGCGGTGCAACGCCTGTTCTTCGGGGTCGCGCTGGCGGATCGCCCGGCGCTGCTCCTCACGTCGCTCATGGTCGTGCTCGGAATGCAGGTATTCGCCCTCGGGCTGCTCGGGGAGTTGATCATCTTCACGCACGCCAGGGACATGAAGGAATACTCCATTGAGCGCATCGTCAATTGAGGCACGGCGGATCGGCGGGAGCGGCCATCCCTGATGCAGTACCTGCTCGCTGCGTTCTTCTTCCTGATCTACGCGGGCGATACGTTCGGGCTCGCCGTGGGCATCGCGCCCGGCCTCAGCCTGAAGAACCTGCTGCTGTACCTCGTCCTGACGGGAATCTTCATCAACACCGCGGTGGTGCGGAACCGGAAGCTCGAGCTGACCGGGGTCCTGGTCATGTTCTCGCTGCTCATCGCGTACGCGCTCGTGACGTGGATCGTCCTCACGTTCATCGCCCGCGACCCGGACTACCTCGCCAAGGCGGCCTTCATCAAGCTGAAAAGCGGGCTCGGCGACCAGCTCATGACGCTCCTCATGTTCTTCTACGGGTGCCTCGCCCTCAAGGACACGAAGTGGCTGCTGCGGGCGATAATCTGGATCGCGGTGATCGGGAACGTGGTCACCGTCATCGACACGATGAACATCCCGGATCTCGGCATATTGCCGGTGCCTCGCAAGGGAGGGCGGTTCGAGGGGTTCCTGGGCCAGCCGAACGAGTACGGCCAGTTCCTGGCGCTGTTCCTGCCGGCGTTCATCGTGCTCTTCATGGAATCGCGCAAGTGGCAGCGCTGGCTGGCCGGGCTCGGGCTGTTCGCTTCCGCGATCGCGCTGGTGCTGACCGGCTCACGTGGCGCGTGGGTCGGCGTGGTGGGTGGCGCCGTGCTGGGATGCTTCTACATGCGGCAATACATCCCGGCGCAGACCGTCGTCCGCGCCGTCATGGGCACGGTGGTGGTCGGCAGCCTGGTGCTCGTCGTCACCTACCTGACCGGCTACGCCGACCTGTACCTCAGCAGGTTCGAAGGCATCGGGGGCACGCCGCATACGGCCACCGCCGGCCGCAGCTCGATCTGGCGCAACGCCATCAAGTACATGCTGGAGAACCCGTTGTCCTTCATCACCGGTTACGGCTTCTATGCTTACGAAAGCTCGCGCAACTTCCGGCTGTCGACGCACAACATCTACCTCTGGTACCTGTACAACCTCGGTGTGATCGGGCTGTCCCTGTTCGTGGGAGTCTTCGCGCGCGTCCTGTCGACGGCCCGGAAAGCGCTCGCCGATGCGCCTCCCGAGCAGCGGCCTCACATCATGGGAATGCTGTTCGGCGTTCTCGCGTTCCTCGTATCTTCGTTCTTCAGCGACTTTCACAACGTGGGGTACCTGCTGTGGGCTTACATCGGTATCGTGATGCGGATTGCCATGCAGTTGAAGAGCGCCGTTCCTGAGCAGGCGGCCGCGCCCGCCGGGGAGGCACCCGTCCCCCGGCCGGTGCCGGAATGGCGACCGCGCGGCCTCGGGAGCGCGAGCCGATGAGCGGCGCCGTCACGGCACGGCCGGCGGTGCGGCCGTCTTCCGCCAGGTCGGGGCAGGCGGCGTCCGGCAAGGCGCCGGTACGCGTGTGCATTGTGTACCCGGCCGAGCCGCTGGGCGTCATTCCCGGCGGAATCGACACGTTCATCAAGGGCGTGCTGCGCTGGGCGCCCCCGGACATCGCGTTCGAGCTTTTGGGCATCACGACCGATCCGGGGAAGGCGCAGCCGCGGCGCTGGATGACCTGCAGTCTCGACGGGGAAAAGGAGTTCCGCTTCTACCCGGTGCTTGCGCTGCAGAACTCGGAACGGCAGTCGCCCGTGCCCGTCGCGCTGCGCTTCCTGCTGGGCCTCCTGCGACAGCGCGTGCGGACCGCCGCGGACGTGCTCGAGTTTCACCGGATCGAGCCCTGGCTCGCCTTTGCCCGCGACCCGCGGCCCAAGCACCTCGTCATGCACCAGAACATGCAGGACCTTCGGAACTTCGGTTCCGACATCCGCTGGCGGCACCTGCCTTCGCTGTACTTCCGCCTGGAGGACTACATCTTTCCGCGAATGAGCTCCGTCTTCTGTGTCAGGGAAGATGCGGCCGATGCCTACCGTGCACGCTTCCCGCACATGCGCCGCCGGATCGAGTTCACGCCGACCTGGATGGATCCCGACACGTTCCGGTTACGGGACGAGGGGGCGCGGCTCCGGGCCAGGCAGGCCTTGCGCCTTACATTCGGTTTTCCCGAGGACGCGTTCGTGCTCGTCACCGTCGGCAGGCTGGACCGCCAGAAGAACCCGCTGCTGCTGCTGGAGGCGTTCCGCTTGCTGCACGAGTCCATGCCGGAGCTGCGGCTCGTCTTCATCGGCGACGGCGTGCTCCGACCGCAGCTCGAGGAGCGCATCGCCGCTGCCGGGCTGGGATCGCACGTGCGCCTGGATGGCGTGCAGCCGCCGGCGACGATCGCGGAGCGCCTGGCGGGCGCAGACCTCTTCGTGCTTTCTTCGGCCTACGAAGGAATGCCGATCGTCGTCCTCGAGGCGCTGGCGTCGGGGTTGCCGGTCGCGGCGACCGACGTCGGCGAGGTCTCGCGCGTCGTCCGGCCCGGCATCAGCGGCGAGCTCGTGGACCGGCACGAGCCGGCCGCGCTCGCCCGGGCGATCCGCACCTGCCGCGACAGCATCGCGCGCTACCGGGGGACGCCGTGCGTGGAGGCGGTGCGGCCGTTCACCCCGCCCGCGGTCCTCGAGCCGATCTACGAGAACTATCGCATCCTCGCGCGGCAGGGCAGCCGCGACATGGCATGACCCGTGCCGGGCCGCAAGGTGCGTCGTCGCCACGATGCAAGGATTCTGCCATCCGTGCCGACCCGACTCGCCTTCTGCTGTCCCCGATTCGCGACAGTGAATTGAGCGACAGTGGCACGGCCTTTTAAACGATCGTATGATTACGACAACGGCGATGCGAGCTCACGAGCCGGGCACGAGTGGAACAACCTCGGCCCTGCACGCTGAACCGCCGCGCCTTCTCGGGATTCCTTACACTCTGCTCCGGCCCGATTGGGCGCCAGCGCGTCGAGCGTCCGCCGTTCGAAGTTCTCGCAACGACGGCAGTCACTGACGGAATTACACGACGAACTGAATTCGTGCCGAAGCTTCCGCTTCGGCCAGGCAGTATTCGCAACGAGGCGCGGTTTTGTCCCTGTACTTTTATATCAGTGCAGCCTTGGCTTTCTTCGCGACGACGGCGCTCATCCTGAGCTTCCGTCCGCTCGCGAAGTCGCTCGGCCTCGTCGACATCCCGAACGAGCGCAAGATCCACGAAGGGGAGATTCCCCTCGTCGGGGGTATAGCCATCTACGTCGCGGTCGTCGCGACGCACCTCATCTCCACGGCCTTTTTCCCGGGGACCGGGGGTATCGAGCACTACACGAGCTTTTACGTCGCAGGCGCCTTGCTCGTTCTCGTCGGGATTGCCGACGACTTTCGCGAAGTCTCCCCGACGCTGCGCCTGGTCACGGAAGCGGTCGCCGTCGTGCTGATCATGGTGGGCGCCGACGTGGTCGTGCGCGACCTCGGCACGCTCGGCATCGGAGGCGAGCACGTGATGCTGGGGGCGCTGGCGGCGCCGTTCACGATCTTCGCCGTGGTCGGCGTGATCAATGCCGTGAACATGGCGGACGGGCTCGACGGGCTCGCCGGAACCCTGAGCCTCGTCCCGATACTCGGTTTCATCTTCGCCACGATCTTCCTGGGCGACGGCAAGGACCTCGTCATCCTGTGCTGCTTCGCCGCAAGCATCATCGCCTTCCTCCTGTTCAATGCCGCCGTTCCCGGGCGGCGCAGGGCGCTGATCTTCCTCGGCGACTCGGGCAGCATGTTTCTCGGGATCGCGCTCGCCTGGTTTGCCATCCGGCTCTCGCAGGGCGAGGGCGCGCCGCTGTCGCCCGCGGCCACGCTCTGGTTCTTGACCCTGCCGATATTCGACACCGCCTGCACGACGATCCGCAGGGCCATCCGCGGGCGCCCGTTGTTCAGTCCCGACAAGGAACACCTGCATCACGTGTTCCTGCTCGCCGGTTTCACCTCGACCGAAACCGTCCTGATCATGGCCGGCCTGTCGGCCGCGGGCGTCGTGATCGGGATCACGGCGAGCTGGCTCGGCATCTCCGATGCCTGGCTCGCGGGCGCGTTCCTCGTGCTGGGCCTGCTGTACTTCTGGGTGATCATCCGGGCCTGGACGTTCATGCGCTTCCTGAGGCGCTCGATCTGCCGCCGCCGCGAGATCGTGGATCGCCGGACGCGCGGCGAGCGCCGGCGTGGCGACGGCGGCACCTGGACCGGCATCGAGCGCCGCGAGCACCAGCGCAGGCTCGGGGAGCGCCGCCACGGGTCCAAGGCGCGCCGCTCGAGAATGCCCGGCCCGGAGAACGTCTAGGCCGCGCCATCGCGCGCTCTACAGGGCCGGTGCGCGGGTCAGCCGCCGCCGCAGCTTGCCGAACAGGATCTCCACTTCCTCCAGCCTGAACAGCCTGAGCGCCCAGAGATAAACGGCGGCATAGCCCGCGCCGAAGAGCAGCATGCGCGCGACGTCCGGGAGCGGGACGTATTCCCCGGCCGCGAGCACCAGGCCGCTGCCCACGGTGCAGGTCCAGAGCGCGGCGTGGCTGCGCCACTTGATCACTTCCGGGAAGCCGACGCCATACCAGCGACAGACCCGCCACGCCAGGAAGACGAGCTGCACGAAGTAGCCTGCCACGATCCCGACCGCCGGCCCGAATATCGCAAGCTCGGGGAGCCACGTGAAGAATGCGGCGATGCAGGCCAGGTTCGTGCCGAGCAGCAGCACGTTGCCGGCGAGCATGTCGCCGGTGCGCTTGATCGCCCGCAGCGGCGCGTTGAGCTCGAGCGTTTCGATCGGCAGCACGAGCAGCAGTACCCGGAAGATCGGCACCGCGCCGGCGTACTGCTCGGTGAACACCAGCGGGATGAGGACGTCCGCGTACCAGAAGAGGAGTGCGAACGTCGGCAGGATCAGGCAGGCATACCCGATGTTGGCGCGCTTCCAGAGCTTCAGGCCGTCGGCGGCATTCGCGGCAGCCTGCCGGACCATGTCCGGAAATATCGCATCGCCGACCGCACCCCGGGCGATCTTCGTGATCGGCACGTTGTAGCTCGCCACGGCATACGTCGCCAGGGCGACTACCCCGAGCTGCGTGGAAACCGCGAGCTGGCCGATCCACTGGTGCAGGTGGACGAGGGAGGACCCGAGGCCGATCGGCAGCACGAACCTGAGCTGGTCCGCCAGGGTGTGGCGATCCAGCCGGAACGACAGCAGGCCGATGGCACGGGTGATCAGCAGGACGACGAGGACGCGCAACGCTTCGGCCGCGAGCAGGGCGACGATGATCGCCTCGAGCGAGCGCGTCACCCAGGCGGCTCCCACCACGGCCAGCAGGCGCACGACCGTGCGCAGGGTGGTGTAGTAGAAGACGTACTTCGGCTGCCGGGTGGCGATCCAGTAGGCGTCCAGGAAGGAGACGTTGATGAACAGGAGGACGTAGGCGGCGAGCGGCAGCACCAGCTCGAAGCTGGCCGAGGCGTGGATTTGCTCGCGGAACGACCACAGGATCGCACAGGTGAGGAGGGACATGAGCAACGTCAGCCAGTTCGTGTGGCTCACGTACTTCACCGTGTTCTCCGGGTGCCGCGGGACGAAGTAGAGCAGGTTGGAGGTGATCGAGAACCCGGCGATGATCGTGGTGATCATCGACCACGCGACGAACTCGCGGTACTGGCCGAAGACGGTCGGATCCAGCAGGCGGACGAGCAGGATCGGGCTGAAGAACAGCAGCGCGAAGTTCGTGATCCTGGCGAACGCCAGGATCAGCGTGGATTGGATCAGACTGGGCAAAGGTTCTGCACCGCCCCCGCCGCGGTTCCCGCGTCCCGGTTCGTGCCCCGCCGGCAGCTAATAATAGTACGGCGAAACCGACCCTTTCTCGCGGGACTGGTTCAGCACGACCCCGAGCAGGTTGCGCTCGCCGAGAAGCTCCATGGTGCGTCCGAGCGCCGCCCTTTCGGTCTTGCCTTCCGCCACGACGAGGAGGATGGCATCGGCGTAGGGTGAGAACGCGAGCACGTCGTCGCAGGCGAGCACCGGGGGCATGTCGAAGATGACGATGGTCTCGGGTCCCTGCTCCTGCAGCCACTGCAGGAAGGTCCGCATGCGCGGCGAGGCGAGCAGGTCGGAGGAATTGGGCACCGGCTCGCGGTTCGGGACGATGACGAGTCGCTCCAGGCCGGCGGGCGCGTACACGATGTCGTCGATCTGCGCGTGACCGAGCAGGTAGTCGCCCATGCTGGCACGGATGTCCAGGCCGAAATACGAGGCCACCGTGGAGCGCTGCAGGTCCAGGTCCACGAGCACGACCGCCTGGTTGACGTCGTTCGATACGCTGACGGCGAGGTTGCAGGCCGTCAGTGTCTTGCCTTCCCCGGCGCCGGCCCCGGTCACGATGAGCGAGCGCCACCCGTTGCTCCGCAGCCGTTGCAGCACGCGCGTGCGCAGGATCTTGTAGGCCGTGACGGCGCTCTGGTCGTCCACGGCCGGCAGGATCTTGTTGCGCTCCATGGCTTTCGATTCGACCCGGGTCGCGAGGCGTTTGAACAGTCCGGTCGCCGCGACGAACTCCTTCGTGACCTGCCCGAAAGTGCGCCTCTCCGGGTCACGGTCACGGGCCGAGCCGGTGGCGGCATGGCGCCGCTTCTCGGCTTCGAGCACCTTCTGGATGATGGACGTCATGTCTGCTCTGCCTCGCTTGCGGTATCGGGCGGAATCACGCCGTGACCGCGCCGACGATCAACACGATGATGGCACCCAGCATGAGGGCGCTGATCGACACGATGACCAGGTGGCGCCGCCGCTCGGCACGATAAACGGAGTTCTGAACGACCGGAATGGCGGCGATGGCGTGCGTGTGCATCACCGTCAGGATGTCCTTGCTCCCCCGTATCGTGTCGTCCGACATCTCGGCCAGCAGGGTCGCGCCCCCGGCGAAGGTCGTCGCCAGGAACAGCCCCAGCACCGCCAGCGCGATGCGCGGCGGTCCCGTCGGCTCGTCGGGTGCGCGCGCTGCCCTGATCTGCTCCAGGCGTGCGCCACGCTCGCCCGACTCGAAGGATTCGATCTGCTGCGCCTGCGCCAGCCGCTGTCTCAGGTTGTCGAAGGCGAGCGTCGCGGTCTGCAGCTCGCGCTGCAGTGCCTGGAACTGGCGCTCGACCTGCGGCATGCGCGCAATGCGGTCCTGCAGCTCCGCCTGCCGTGCACGCAGCTCGTTCGCGCGTTTCCGCAGCCCCTCGACGTTCGAGTTGATCGCGTTGATCTGCGCCCGCAGCTGCAGGTAGACGGGATCCGTGGGCGCGTCGCTCGCGCCGCCGGCCTCCAGCGCGGCGATCCGGCGCTTCAGGCTGACGACGTCGGGATGCGCGTCGGAGTACCGTTCCTGGGCGGCCGCGAGCTCCGCCTGGAGCTGCGCGAGCTCCCCCGCGCCGGCGGCAGGATCGCCCGTCATGGCCGCGATCTGCCGCTTCGTGCGGATCACGTCCGGGTGCTCCGGACCGTAGAGGGCGACGGCGCGCGTGTACTCCTGCTCGAGCTGCGCGAGCTGCGCGTTCGAGCCGACCGTCTGCCGGATCTCCTGCAACTGCGCCTCGCGGAAGAAGCGGTCCTGCTCGAGCGTGCGGATCTCGCGCTCCACCTGCTCGAGCTCCTGCGTCGCGCGGTCCAGCGCGGTCATGTTCAGGACGAGCAGGTCCGGCATGCTGCCCGCGTGCCCCTCCTTGAACTCGGCGATCCGCGCCTCGATCTCGGCGATCTCCTCGCGCTTCACCTCGATCTGCTCGCGCAGGAAGCTGGAGGTGGCGCTGGCCTTGTCGACGCGGGTTCGCCGGTCCTCTTCGAGAAAGGCCTCCGCGACACGGCTCGCGATGATCTCGGCGGACTTGGGATCGCGGCCGGTGAACGATGTCGTGAAGCCGGTGATGAGGTCGAACTCCTCCCCGGTCTCTTCCTCGATCACCGACGTGAACACCATCTGGACCTTTATGTCCTCGCGCAGGCGGGCGATCAGCTCGGACTGGGTCGCGTCCTCGTCGTACCAGTACGCGTTGGATTCTTCCAGCCACCTCTGCAGGTTGTCGTTGGTCATGACCTTCTGCTGCAGCGACTTGATGTACTGGTCCGCGTAGTTCGTCAGCGCGATCGGCTCCAAAAGCTCGACGTTCGGGCCCTGCAGGTCGATGCGCATTTCCGCGCTGGCGTGATAGGTGTCGGGCAGGAGCACGGCCAGCGCCACGGCAATGCCGAACAGCAGCGACAGCACACCGAGGAACAGCCCCGAGCGCCGCCGCAGCGCGTTCAGGTAGTCCTTCGTCGAGTACTCGGTCGTGATCTCCATGTCGGGTCTCCGTAACGCCTTGCCGTCACTGCGTGGGCAACGGCGGCCGGTAGATGAACGAGAGCCGCACCTCGTGTTCCTGGGCGTCGCCCGGGATGTTGGCAAAATCCTGGTACGTCAGCGCGTACAGCCCCTGCACGGTCCAGGCCGGAGTGAGCCGGAAGCCGAGCGCCACGCGCCCCTGCGCGTAGTCCCGGTCGCTGCTCGTCACCTCGCTCTCGGTGGCCACCGCGTCCGATCTCAGGTACACGGCGGACAGGTGCAGCAGCCAGCGCGGATCGAGCTGGTGCTCCATGCTCACGCGATACAGGTCGCGCTCGACGAGGTTCCCGGACCCGCTCGGCGTCACCTGCTGGCCAAGGTCCAGGCGCCAGGTCGTGACCTGGAGCGCACGCCGGTACCCGATGTTCCACAAAAACGACGTGTCCGACAGCTCGACGCCGGGCTCGCTCAGCGAATCGCGGCGAGTCTCCTGCGCGCCGACCTCCACGAACCACGTCGAGATGTCGGACGTGCTCTGCTGGTACCCGATGCGCGCGCCGACGGCATCCGTCTCGCGCCCGTCGATGCTCGGGTCGTACCGGGACCCGAAGACCGCGAACTCGAGCCGGTTGTAGGGCGAGAGCTCGCGCTGTATCGCGGCATCGACGTACATGTTCCGGTAGTCGACCGCGGTGCCGGGCTCTTCCTCATCATAGCTCACGTCCTGGTAGCGGAGCTCGAGCGCCAGGGCCGTGAGCTCGGTGAAGCTCATCCGGAATTCCGGCTGGATGCGCCACAGGTCGCGCTGCCGGCGCTGGAACGTGCGCCCGGTGCCGGTCTGGACGTCGTCTTCCAGCAGGTCGTCGAAGTCCGCCGGCGTGGTCTCGCCCCGGAAGACCTGTTCCTGCCGGTAGTTGCCGCGCAGCCGCCAGCCGCTGCGGCGACCTTCGCCGCCCGCGTCCATGTCCAGGAAGTACGCCTCGGCGTCCTCGTCGGTCTCCCCGGCGTAGCGCTGGACGACGACCGAGGGGCGCAGCAGGAACGTCGAGACCGGGGTGTTGCGCCGCAGGGCGAGCGCCGCGTCGATCAGGCCGCCTTCGATGCTGTCGCTGGGGCCGGCCAGGCCGTCCTCACCGGTACCGGGCTCTTCGCCGTCTTCCCGCAACCGCGGGTTGTCCACGTACTGCGCGGCAATCTCGAGCTCGGGGGTGACCAGCCATTGCTGCGCGGCCGCCGTGTCCGGGCGGAGCACGAAGAAAAGCACCGCCGGGGCGAGCAGCAGCCCGGTTGCTCTGCGCCGGCGGGTAAGGTTCCCGGGCGTTGCCGTCATGCCTGGCTCATCGTCGTTCATACGTTCTCCTTTCGCCGTCGTGTCGCACGCGGCAGCCACGGGCGGGGCCGCACGGCCTCCGCCTCGCCGGTGTGTCACGATGTAAACGGCCGCGGCTCTGCCTGAAGAGCGTGCGCCGGATCAGGGGACGACCACCACGTCGCCACTCTTCAGCAAGATGTTCTGCTCGAGCGACCGGCCGTCGGCGACTTGCGTGTAATCGAACTTGAGAGCCCTCTGGACTCCGTTCTCGCGCCGCAGGATGCGGATGTTCTTGAGCGCCGCGAACGGCGTCGTGCCGCCCGCCATGGCGAGCGCCTGCATCACGTCCAGCGACGGGTTCATGACGAACGAGCCCGGCGCGTTCACCTGCCCGATCACGAAAATCCGGTTGCCGTTGACGTCCACGACCGTCACCGTCGACACGAGGTCGGGGATGTAACGGGACAGGCGCTCCTCGAGCTCCTGGCGGATCTCCGTCACCGTCCGCCCCTGTGCCATGATCTGCCCGGCGAGCGGGAACGAGAACGCGCCGTCGGGGCGCACGAGCACCTGCCTCTGCAGGTCCTGTTCCTTCCAGACCGATATGTCGAGCCGATCGCCGGCGTTGACGAGGTAACCCGCCTGGTCGGCACTCGGCATCGGCTCCTCCTGCGCGTGCGCGACGGCGACGAGAAGGAGAGCCGGAATCCACTTCAAGACAGTACTCGATCGCATGGGCAATCCACGTGTTCTTTAAGGTATTCTCCGACGCCCGGGACGACCCCGAAGCAGACGAGGTGGTCGTCTTGCGTCTGGTGTACAGGGAACGGCTGGCAGCCGATGTAGAGATTCGCCGGTCTCGCGTCCGGCCTGCCGGCTCTCTGTCGCCGAAGAGCGACGATGCGTCCGGCCGACGGACTGCTCAAGAACCGACTTTTCAGCAGTTTACGGGGAGCGCATCGGTGAATCAACCGGGCAGCCGCCGCCACCCGCCGAGCAGCAAGCGCCACGCGATGCGGCAGCGGGACTGCAGGTCCTGGCGGAAGACGCGCGGATGGTGCGCCTTGCGATACCAGCGTACCACGCGATCCGCGAAGAAGGCGTGTACCTTCTCGAGCGGGCCGGCCGGCCGCGGTGACGCATACACGGTCGCATAACCGTAACTGCGGAGCGGCCCGGCTTGTATCGATTCGATGATCTCGATCTCGCGCGGCGTGAAGCGGCGGCGAAACGCACCCACTTTCGCCGCGCTGATGCCCTGGCGCAGCGACGAGTGCCACGGCCCCTGGGCATCGAGGTGGCGGCTGAGCGCGGACCCGGCGTAAGTCGCGACCGTGTCGACGTACGGCTCCTCCAGGAACTCGAACAGGGTCCGCATCACCTGCCCGGGGGAGGTGACGAGATCCTCGTAGCGCACCACGAGCGTGTTCTCCGTGCCGGCCGAGTCACAGAACGTTTTCCAGTGCCGGATCTCGTCGCACCAGACACGGGCGACGCCGTAGGCGGTGACGGGATAGAAGATCATGCGCTGCATGGCCTCGGCGACGTCGCGCCCGTCCCGCACGAGGTGAATGAGCTTCGCTTCCGGGAAATCGCGGCGTATCTCCGCGAGATGGCGAATGTGCTCCGGCGTCTTGTCACCCCAGCGGCGCGCGCCCTGGCGTTCGGCATACAGCTCGAACAGCGCTTCCACGATGCCGCCGAAATCCGGGCGGCGCAGGCGCTGCTCGATGTCCTCCGGCGTCGCGCCGAGGCCCCATTCCTCGATGAAGGCGTCGCCCAGCATGGCGGAGACGAGGCGTCGCCGGCAGCGGCGCTCCCGGAGATCGCCCCAGGTGCCGGCGATGCGGCCGAAGCGGGCGTACACGTGGCTTTCGGGCGGGATCGCGAGGTGCGGGTGGCTGTCGATGAGCGCCTGCAGCAGCGTCGTACCCGAGCGGCTGCACCCGACCAGGAAGAAGGGCGGCTTGCGCTCGTTCATCGCGATCCTCCGGGCAGCACGGAGCGCAGCACGAAGCGGATCTCGTCGCCGCGGACGAAGCCGGTCACGAGGAGCCCGCCCAGGAACACCGAAACGGCGATGACGGCCAGGGCGAACGCGTTGATGCCGGTCGTCGCCGCGCCGGCCGTGACCGCCGCCGCGAGCAGCGTCGGCAGCAGGAGCCAGCGCCGGAAATCGAACTCCCGGCGGCTGGCGCAGGAGAGCGCGTAGAGCACGATGAGCAGTGTCCCGCTCAGGAGTCCGGACCAGGCGGCGCCCACCGCGCCGAAGAGCGGGATCAGTATCGCATTGAGCCCGATGTTCACGGCCACCGTCACGCCGAGCCACGCCACGCGCCGGAAATGCAGGTCGACGCTCGACAGCAGCAGTTGCAGCGGCACCATCATGCAGCGGCTGGCCATTACGCCTCCTAGGATGCGCAGGATCGACGCACTCGCCGCGAACTTCTCTCCGAACAGCGCGACGATGAGCTCGTCCGCGAGTATGAAGGCCGTCACCCCGGCCACCAGGCCCGCGATCGCCATGAAGCGCGTCATCATGCTCGAGAAAACCTGGTAGGCCTTGCCGGGCTCGTGGCTGGCCTTGAAGATCGCCGGCGCGAACACGCGGCCGGACACGACGGCGACCTTCGACACCAGTTCCACCAGCTTGTAGGCGGCGGCATAAATGCCGGCCTCCCGGATGCCGGCCAGGGCCGAAAGCATCACGATGTCGGCACGGGTATAGACGTGCCCCAGGATGTTGCTCATTGCGTACTGGTTGCTGTCCCGGAGCACGGCGAGTGCATTCGCCGCATCGAACTTCGGGCGGACGCGCCGCAGCGTGAGCACGAGCCAGAGCGCCGTCACGGCACCGCCACCCACGACGTAAGCATAGCCGACGGCCTGCAGCGAGACGGACTGGCCGGCCAGCAGGAACCACGCGGCCAGGATGCCGAGCGGCGCCGTACCCTGGAACAGCGCGCTGATGCCCATCGTCTGGTAGGCGGCATAGACCGAAGCCAGGGTGGTCTGCAGCGCGAGGATCAGCCCGTACGGCAGGAAGACGACCAGGAACGACAGGATGGAGTTGTCCGGGAACCCCCGGTGGGCCGCGATCACGCCGAGGTAGAGGATGGCGAAACCGGCGCCGACGACCGCGAGGCCGGTGCCGAACAGGAGCGGCAACCGCCCGTGGTCCCGCGACCCTTCCTGGATCGTCCACATCCCGGTGCCCGCGCCCATCACGATCGACCCGAGGAGC
The DNA here is from genome assembly GCA_035304345.1 of Woeseiaceae bacterium. Taxonomy (GTDB): domain Bacteria; phylum Pseudomonadota; class Gammaproteobacteria; order Steroidobacterales; family Woeseiaceae; genus IDS-8. Next base: position 31,673 of record DATGQE010000021.1, on the reverse strand, counting down.
GACCACGAGTAGGCGGTCACGAACACCCCGTATGCCTCCGCGCCCAGCCGCCGCGCGATCAGCACCTCGACGAGTGTGAAGACCAGTTGTGCTACTATTCCACCGGCTGCGAGCGCCATCGCGTTCTGCGCCAGTCGCTGCACTTGCGATTTCAGGTCCATGTGCGGTGACGGGTCATCCAGGCGTCAGGGCGTTTCTACAGCTTCCGGCGACCGGTCGGCGGCGGCGATTCTCGCGGTCTCTCCCGGTCTGCCTGCCACAGGCGATCACGACTCCCCGCGCGCGATCCGGCACTCGCCGGTCACCTTCGGTGGCGCTCGTTCTTACTGTCACATGCTGCTGTCGAACGTCCGGCATTCCGGGCGCCCGTGGCGTTCACCCTGCAGCACGACGAATCGAAGGAAAGGGCGCCCATCGACGAATCATACAACGGCTCGAAGAACGCGGAAGGCGGTTGAGACGAATGCCAGAGGCTCGAACGGGACATTGCACGATCGACCTGCGCGTGGACGCTCACGTGCACGTGTACCCGTTCATGTCCGTCGCGGCCACGCTCGACGCCGCGGCGCACAACCTGTTCGAGGAGCACGCCGGCGGGCCGCGGCACGGCGTCCTGCTCGTCGCCGACCCGGAAGGTGTCGACGGGTGGGAGCGCCTGGCGCGTTCGGCGCGGGCGGGCCGCTGGCAACGGGTCGGGATCGACGGCGACGCGGTGACGTTCAGGCGCGACGACGACGTCGAGCTCGCCGCCGTCAAGGGCCAGCAGCTCGTCAGTCGCGAGGGCCTCGAGGTGCTCGGCACGGGATGCCGCGCGCGCGTGCCTTCCGGGTTGCCCGTGGCGGACATCGTCGAGCGCATACGCGCGGCCGGGGGGCTCGCGATCCTCGCCTGGGGCGCCGGCAAGTGGCTCGGTGACCGGGGACGTGTCGTGGACGACGTCATCGCCCGCGAGAGCGGCCGGACCGACGTCATGCTGGCCGACAACGGCGGTCGTCCGCGACTCTGGCCGCGCGTCCCCCAGTTCGAGACGGCGGCGGAGCACGGCTTGCGCGTGCTGGCCGGAACCGACCCGCTGCCCCTGCGCGGCGAAGAACGGCGCATCGGCAGTTACGGTGTTCGCGTGCGCGTGCGCGTGCCGGGCGGGCCGGCGGCGCTTCAGGACGCGCTGCGCCGCCCGGAGGTGCCGGTCGAGATCGTCGGCCGCCGGGTCACGACGCCCCGTTTCGCCGCGGGGCAGCTCAGGCTGCGGCTCGCGCGTGCCGCGACAGGCAAGGGGGCGCCGTGAGAATCCTGTTCCTGGCACCGCAGCCGTGGTTCGAGGAGCGCGGCACGCCCATCGCCGTCGACCTGATGTTGCGGGCCTTGTCGGAACGCGGCGACGAGATCGATCTTCTGACGTTCCACGTCGGGGAGGACCGATGGCACGCAGGCGTGACCGTGCGTCGCATCCGCCCGCCTTTCGCCCCACTGTCGATTCCCCCGGGCTTCTCGTGGCGCAAGGCCTGGTGCGACGCGTTCCTGTGGCGCGAGGCCGCCCGGCTGATGCGCTCCCGGCGCTACGACCTCGTGCACGCCGTGGAGGAGGCGAGCTTCATCGCGATGGTGCTCGGCAGGTTGCATCGCGTGCCGTACGTGATCGACATGGATTCGTCCATGGCGATGCAGCTCCTCGCCCAGTTCCCCTGGCTCCGGCCCGCCGCGAGGCTGCTGAGCTGGGTCGAAAGCCTGCCGATGCGGCGCGCGATCGCCGTCGTCCCGGTATGCGAGGACCTCGCGGCGCAGGCACGGGATTTCGCGTCCGGCATCGTGCACGTCGTCAAGGACGTGAGCCTCATCTCGGATGCGCCCGTGGAGTGCATGGAAGACCTGCGCCGCGACACCGGCATCGAAGGGCCGATCGTGATGTACGTCGGCAATCTCGAGCGCTACCAGGGCATCGGGCTCCTGCTGCAATGCTTCGCACACCTCCACGAGACCCATCCCGGGGCGCAGCTCGTGATCATCGGCGGCAGCGACCGTCACGTCCGCCAGTACCGTGCGCGAAGCCGCAAGCTCGGGCTCGGCGAGGTCGTGCATTTCCTCGGGCGCCGGCCGGTGGCCGCGCTCGGCTCCTATCTCCGCCAGGCGGACGTGCTCGTGTCGCCGCGCTGCGAAGGTGCGAACACCCCGATGAAGATCTACAGTTACCTCGACTCGGGCGTCCCCGTCGTCGCGACGGCGTTGCCGACGCACGCGCAGGTGATGACGCCCGAGGAGGCGGTGCTGGTCCCGCCGGAGCCGGCGCCGATGGCTGCGGCCATCGGCAGGCTGCTGGACGATCCGGCGGAGCGGCGGCGGCTCGCGCGCAACGCGCAGAACCTGATCCGGCGCGAGCATAGCTGGCCGGCGTTTCGCCGCCACGTGGACTTGCTGTTCGGCGAGCTGGAGCAAAGGCTCGCCCAGGTGCCGGAGCGACGGTCGTGGGTGTAGCGGCAGGCGGTGAGCGGCAGGCCGGCCGGGTGCTCCCGGGCGACCGGCCCGACGATGCCGCGGCCCTGCGGCGCGAAATTCTCGCGAGCCCGCTCGGGACCGCCGACGTCGAACGGTTCTTCCGCCGCCTCGGGTCGCTCGACCGGCGCGCGGACCTCAGGGTCGCGTGGCTGGGGAATCACACGCTCGAGCCCGTGGTCCGGCACGCGGCCGTGCTCGCGTTCGCGCACGGGGTCGACCTCGACCAGTACGTCGGGCCTTTCGACCAGCACTTCCAGGCACTGCTCGACCCGGGCTCGGCGCTGCACGCGGCGCGGCCGGACGTCGTCGTCTTCACGCTCTCGGCCCGCCTGTTCGCGCCCGTGCTCGCGACCGGCGGCGGCGCTTTGCCGCCGGGCGCGCGGCGCGCCGCGGCGGAAGAGCTCCTCGAGCACGTCCGGAGCTGGGTGGAGGTGGCGCGGCAACGGACCGACGCGACGCTCCTCGTCTGCAACTTCCCGCGGCCCGCGCGGAGCGGGCGGGGCATCGCGGATCCCGGCAGCGCGGAAGGGGACGCCGCGCTCTACGGCTGGCTGAACGAGTCGCTGGCGTCCTCGTACCGGGGCGACCCCCAGGTGCACGTCCTCGACGTCGACGGCGCCATCGCGTCCGCGGGACGCACCGCGAGCGGCAACGCGGCCCTGTTTCACTTGGCGAAGCTCGAATGGCACGGTCCCGGCCTCACCGCCGCCGCGGAGCTGCTCGCACGCGCGTTGTGCGCCCTGCGCCGCCCGGCGAAGAAGTGCCTGCTCCTCGACCTCGACAACACGCTCTGGGGCGGGATCGTCGGTGAGGACGGAGTCGACGGGCTCAGGATTGCGCCCGGGGATCCCGTCGGCGAGGCGTTCCTCGATTTCCAGCGCGCGCTGCTCGATCTCAAGGGGCGCGGCGTGCTGCTCGGCATCGTCAGCAAGAACAACCGCGAGGACGTCGAGGAGGCGTTCCGGCGCCTGTCGATGCCGCTCTCCCTGGACGACTTCGCCGTCACGCGCATCGACTGGCAGCACAAGCACCTGAACGTCGAGAGCGCGGCCGCGGAGCTCGACATCGGCCTGGACGCCGTCGTGTTCGCGGACGACAACCCGGTCGAGTGCGAGCTCGTCCGGCAGATGCTGCCGCAGGTGGAAGTGCTGCCGCTGCCGCCCGATCCGGCCGTCTATGCGGATCTCGTCCTCCGCTCCTGGCATTTCGACAAGCTCGCACTGACCGACGAGGATGCGCAGAAGACGGTGCAGTACCGGGACAATGCGGCGCGGCGGCGGGCGCGCCAGGCCACAGCGGACCTCGCGAGCTGGCTCGAAAGCCTGGACACCACGATCGAGATCGGGCGCGTGCGCGGCGGCCAGCTCGACCGGCTGCACCAGCTTTTCGCCAAGACGAACCAGTTCAACCTCACGACGAAGCGTTACACCCCGGCAGAGCTCAGGCGTTTCGCGCGCGCCGAGGAATGGCTGTTCGAATGGCTGCGCGTGCGCGACCGCTTCGGCGACCTCGGGCTCGTCGGCGCGTGGCTGGTGCGGCTCGATGCGTACGAGCCCGAGATCGACAGCTTCCTGCTGAGCTGCCGCGCCCTCGGCCGGGACGTCGAGACCGCGGCGTGCAACCACATCAAGGCGCGTGCGTTCGAGGACGGCGCCCGCCGCCTGCTGGGGCGTTTCGTGCCGACACCGAAGAACCGGCCGGCCGCCGGGTTCTACGCCGGTCAGGGTTTCTCGCTCGTCGAGAGACTTCCGGACGGAACCGAGGTCTACGGGATCACGAGCGCGGAGGCAGGACCGCGCCCGTGCGCGATAAGTCAAGTGAGAATCGAAGAGGGCGGGGCATGAACGAGCAATTGCGATTCATCGTGGCCGACACCCTGGGCATCGACCCGGAGGCCGTGACGCCGGAAACGAGCCGCGACTCGGAGCCCGGCTGGGATTCCCTCAACCACCTGCGCCTGATCACCGCCGTGGAAGAAGCGTTCGGGGTGAAGCTGACCATGGCCGAGATCCAGGCCATCACGCGGGCAGCAGAGCTCGAGGCCCGCATCGGCGCCGCCGCCCGATGAGCGGCGGGGATCGACTCACCGCGGGTCCGGCCGCCACGCACGCGGCCGGTTGCGGCCCGCGACCTGACGTGAGAGATTACCTGATGAATCGCTTCTATATTGCTGGCGTGAATGAGAAAAGCAGCGAGATCGCGGTGGGCGTCGCCGTGAGCGGCCCGCGTGAGGCGCACGGCGTGCGGGCGCGTGCGCGCGCCGCGCGCCCGTGGCCGTCGCGCCGGAGCACGCCGCGATGAGCCGGCAGGCTGCGGTCAGGCCGGGCGTGGCCCCTGCCGGAGCCGTGGGCGTTGGCAGCGTACGCGCCGGCCCGGCTGCGCTGTTCGACCGCGTGCTCCTGTGGCTCGCCCTCGCCGCGTTCTCCGTGACCGGCGCCTCGTGGCTCGCCCGCACGGCGTGGCTGTTCGAGCTCTTCACGCACTTCCGCTTCCAGCTCGCGGCGGGCGCGGTGCTCCTGCTCGCCGCGGCGCTCGTGCGGCGTCGCGCGCGCACCGCCGCGCTCGCGCTGCTCGTCATGCTGGCGAACGGCATGCCGCTCCTCCCGTACCTGTCCGGCGGGATCGCGGAAGCCGCCACCACCACGCCGGCCGCCCTCGAGCTCATGACCGCGAACGTGCATTACCGCAACGATAATTACGCGGCGTTGCTCGAGCAGGTGCGCCGGGAGGATCCGGACGTGCTCGGCCTGCTCGAGGTCGACCAGGCCTGGCTGGATGCGCTCGCGCCGCTGGAGGCGGAATACCGCTGGCGCGTGCAGTATCCGCAGCCGGACCCGTGGGGACTCGCGCTCTACAGCAAGCTGCCGGTCGAGGAGCTGGCCGTCAGCCCCTACCGGGAAGCGGGCGTCAACACGGCCATCCTCGTGAAGGTCGAGGTAGGCGACACGCCGGTCACGCTCGCGCTCGCCCACGTGAGTGCGCCGACGACGCCCGGGAAGGCCAGGCTGCGCAACCTGCAGCTCGGCAGGCTCGCCGAGCTGCTCTCCGACCGGGAGGGACCGCGCATCCTCGCCGGGGACCTGAACATCACGCCGTGGTCGCCTTACTACCAGGATCTCGCCGCGGCCGCGGGGCTCACCAACGCGGCCCGCGGGGTCGGCTACCTGCCGACCTGGCCGGCCGGGTTCAACCCGTTCAAGATCCCGATCGACCATTGCCTCGTGTCGGACGAGGTGCGCGTGGTTTCTTTCCGGACCGGTGATACCTTCGATTCCGATCACCTGCCGGTACTCGTGCAGCTCGTGCCAGAGGGAGGATTGCGAGCCGAATGAACGTGAACATGGAGAGCTCACCGGTCGCGCAAGCCGCGCCGGCGGCCGCCGGGCGGTCGCCCGAAGTCGACGCGGCGTCGATCCGGCCGATCATTCTCGTCGGGCTCGCCCGTTCCGGCACGAAATGGGTCTCGAACATCATCGCGAGCCACGAAGACGTGGTCGCGGTCCAGAGCCCGACGGCCGGCGGAATACTGGAAACGGACATGTTCGAGGGGCTGCGGGACAAGTTCGACCTTGGCTTCCCCACCGATTACATCGGCCTCATCGAGCTGTGGTCGAGGACCGAGTTTTTCCGGCTAGCCGGCGGCGACCCGGAGAAGTTCTATCGCCTGGACCCGAGGCCGCGCAGCCCGTTCGCGGTCTTCGACCTGTTGATGAGCGACTTCGCGCGCCGGCATCGCTGCGGGCACTGGCTGCAGAAGACCTCGCCGCTCAACGCGCTGGACGTGCTGGATTACTTCAGGTCCGCCAAGGTCGTCGTCGTCAGGCGCGACCTCCTCGACAACGCGCGTTCCGCGCTGGCCTTGCGCGCGCGCCACGGCGTGCCGCCACGGCCAGCCTGGACCACCTGCCACATCGTCTACCAGCGAAAGCTGCTCGACCGCATCTGCAGCCGCTACCGCGCGGTCGAAATCCGCTACGAGGATCTGAAAGCCGACCCCGAGCGCGAAAAGGCCAGGTTGTTCGCGGAGCTCGGGCTCGCGCCGCCGAAGAACCCGAAGACCGCCTCGTTCCCGCGCAACACCAGCTTCGCGAGCGAGAACCAGAGGGAGCAGATCCTGTCGGGACGCGAGGCGGCGCTCGTGAAATCGGTCGCGGCGATCGTGGGCGCGTTGCCGCTGCCCGTGATCTCCGCCGTCATTGCGCTGCGCCGGGTGTTCCGCCGGCCGCGACCGCGGCCGCTCGTGTCGGGCAGCTTCGGGGAGGTCGAGGACCGGCTCGTCGACCGCTCGCGCGGAGCCGCCGGCGCCGGCGACTGAGCTCGCCGGGAACGGCCGTTCAGCCGGCCTGCAGGCGGGCCGGCGAGCGGCGCCGGGGCCAGGGCTTGTCGTCGGCGCGGAGCTCGCGCGCCAGGGTCGCCGCGTCCTCGCCCTCGATGTGGAGGCGGTACCAGCACTCCAGGCTGGCGAGGAGCCACAGGCGGTTGCCGTGGTCGCGCCCGCCGTCGAGATACGCCGCCAGCAGCGCCTCGATCGGCTTCGCCGCGAGCCAGCCGTCCGCGACCAGCCTCGAGCGCGGCAGGACCACGCTGAAGATGCGGCGGTACTCGTCCTTCAACAGGTACGGCAAGGCCGAAGAGAATCCCTGCTTCGACTTCTGCATGATCTCCGGCGGCAGGTAGCGGCTCGCGAGCTTGCGCTGCAGGCAGCGCAGCGAGAGCCCCCTGACCTTGTAGCGGGCGGGCCAGCGGGCACAGAACTCCGCGAGCCGGTGGTCCATGAACGGGCTGCGCATCTCCAGCCCGCACGCCATGCTCATCCTGTCCGAGATCATGACCGGGTGGTCCGGCAGCCGCGAGCGGGTGTCGGCATAGATCATCCGATCGACCGGCGACGCGGCACGCGCGGCCTCGTAGTAGTCGATGACGTCGCGTTCCGGGTCCGCGTCGCGCAGCAGGTCGAACATCCTGACGGTGTAGAGCTCCGAGCGCATTTCGGGCGGGAACTGGAACCAGCTCAGCGAGCGCGCGTAGCGCCGCCCGCCCTCGAGGAACGACAGGTCGTGCAGCCACTTGAGCTGGTGGCTCGCGCTCTTGTACCAGGCACCGTCCGGCAGCTTCCCGAGCAGGGGTCCCAGCACCCGGCGCCTGACGGCCCGCGGGACGCGGGCGTACCAGTCGGCGTGCAGGTTGCCGTAGTAGCGGTCGTAACCGCCGAACAGCTCGTCCCCGCCGTCGCCGCCCAGCACGACCTTCACCTCGCGCCGCGCCAGCCGTGCGACGTGCCAGACGCATATCGAGAGCGGGTCGGAAGGCTCGTCGAGGTGATACACGACTTGGGCGAGGTCGTCGACCAGCGAGGGCAGGCGCACCTCTTCCGAGTGCCGCGTGCCGTAATGCTCCGCCACGCGCCGCGCGTCCGGCGCTTCGTTGAACTTCGGGTGGGGAATGCCGAGGGTGAACGTGGGCAGCTCGCGCACCCCGAGGTCGCGGCTCAGCATCGCGACGATCAGCGAGGAATCGAGGCCGCCGCTCAAAAGCGCGCCCACCGGCACGTCGCTGACCAGGTGGTGGCGCAGCGTATCGACGAGCATCGCGTGCAGCTCGTCCAGCAGCTCCTGCTCCGATGCCTCGGTCTTTCGCGAGAAATCGAGGTCCCAGTAGCGGCGCACGTCGAGCACGCCGCCGTCGACGTCGTAGGTGAGATAGTGTGCGGGCGGCAGCTTCGCGATGTCCTGGAACATCGTCTTCGGCGGGCAGACGATGCGCAGCGCGAGATACTGGTCGAGGGCATGCGGGGAGACCTTGCGCAGGCGCGGCTCGGCAGCCGTGAGTGCCTTGATCTCCGAGGCGAACAGGAGCGCACCGTCGACCTGCGCGTAGAAGAAGGGCTTCTGTCCGAGGTGATCGCGCGCGGCGAACAGGCGGCCGCGGCGGCTGTCCCAGACGGCAAACGCGAACATGCCGCGCAGGTGCTCGAGGCAGCTCACCCCGTGCCGCTCGTAGAGGTGCAGGATCACTTCCGTGTCGGAGCCCGTCCTGAAGCGCGCGCCGTCCGCTTCCAGCGAGCGGCGCAGCTCGCGCCAGTTGTAGATCTCGCCGTTGCAGACCACGTGCAGGTCGCCGCGCGCATTCGAGATCGGCTGGCGCCCGTTCTCGAGGTCGATGATGGAAAGGCGCCGCTGCCCGAGAACGGCGGCACCGTCGACGATCGAGCCGCTGTCGTCCGGGCCACGATGGGCGAGGACGTCGAGCATGCGCCCGACGAGCGCTTCGGAAGCTTGCCTGCGTTCTCCTGCGATGCCTGCAATGCCACACATGCGATCCGCCTTCTCCAGGAGTCGGGCCGGCTATGGCCGTTTCATGACTGTTCTATAATGGCGCCCCGCATCGGCGAGCAGTCGAACGAACCTCGAGCACAGGCGCCTGCACATGGTGAGAACCCGCTTCGCTCCCAGCCCGACCGGAGTCCTGCACATCGGCAGTGTCCGGACGGCGCTCTTCTGCTGGCTCTACGCCCGGCGGCACGACGGCGTGTTCGTGCTCAGGATCGAGGACACCGACCGGGAACGGAGTACGCGGGAAAATGTAGACGCTATTCTCGACGGCTTGTCCTGGCTCGGACTGGATGCCGACGAGGGACCATATTACCAGACCGAGCGATTCCCGCGGTATCGCGAAGTCGTGGAGCAGTGGCTGGACGCCGGCAAGGCCTATCGCTGCTGGTGCACGAAGGAAGAGCTGGACGCGTTGCGCGCCCGCCAGGCGGCGGCCGGCGAGAAATTCCGCTATGACGGACGCTGCCGGGAGCGGCGCGAGCCCCGACCCGGCGTCTCCCCGGTCGTGCGCTTCCGCAACCCCGACGAAGGCGAGGTCGTGGTGAACGACCTCGTGCGCGGCCGCGTGGTGTTCCGGAACGCCGAGCTGGACGATCTCATCATCGCGCGGTCGGACGGCACGCCGACCTACAACTTCACGGTGGTCGTGGACGATGCCGACATGGCGATCACGCACGTCATCCGGGGCGACGACCACCTGAACAACACGCCGCGGCAGATGAACATGCTCGCGGCACTCGGCGCCGAGGTGCCTGCCTATGCGCACCTGCCGATGATCCACGGGCAGGACGGCGCCAAGCTCTCCAAGCGACACGGCGCGGTGGACGTGCGCGAGTACCGGGAGCAGGGCTACCTCCCCGAGGCGCTGCTCAACTACCTGGCGCGCCTCGGCTGGTCGCACGGCGACCAGGAGATCTTCACGATCGAGGAGCTGATCCGCCTGTTCGACGTCAAGGACGTGAATCCGTCGGCCGCCTCGTTCGATCCCGCGAAGCTGCGCTGGGTCAACCAGCAGCACATCATCGCCATGCCGGCCGAGGAGCTCGGCCGGCGGCTCGTGCCGTTTCTCGTCAAGGCCGGCCTCGATCCGGCGAACGGGCCGCCCCCGGCCCGCGTGGCCGAGGCATTCCGCGAACGGGCGCCGACGCTCGTCGAGATGGCCGAGAGCGCCCGCTGGTGCTACGAGGATTTCGAGGCGATCGATCCCGCCGCGGCGAAGAAGCACCTGCGCCCGGCGATTCTCGAGCCGCTCGCCGAGCTCGCCGGCCGTTTCCGTCAGCTCGAGCCGTGGACGGAAACGGCGATCGCGCGGGAAATCGAAGCCTGCGCCGCCGCGTTCGGCCTGAACCTCGGCAAGCTGGGCCAGCCGCTCAGGGTGGCGGTCACCGGCCGTGCCGTCTCGCCGCCCATCGACGTGACCGTGGCGCTCGTCGGCCGCGAGCGCACGCTGGCGCGCCTCGAGCAGGCCCTCGAGCTCATCCGCGCCCGCGCCGCCGCGTCCTAGGGGCGGCGTCCCGGGGGCGGTCTCCCGCCGCCGGGCACTTGCGCAGCCGGCCCCGCGACGCTTCCTTGACAAGCCTTCGGAGCCCTGCGTAAAGTGCCGCCCTCCACGGGGCTATAGCTCAGCTGGGAGAGCGCTTGCATGGCATGCAAGAGGTCGGCGGTTCGATCCCGCCTAGCTCCACCACTTACTCCCCATCACCCCCGGTAAGCTCCCGGCCGATCCGACTGCATCACCCGGCAGCCGGGGCGTGATGCCGTCCGCCTGACGTCACGCGCTCGTCCCCGCGCTTGCGTCCGCGAGGCCGTCATGGACCGAGCTTCGGGCCTGCTCACGATCGTCGGCATCGCGGGAGCCGCCGCGGCCGCCTCGGTGGCCGGCGGCCTAATCGCGCTGTGGCGACCCCCGGGCACGCTCTTTCTGTCGCTGGCGCTCGGTTTTGCGGGCGGCGTGCTGCTCGCGACCGTCACGTTCGAGATGCTGCCGACGGCTCTCGAGCGCGGTTCCCTGCCGCTCGTCACGGGCGGCTTTCTCCTCGGCATGCTGGCCGTCTACGGGTTCGACCTCTACGTCCACCGCGGGCGGCTCGCCGGAGACAAGTCCGCCGAGCGCGATACGGTGCGCCGTTTTCACCGGCGCCGCCGGCCGCGCGGGGACGAAGTCACGGTGCTGGCGGGCGGCACGAGCGTCGAGGAGCTGATCGAGGGCCTGAGCATCGGGGTGGGGAGCGCGATCGCGCCGGGCACGGGGCTCCTGATCGGCATCGCGATCGCCATCGACAACCTGGGCGAGAGCCTGTCGATCGGTGAGCTCATCCGCAGCGAGTCGGGTGAGCCGGACCGTGCGATGCGCCGGCGGATCCTGGGCTGGACCGCCCTGATCGGTGCCGCGGTGCTCGGCTCCGCGCTCGTCGGCTGGTTCCTGCTGCGCGGGCTCAAGGATCGCCCGCTGGCATTCCTCCTCGCGCTCGGTGCCGGCGCCATGTTCTACCTGACCACGACCGACCTGCTCCCGGAGGCGCAGCAACGGCAGTACCAGCAATCCGGCGCGCTCGCGGCAGGCGCGGGGTTCCTGGTCATTTTCGGGCTGGCGCAGCTCACCTGAGGCCGCTCGCCCCTGCATGCAACCTTGCAAGCGACCGGCATTTAAGCTGAAATGCGCGCTCCCGACGCGCGTCCCCATCGTCTAGAGGCCTAGGACACCGCCCTTTCACGGCGGCAACCGGGGTTCGAATCCCCGTGGGGACGCCATCTGCCGCTCGATTGTCCGGCGTGGCTGGCACGCGACTTGCCCGTTCTTCGGCGTGTCCGTGAACTCGCGTGAGTCGACATGAATGAGAGACCCGTGCCGCCGGAAACGGCGGAATCCGCCGAGCCCGAGCGTGCGCCGAACCGCCTGTACGAGGCGGTGTGCGAAGCAGTGAAGGGTGCAGGCCGCGTCGATGCGTCGAACATCGACATCGAGCTCAGGCCGCTGAGCGAAGAAGTCGTGCTCCGCGGGACCGTGCCCGACGGCGAGCAACGGCGGCTTGCAGAAGAGTTCGTCCTCGCTGTCGAGGGGGTGACCCAGGTGGACAACCGCCTGGCCGTGGCCGGCTCTTCCGCCTGAGACGATCCGGCGCGCTCAGTGCGCCAGGCTTTCCGGCTGCGCGACCCGGCGCAGCCGCGAGGCGAGCAGCGGCAGCGCGTGCACGCGTCCCTTGCCGGGCAGGCAGCGCAGCCAGTCGCCTCTCAGCCGGCCGTAGACCGGCAGCGGCAGGCGCGGGCGGCGCGCGCGGCGGAAGTCCAGCCCGACGCCGAACACCGCCGCCATGCCGAAGTCCCGCGCGAGCTCGAGTGCACGGTCGGTGCCGAGCCGCCACGGAAAGGCGAAATAGCGCGGCGCGTAGCCGAGCGCTTCCGCGAACCGGTCGCGGCTCGCCTCGAATTCCCGCACCTGCTCGCGCTCGAGCTCCTCGCCCGTCGCCCAGCGTCCCGGGTAGCGCGCGCTCACGGCCGCGTGGCGGGCATACAGTTTCCGCATCGCGTCGGGACGGGCGAAGGCGCTCTCGCCGAGCACGGCGGCGAGGCGCCGGCATTCACGCACGACGACGGCGCTCTCGATGTACCGGCGCCGTGCCGAGAGCAACGGCACGGCATGATGGACCGGGGTGCCCGGCGGAGGCGGGCCGAGCTCTTCGCCGCCGCCGTCGCGCATCGGCCAGTTGAAGAAGTGCGTGCTCGCGAGCGAGGCAGGCGTGGCGAAGCCGGCGAGCAATCCGGTTGCGTGCACGAGGGCGTGGCGGTGCGCATGCGACTGCACGTCGACGTGCCCGGACCGGGCGCACTCGCGAACCTGCTCCCAGGTCATGAACAGTTCCGGCGGCCCGTGGCCGTCGACCCAGTACGTCGGGACGAACAGCACCGCGCGCATCCCGTATTCGCGCAATAAGGGAAAGGCAACCGACCAGAAGCTGGACCAGGCGTCGTCGAACGTGAGCAGCACGGCGCGCCGCCGCTCGCGGGACTGCGCGGCCTGCACGTACTCGTCGAGCCCGAGCGTCGCGTAGCCGTTCTCCCGCAGGTAGGCGAGATCGGGCTCGAGCTCGTCCCGGGTCACCTCGTGGTAGTTGAAGATCGGGATCTCGCCGCGCGGCAGCGGCAGGCCGAACAGGAAACGCGGGTAGCGCGTGCGGAGCGGCCCCGCGAGCGCACGGCCCGCGCGCCCCGCCGCCGCACCGGCCCGCTCGAGCCTGTGCCTGAGGTCGTGCATGTCCCTTCACCCCTGTTTTGCCGGCGGGCATGCAAGTTCGATGCCTCGCGACAAGAAAGCGTCGGGACAGCGGCGCCAAGGCACGGTCCCGGTGCCGCAGCGTGCAAGCAGCGTGTAAGGCTTACACCGCGAGCGGCCGTTTTGCTCCTGCTCGGTTATCATGCGGCGATGCACGATCTTTTCGACCTCACCGGCAAGGTGGCCCTCGTGACCGGGGGCTCGCGCGGCATCGGCGAGATGATCGCGGCGGGCTACGTCGCCGCCGGGGTGCGGACCTACATCTCCTCGCGCAAGGAGGACGCCTGCCGCGAGACCGCCGAGCGCCTGTCGGGTGCGGGCGAGTGCATCGCGATCCCCGCCGACCTGTCGGGCACGGAAGGCGTGGAGCACCTGGCCCGTGAGCTCGCCGCGCGCGAGCCCAGGCTCGACATCCTGGTGAACAACGCGGGGGCCGTCTGGGGCGAGGCGCTCGAAACGTTCCCCGAGAGCGGCTGGGACAAGGTCCTGGACCTCAACCTCAAGTCGCCGTTCTTCCTCACTCGCCGCCTGCTGCCGCTGCTCGAGGCCGCGGCGACCCCGGAGCATCCGGCACGCGTGATCAACATCGGCTCGGTCGACGGGCTGCACGTCACCGACCTCCCCACTTATTCGTACGGTGCGAGCAAGGCCGGACTGCACCACCTGACGCGCATGCTGGCCGGGCACCTCGCCGCGCGGCACGTCAACGTCAACGCCATCGCCCCGGGGCCGTTCCCGAGCAAGATGATGGCGCATACGCTCGCCACCCGCGGCGCGGAGATCGTCCGGCGCATCCCGCGCGGCCGCATCGGCGAGCCCGCGGACATGGCCGGCGCCGCGATCTTCCTCGCCTCGAAGGCCGCGAGCTACGTCACGGGAGTCGTGCTCCCGGTGGACGGCGGGCTGACCGGGACGCTGTAGCCTCGCCCCGCCGGTCAGCCGCCGGCGATCGCACCGACGATGTAGAACGGCTCGGCGCCCGAAACTACGGGCGAGGGCAGCGGCGTGTCCGGCGGGTCGTGCGAGACGTCCTCCGCACAGGCGAAGAAACGCACCAGGGGACGCCGTTGCCGGCTCACGTGATCGCGGATCGTCCCGCAGAGCATGGGGTAGCGCGCTTCGAGCGCGTCGAGGATCGCGGCGGTCGTCACCGGCTCGGGGACGTCGAGCCGCACTTCGCCCTCGACGCGCGCCAGGGTACGCAGGTGCTGCGGCAGGACGACGCGAATCATGGCAGCGTCTGCACCTCGACGGACAGCACGGCGGGCAGGTCGCGCACGATCGGTATCCAGTGATCGCCGCTGTCGGCGGACACGTAAACCTGCCCGCCGGTGGTGCCGAAATAGATGCCGCAGGGATCGAGCGTGTCCACGGCCATCGCATCCCGCAGCACGTTGACGTAGCAATCCTGCTGCGGCAGGCCCTTCGTCAACGGCTCCCAGTCGCCGCCGCCCGTGCGGCTGCGGTAGACCCGGAGCCTGCCTTCGGGCGGGTAATGCTCGGAGTCGCTCTTGATGGGGACGACGTAGACCGTGTCGGGCTCGTGCGCGTGCACGTCGATCGGGAAACCGAAGTCGCTCGGCAGGTCGCCGCTCACTTCCGTCCACGAGTCGCCGCCGTCGTCGGAGCGCATCACGTCCCAGTGCTTCTGCATGAACAGGACGTTCGGCCGGCTCGGGTGCATCGCGATGCGGTGCACGCAGTGGCCGACTTCCGCGGTGGGGTCGGGGATGAAGTTCGACACGAGGCCCTTGTTCACGGGGCGCCAGCTCCGGCCGCCGTCCTCCGTGCGGAACGCCCCCGCCGCGGAGATGGCCGTGAACATCCGCTCCGGTTTGTCGCGGTCGATCAGGATGGTGTGCAGGCACATGCCGCCCGCGCCCGGCTGCCAGGACGGCCCGGACTCGTGGCCGCGCAGCCCCGCAAGCTCGTGCCACGAGCGTCCGCCGTCGGTCGAGCGGAACAACGCGGCATCCTCGACGCCCGCGTAGACGAGATCGGGGTCGTGCGGCGAGGGCTCGAGGTGCCAGACGCGCGCGAACTCCCACGGATGCTGCGTGCCGTCGTACCACATGTGCGTGGTGAGCGGGCGGCCGGTCTCCGCCGAGGTGTCGTACACGAACTTGTTGCTCTCGCCGCGCGGCATGCCGCTGCCGTCGTCGGCGGGCACGGGATCGTCCATCGAAGCCGGCTGCTCCCAGGTCCTGCCGCCGTCGCGCGAGCGCTGGATGACCTGGCCGAACCAGCTACTCGACTGCGACGCGTAGATGCGGTCGGGATCCGCCGGCGATCCCTTCATGTGGTACACCTCCCAGCCCGCGAAGTGCGGCCCGGCCACGGTCCACTGCTCGCGCTTGCCGTCCGACGTGAGGATGAAGGCGCCCTTGCGGGTGCCGACCAGTACCCGGATTGCGGTCATTGGCGTTCTCCCTTGGGTCCCGGACCGGCGATCCCGGTCCACCTGGCTTTTGGTCGTCCTGGAGCGGTCCGATTCGACAGCACCGCTCCGGCCGCTCAGGCTCCGACGTACCGGGCGTAGACGCTGCGCGCCGCCGCCGGTTCCGATGTGCCCTTGACGATCGCGCGACCGTCGCCGAACACGGTCAGCTCGTAGGGCCGCCCGTTCTCCGTGAGCGACGCCCGCACGAGGTAGGCGTTCGCCTTGACGTCGCCGTGCGCGCGCAGGCGCTCCGCGACGGTCGCGAGATCGACCGCGCCGGCCGCCTGGCGGTGCGTGAGCTGCACGGCGTCGCGGCCGCAGAGCGCGACCGCGCTGGAGCCGGCGCGGCCCTCGAGGAACTCGAACCGGCGCTGGCGGCAGCAGGGGCAGTCGGTCCGGTCACGCGCGCCGGCGACCTTCAACGACAGGGCGGTATTGGCCCACAGGTCGAGGTTGAGCAGGGTGGGGCACACGCGGTCGTAGTGGCCGGTCAGGATCTTGAGCGCCTCGGCGGCCTCGAAGGCGGCGATCATGACGACGAGGGGGCCGAGCACGCCGACCGTATCGCAGGTCGGCATGGTGCCGGGCGGCGGCGCTTCCTCGAACAGGCATCGCAGGCACGGCGTCGCGTGCGCCTGCTCCCCGCGCTCCCACGGGGCATCGCCGCCGGCGGTGTGGGGCAGGATGGCGAACGCCGCGCCGGACGTCCCGACCGCGCCGCCGTACACGTACGGCACGCCGTGCTTCACGGCGAAATCGTTGGCGAGGTAACGGGTCTCGAAGTTGTCGAGTCCGTCCACCAGCACGTCGGCCCCCGCTGCGATGCGCTCGATGTTGCGATGGTTCAGGTCGTCGACGACGGCCGTGACCTGTACGGAGGAGTTGATGCGTTCGAGCTTGCGCCTCGCGGCCTCGGCCTTCGGCAGGGCCTCCGCCACGTCGTGCTCGTCGAACAGCACCTGGCGCTGCAGGTTCGTGATCTCGACGTAGTCGCGATCGACGATCACGATCCGCCCGACGCCGGCCCGCACGAGGAGATCCGCGGCCGCGCTGCCCAGCGCGCCGCAGCCGATGACGAGCGCGGTGGAGGCGAGGAGGCGCCGCTGGCCGGCCTCGCCGAAGCCCGGCAGCAACGTCTGGCGGTGGTAGCGAAGCAGTTCCTGGTGCATGGCCGCAGCCCTCGATCATACACGGGCCGTCGAGAACCGGTCGTCAGGGACCGGGGCGATTCGACGGGAGCCGGCCTCGCCGCGCGTGGGAGCGGGTCAGGTCTGGGACTGCAGGTAGTTCTCGAGCCCGAGGCGCTCGATCAGCTCGAGCTGGGTTTCCAGCCAGTCGATGTGCTCCTCCTCGGACTTCAGGATCGAGTCGAAGAGGTCCCGGGTGACGTAATCCTTGCGCGATTCGCAGTAGGCGATCGCCGCCTGCAGGTCGGCGCGGGCGTCGAGCTCGAGGTCCAGATCCGCCTGGAGCTGCTCGGGCACGTCCTCGCCGATGTTCAGCTTGCCGAGATCCTGCAGGTTCGGCAGCCCTTCGAGGAACAGGATGCGCTCGATCACCGCATCCGCATGCTTCATCTCGTCGATCGACTCCTCGTACTGGCGGTCGCCGAGCTTGTGGAACCCCCAGTTCTTCTGCATGCGGGAGTGGAGGAAATACTGGTTGATCGCGGTCAGCTCGTTCTTGAGCACGCGGTTGAGATGCTCGATGACGGTGGAATCGCCCTTCATTGCCTGTCCTTGCCTGACGCCCCCGGGGAGACTGCCGGGACATCATACCCGAGCGGCAGGCGGCTGGGAAAAAAATGGCCGCGAATCAAAACGATAATGAATTGCATTTGCCGCCCGAGAGCGGCAGGCGGTCAGGCGGCGCTGGGCACGTAGAGGCGGGGACCGGCGCACTCGGGGCGCGCGTCGGGCTCGCCCAGGATGGATTCGACCGTGGCCGTGCAGCTCCCGCAGCCGGTGGCGACGCCGAGCACGTCGCGCAGGTCGTCGAGCGTGCCGAGCCCTTCGGATTTCGCCCGGCGGATCTCTTTGTCGGTGACCGCGCGGCAGATACACACGTACATCGGCTGGCACCTTGAAAGTCGCGAATGCGCCGGATTCCAACGCAAATGAGAATGATTGTCAATTCGATTCGCTCTCGTCACGGGATCTCGTCAGCCGGGTAACGCCCTGTCGCCTTTCGGCGACGCGGTGAAAGCCATGCGGCATCAGTGGCTTATGTCAAAACGGGCATAAGGGCGCGGCCCGCCTGTCAGCCGCGGGCGACAGCGCGGCGCGGGGCAGGTGGCGGTGTTGTTCCACAACTTGTTGATTGCAAGACGGAAATCGCCTCTGGCACGGTGCTTGCCTTAGAAGCCGGGACATCGCTTTGGGGGTCATGTCCGCCGCTCGACCCAGAAGTCGACAACAGCGACGCAGCGGCCACGACGGGACTTGAGACCGACGCTTCGCGCCGGTGCAGTCCCGTGCGGGTCCGCAAACGGCGCGCGAGCGGATGCTCCCGGCGACGAGAAACGCGGGGCTTAGCCCCGACCTGAAAGGGCAAACCCGCCGCAAGGCGGGGACGCAAAGCCACCGATCTTCGGACTTCGGTCCCGGGGACAGCGGGGTTGCCAGGGCAAAGAACGACGGGAGTCCGTGGTTCTGCCGCCGTAAGGCGGTCTTCGTACATCCCCGAGGGGCCGACAGGCTGCCGAGCCGCTGGCCCGGTGCGTCCCGGTGCGGGGGGATTGCCTGCCGACACGACAGAGAAGAGGCAGGAATGACAGTACACCGGACCGCATCACCCCTATCGATGGTTCTCGCGCTCACCCTCTCGATCGCGGCATGCTCGTCCGGTTCCGGCGGTGCCCCGCCCGCCGACCCCGCCTCACCACCCGGCGCCGGCGGCTCCGAGCAGCCGCCCCCCACGGCCGGCCCGCAAGTCGTCATCACCAGCCCCGACGCGGCGGAAATCGAAACCACCGACGATGCCATGGACCTCTCGGGCAGCGCGAGCAGCGATGCCGGCATCGTCTCCGTGGAATGGGAGACCGACCACGGCGAATCCGGCACGGCCACCGGAACGGAAACGTGGAACATCGAGGGCGTGCCCATCGCGCTGGGCACCACGACGATCACCGTGACGGTGACCGACAACGCCGGCGCCACGCACAGCGACTCGCTCGTCGTTCGCCGGGAAAGCGAGGGCACGGGCTCGGCGACGCTGTCGTGGGAGCCGCCGACGGAACGGGCCGACGGCACGGCGCTCACCGACCTCGCCGGCTATCGCATCCACTACGGCCGCATGTCCGGCGTCTACGACTACGAGATCGACATCGCGACGCCCGGCGTCACCACCTACGTCGTCGAAAACCTGGTCCCGGGCGACTGGTACTTCGCCATGATCGCCTACGACACGCAGGGGCTCGAAAGCGAGCTGTCGAACGAGGCGCACCGCGCCATCCAGTGACGACGGCGGCCCGCGGCCCCGGGTGAGCCGTGCCGAAACGTGGCACGCGTCCTCGCCCGGGGCGCCGCGCCCGGGCAACATTGCACCCGCCTGCCGGGCGGCACACAATGAGCGCGGCGGACGACAAGACCGTGGGCGTGAACGACAGTCGGAAACTACTCATCGTCGAAGACGACGTGGGGCTCCTGAACCAGCTTCGCTGGTGCTTCGAGTCCTACGAGGTCGTGACGGCCGAGGACCGGGCCTCCGCCATCGCCGAGCTGCGCCGCCACGACCCGCCGGTCGTGCTCCAGGACCTCGGCCTGCCGCCGCACCCGGAGGGGGTGGAGGAGGGGCTGGCGACGCTGCAGGAGATCCTGCGCCTGTCGCCGCACACGAAGGTGATCGTCGTCACCGGCCACGGCGACCAGGAGAACGCCCTGCGCGCGGTCGGCATGGGCGCCTACGACTTCTACCAGAAGCCGGTCGACACGGACACGCTGCAGCTCCTCGTCGAGCGGGCGTTCAACATCAGCGAGCTCGAGAGCGAGAACCGCCGCCTGCAGAACCAGGCCAGCGAATCGCCTCTTCTGGGCATCGTCGCCGCGAGCGAGAGGATGCTGCAGGTCTGTCGCATGATCGAGAAGATCGCGCCGACCAACGTCACCACGCTCCTGCTCGGCGAGAGCGGCACCGGCAAGGAGCTGCTTGCCCAGGCGCTGCACCGGCTGAGCCCGCGTGCCGAGAACCGCTTCGTCGCCATCAACTGCGCCGCCATCCCGGAGAACCTGCTGGAATCCGAGCTCTTCGGGTACGAGAAGGGCGCGTTCACCGGTGCCAGCCGGCAGACGCCCGGCAAGATCGAGCACGCGAACGGCGGTACGCTGTTCCTGGACGAGATCGGCGACATGCCGTTGTCGCTGCAGGCGAAGCTGCTGCGCTTCCTGCAGGAGCGGGTGATCGAGCGCGTGGGCGGCCGGGAGGAGATCCCGGTGGACGTGCGCGTCGTGTGCGCGACGAACCAGAACCCGGCCGAGCTCATCTCGCTCAACCGCTTCCGGGAAGATCTCTATTACCGCGTCAGCGAGATCACGATCGAGATCCCGCCCTTGCGCGAGCGCGAGGAGGGGCGCCTGATCCTTGCACGGACGCTGCTCGCCAGGTACGCGAAGCAGCAGGGCAGGAGCCTCACGTTCAGCGAGGACGCGAACCGCGCGATCGAGGCCTATTCCTGGCCCGGCAACGTTCGTGAGCTCGAGAACAAGATCAAGAGCGCGGTCATCATGGCCGACGGCAAGCAGGTGACGGCCGTCGACCTGGGCCTCGAGGGGGTGGAGGCCGGCGAGGAGACGCTCAACCTGCGCGAGGTGCGCCGGCGCGCCGAGTCGAAGGCGATACGCACCGCGCTCATGAGGAACTTCGGCAACATTTCCCGTGCCGCCGAGCAGCTCGGCGTGACGCGCCCGACCCTGTACGACCTGCTCAACAAGTACGGGCTGTCCGCCGAGTCCTACGCGAAACGCCGCACCGAGCCTTCCTGAGCCGGGCGGCCGCGCCCGTGCCGCGGCCCCCGCGACGCCGGCGCGCTCAGCGCGTCTTGAAGGCGTCGGGGTTCAGGTCGTGGCGTGCCAGGAGCTTGTAGAAGTCGGTGCGATTGCGCTTGGCGAGCCGCGCCGCCTGGCTCACGTTGCCCATCGTGATCTGCAGGATCTGCGACAGGTAATTGCGGGTGAACTCGTCGCGCGCCTCGCTGAACGACGGCAGCTTGCCCGCGCGTTCCCCGAGCGAGTGCTGCACGAGCTCGCCGCTGATGACGGGCGAGCGCGACAGCGCGACGTTCTGGCGCACGACGTTGTAGAGCTGGCGGATGTTGCCCGGCCACTCCGCGCTGACCAGGAGCTCGACCGCCTCCGGCGCGTACACCTTGCGCTCCTGCCCCGATTCCTTGGCGATTTCCTGCAGGAAGTGGGCGACGAGCAACGGGATGTCCTCGCGGCGCTTGTCGAGCGGCGGGATGTGGATGTTGACGACGTTGAGCCGGTAGTACAGGTCCTCGCGAAAGCGCCCCTGGCGCAGCATGTCCATCAGGTCGCGGTGGGTCGCGGAAAGCACGCGCACGTCGATCTTGATCGCCTCCGTGCTGCCGACGGGGCGCACCTGCTGCTCCTGCAGCACGCGCAGCAGCTTCACTTGCAGGCGCATCGGCATGTCGCCGATCTCGTCCAGCAGCAGCGTGCCGCCCTCGGCCGCCTGGAACAGGCCCTTGTGGCTGCGCGTGGCGCCGGTGAACGCGCCTTTCTCGTGCCCGAAGAGCTCGGATTCGAGCAGGTTCTCTGCCATCGCGCTGCAGTTGATGGCGACAAAGGGCTTGTCGCGGCGCGGGCTCGCGCGATGGATCGCACGCGCGAGCAACTCCTTGCCGGTGCCGGATTCACCGGTGATGAGGACGCGCGCGTC
This sequence comes from Woeseiaceae bacterium, assembly GCA_035304345.1. Lineage (GTDB taxonomy): Bacteria > Pseudomonadota > Gammaproteobacteria > Steroidobacterales > Woeseiaceae > IDS-8. The sequence goes on along the minus strand of DATGQE010000021.1, from coordinate 10,246 downwards.
GGACGCGGCGACCATGCGCGCCTGCGCCAGGATCTCCTTGACGGCCTGGTTGCGGGTGATGATCTCGGCGGCCCAGTCGTCCTCCACGGCCGGCACGCCGGACAGTTTCATCGCGCGCTCGACGGTGGACATGAGCTCGTCCTTGTCGATCGGCTTCGTCAGGAAACCGAATGCCCCGCTTTGGGTCGCGACGACCGCATCCGGAATCGTGCCGTGCGCGGTGATGATGAGGACGCGCAGGCCCGGCGAGCGCCGCTGCAGCTCCTTGAGCAGCCCGATGCCGTCCATCTTGTCCATCCTGAGGTCGGTGATGACGAGATCCGGGCGGAATCGGTGGAGCACGGCGAGCGCGAGCTCGGCGCTTTCGACGGCTTCGACCTCGTAACCTTCCGCGCGCAGCCGGATACTCAGGAGCCGCAAGAGGCCCGGGTCGTCGTCGACCAGCAGGATCTTGCCCTTCGTTTCGGTCAGTTTCGTTGCCATCTGCATTCGTGACTCCGGAACGTCTTCGGGGCACCGCGGAACAACGACAGGTCGGAAGGTACGGTGCCCGGCATGGCCGGGAATTCTACCCGGTCGACGCCGCGCTCACATGCCTTTTTTGTGCGTTTTCCTGTCGACGAATGGCGACAATCAACGCTGATTGCCGGTGCCTTCGTCGCCGGTGTTTCCGTTGTTTCCGGACTGCTCGCGAATCGAACGTTCGATGTTGGTGATCGCTTCGAGCTTCTGCTCCGCTTCGGCGAGCGATTGCCGCAGCCGGCGGTTCTCCGCCTCGACCGCCGCGATGCGCTGCGCGATCGCCGCTTCCTCGCTGCGCTCCGCCCGCGAGTTCTGCGCCCGCAGGCGGCGGGTTTCGTTGCCGAGCACGAGCTGCTCCTCGACGAGCTGCAGGTGGATCGTCGCGAGCGACTTCTCCAGCGGCGTGAGAAGCTCGGGCCGGGCGAGCAACTCGCGCAGCATGGCCTGCGCCCGCTGCGGATCGCTGCCCGGGTGCCCCGGCATCGCGAGCACCAGTGCGAACCGGAGACGCGACATCGTGTCCGGGGTGAGCTCGGCAGCCGCGGCGGCATCCGCGAAGATTTCCGCCTGCCGGGCCGGGTCGCCGTTCGCGATCTCGTACATCTCGCGTACGTACGGACCGGGCTCCTCGTCCGCCGCAACCGTCGCCGGAACGGGCTCCACGTCCCGTCGCGCGATCCACTCGCGCATCGATTCACAGCCTGCGGCGGACGCGAGCAGCGCCAGCGCGGCGATGCGCATCGACAGTACGAGGCCGTCACGCACTGGCGGCGACCTTCTGCACCGGCTGTGCGACACGCTGCTGCGGAATCGTGATGCGGAAGTGAGCGCCGGGGAATTCATCCGAATCGACGATTTCGACCGTGCCGTCATGAGCCTGCACGCATTCCTGCACCACCGAAAGGCCGATTCCGGTGCCCGCGACGTGTCCCCCCTGTTTCTGGCGCCCCTGGAAGAACGCGTCGAATACGCGCGATCTTTCGTCCTCCGGTATTCCCGGGCCGGTGTCGGCGAATTCGACCATGAAACTGTGGGGAGTACGCGTCGCACGCACGGTGATCGTACCGCCGGGAGGCGTGAACTTGACGGCGTTCGACAACAGGTTGTCGAACACCGTTCGCATCTTGTCCTGGTCGGCACGCACGACGAAATCGTCGATGTCGAGCCGCAGGTGGATCCGCCCGCTCTTGAGTGCCAGCCGCTGCGCCTTGGCGACGTCGATGATCTGCGCACGCAACGGGTACTCCGACAGCGTGAGCACCTCGCTCTTCGTCTGCCACGCGCTGAAGCTCAGGAGGTTCTCGATGAGCTGCTGCAGCTTGATGCCGTTGGCGCGCAGGATGTCCGTCACTTCGCGCTGCGGCTTGGCGAGCTCCCCGACCGTGCCGTCGAGCAAAAGCTCGGTGCCCTCGCGGATGTTGGCGAGCGGTGTCTTGAGCTCGTGCGACATGTGGCGCAGGAAGCGGTTCTTTTCCTGGGCGAGCTCGAGCAACCGGATCCGCAGCCAGTCGAGCTGGCGCCCGAGGCGCTCGAGGTCGGTCGGCCCGGTGACCTGGATCGATTTCGAGAAGCCGCTCTGCCCGAGCTGCCGGATCGCGCGGTCGATCTGGCGGATCGGGCGCGCGACCAGCAGGGTGAAGAACAGGACCAGGAGCACGGTGCCCGGCACGAGCGCGGCGGTCTGCCAGGCGGAGATCTGCTGCGCCCGCCGGATGCTGGCCTGCAGCCCGTTCAACTCCTGCTCGATGTAGCCGTCGAGCGTCACGCTGAGGCGGGCCACGTCCTGGCGCAGGGCGGCGAACTCCGCGATGGTCTGCTCGGTATTGACCGGGCTGACGTTGTCCTCCGGCAGGCCGCCCACGATGCGCACCGCCTCGTTCCGGATGTCGGCGGCGAGCTCGCTCGCGTTTGCCTGCGCCGCCAGCGGGGCGATCGCGTCCAGCGTGGCCTCGAGCGCTTCGAGGTCCTGCTTGAGCAACGACAGGCTGTCCGGCGTGCGGAGCAGCAGGTACTGGCGCACCAGCCGCTCGAGCGACGCCACGTTCTGGGCGAGCTGGCGGTTGTTGGCGGCGGTCGCGACGCCCGTCACCACCAGGTCCTCGCTCTGCTTGGCGAGCCGGTCGAGGTTGACCAGCGCCCAGACGACGGCGACGAGGAGCGGCAGCGCCACCAGACCGAAGCCGACCAGGATCAGGCCGTTGAGGGATCGGGGTCGGGGCAGTCTCATTTCCCGGCTCTCGCGGATTCCGCGGCGAAAATCATCCTACTGCGAATGCGGCCGAAGGGTCCATTTCCGGCGTGCCGCCGGCCGCTTGCGGCACAACCGGCAGGCGGTGGCGGGACGCGGTACGTCACCTGCCGTAAACCGTGGGATCGCCGGCTGCGAGCCGCCGCTCCCAGTCGAGGGAGGTCCTGACGATCAGGTCGAGATCGTCGTAGCGCGGCGTCCAGCCGAGCACGTCGCGCACGCGCTCGGCCACCGCGACCAGCACCGGCGGGTCTCCCGGGCGGCGCGGCGCTTCGCGAATGTCGAGCGGCGCCCCGCTGGCCCGTTCGACGGCGGACAGCACCTCGCGCACGCTGTAACCGTGCCCGTACCCGCAGTTCAGCACCGTCGGGGCGCCGCCGTCGCGCAGGTAGGACAGCGCGTCGAGGTGCGCCGTCGCGAGATCCTCGACGTGAATGTAGTCGCGGATCCCGGTGCCGTCCGGTGTCGGGTAGTCGGTGCCGAACACCGACACGTGGTCGCGGCGCCCCGCCGCCGCTTCGCACGCGACCTTGACGAGCAGGGTCGCTTTCGGGGTCGACTGGCCGATGCGGCCGCCCGGGTCGCAGCCGGCGACGTTGAAGTAGCGCAGCGACACGTACGCCGGCCCGCCGGCCGCCGCCAGGTCGCGCAGCATCCATTCCGTCATCAGCTTGGAGCTGCCGTACGGGTTGATCGGCGCCGTCGGCGAATCTTCCGCGGCGCGGCCGTCCGGCGGAATGCCGTAGACCGCGGCCGTGGACGAGAACACGATGTGCCGGACGCCGTGGCGGGCGGCGGCCGCCAGCAGCGTGCGGCTGCTGGCCGTGTTGTTGCCGTAGTACTTGAGCGGATCCGCCACCGATTCCGGCACGATCGTGTGGGCGGCGAAGTGCATGACGGTGTCGATGTCGTGCTCGCTGAACAGGCGCTCGAGCAGCGCGGCGTCGCCGGTGTCCCCGACCACCAGGCGGCCGCTCGTGACGGCCTCCGCGAAGCCGGTGCACAGGTTGTCGAGCACCACCACGTCCTCGCCCGCCTCGCCGAGCTGGCGGACCACGTGGCTGCCGATGTAGCCGGCACCGCCGGTGACCAGGATGCTGCGTTTGCCCACGTCCGGCTCCTTCTTCAAACGGGCGCCGATTCTAGCAATACCACCGGGCGGGATGCGGCAGTCAGCGTCGTCCCCGGCGGGGCCGGGGGAAAGGCGCGGTCGGCGATTCCCTTTTGCGGTCGCCCGACGCTAGTATCCACAAGACATCGGGTCGCCGCGCCGGCGGCCGTCACTCCCCGGGGAACTCTCATGTGCGCCAGATCCGCGTTCCCGCGTGCCGCCCGGCGGGTCTTCCTGCTTTTCGCCGCCGGCGTGCTGCTGCCCGCGTGCGGGGGCGGGGGAGGCGGCGGCGGGACCGCCGATCCCGCACCGGGCGGGGGCGGCGGTCCGGGCGGCGGCGGCAACCCCTCGGCCCCGGTCACGATCTCGGGGGTGGCGCGCTACCAGTTCCCGCCGCCCCGCGTCGCCTGCGGCGGCCGCGATTTCGCCGCGGTGGAGCTCCGGCCGATCCGCCAGGCCACGGTCCAGCTCCTCGCCGAGGCCGACGATGCCGTGCTCGACAGCGTCGTGACCGACGAGACGGGCGCGTTCGCCGTGACCGCGGACCGCGATACGCGCGTCTATCTCCGGGTCCGCGCCGAGCTGAAGCGCACCGGCGTGCCTGCGTGGGACGTCGAGGTCCGCGACAACACGAGCAATACCACGGCACCCTTGGCACAGCGTCCGTTGTACGTTCTCGACACGGAGCCTTTCGACTCCGGCACGAGCGACATGACCCGGGACGTCACCGCCGCCACGGGGTGGGGCGGCACGAGCTACGTCGGGCCGCGCGCCGCGGCGCCTTTTGCGATCCTCGACACGGCGTACTCGGCCATCCGCCTCGTGCTCTCGGCCGAGCCGGAGGCCACGTTCGCGCCGCTCGACATTTTCTGGAGCCCCGACAACCGGCCCGCCGAGGGCGACGTGGCCGACGGCGACATCGCCACCTCGCACTACCGGCCCGGCCAGCGCCAGCTCTTCCTGCTCGGCGCCCTGGACGACCCCGACGAGTTCGACGAGCACGTCGTCGCGCACGAATGGGGCCATTACTACGAGGACACGTTCTCGCGCTCCGACAGCATCGGCGGTCCGCACATGCTCGGCGATGCCCTCGACATGCGGGTCGCCTTCGGCGAGGGCTGGGCGACCGCGCTGTCGGGGATGGCGCTCGCCGATCCGCTCTATTGCGACACGACGCTGACGAGCGGCTTTCCCATCAACATCGAAGGCGGCGGCGGCGGCACGCCCGGCTGGTTCAACGAGATCTCGGTGCTCAGGATCGTGTACGACCTGTGGGACACCGAGGACGACGGCGCCGACACGGGTAGCATCGGTTTCGGGCCGATCCACGCGGCGATGACCGGGCCGCAGGCGACGACACCCGCTTTCACCAGCATCTTCTCGTTCGCGGAGGCGCTGCGCACGATCGAGCCGGCCGCCGTGCCGTTGCTCGACGCGCTGCTCGAGGAAGCGGACATTTCGCTGTCCTCGGCCTTCGGCGAGAACGAATCGAACGGGGGCCAGCGCGACGACGCCTTGCCGGTGTACACCGAGATCGCGCCCGACGGCACCACGCACGTGCTCTGCTCGAGCCGCAACACGGACGCCGGCGGCGACGGCAACAAGCTCGGGGCGCACCGGTTCCTGCGCATGAGCCTCACGCGGCCGGCGCAGCTCCATTTCGACATCCGTACCCGGGACGTGGCGAGCCTGCCGCCGGACGACCCGGGCGACGACCGTGACCAGAGCGATCCCGACATCCTGATCCTGCGGAACGGGCAGGTGCAGAATGCGTCCGTTCCCGGGGAGAACCCGCAGGGGTTCAGCCCCGACGCGAACCAGGAGGTGTTCACAACGTCCAACGTGCTGCAGGCCGGCGAGTACGCGATGGCGCTGACCGAGTTCCGCTACTCGGACCCGGACACGCACCCGGATTACCCGGACCGGACCTGCTTCGACGTCACGGTCACCGAGGCTTCCTGACTGGAGATGACGCGCATGCGATTTTCCATCCTGCCCGTCCTGGCCTGCCTCGCTTTGGCCGGCTGCAACGACGATCCGCTCGCCACGAACGATCCGGCGGCGGGATCGGGATCCGCGGACGAGGAGGCCGCGCCCGCCGCGGCGACGAGCGCGGGCAAGCCGGCGGCACCGATCGCCATCGACTACGACGTGATCGGCACACCGGTCGTGGGCCAGCCGGTCGGGATCGACGTGCGCGTGCGCGCCACCTCGGGCGATGCGCCCGTCAGGCTCAGCTACCGCGTCCTCGACCCGCAAAGCATGACCTTCCCCGATACCCAGGCACGCGAGCTCGCGCTGCGCGTGACCCAGCGCGAGCCGGCGGTGCGCCAGGTCACCGTCGTGCCGCAGCGCGAGGGCCGGCTCTACCTCAACGTCACCGCCGAGGTCGACACCGCCGACGGCACGTTGCTGCGCTCGATCGCGATTCCCGTCCAGGTCGGGAGCGCGGGCCCGGCGCGGCAGGAGCCCGGGGGCATCCTGAAGCAGGAGCCCGGCGGCGAAACGGTAATCTCGCTGCCGGCCGACGAAGGCTGACGCGCACGCAACCCGCCCGCTCGTCCTTTCCCGCGGACTGCGCCCCGCGGGATGCCCCGTGACGGTGCACGAGCCCGCCCGCGAACCTTCACCGCGCACGCGGCGATGTGGTCCATCCCCCCGTGCTACGGGCGATTTACCATAAGGTGGTTACACGCTCCGGGAATTAATTCCCAACTTTTTGCGGATTCTAGAGGCGCGTCACAGACCGCGAGCCCCCGGAAAACCTAGAGTGGCGCACGCTTCGCCGGGCCCTGTCGGGGAGGGCACCGGCCGAACCGGCCGCCGGGGCGACGGCGTTCGTCGCCGGGCGGTTGCGCGCGCCCGGTGGCGCGTGCCGGGACGCGCGGCAGCGGATCGCGCGGCCCACCGGAACAGGAGTGTTCCGGCGATGCCAGGGCAGGGGTGCTGATGGATCGTGAGCTCCGACAGAAGATCAAGGACGTAATCGAGCGTTCCGGTGTGCACCACCGTGAGCTCCTCGCCCTGCTCAGGTCCGTCGAGGAGCATTATGACAAAACGGAGGCGACCGCCACCCACGCGACGCTGAACCCCGCGGCCACCACCTCCGCTCCCATCGAGGCGATCTTCGACAGCGTCACCGAGGCGTTGCTCTCGGTGAGCGACAAGGGCGTCATCCGCAACTGCAACAAGGTGTGCTCGCGGTACTTCGGGATGCCGAAGGACCTGCTCATCGGGGCGCCGCTCGAAAGCATCCTACCCGCCGCCCGCGGCCGCACGATGGAGGAGTTCCTGCAGCCGTTCATGAGCGACCTCGACGACACCCAGCCCGACCTGAGCGGGGGCGAGGTCGATGCGGCGCGGGCGAGCGGCGAGTCGTTCATCGCGGAGATCCACGCGAGCAGCCTCGAGACCGCCGCCGGCAAGGTCTACGTGATCAGCCTGCGCGACGTCACCGGGCGCAAGGAAGCGGAAAAGGCGCTGAAGGAGAACGAGGAACGCTACCGTGCGCTGGTGGAGAACGCGCCGGAAGCGATCGTCGTGCTCGACGTCGACACGAATCGCTTTTGCGATGCGAACAGCATTGCCTGCCAGCTCTTCAACCTGTCCCGCGCCCGGCTGCTGTCGGTGGGGCCGCAGGCGCTGAGCCCGAAGATGCAGCCCGACGGGCAGCCGTCCTTCGGCATCAAGCGCGGCCTGATCGACCGGGCGCTGAACGGCGAGCACCCCACGTTCGAATGGCTGCACATGGACGCGAACGGCCGCGAGTTCCCGTGCGAGGTGCGCTTCAGCCGGCTGCCCGCGCGCGGCCGCCGCCTCATTCGCGTCAGCATCACCGACATCACCGAGCGCAAGCGCAACGACGAGCTCGCGTTCGCGCAGAACAAGATCCTGGAGATGATCGCCTCGAGCGCGCCGTTCGATCGCACGCTGAGGTCGATTTGCCGCTGCGTCGAGAAGATCGGCGACGGCCTGCGTGCCGCCGTCATGGGCCGCGATTCGTCGGAGGAGACGCTGAGCCTGCTGCAGGGCCCGGCGCTCAAGGAAGGCTTGCAAGAGCTCCTGGTGCGCGTCCCGATCGCGAGCACCTCGCTCGCCTGCGGCGCGGCGGCGCACGCCGGCCGCGAGAAGATCGTGGTGAGCATCGCCGAGGACCGCGGCTCGGCGCCGATCCGCCAGGCCGCCGCCGAGCAGGGGCTCGCGGCCGTCTGGTCGTTCCCGCTTTCCGGCCAGGCGGATCGGGTGATCGGCACGCTGGACGTCTACGTCGAGGCAGCGCGCCGGCCGACCACGGACGAGCTCGACCGGCTGGGACGGCTCGCGCGGCTCGCGGGTATCGCCATCAAGCGGCGGATCGACGAGGAGCGCCTCGTGACCAGCGAAGCGCGCTACCGCGGCCTGTTCGAGAACGTGGTGGACGGCGTTTACATCACCTCGCGGGAGGGCGAGATCATCGCGGTCAACCCGGCGCTCGTGAAGATGCTGGGTTACGACAGTGCGGAGGACCTCGCCAGCATCGGCCGCACGACGATGCTGTACGTCAACCCGATCGACCGCGAGCGCGTGTTCGCACGCCTCGAGGCGCAGGGGTACGTGCGCAACTTCGAGTACCGCCTGCGTCGCAAGGACGGCTCCGAGATCGTCGTCCTCGAGAACTCGCGCGCGATCTACGACGACGACGGAAACATCGTCGCGCACGAAGGCACGATCACGGACATCACGGAACGCAAGATGGCCGAGACCCGCATCTTCGAGGAGAAGGAGCGGGCGCAGGTAACGCTTCAGTCCATCGGTGACGGCGTCATCACCACCGATGCGGAAGGCCGTGTCGATTACATCAACCCGGTCGCCCAGGACCTCACGGGCCTCGAAATCCGCAATGCGCGCGGCAAGCCGATCAACGAGATCATGATGATCGTCAACGAGCACACGCGCGCGCCGGTGGAGAACCCCGTGCTCCGCTGCCTGCGGGAGGGCCGCGTGATCGCGCTGGCCGAGAACTCCGTGCTCATCAACCAGGCCGGGCACGAGGTGCCGATCCAGGATTCCGCCGCCCCGATCCGCGACCGTATCGGCAACATCATCGGCGCGGTGATGGTGTTCCACGACGTCAGCCGCGAGTCGCGCCTGTTCCGGCAGCTTTCCTACCAGGCTTCGCACGACTCGCTGACCGGCCTCATCAATCGTCGCGAGTTCGAGAACCGGCTCGTCGCGGCCCTCGACGGCGCCCACAAGAAAGGGCTGCGCCACGCGCTCCTGTACCTCGACCTCGACCAGTTCAAGGTCGTCAACGACACGTTCGGCCACACCGCCGGCGACGAGCTGCTGCGCCAGATCTCGGAGCTCGTGCAGGCGCGGCTGCGCTCGAACGACGTGGTCGCGCGCCTCGGCGGCGACGAGTTCGGCATCCTGCTCGAACGCTGCAGCGAGGAGCGGGCTATCGAAGTCGCGGAGGCGATCCGCAGCGCGGTCGAGGCGCATCGTTTCACGTGGCAGGAGGCCTTCACCAGCGTGCGTTGCTCGATCGGCGTCGTCATGATCGACGACGAGAGCCCGAGCGTCGCGAGCCTGATGAGCTCCGCGGACGTCGCCTGTTACTCCGCGAAGGACATGGGCCGCAACCAGGTCCACGTCTACCAGCAGAGCGACGTGTCCATGCGCCACGAGGAAATGAAGTGGGTGTCGCGGATCACGAGCGCGGTCGAGGAGGGGCGCCTGGAGCTGTTCTACCAGCCGATCATCGCGATCGGTGGCCAGCCGCGCCACGGCCCCGCGCATTACGAGCTCCTCTTGCGCATGCGCGACGAGGACGGCGAGCTCGTCAACCCCGACCAGTTCATCCCGGCCGCCGAACGCTACAACCTCATGTCGATGCTCGATCGCTGGGTGATCCGCGAGGCGCTCACGCATCTCGCCGACCGCCGGCCCCCGGGCGCGCAGGCGCGCTTCACGCTCGCCATCAACCTGTCCGGCACGTCGCTGAGCGAGGACCGTTTCCTCGAGTTCGTGGTGGACGAGCTCGGCAAGCAGAAACTGCCGCAGGGCGCGATCTGCTTCGAGATCACGGAGACGGCGGCGATCTCCAATCTGTCGCGCGTCATCCACTTCATGCAGTCGCTGAAGAAGCTCGGCTGCAAGTTCTCGCTGGACGACTTCGGCAGCGGCCTGTCGTCGTTCACCTACCTCAAGAACCTGCCGGTCGATTACCTCAAGATCGACGGCCAGTTCATCCGCAACGTGGCGGACGACAGCGTCGACGAAAGCATGGTGCGCGCGATCAACGAGGTCGGGCGCGCCATGGGCATCGAGACCATCGCCGAGCGCGTCGAGACCCGGCAGGTGCTGGACAAGCTCGGGGAGCTCGG
>DATGQE010000020.1:0-13255 GCA_035304345.1 Woeseiaceae bacterium | reverse complement strand
GCAGATGTGCAAATTCTGGCGTATGTCGAAGGCGAATGGGAAGCGCTCCGTTCAGCTCACACCCGAGCTGGAAGCCTGGATCAAGGCGGGAAATCCGGTCAGAAACAGCCCGGATGACCCGCTGCCGGGTCGCTGCGGCGGCGTCAACCAGCCCCGCACCGGCGACCGGCAGGCGTTCTGCCGCATGGCCGCCGGCCGCGGCACCGACCACCTCGGCATCGGCCGCTGCTCGTTCCACCCGTCGCTCGAGGACGGGCTGCCGCCCTGGGTCGGCACCGTCAGCCAGGAGGAATGGGTCCAGATCGCCGGCGGCGGCGGCACCCGCCGCCACGGCATGACCCCCGCCGCGGCCAACCCCGAGAACATCCGCGACCTGACCGAGCTGTTCGCCGCGAACATGGAGCCCGAGCAGCGCGAGGTGTTCCTCAGCGCGATCGAGTCGCGCCCCGAAGAGCGGCTCCACATCCTCATCGCGACCCACACCGTCGTCCACCGCGAGATCATGCAGGACCGCCACCGCGCGAGATTGCAGGCCCGCGGCAAGGTCGGCCGCGATGCGGGCGTGACAGCGCTCCTCACCAACCACGGCCAGCTCATGGCCCGGCTCCTCGAGATCGAGCGCGCCTACGCGGACCTCGGCGAGCAGAACAAGACGCGCGCCGCGTTCCGCCAGTTCGTCGCGAACCTCACCGACGCCGAGTACCAGCGCCTCAAGCAGCATCCCGAGGCCATGCACCGACTCCTCACAGGGGGATCCGAATGAGCGATACCATCACACGCGAGCAGCGCGTCGCGCACTACGCACCCGGCATCCGCGCCGGGCTACTCATCGTCCCGCTCCGCGCCGACAACAAGCCGATCCACGACGGCATCCGCCCACTGGGCCACCGGATCCTCGTCTACCCGTGCGAGGTCGAGCTCGCCAAAGAGGAGAGCAGCATCGCACGCCCGGACACGAGCGAAGAGCGCGCCGATACCGGCGTGGTCGTCGCCACCGGGCCCGCGGTGGAACACCTCGCCGTGGGCGACATCGTATGGTTCGGCAAGTACACGGGCTCCTACGTCGCCGAGGAGAGGCTCGTCGTGATGAGCGAGACCGACGTGATCGCCATCGTCGAGCGCTACTTCGCCGTCCGCCGCCGCGAGCAGGACGAAGCGCAGCGCATCGAGATCGCACGGGCAATCGACCAGATGCAACGACGCAAGGCACGGTGAGCACTGCCGCACCCGCCCGACCGCGCGGCTGGCGCGAGATCGAACGCCGCGCAATGGAGCTGGAGCTGCGCTTCCAGCTCGTGCTCGAGGACTGCCGTAGATCGGGCGTCTACTACATCGAGCGCTTCGCCTACACCGTCGACGAGCACCGCCGCACGGACAACGAACGACCGCTCATCCACGGGCCGAAGTGGATCGACCCCGACACGCTCATGCCCGCCAGGCCGCTCGACCCCGAAGCGCCGGACGACTACCTGCGCTACATCGCCGCGGTCTGGCTCCAAGAGCCGCTCGTGCTCGTGCCGAAGAGCCGGCAGCTCCGGCTCAGTCACCTCATGGTCCACCTGCACGCGTGGCTCGCGATGTTCTATCCCGGCCAGCTCATCGGCTTCCAGAGCAAGAAGTTCGAGGACGCCGATGCACTGCTCCGCCGGCTCGACCTGGGGCTCCGCGCGCAGCGCAAGTACCACCCACACATCGATTGGCCGCCGTACAAGCGCATCAAGGGCGCCATGATCTTCCCCGAGACGAACAGCATGATCATGGCGTTCGCGCAGGGCGACGATAAGGTGCGCTCGCACACCCTCTCCGCGCTGTTCAGCGACGAGATGGCGTTTCAGGAAGAGGCCGAGGCCGCCTACACCGCAGCACTGCCCACCATCGAGGGCGGCGGCAAGTTCACCGGCGTCTCCAGCGCGCACCACAGCTTCTTCTGGAAGCTCGTCACCGACAAGCTGGAGGTCGCAGCGTGAGCAGCGTCACACGCGGCATCCGCAGGCGCATGGAGCGGCGCCGGATCTCGGCGGCCGAGGAGAAGGTCTTCCGCACGCTCGAGCGCCGCTGGAGCGATGAGCTGCGCGGGCGCCGGATCCCGCCCGCGTACCGCGCGAAGATGCGCCGCGACGCCAACTTCCAGAAGCTCGTCGACGCGGTCCTCCGCGGCGAATCGCTCGCGTTCGAGGACCGCGACCTCTCGCCGGACGTGGTTCGCAACCGCGACGGCTCCGTGAGAAGCCGCATGGAGGCAGAACTCGGCGGCTACCCCGCCGACTTCTTCTGCCCCGACTGCGATGAGCCCGTCACGCAGCCCGGGACCTGCGAGAAGTGCAGGACCTACGAACGCCGCACCACCTGAACGGAGGCACCAATGGGCACCGCTGCCAAGACCGCGACAATGTACCCGAAGAGCGCGCTCTCCGGCGCGAAGCTCCACGAGCTGATCATGCAGCACAACGCCGGCGTGCAGGACGACCACGCCATCTGCGCACTGCTCGATCAGGAGGGCGGCGGCGTCGACACCGACTACGAGGACGAGCTCACCGCGCTCGAGATCCCGTTCGACGGCTACGAGCCGAGCGAGGACGCCGAGCCCGGCACCAACACCCCCGGCTTCCTCACCGAGAAGGTGATGCGCCAGCTCGTGCGCCAGCACAACGCGCGCGTCGACGACATCCGCAAGGTCGTCGACAAGCTCAACGACGATGACGGCGTGACGGACGGGGACTTCACGTCCACCGCGCTCAAGATCAACGCGCTCGGCGAAACGCCCGGCGGCGGCGAGTACCCGGTCGACTTCGGCGGCCCGGGCACCGGCATCGCCGGAGACATCCTCCAGGCGCTCGTCGACGAGCACAACAAGCTCACGCAGGACTGGCACGACATCGCCGAGAAGCTCGACGAGGACAGCGGGCTCTCCGGCAGCTACGAGGAGCTGATCACCGCCCGCGTGATCGCCGAGACCCCGCCCGAGCCGGAGCCGGAAGAGGAGTAGCCGCGAGCGTGGCACTGATCCACCTGCCCGTCGAACTCCCGGCCACCGGCCGGGAGATCCAACCGTTGCCAGGGCTCCGCGTATGGCGGAACGCCCTCAACGGCTTCGTCGTCATCCGCACGCACTACACCGCGGATCCGGCGCGGCGCGGCGACTGGCGGCTCAGGAACTCGCCCAAGTACGGCGGGCTCAAGAGCTGGCGCTGGCGCAAGGAGCAGGAGATCGACCCCGACGCGCAGGCCGGGCGGCTCGTCTTCGAGCAGTACGACCCGGAGGTGCACCGCATCCTGCCGTTCACCCCGCCCGACCACTGGCCGCGCTGGCTGCTGTTCGACCCGGGCTGGACCAACCCCGCCGACCTCCTGTGGGTCGCGGTCGACGTGGACACCCCGCCCAACATGTACGGCTACCAGCCGCTCCACGTCTACCGCGAGTTCCAGGGCAGCAAGCGCAGCGGCCAGACGTGCGCGGTCATCGCCTACGAGTGGTCGAAACTGCCCGCCGACCAGTCCGGTCGCACCAAGATGGAGCCGGTCGAGGAGATCATCGTCGACCCGGCCGCGAAGCAGGAACACCAGTCCGCCGCCTCACCCGACAACGTCAACGAGTCCGCGGCGACCGTGCTGGAGAAGTTCGAGGAGCGCATCGCCGAGCTCGGCTGGGACGTGCCCGTCGATGTCGGCAACAACGCGAAGGACGCCGCGATCGAAGAGCTCATCGCCCGCTTCGGCTGCTACTGGCTCGATGGCGCCGGCGTGCCGCTCTACGACCAGGACGACAACTTCCGCGAGCCGACCGAGCAGGAGATCGCGGACGGCGCCGAGTGGGTCAGGCCCACCATCTACATCCACGAAAACTGCCAGGAAGTGCACCGCGAGATCGTCCGCTACCGCTGGCGCGACTGGGCATCCAACGAGGTCGCCGAGCGCCACAACCTGCCGGAGAAGCCGATCGACAAGGACGACCACGCCATCACGAACCTCATCCGGCTCGTCAACCGCCTGCGCGAGCTGAGAGACGAACACGGCACCGATCTGGCCGAGTTCACCACACGCCACCAGCGCCGCGAGTGGAAGCCGCCCGAGCAGATACAGGAGGAGCTGTTCCGCACCCGCGCGGGCCGCTACCGCCGCCGGCTCGCCCGCGCCGCAGCCAAGAGGTACGCGCAATGATCGACCTGAGCACGTTCCAGCTCTCGGCGATGCTCCAGGCCCGCCAGCGACTCCACGGCCAGCGGCCCGGCGAGTTCGGCAGGGCGGCCGCCATCGGCGAGGGCGCACACAGCCCCATCACCGGCCGGCCGGCACCCGAGCACGCGGAAGACGTGAGCGGCGAGAAGAACTCGACCCGGAGCGCGCGTCGCAAGGCCGACCAGAACAGGAGCCGCGCACGATGAACCTCTGGCCCATCGCCATCGCCATCATGGTCGCCGCGTTCCTGCTCTGCGCGACCTTCTTCATACTCGGCCGCGCGTGGATCCGCTCGCAGCAGCCCGACCCGGACGACGAACCCGAGCGCGCACCCATGCCCCGGGCCGACGACGAGGAGGACGACGCGGAGGAGGAGCGCGCGGCCGCGTTCATCGCCGCCGTCCGCACCGGCAACCACGACGCGATCATGCTCGACCTCTGGCGCGAAGAGAGGCGCGCCGAAGGACTGAGTGACGAGGAGATCGATCAGATCCTCGCCAACCGGCCCACCATTCTGGTGACGTGAACCCATGGCTACACGACTGAATTCGCCGCTGCTCGACATCACCGACTTCGAGGACTCCGAGCTGCGCGCGATCGACCAGATGGCCGCGCTCGAGGAAGAGGAGCGGGCTGCACCGCTCGTGTTCGAGGAAGCACTGCGCCAGGCCGAGGAGGGCGATCCGCTCGAGCTCGACCTGATGATGAGCGGCTTCTACGGCAACCAGCAGGCCGCCAGCGTCGTCGATGGGCTCTCGCCCGAGGGGCAACACCATCTCGCGATGACCGCGCTCGGCGACCTCATCATCCGGATGCGCGAGGCCGCGATCGAGCGGCGTTGGGGCACAGACGAACAGACGCTCCTCAACTTCGCGTTCCGGTTCGGGCACCACTACGTCGAGGTCGACCCCGCCCGCCGCGCCGTCGTGCCCATGCCCGCGCCGCGCGACGCCGTGCGCCGCAAGATCAACAAGCTGGAGCCGTGGTATCGGGCGCAGCACAGCCGGCTCAGCGCCGCGAAGCCCCAACACCACATCCGGCCGAAGAAGGGGCAGCAGCGCGCGAGCCGTGACGCCAGCCGCTTCGCCGAAGAGCTCGCCGAGTGGGTCGCGACTGACACCTACTCGCTCCACAACCGCGCCGAGGCCGCCATGTGGCTGCTGCTCAGCGGCAACATGGTCTGGCACATCTACGTCGAATGGGTCCCCGGCATCGGGCCGATCGACCCGGAGACGGGCGAGCGGCTCGCCATGCCGTTCCTCCGACGCGAGGTGCTCCCGCCGCAAGCCTGCTGGTGCGACGACCGCGTGCCGCGCATCAAAGACATGCGGTGGTTCGGCGTCGACCGCTTCATACCCGTCGCCGAAGCGCGAGCGCTCTACCCCGCCCACTCCAGGGAGATCGTGCCCGAGACGATGCCGGAGAGCCCTGGCGTCGATGACCGCGGGCTCGGCACCCTGCGCCGCGTCCAGCGCCTCACCGCGCGCGAAGACCCATGGCACACCGGCGAGGTGCGCAGCAGCTCGACCAGCAGCACGTTCCTCGTCGACGAAGAGGAGGAGACGATCCTCTGCGAGTTCTGGGCGAAGGCGGGTGCCGTCTTCCAGACCCGCTTCCTCGACCGGCTCGACCCCAACGCCGTCCCGTTCGAGGTCGTCCCGCAGCAGGAGGGCGCTGACACCGACCCCGTCGTCCGCTTCCCGCAAGGGCTCCGCGTCGTCTGCACCACCCGCGGCAGGGTGCTCGACATCGGGCCCAACCCCTACGGCGAGCTGCCGTTCCGCGAGTGCGGCGTCACCAAGGGCCCCGGCTTCTGGCGCTACGCACCCGCCACACCACTGCGCGAGATCAACCAGGCAATCAACTGGGCGATCAGCCTGCGCGAGATGCACCTGCTCAAGACCGGGCAGGCGCCGCTACTCGAACCCGTGCAGGCACGCGTCCGCCACCGCGGCGCGCTGCTCGCCGCGATGCGCCGCGTCCGCTACCGCGCGAACCGCTTCGGCGCCAAGCCCGAAGTTCTGGCACCGCCTGCGCTGCCCGCGGACAACGTTGAGTTCTTCAACACGCTGGAGCGCATCTGGCAGGACATTGCCGCGATGCACGAGGTCAGCGAGGGCAAGCTCCCCGCCAAGGACATCAGCGGCATCGCGATCTCGCTGTTGCAGGAGCAAGACCTCTCACAGCTCGGCTTCACCGGCGAGGAGATCGAAGAGTCGTACATCGACATCCTGCGGATGCAGCTCGTCTACATCCAGCGCTTCTTCTCGGCCGACGATCCGCGGCTGCTCCAGCTCGCCGGCGATGCGCCGTACCTCCTCAACGCGTTCATGCTCGCCGACCTCGAGAACGGGCTGGACATCGAAGTCGTGCGCGGTAGCTCGATCCCGCGCAGCCCCGCCGCCGTCGAAGCGAAGGCCAAGGAGGCATGGCAGCTCGGCTTCCTCGTCGACGAGTTCGGCCGGCCGGACTTCCGCCGGATGCAGGAGATCTTCGGCCTCGGCAGCGCGGACGAGCTGTACGCCGAGGACGAGCTCGACACGCAGAACGCGCGGACCGAGGAGGACATGATCCTCTCGCTTCCACCGCTCGAGGCGATGCTCATCCTCACCCTGTTCGAGCAGAGCGGGCAGCTCCCGCCCGCGCTCCAGCCGCAGCCGGAAGACGATCAGCTCGTCCACGAACGCAGTCACCGGCGCCGGCTCAAGGAGCTCCGCAGCGATCCGAGCGTCAACCCGGCCAACGCGATGCTGCTTCGGCTCCACTGGCAGATCCACCTGCTCGCAGCGGCACCGCTGCTGATGCAGACCGAGCCCGCCGCGATCGTGGGCGCGATGGGCGGCGCCGGCGGCCAACCGCAGGGCGGTGAAGAGGAGGAAGGCGGCGAGGAGCCCAACGACTTCCAGCAACAGGAGGCGGCCTGAGATGCAGAGCAACAAGGCGATTCTCTACGAGGCGCGGCACCCGATCCTCGTCTGGCAGACCGGCCAGGCGATTGCGAAGGGCGCGCCCGGCGTCATCAGTCACGTCTCGTTCACCGCGGCCGGCGGCAACGGCACGCTCACGCTCTACGACGGCGAGAACAACACGGGCGATGTGATCGCCGAGATCGCCGCGCCGGCGGACACGACCTTCGCGACCGGCTACCCCCGCGGCGTGCTTTTCAAGACGGGGGTGTACGCAGAGGTCACGAACGGCAGCGCCGTGATCGTCGCGTCCCGGGCCTGACCCCTTTCTTTTTGGCCCCGGGTGTGCAATATTCGGCGCGAATGCGCAGGAATCAGCACTGAGAGAGAGCTATGGCCCGCCACGCCGACAACGCCAACGCCGACCCGATCGAAGCCGTCGAAGCTGCGCTCGGCGGCTCCAACGTGCCCCCCGCCCACGACAACGACGCCGGCAGCGACGGCGGCGACGACGCGGGCGCCACGGCCGCCGCCGCACCCGCGAAGGGCAGGGCGGGTCAGCAGGGCCGGCCGGAGAAGCCACGCCAGGACGCCGCTGCGGGCGCGGGCGATCGCGTGGCGCCCGATGCCGACGCGGGCGACGAGCTGCTGCGCCAGCTCGGCGCCGCCGCCAGGGACGCGCTGGCCGACGACGAGGTCTTCGACAACCTCGAGCTGCTCGACCGCCGCGAACAGCAGGCCCAGGCGCGCCGCCAGGCCGAGGAACAGGCCCGCGCCCAGGCCGCCGGCGGCGAAGGCGGCGAGGGCGGGGACGAGGGCGAAGACGGCGCAGCGCAGCCCCAGGGCCAGGACGAGGGCGCGGACGAAGGCGCCGAGGACGACGAGGGCGACGAGGGCGGGGACGACGACCAGGACACCGGCTCGTGGGGCGAGTTCCTCGACCGGCTCGGCCTCGACGGCGACGGCGCGCAGGCGCTGCTCGATCACCTGCTCAACGACTCGAAGTACGCCTCACAGCTCCGGCTCCGCTACCGCGCCAACGGCCAGGACGTGGAGGAGCCCTGGAGCGAGGTGCGCCAGAAGGCCGCCGGCTACCACGGGATGCCGGAGGTCACGCGCCGGTTGCAGGAGGCCGACACCAGGCTCCGCGAGGCCGAGGCCAAGGAGGCCACGGTCAGCGCTGCGATGCAGCACATCGAGGCGCTGCTCAAGCACATCGACGACCCCGTGGAGTTCGTCGAAAAGACCATCGCGCCCAATTCGGGCCTCGACTACATGATCGCGCTCCGCGACGAGCTGAACAGGCACATCTCGGAAGCGGAGAGCGACCCCGGCAGCTTCCGGCTCCAGCAGGAGCTGAACCAGATCAAGCGCGTACTCGCCCAACTCGTCGGCGGGGAAGCCGCGCCCGCTCGCGCCACCGCAGGCGCCGAGGCCGCGGAACCGCCCACGAACGGCAAGCGCGCCGCCAGCAGCTCCGTGCCCGAGGACTTCGGGTTCGTCCCGGGCGTGGGCTATGGCGATCATGCGGAGGCCGTCTTCGCCGCGCTTCGAGAAGCCGTCCGCCTCTCGGACGGAATCGAAGTGCAGGCGGTCCTCGACCAGTGGAAGCAAGAGGGTCGGCGCCGCCCCGTCTTCGACGTGCTGCGCGACATGGTCAAGCTGCGGTCGAGCGAGAAGCCCAAGCGGGAAATCGCCCGGAAGCCGCCAGCAGCCATCCCGTCCGGCACGCGCGCGGGCAGGCAGCCGACCAGGCCGAACCCGAACGCACGCCGGCCGCCCCGCTGGGAGGACATCCCCGACGCACTCGCCAGGGACCTCCAGCGACTCATGGGCGCCGGCTCGTAACGGACCCATGACGCTTCGAGGACCACAGTGGCTGCGACGACTCAGACAGTCATCCAGCTGCTCCAGCTTCACTATCTGCCCGGTATCGTCCGGCAGTTCAACGCCGCGTTTCCGCTGCTGCGCTTCATCCGGCAGCGTTCCGACACCGTCGACGGCCAGGGCGAGAAGGCGGTCATCGCCATCGAGCTCGGGCTGAACGAGGGCGGCGGGTTCCACGGCGAGAGCGCCGACGTCGCGGAGAGCGGTCATCCGCGGATCCGCCGGGTGGAGGTGACGCTCAAGCAGCTCACCTTCCGCGCACGGCTGACGTACAAGCTGATGCGCAAGGCCCGCACCAACGCACACGCGTTCGCACGCGCCGCGCAGCTCCAGATGACGGGCACGCGCGAGGCGTTCGTGCTCACCGCCAACACGTACCTGTGGGGCGACGGCTCTGGCGTGATCTGCCGCGTCAAGGACGCGAGCGACCTCGCCAGCGACCGGATCCTCACCCTCGACCGCGCCTACGGCCTCTCGGACGGCGGCGCGCCCGCGGCGATCATCCGCCCCGGCCAGACCCTCCACATCCTCGACACCAAGGGCTACGAGCCCGGCGTCACGACGGACCGTGGCACGGCGATCGTGGAGGCGGTCGACGACGACACCGGCACCGAGGGCGAGATCGCGGTGCGGGTGGAGGCCGGCCACACGCTCAGCGGCGTGACGGCCGACGACTACGTCTACCTCCAGAACACCATCGAGGGCTGGTTCGACCCGGGCGAGGCCGAGGACAACCGGCCGGCGATGGGGATGCTCGGCTTCTACGACGACTCGCTGCGCGACACGCTCCAGGGCCTCAGCCCGACGCAGAGCGTGGGCGGCCAGCCGCCGGAACCGCAGTGGAAGCCGCGCAAGGTCCCCGTCAACCAGGCGACGCTCATCCCCGATATGCGGCGCGCGAAGAACCGGCTCGCGAAGAAGGCCGAGCGCGGCCGGATCGGCTTCGTGATCTCGTCCTACGAGACGCACGAGCGCTACGCCGCGCAGCTCGACGAGAAGGTGGAGTTCAGGAACGTCCGCTCTCTCGACGCGCTGTGGGATGTCGGCGAGTTCGATGGGCGGCCCTGGTTCATGGACCACACCGCGCCGGACGGACGGATGTTCTTCGTCCCGGTCGGCACGGGCGGTGGCTTCATCAGCCGCTTCGCCGTCGACGACTTCATCAACTTCGTCGACGAGGGCGGCGGTGCCATGCAGCGCGTACCGAACAAGACCGTGTTCGATACGCTGATCACCGCGGTCTACGACTACGGCATCCGGCGCCGGAACGTCCTCGTGAGCACGACGGGCATGACCTGGGCGCCCGGATCCACGCCCGGCCAGTGATCCGAACCCTCAACCGGAGGCCCCGCCCGCCTGGTGACGGGCGGGGCACCCGCATATGCCGAGCAAGTCGAAAGGTCAGGCGCGGCTCATGGCCGCGATTTGCCGCGGCGGCGAGGCGTACCGCCAGAAGCTCATGAAGATGGGCATGAAAAACCCGCCGCCCGTGAAGGTGGCGTGCGAGTTCCACGAGAAGGACGTTCTCAGAGGCCCGAGGAAGAAGTGAAGGCGAGCGACGTCTACACGTTCCGCGGCGCAGCGCTCGGCGAGCCGGGCAACCCCGAGAACCCCGTCGACCCGCTGCTCGAGTTCCTGACCGCCGATTACGTGCGCGTCGGGGACCGCAACTACCCGCCGCAATTCGCGGACACGCTCGGCCGCCACCGGCCGAACCCCCGCGACGTGGCACGCGTGCGCAGCGCGCTCCGCGGCATCCCGGGCGTGAACGCGGAGGAGTATGACCTGCTGTTCAACTCGGAACTGCGCGAGTGGACGATCGTGAAGTGGGTCGACCTGCCCGAGCCCCGCAACTACGTGCCAGGCCTCGGCTACACGGTCGAGGTCGTGCGCGAGCCGTTCCCCGTCTACGAGATCGACGCGCGGAAGCGCGGGCCCGCATCGCTGTCGGATCTCGACTGGACGCGGCTCCGCAGACGCTGCACCCGGCTCCGCGACCCCGGCGAGATCGATCGCGAGATCTACGAGCACAACCTGCGCGTGATGTACGAGCAGGGCGTGCCGGCCGAGGCCGAGGAGGAGTTCGCGCACTACTACCACCGGCTGTTCCGCAGAATCGGCGAGCAAACCGGCGTCAGCTACGTCTCGCCCGAGGAAATGGCGCAGCGCTACGGCGGGCGGCCACAGGATTGGGACCCCGACTACATCCCGGGAGAGAGCTGATGACACTCGCGACCATGGAGCGTGACCCGAACGTCAGCGACAAGCAGTTCCTCGTCCATCTGCACCGCCAGGGCCACCTCAACCGTCTCCAGCTCCAGGCGTGCGCGAAGCGCTACGAGGAGCTCAGGCAGAAGGGCCTGGAGGCGGCGCTCGATGTCGTGCTCAAGGAGTTCGACGCGGGCGAGATCCGCGTGAGCGTGACCGCGGCCGCGCGTGCGCAGCCGCCCACGATCGATGACGTGCCGAAGGGCGAGAGCCCCAAGCAGGCGCTCATCTGGCTGATGCAGAAGGGATCGCTGTCGCGGAAGGAGGCGCAGGCCGCCGCGAAGCTCATGGCGCAGTTCGCCGAGTCCGGCAAGCCCGTCCAGAACCTCCGCGGGCTGCGCAACATCCTGCGGCTGATCGGCGCCGCCCGCGCACTTCCGCCCGGCGAGCTGGAGAATTTCGAGGTTGCCCGCGCCGAGGCCAAGGCGCTCGCCGGGGCGCTCGACAAGGCCGTGGCGGGCGCCAGCTTGACGCCCGAGGCCCCCGAGACGCCCGAGGCCCCCGAGGCCCCCGAGGAACCGGAGAAAGAACCGCCTCCGGCGGCCGAGGAGAAGCCGCGCCGGCCGGGCCGCGCGCCGCGGGCACCGAGAGCTTCCAAGGAGTGAGCGGTGCGGTTCACGGCGGAAGAGATCGCCCAGGCGGCGTTCGACCGCGCACCGGAATTTCGGACGCGCGCAATCGACAGCGACGTCATCGCCCGGGCGTTCAACCAGGCGCTCAAGGCGCTCGTGTTCGAGATCTGTGACACCGAGCCCGAGCGGCTCACGCAGACGTACACCATCGAGCCCGAGGTCGTGGCGCTGGACCCGGTCGACCTGACCGCCGAGGTCGTGGACGGCCAGGTCGTCTCCGGCCGCCGTGAATGGCTGCTCATCTACTCGATCGACTGGCTCGGCGCGAACGGGGACGGCGACGAGGTCTGGATCCCTGAGTTCGGTAGCCGGCACCGCGCGCCGGTTGACTACGAGGGCCACATCGTCGCGCTCGCCATCGACCAGCAGAGGAAGCTCCGCAAGGTCGGCGACTGGAGCGGCGTCCACACGCTCGAGCTGCACGGCATCCTCGCGCCGCAGCGCGTGACCGCGCGCACGCTCGGCGGCGCCGGTGCGCCCGTCTTCGACTACCCGGCCGTGCTCGAGGAGGCGCTCATCTGTACGCTGGTCATGCTGCTCGCGCCCAACGTCGACGTCGACCGCAACCGCCGCCAGGAATGGGAGCTCGACTTCCAGCGCGCGATGGACCGGCTCGAAGCCGACGCCGCCAGCTTCATCGCCAGCACGATCCGCGCGGCCGAAGTGCACTTCGAGGTGTGAGAAGATGCTCGCCAGCGAGGTCATCGCGCTCGCGCGCGAGTATCTGATCGAGGCCAGGGACGTCAGGTTCATCGACGACCCCGAGGCGTTCCGCGAGTTGGACGAGGAACAGCGCCGGCTCGTGGACCGCATCATCGCGCAGGACAATCCGAGCTACCCGTTCCCGCCGCTCCTCATCCACGGCGACAGCGAGGAGGACCCGACCGTCTCCGAGGGCGAGAAGTGCCAGCAGGGGCAGAGCGAGACGGAGCTGGTCGAGGTCGAGCTGCCGGAAGATGTCTGGCGGCTGCGCCGCGTCACCGTGACCTACGACGACGGGAGCCGGGCCCACGTCAAGCTCGTGCCGGAGGCGCAGGCGCATCTCATCCCGCGGCGCACACCGGCCGCCTACCTCCGCTCCGGCACGCTGCGCGCGGTCGACGGCCGCAAGTTCGCCGGCGAAACACCACGCTTCGGATGGGACGGCGTCGTACAACTCAAACTGCTCTACCTCGTCGAGCCGCCCGCACTCACGGCCGGCACGGTCCCGCTGATCCTGCCCGACGACGCGAAGGCGTACCTCGCGCGCTACATGGCCGCGTACTTCGTCCAGCGCGCGAAGGTCGATCAGGAGGCCGTCGTGTTGGAAGCGATCCGGAAGCGGGATGCCGCACTCCAGGCGCTGCTCGAATGGACCGCGGCCTACCCGCACATCGAGGCGATGGC
>DATGQE010000019.1:0-19128 GCA_035304345.1 Woeseiaceae bacterium | reverse complement strand
GTGCCGCCGAATACCGTGACCGTCGTCATGTGCCTGATTTTGCCCGCGGCGGGTGCCGAGGTCGATTGCGCCGCCGACCGCTCAGTCCGAAATCACCGGGTAGCACGGGTCGCCCCAGCGGCGCCCGGGATTGTGCATGATCAGGTGAATCACGATCGGCACCAGCACGCCCATGATCTCCGCGCCGTCGGCCACCTGCCTGCGGTTCGTCCCGCTGTTCCAGGTAGCGCCTCCGTGCACGAGCTGGTTGCGCAGCACGTACAGGCGCTCGAACAGCACGGCGAGCACCTTGCTCGTGTCCATCCGCCCGAGCGCCTTCGTCGCCGCGCGCTTGCCCAGGCGGAAGCGCGTCTCCCACTCCTCTTTCGTGATGCGCCCGGTCTGGTAGTCCCAGAACGGCTGGAACACGTAGGGATTGTCGAGGAAGACGCGAATCGAGCGCGGAAAGTGGTGCCAGACGGCATCGTAGAGCAGGTGCCCGGTGTCGGCGGCGATCAGCTCCCGCAGGAAGCTCATGCGCACCCGCCTGTCGCTGAAGCGGTCGCGCTCGAAGATCTCGCGGGCGTAAGCGGCATTGAACGCGATCCAGAGAAACAGGAAGCGCGCGTCGACGTCCTTTTGCTCTTTCCCGGCGCGCTCGAGCCAGCTCAGCGCGCGATGCGTGCGCAGCCGCACGGGCTCCGGCAGCGTGGAGCGCAGCCGGCGGTGTTCGGCTCGCAGGCGCTCGAAACCCAGCTCGGGCGCGTCGCGGCCTGCCGATGCTTGCGGCCGGGTGGCAGCCATGATGCCTCGTGCCATTCGGGGTCCGAGCGGCAGGATAGCGCCGGCGCGAAGCACCCGACCGGCGACGGCGTCACGGTTTTGGCTTCGGCTCAACCACCTGCTGGCAGGCCGCGGCGAGTGGGGCCGGAAGTCGCAGGAGGACATCACGGACGCGCATTTCGACCAGTCGCGGCACATGCAGAAGCAGCTCTCGCGCGCCGGCAAAACCGTGAAGCTCGTAAAGCTGCGCGGCGAGGACCATTACCTGCTGAGCCCGGAGACACGGCTCGAATGCCTGCGGGAGACGGTGGCCTTCGTGAACGCGCACATCGGCAGCGAAACGAGCTGAGCGCGCAGGTCCGCGCCCGGCGACGCGTGGCGGGCGCCGGCCATTCACGCGGCGCGCACGAGCGGCTACGCTAGCGCCGACATGGATTCCCGACCCAGCCCCACGCACCGCGCGATGCCGCTTCCTGCGCGCCTGCTCCTGCTCGCGTCGCTCACGATCGTGCTCGCGGGCTGCGCCGGCCGCGTGCGCGTCCCCTCCGAGAACTACAACAGCCGCATCAGCATCGTGGTCATCCACCACACGACGGAGGACTTCGCGGACTCGCTCGCGACACTCACCACCCGCTCCGAGTACCCGGTGAGCTCGCATTACCTGGTCCCGGAGCCCGACGACCCGACGTACGACCGGCGCAAACTGCGCGTTTACGAGCTGGTGCCGGAGACGCAGCGCGCGTGGCATGCCGGTGATAGCTACTGGGCGGGGCGCACCAGCCTCAACGACCAGTCCATCGGCATCGAGCTCGTCAACCGCACGCGCTGCCACACCGCGCGTGACGCGCACGACGTCCCGGCCGGCGCGGTCACGGTGCCGGGCGCAGCGGGTCCCGCTCCCGTCGACACGACCACCGCCATCCGCGACCTCGCCCCCGACACGATCTGCTTCTATCCCGATTTCGCCGAATCGCAGATCGCGCTGCTCGCGGAGCTGCTCGAGGACATCCTCGCGCGCCACCCGAACATCAGGCCGACGCACATCGTCGGCCACTCCGACATCGCGCCCGATCGCAAGATCGATCCGGGCCCGCGCTTCCCGTGGCAGCGGCTCCATCGCCTGGGGTTCGGCGGCTGGTACGAGGACGAGGCGGTGATCCGCTGGTGGGAGCGTTTCCGGCAGCAGCCCTTGCCCCTGCGCAACGTGCAGCGCGCGTTCGCGGCCTACGGCTACCGCATCGAGCCCACGGGCGCGCTCGACGTGCAGACCCGCAACGTCCTGCGGGCCTTCCAGATGCACTTCCGGCCCTCGCAGGATTACGGAACGCTCACCGTGGAAACCGTCGCCACGCTGTTCGCGCTGATCGAGAAGTACTACCCCGAGGAGCTCCCGGCCCTGCTGCACGTCGAGCCGGGGATCGAGCCGCCGGCGGGGCCCCCCAGCCCGTAGGCGCGAGCACCGCTCGCGCTCGATTCGCAGTCTCGCCGTTTACCGGCAGTTCCGATGAATCGATCGCGCAGATGCGCGTTCCTGCCGGTGCTCGTTCGCGGTCCGTTGTCGCGCGCGGGGCGCGCTCCGGCAGCCGTGTGGCACAAAACTTGCTGGCCTTATCGACCGCATCCTGGCACCGCGCGCCACGCGCCCGAGGGCAAACCCGCTCCCGTCAGCGGCGGAGGGATCGATGACCGAGAACACGAAGGCCAGCCTGAAAGACCAGGTCACCCGGCTCGAGAGACACCTGGCGGAGGAGAACCCGCAGATGCTCGGCGTGGTGCGCAGCTACCGCCGCCTCGACCAGGTCGCCTGGCGCCTCGGGCTTCTCGACCGGACCGAGTCCTACGCCACGAAGATCGCCTGGTGGCCGCTGATCAGCGTGCTCGGCACCTACTCTTCCGGCAAGTCGACGTTCATCAACCACGTCCTCGGGTTCCCGCTGCAGAAGACCGGCAACCAGGCGGTCGACGACAAGTTCACGGTCATCTGCTACGGGCCGGAAGGCACGCCGCGCGTCCTGCCCGGCATCGCGCTCGACGGCGACCCGCGCTTCCCGCTGTACAAGATCAGCCACGAGATCGAGCGCGACATCGCCGGCGAAGGCGCACGCATCGATTCCTACCTGCAGCTCAAGACCTGCAACAGCGAGGCGCTGCGCGGCAAGATCTTCATCGACTCGCCCGGCTTCGACGCGGACGCGCAGCGCACCGCCACCCTGCGCATTACCGATCACATCATCGACATCTCCGACCTCGTGCTCGTGTTCTTCGATGCGCGTCACCCGGAGCCCGGGGCCATGCGCGACACGCTCGACTACCTCGTGACGAACACGCTGAAGCGGCCCGACTTCAGCAAGTTCATGCACATCCTCAACCAGATCGACAACGCCGCGCGCGAGGACAACCCGGAGGAAGTGTTCGGCGCGTGGCAGCGCGCGCTCGCGCAGCGCGGGCTCACGGCCGGCCGGTTCTATCGCCTCTACGACCCGGCGTCCGCGATCCCGATCGAGGACGAGCACCTCAAGCGGCGCTTCGCGACGAAACGCGAGGAGGACATGAACGAGATCCTGCACCGCATCGACGAGCTCGAAGTCGAGCGTTCCTACCGCATCGTCGGTGAGCTCGAGCAGGCGGCGAAGCGGGTGCGCGACGTGTTCGTGCCGCGGCTGAGAGCGGCCCGCGCGGCCTGGCGGCGGCGGGTGTGGTGGCACGACGCGATCGCGTTCGGCGGCGTGCTGCTCGCCCTGCTCGCCGGAACGATCGCCCTGGGCTGGTGGGACGGGCTGCGCTACGCCCCGCCGTGGCTGGAATCGGTGCGCCAGTCCCCGGTGCTGCTGTGGAGCATCGTGATCCTCGTCGTCCTCGCCGCGCTCATCCTGCACGGGCTGATGCGTCGCATGGCGGCCCGCGGCGTGCGGCGAAGCATCCTGCAGGACCGGTCGCTCGGCGACGACGCCGGCGTCCTCGCACGGGCGTTCGAGGCGAACGTGCGCTCCTGGTGGCCGTTCTTCCTCACGCGCCCGCGCGGCTGGAGCATGTGGACGCGGCGGAAGCTCGACGCCGTGCTGAACGATGCGCATCGCGCCATCCGCGAGCTGAACGACCGCTACACCGACCCGTCCGGCCGGCGCGCCGCGCCCGAGGCCGCGGCGGGGGCAAGCCGGGAGGAAGCGCCGCCGCCACCCGAAGCGGAGCCCGAGCCGGAACCCGAGGTCGCGGAGGAACCGGTACCGGCGGGTGTGGGCAGCAACCGCTTCGTCGTGGCCGAGGAATCCGAGGCGCAACGCCAGCGGCCGCACTGACTCCCCGCAGCAGTACCCATCGCGCGCGAGCAACGATCGCCGTCGCGCGCAGGGCAGCGTTCCTACGCGGCGCGATTCTCCGCAAGGCGCTCCAGCACGCGAACGAAGGCCTCCGGCTGCTCGACCGGCGGGTCGTCCGCGCTCTCCTCGATGACGTGGAGCGGCCAGCCGTACCGCGCGCTCGCCGCTTCGGCAACGGACAGCGGCGTCGCACGATCGTGTCGTCCCCAGACCAGCGAGACCGGCACCCGGATGCCGGCCAGCTCGCCGGGCTCGATCGCCTGCAGCGCGAAGCTTTCCATGAGCGCCCCCACCGCTTCGTGCGCACCCGGCGCGCGGGCACGATCGACGTTGTAGGCCTCGAACGCTGCCCAGAGCGATCCCATGCGCCGGTGCAGCCGCCCGAGGTCGAAGGCGCAGTGCTGCCAGAGTGCCCAATGGGTGTCGGTCGAAGGCTCCGAGAGATAGCGCATCACCGCCTCGCCGAATCCGGGCGCCGGCTGGAAGGGGCAGAGCCCGAACGTATCCACCAGCACGAGACGACGGATCTCTTCGCCATGCCCGGCCGCGAAGCGCGCGGCAATCGCGCCGCCTGAGAGCTGGCCCACGATCACCGGGGGCGATTCGCAGGTCAGGTCGATCAGCTCGCCGAGCCAGGACAGCACGCGCCCGGCGTCGAGCGCGCCGTCGGCCTGCGACGCGCCGTGCCCCGGCAGGTCGGGCGCGATGACGCGATGGGTGGCGACGAGCGATGGGATGACCTGCATCCAGTGCGCGGCGGAAGCGGCAGGACCGTGCAGCAACAGCATCGGGGGACCGTCCCCGCACTCGAGGACAGCCGTGTGCAGGTTCGCGAGCGTCATTCGCCGTTCGGCAACCGGCAGCCCGGCCAGCAACGAGTGGCGAAGATCGGAAGACGGAATCGTGGAAGCAGACATGGAAGCTCTCCGTGAGTGGGTGAGAAGAGACTCCAACGTAGCGGCCGCGACCGGCGCAGACTTTGCCAGTCGTCCGCATGTTTTTGCCGCTCGCCACGAAAGTCGACCTGTTGCCTCGACGCGCGGCCCGGTGCACTAGACTCGAACGTGAAGCACCGCTTCGCCGTCCTGCCACGCACGGGTGCGGCGCTGCACGCGTCGAGGGAACGATCGATGGACGCACTTTCCGCCGCGTTGGCCTCGGTCCGCATGACCGGCGCGATCTTCTATCACGCGGTCTGCACCTCACCCTGGGGCTTCACGGTTCCGCCCATGCAGCGGGTTGCGCACCGGCTCGCACCGGACACGGAACGCCTGATCGGCTATCACCTGCTCACGGAGGGAGAGGCGTTGTGCCGTTTCGAGGACGGCACGGAAGCCCGCCTGTGCGCCGGCGACGTCATCATCATCCCGCACGGCGATGCCCATACCGTGACGAACGGGTCACCGCCGGCGCTGCACGACAGCGAGGCCTCCCTCGGCAGCTACCTCGCCGGCGACCTGCACACGATGGAGCTCGGCGGCGGCGGCGCGGTGACGCACTTCATCTGCGGTTATTTCGGCTGCGAGCAGCACGCCGAGCGCCTGTTCCTCTGCGGGCTGCCGCGTGCCGTGCACATCAACCTGCGCAGCGACGCCGCGGGCGAGTGGCTGGAGTCCTCCATCCGGCACCTCGTGACGGAGACGGGATCGGATCGGCCCGGCAAGGTGGCGTTGCTGTCGAAGGTGGCCGAAGCGCTGTTCATCGAGACCTTGCGCCGGTACATGGAGCTGCTGCCGCCGGAGCAGACGGGTTGGCTGGCCGGGGCGCGCGACCCGATCGTCGGTGCATCGCTCGCCCTGCTGCACGGGAGGACGTCTCATCCCTGGACACTGTCCGCGATGGCGAGCGAGATCGGCACGTCGCGCTCGATCCTGACGGAGCGCTTCACCCGGCTGCTCGGCGAGCCGCCGTTACGTTACCTGGCGCGCTGGCGCCTGCAGCTCGCCGCAAGGCTGCTCCGGTCCGGCAGACAGCCGATCGTGCGCATCGCGCTGGACGTCGGCTACGAGTCCGAAGCCGCGTTCAACCGCGCGTTCAAGCGCGAGTTCGGCGTACCGCCCGGCCGGTTCCGCCGTATGGGCGCCGGGCGCCGGGCGGGGGCTATGCCGCGGCGGGCTGCCGCGCCTGCGCCAGGCCGCCCGCAAACGCCCGCAACGCCCCCGCCCCGTCCCCGGAGAACGACGAGCCGTGCATGATCGCCAGGGTCCGCGGCCCGAGGTCCGCGAGGCGATGCACGGTGGCGACCCATTCCGGTGTCACGCTCATCGAGTGCCACAGGGCTTCGCCTTCCAGCGCCGCCTCCACGATGTCGTGTTCCGTGAGCGCCGGGCCGTCCCCGACCTGTCCGAGCAGGTCGCTGCACAACAGCGTGCCGGTCGTTTCCTCGAAGATGAGCCCGGCGTCCCAGCCGTGCGGCACGTGCGGCGTGGCCAGGTAGCGGATGCGCCGGCCACCCAGGTCGAGGACCTCGTTGTCGCGCGCCGCGCGCGGCGGGCGAAGCGACTGGTCGTTCAGGGAGATGTTGCAGCCGAGTTGCCCGTGCAGCACCTGCGCGTGCGGCGCCACTTCCTGCCACGGGTTCATCGCGCCGCATTCGTCGGCCTCGAAGTGGCTGAACGAGATCCAGCGCAGCTTTTCCACGGGCATGATCTTTTCGACCGCACCGCGAATGCCGTCGAACATGCCCCGGTGCCCGCAGTGAAAAAGAAGTGGCTCGTCGGCCATGAGCAGGAACTGGTTGAAGGTGAACCCTGCCGGCGGGGCGATTTCGGGCACCAGCGTGGACAGGCGATACAGCCCGTCCGAGATCTCGGTAATGCGCGTTTGCATGGACTTGCGGCTCCTGCGTCGAGGACGCCTTGTGGGCGGGTGTGCACAGTATAGGTCGCCCGCCGGCCGCCGGGATCGGCCGGCCGGCCGGCGCCGTGGCCCGACCGCCGTCCTAATCGCCGGCAACCTCGAACCGCGCGAGCGGCGCCATGCGCGCCCGGTTCAGGCTGAGCACACCGTCGGCGACGGTGTAATTGTCGGCCCGGCGCAGCACGTCCAGGAACTGCTCCTCGATGGCCATGTCGGGACAGGCCATCATCGTCACGGCCATGTCGCCGAGGCTGATCCGGTTGCCGCTCTTGATCGCGTAGGCGCCCGAGAACGAGTTGCAGGACGCGTTGCCGCTCGCGAGTCCCCGTTCGGGATCCAGCACGAGGAACGCGCCCTTCCCGGCTTCCACCGGCCGGCCGCGCAGCTCGACGAGCCGCCACCTTTTGCCCTCGATCGCGGGATCCTGCAGGTGCTTGTGCAGCACGTAGTGACGCGCCAGCTCGCCGGTGATCGGCCTGCCCTCCTGGTCGAGGTGGATGAGGGTGTTCTCCCCGACCTTGAACTGCTGGCCGCCTTCGCCGCCCGCCTCGTGCAGGGTCACCGCGCTGCCGGCGGCGTTCCACGAGAACGACCCGGCATCGGTGAGCGGCGCCACGCTGCGCTCGAGGTACACCATGCGGCGCTCGTAGCGGCCGTCGGCATGCAGGGTCACGGTGGTCTCGATGCCCGGACAGTCGGCACAGGGCAGGATACCGGAATAGGTGCCCGCCCAGTCCAGGGAGTTCCGGCTCGAATGCGCGTCCTCGGTCATCGCCATGGAATCCGGCTCGGTCTCGGTTGCGGCGGCGGTGTCCGCCGGCTCGCCCGGGGTGCTGCAGGCCGAGGACAGGACGAGCAGGCCAATCACTCCACCCAGTTTCGCTGCGCGCATCACGAAGTCACTCCAGGATTGTCGCGAACCGGCTGCCCGGCACTATAGCAGCACGCCGCGATGCCGGCGCCCGGGCGTCGCTCCGCACCGCATCGCGGGCGGTTTGCAGGAGCGCGCGCCGCCGGGCGAGAATGCGGCGATCGACAACAACGACCCGGCCGTGCGTCGAGCGCGGCGGCACAGGCCGGGCGGCAGGTATGATCCTCGGCGGTTTCCTGGGCTTCACGTTCCTGGTCGCAGCGATCACGTGGCTTGCGACCCGCCACCATCGCGTCACGAGCTCCCCGGAGAGCTATTTCCTCGGCGGGCGCAGCCTCACCGCCTGGGTCATCGCCGGCTCCCTGCTCATGACGAACCTGTCGACGGAGCACCTCATCGGGCTGAACGGCGACGCGTTCCAGCACACGATCGCGGTGACCGCCTGGGAGACGACGGCGGCGCTCGCGATGGTGCTGACCGCGCTCGTGTTCCTGCCGCGCTACCTGCGCATGGGCATTGCGACGATCCCGGACTTCCTCGAACGGCGCTTCGACCAGGCGACGCGCGTCATCATGTCCGTGCTCTTCCTGCTCTCCTACGCGATTGCCATCCTGCCGGTGGTGCTGCTGTTCGGCGCGAGCGGGCTCGAAAGCCTGTTCGCGGTGTCCGCGTCGTTCGGCATCGAGATGGACGAAGCCCGCTGGCTGCTCGTGTGGGGCATCGGCATGCTCGGCTCCGTGTACGCCATCTTCGGTGGCCTGCGCGCGGTGGCGATCTCCGATACCGTCAACGGTATCGGCTTCCTGGTGGCGGGCATGCTCGTCACGGTGCTCGGGCTCGCGGCCGTCGGCGACGGCAATCCGCTCGCCGGGCTCGGCACGCTGTACACGGAGGAGCATGCGAAGTTCGACATCACGGGCGACGAGCCGGGCAGCTTCCTGCCGTTCGGGGTGCTGTTCACCGGGATGGTGGTGAACCAGGTCTTCTTCTGGTGCGTCAACCAGTCGATCCTGCAGCGCGCGCTGGGCGCCAGGAGCCTCGCCGAAGGCCAGAAGGGGGTGCTGATCGGCGCGTTCTTGAAGTTGCTCGGCCCGTTGCTCATCGTGCTCCCCGGGGTGATCGCCTGGCACCTGTTCAAGGACCGGCTGGCGCCCGCGGATTACCTGCTCGCCTACCCGGAGCTCGTGAAGGTCGTGCTGCCGGGCGCGCTGGCCGGCTTCTTCGCAGCCGTGCTCGTCGGCGCGGTCCTGAGCACGTTCAACAGCGTCCTCAACAGCGCGGCAACCCTGTGGAGCTTCGGCGTGTACCGGCCGCTCGTTCGCCGCTCCGCGTCCGACCGGGAGCTCGTGGTGTCCGGCCGCTGGTGCAGCATCCTCCTCGCCGTCGCCGCGATGCTGGCGGCACCTGGCATCGACACGAGCGGCAGCCTCTACAACTACCTGCAGCAGATCAATGCGACCTTCTTCGGCCCCATGCTCGCCGTGATCCTCGCCGCGCTGTTCACGCGCCGCATCTCCGCGGCCGCGGCGAAGACGGCGCTCGTCGCCGGGCCGGTCGCGTTCTACCTGATCAACTTCGCGTTCTTCGACGAGATCCAGGCCTGGCTCATGCCGCTCTTTGGCCTGGAGGAGCCCGTGCACTTCCTGCATTTCCTCGGCTTCGTGTTCCTGCTGACCGTCCTGCTCATGGTGGCGGTCAGCGCGCTGCGGCCGGCACGCCGTGTGAGCATGGATCCGGCGGCCGACCCGCCGGTGGACGTCACGCCGTGGCGCCACGCGAAGACGGTCTCGGGCGTCGTCGTGCTGCTGACGCTCGCCACGTACGTCGCGCTGGCGCAGTAAATCGAGTGGCGGGCAGTTCCGCCGCCCGGCGGCCGCGACGCCGGCGGGGACAGCGAACGCATCGCCGGCGAGCAATTTCCCTCCGACCGCTGTATAGTCCGTCGCGACTGCGCACTTCGGTGTGCGCATGCACTCCGTCCCGCACTTCCGCGGTTCGGAGCTATCCATACATCCGGCCCGGACCGAACCCGCGCGGAACTGCCGCGATCGGGTCGGGCTCTTGGAGCTCCCGAAGAAGAATGTCATTCAATGGGCTCGGCCTGTCGGCCGAATTGCAGCGCGCGATCGCCGAGCAGGGCTATGCCCGGGCGACGCCGATCCAGGAGCAGGCCATCCCGCCGATCCTCGAAGGACGCGACGTTCTCGCCGGCGCGCAGACCGGCACCGGCAAGACCGCCGGCTTCACGCTGCCGCTGCTGCAGCGCCTGCAGGTATCGAACACCGCGCAGCGCTGCGTGCGGGCGCTGATCCTGGTGCCGACGCGCGAGCTCGCGGCGCAGGTCGGCGAGAGCGTACGCGCGTACGGCCGCCACCTGCCGTTCAGGTCGGCCGTGATCTTCGGGGGCGTCGGCATGAACCCGCAGGTCGAGGAGCTGCGCCAGGGCGTCGACATCGTCGTCGCCACGCCGGGCCGCCTGCTCGACCACGTGGAGCGCCGGTCCCTCGACCTGTCCCGCATCGAGATTTTCGTGCTGGACGAAGCGGATCGCATGCTCGACATGGGCTTCATCCGCGACATTCGCCGGGTTCTCAGGGTGCTGCCCGCGCGGCGCCAGAACCTCCTGTTCTCCGCCACGTTCCCGGACGAGATCCGGCGCCTGGCGGCGGACCTGCTGCACGACCCGGTCGAGATCCAGGTGACACCGCGCAATTCGACCGTCGAGCGGGTCAGGCAGGTCGTGCACCCGGTCGACAAGGACCGGAAGCGCGACCTGCTCGCCCATCTCATCGAGAGCGGCAACTGGCGGCAGGTGCTGGTCTTCACGCGCACGAAGCACCGCGCAAATCGCCTGGCCGGGCAGTTGACGAAGGGCGGCATCGCGGCAGCCGCGATACACGGCGACAAGTCGCAGGGTGCGCGGACGCGCGCGCTCGCGGACTTCAAGGCCGGCAACGTGCGCGTGCTGGTGGCAACCGACATCGCTGCCCGCGGCCTCGACATCGAGCGCCTGCCGCACGTCGTCAACTACGAGCTGCCCAACGTGCCGGAAGACTACGTGCACCGCATCGGCCGCACCGCCCGCGCCGGCCAGGAGGGGCACGCGATCTCGCTGGTCTCGAGCGACGAGCAGCCGCTGCTCCGCGATATCGAACGCCTGCTGCGATACGAGATCGAGAAATCGGTGGTGCCCGGCTTTGCGCCCGATCCGCACGCCGGGGCCGACGCGGCCGGCGGCGATACACCCTCGCGGCAGACCGAAGACGCGTCGAAGGAGGACCTGCCGGTGCCGGCCGGCGCCCCGCGGCGCAGCGGCCGGCACCGGTCGCGCCGCCGGCGGCGCAAGGCCCGCGAAGCCTAGCCGCCCGCGCGGAGGATTCTTTTCCGGATTACGTCAATACGCCCGACATTTCCGCGTGTTCCGGGCGCCGCCCGCGGCTAAACTCTCTTGGTCACGGTCTTCTCCGACGGGGGGACGGCCGAAGACACGTACGATCCTCGCTGCCGCGCGTACCGCAGCCCGGATAGCCGGCAGCGAAGACCGTCATGGTGCTCAACAACAATTCGAAGAGGTGCTGCCATGACCCATACCCGTATGCTTGCCCTTTCCTGCGCTCTGCTCCTGTCCGTGTCCGCGGTCCAGGCCGCGGAGGAGTGTCCGCTGCCGAAAAACAAGCAGGAGATCCTGCGGGAGCTCACGAGCCTGCAGGCGGAAGTGGATCGCCTGAACGCGATCATTGCCGCCCTGCCGGATGGTGACCTGCGCATCGTTACCGAGGGCAACCGCGAGGATGTCACCGGCGGCGATCAGGCCGAGGCCGTGGGCGGCGACCTGGTGCAGAACATCGGCGGTTCCCGCTTCGTCAGCGTGGGCCGCGACCAGACCGTCCTGATCCAGGGGGATTTCGCGCAGAGCGCCGAACGCTCGGCGAGCCTGCTCGCGGGCGACACGGCCAGCATCACGGCCGCGAGAACCATCGTCGTCACGGCGGGCGACGAGCTCATCCTGCGCGCCGGTGACGCTTCGATCGTGCTCCGCGAGGACGGCAACATCTCGATCCAGGGCGGGAACATCACCCTCGAGGGCACTGGGCGCCTCACCCTGAGGGCCTCGGAGATCATCCAGAACTGACGGTCGCGCGGAGTGGCGCGCACCGCCCGCGTCGCTGCCGTCAGCGGCGGCGGGTGCGCCGTGCCGTGCGCGCCGGGGCGCCGCGGCCCTCGATCAGCGGCCGCCGCTCCTCGAGCGCGGCCGCGACGAACTCGACGAACGCCCGGATGCGCGCGGCCCGCCGCAGGTCGGGGTGGATCAGCACCCAGAGGCTCGTGGCCATTTCGTCGAACGGCGCGCGCAGGCGGGTGAGCGCCGGATCGACGTCGCCGAGGAAACACGGGAGCGGCGCGACGCCGAGCCCGGCACGGGCCGCCGCCTGCAGTGCCACGAGCGAGCTCGCGCGGAAGACGATGCGCTCCGGCGGCACGTTCCGCCGCAGCCACTGCGCCGAGCCGAGGTGCCAGAGGCTGTCGTCGGGTGCGAGCCAGTCGTGCGCGGCGAGGTCGCGGCCGGTGTGCGACGCCAGGTACTCCGGTGACGCATACGGCGCCGTCGCGACGGTCGCGACGCGCCGCGCGACCAGCTCGTCGGGCGCGTCGGCGCTCGGCCGGATCGCCACGTCCGCTTCGCGCCGCGACAGCGCGAAGAACTGGTTCGCGACCGCAACCTCGAGATCGATCGCGGGTTGCGACCGGCGGAACGCGACGAACACGGGCGTGAGCAGGTCGATCGCGGTATCCGTGATCGTCACGCGCACGGTGCCGCTCGGGCGCAGGTCGGCGCCCGCGAGCTTCCGCTCGAGGCCGGCGATGTCCGCGTCGACCTCGCGCGCCACCTCGATCATCGCCTCGCCCGCCGCGGTCGGCGCGTAGCCGTCACGGGCACGGACGAAGAGGCGCACGCCGAGCCGCTCCTCCAGCGAATTCAGGCGGCGGAAGGCCGTGGAATGGTCGATGCCGAGCGCGCGTGCGCCGCCGAGCAGGGTTCCCGCGTCGCCGATGGCGAGCACCAGCCGCAGGTCGCGGCGCTCCAGGTTCATTTGCAGCTCTGCAAGCGATAAGTGCAATGTCGCCATATTGGCTTGCGTACCGGAAAACGTCAACATCGCGGACCGCATCCCCTGGAGGACCCGTTGATGAAGCTCTATTACGCAACCCACACCTGTTCGCTCTCGCCGGCGATCGTCGCCGCCGAGGCCGGCATCCCGCTCGAGCTCGAGAAGGTCGATCTCGCGACCCACCGGCTCGCCGACGGCGACGATTACAAGGCGATCAACCCGCTCGGCTACGTGCCGGTGCTGGAGCTCGACGACGGCGAGCGGCTGACCGAGGGCGCGGCCATCGTCCAGTACCTCGCGGACCTGAAGCCCCAGTCCGGCCTCGCGCCGCCGGCGGGCACGCGCGAGCGGGTGCGCCTGCAGCAGTGGCTCAACTTCGTCGCCTCCGAGCTGCACAAGTCGTTCAGCCCGTGGCTGTTCCACCCGGAAGTCGGCTCGCAGGCCCAGGCTTACTCCCGCGATCGGCTCGCCGCGCGCTTCGCCTTCGTCGAACGGCGCCTCGAGGTCTCGCCATATCTCAACGGCAACACGTTCTCGGTGGCGGACGCCTACTGCTTCACGATCGTCGGGTGGTCGGGCTTCACCGGCGTCGACCTCGAACCGTATCCGCGGCTCAGGAGCTACCTCGAGCGGATCGCGGACCGGCCCGCCGTCCGCGAGGCGATGCGCGCGCACGGGCTGCGCAAGGCGGCATGAGAGATGGCCTGGCTCGTGCTGGCCGCGGCCGGCGCGGTGGAGATCGCGATGGCGCTCGCGCTCAAGCAGACGGACGGTTGGACGAAGCTGTGGCCGAGCGTCGCCGGGATCGCCGCCGCGCTCGGCAGCATCTTCCTGCTCGCGCACGCCGTGAAAAGCCTGCCCATCGGCACGGCGTACGCCGTGTGGACGGGGATCGGCGCCGTCGGCGTCACGCTGCTCGGCATCGCGTTCTTTGGCGAGAGCAGCAGCCCCGCGCGACTGTTGTGCATCGGCGCCATTGCCGGCGGCATCGCGGGTCTCCACCTGCTGGAAGCGTGAGTCGCCGGCAGCCCCGTGTAGAAGCCGCGCACGCGTCCTGCAACGGGCACGGTTGTTGCACGTTCCGCACCATCCACCCGGAGCGGAGGCAACGGCATGCGAACGACGGTCCAGCCGAGTGCAGGAGAACGGGACCTGCGGCGGGATGACTTCCCCGCTTCGTGGGAGGAGACCCTGCGGCACGCGCTCGTCGCCGGCCTCATCGTGTCCGCGTTCACGGTCGCCGCGGCGGCGCTGCGCGGCCGGGCCGACAGCGGCAGCGCCGTCGCGCCGATCAACGCGACGAGCCACGTCGTCTACGGGCCGCGGGCAGGCGACGTCGACGAAGTCGATCTCGAGCACACGCTCCCGGGGCTGGCCATCAACACCGGCGCCAGCCTGTTCTGGGCGACAATCTACGAGCGCCTGTTCGGGCGAGCGGATGCCGGGCGGGCCCTGCTCGGCGGCGCGGCGGTGGCAGCACTGGCCTACCTCGTCGATTACCACCTGGTGCCGAAGCGGTTGACGCCGGGCTGGGAAGAGAGGGTCTCCGATCGCTCGCTGGCCGCGATCTTCGGCGCGATGGCAGTGAGCCTGCCGATACGACGCCTGCTCGAGGAGCTTATCGAGCGCTGAGGCCGCAGCGCCGCACGGGACGTGATCGAGATCGCGGACGCCCGTCGCCGCTGGTTCACCGCACGGGCACCGTCCCGCAATGCGTTGCCGCGCATCGGCGGATCCGCGCTATCGTCGAAGAATCGAAAAGCCGATCGCCGGCATGACCGGAGCCACAACTAAGGAGAACGAATGGAGCCGATCACCTGGGAGGATTTCGTCAAGGTCGAGCTGCGCGTAGGCAAGGTCGTCGACGTGCAGCCCTTCCCGGAAGCACGCAAGCCCGCCTACAAGCTGACGGTCGATTTCGGCGAGGCCATCGGCGTGAAGAAGTCGAGCGCACAGATCACGGACCTTTATCGCCCCGAAGAGCTGCTGGGCCGGCTGGTCGTGGCCGTCGTCAATTTCCCGCGGAAGCAGATCGGGCCGTTCATGTCCGAATGCCTGGTGACGGGGTTCCACGAGGAAGAGGGCCGGGTGGCGCTGTGCGTCCCGGACAAGGCGGTGCCGCTGGGGGCGAAGCTGCTGTGAACCCGCGCGGGTAGGCCCCGTGACGACGCTGAGGCAACTGTCGTTCCGCCGCAAGCCGGTCGAAGCGATGACCGGCGGCGTCGCCAGCGAGCATGGCGGCGGGCTCGCGCGGAGCATCGGGCTGTTCCAGCTTTCCATGATTGGCATCGGCGCCACCATCGGCACCGGCATTTTCTTCGTGCTGTCCGAGACGGTGCCGCTCGCCGGGCCGGCGGTGATCTGGTCGTTCGTGATCGCCGGCGCGGTCGCCGGTCTGTCCGCGGTCTGCTATGCGGAGCTGGCGAGCGCCGTGCCGGTCGCCGGCTCGTCGTACTCTTACGCGTACGCCACGCTCGGCGAGGTCGTCGCGATGGGCGTGGCCGCGTGCCTGCTGCTCGAATACGGGGTGTCATCGGCCGCGGTGGCAGTCGGCTGGTCGCAGTACCTGAACCAGCTTTTCACCAACGTGTTCGGCGTGGCGCTGCCGGACGCATTGTCCTACGCACCCGAGCAGGGCGGCGTGATCAACCTGCCCGCAGTGGTGCTGGTCGCGCTCTGCGCCCTGCTGCTCATCCGCGGCGTCAAGGAATCGGCGACCGTCAACGCGATCATGGTGCTGATCAAGCTCGCCGTCCTGGCGCTCTTCATCGTCGTCGGCGCGTTCGGCTGGAACAGCGACAACCTCGCCGGCTTCGCGCCTCACGGCTTCTCCGGTGTCATCGGCGCGACCGGCATGATCTTCTTCACCTACATCGGCCTGGACGCGGTGTCGACCGCGGGCGACGAGGTCCGCAACCCGCGCCGGACGATGCCGCTCGCCATCCTGATCGCGCTGGCGGTGGTCACGACGTTCTACGTGCTCGTGGCCGTCGTCGCCGTCGCCGCGCAGCCGACGGCGCGTTTCGAGGGCCAGCAGGCCGGCCTCGCGGCGATCCTGCAGAACGTCACCGGGGCGACGTGGCCGGGCACCGTGCTCGCGGCGGGCGCGATCGTCTCGATCTTCAGCGTGACGCTGGTGACGATGTACGGCCAGACGCGCATCCTGTTCGCGATGGGACGCGACGGCATGGTGCCCGCGTTCTTCCATGCCGTGAACCCGCGCACGCGGACGCCGGTGCGCAACACCGTCGTGGTGGCCGTCGTGGTAGCGCTGCTCGCCGGGCTGATCCCGATCGACTTCCTCGCCGAGATGACGAGCATCGGGACCCTGGTGGCGTTCCTGACGGTCTCGATCGGCGTCATGGTCCTGCGCCGCACCGCGCCCGACCTGCCGCGCGGTTTCAGGGTGCCGGGATACCCCGTGACGCCGATCCTTTCCGCCCTCGGCTGCCTCTGGATCATCGCCGGCCTGCGCTGGATCACGATCGAGGTGTTCCTGCTGTGGGTGGCTGTAGTGCTCGCCTGGTACTACGCGTACGGCATCCGCCACTCGCGCCTCAACGATCCGTCGTTCCGCGCCGGCACGTCGTGAGGCGCTCATATCACGGCGGAATGTCCGCTTCCCATGGCGCGATTATTGCAGCGGCGATCAACGTCGTGACGGCTCGCGATCCATACGGGATCGTCGGGGGGTGACGGCAAACGGCCAATGTTTGCCTTGCGTTTGCACGCGTGCCGCGCGCACCGCGCAAACAACCCCACGGAAAGGACCATGTCATGAGAGCCGGACTGTGTTTGCTGCTGCTGTCGCTCACCGCCTGTGCGGGAACCCCGCCGGAAGAGAATACCTCTGCCGACCGCCAGTACCGGGAGGACGACGCACGGATCAGGACAATGGAGGAATACGAGAAGCTGCGCGTGGCCTGCGCCCGCACCGGGCGCGTGCTGACGGTCAGGCGCCATTCGGCGAGCCGCCTGCCGATGCCCGCGGACGAGTTCGAGACGGCGAGCTGCTGGTAGGACCCCGCCACGGCCGGCAGCGGGTCGCCCGTCGGCCTGCCGCTCGCCGGTGACCCTGCCGAGCGACGATTGCAGAATTTACACGGGCAATCCCGGAAGGGTCGCGAAAGCAACGCGGCGAGCGCTTCTCGCCGGCTCGAGTACGCCGAGCGTCATTCCAGGTCGGAATCTCAACGTTCCCAGGGCGGGACGTCGCCGAGCTTCTCCACCACGAAATCGATGAACGCCCGCACGCGCGGCAGCATCAGCCGGCGCTGCGGCATGACCGCGTAGATGCCGGACTCCGGCAGGCGATATTCCGGCAGCACCTGCCGGAGCCGCCCCGCCCTCAGGTCCTCGCAGACGTGCCAGGTCGAAAACAGCGCGATGCCGAGTCCCGCGAGCGTCGCGTCGTGGATCACCTCGCCCATGTTGCTCTCGAGCGGGCCGCGCACCCGTACCGTCGTCTCGCTGCCGTCCGGGGCGGTGAGCGTCCAGCGATCGCGTGGGCCCTTCGCCCCCACCATCAGGAGGCAATCGTGCTGCTCGAGCTCGGCGGGCGTCCGCGGCGTGCCGCGGCGCGCGAGGTATGCCGGCGCTGCACACAGCAATCGCCGGTTGTCGCTCAGGCGCCGTGCCACGACGCTCGAATCGTCCAGCGTGCCGATGCGCAGTCCCACGTCGATGCCTTCCGCGACGAGGTCGAGCATGGCATCGCGCATGTCGAGCGACAGCCTGAGGCGCGGATGCCGCGCCAGGAACTCCGGCATGAGCGGCGAGATGTACAGCCGGCCGAAGGCGGCGGGCAACGTGACGCGCAGCGTGCCCGAGACCTCTTCCGCCGAGCGGCGCAGGTCGCCCGCCAGCGCTTCGAGATCCTCGATCAGCGGGCGGCCGCGCTCGGCGAGCGCTTCGCCCTCCGGCGTCAGCTTGAGCTGCCGCGTGCTGCGCTGCAGGAGCCGGACGCCGAGCGCCTCCTCCAGGCGCTTCAACCGCTGGCTCGCGACGGCGGGCGAGAGATCGAGCGTGCGCGCGGCAGCGCTGATCGAACCGAGATCCAGCACGCGCAGGAACAGGCGGATGTCTTCGATGCGATCCATGATTATCAACGAAAAGCAGAAACTGATTCTGCGCGCGGCCGGTGTTCTCGGGGCGCCGGACCACGTAGCCTGCCCATCATAACGTCACATCGTGCAGTGGAGGATTGATCGATGGAGTACCGTTATCTCGGGCAGTCCGGCTTCAGGGTTCCCGTGCTCGGCCTCGGCACGGGCACTTTCGGCGGCAAGGGGCCGATATTCTCCGCGTGGGGCAATACCGGCGTCGAAGAAGCACGCAGGCTGGTCGACATCTGCCTGGAGGCGGGCGTCACGCTGTTCGATACGGCCGATGTGTACTCCGACGGCCGCTCGGAGGAGATCCTCGGCGCCGCTCTCGCGGGCAGGCGCGAGCGCGCGATCGTGTCGACGAAGATCGGGCTACGCAGGGGACCGGGCGAGAACGATGCCGGCGTCTCGCGGCACCAGCTCGTCCGCGGCGTGGAGGGCTCGCTGCGGCGGCTCGGCACGGACTACATCGACCTGCTGCAGGTGCACCAGTTCGACGCCATGACGCCGGTCGAGAGCGTGATGTCCGCGCTCGACGATCTCGTGCGCGCGGGCAAGGTGCGCTACATCGGTGCCTCGAACTACTCGGGCTGGCAGCTCATGAAATCGCTCGCCGTGGCGGATCGCTACGGCTGGGCGCGTTTCGTCGCGAACCAGGCGTATTACTCGCTGATCGGCCGCGATTACGAGTGGGAGCTGATGCCTTTAGGCCTCGACCAGGGACTCGGCGCGCTCGTGTGGAGCCCGCTCGGCTGGGGGCGGCTCACGGGCAGGGTGCGGCGCGGGCAGCCGCTGCCGAAGTCGAGCCGGTTGCACGAGACCGCGCAGTACGCGCCGCCGATCGAGGACGAACGGCTGTATCGCATCGTGGATGCGCTCTTCGAGGTGGCGGAGGAGACCCGCCGCACCGTGCCGCAGGTGGCGATCAACTGGCTGCTGCAACGGCCGACGGTCGCGAGCGTGCTGATCGGCGCGCGCGACGAGCGGCAGCTCCGCGAGAACCTCGGCGCGGTCGGCTGGTCGCTGTCGGCGGAGCAGGTCGCGAAGCTCGACCGCGTGAGCGCGGTGACGCCGCCCTACCCGTACTACCCGTACTGGAACGG
>DATGQE010000018.1:0-58820 GCA_035304345.1 Woeseiaceae bacterium | reverse complement strand
GCGGGCCGCGAGATCGAACTGGGCGCCGGCCTCGTGAATCCGCTCGATGAGACGTTTACCGTGTGCCGTGGGAGTGACGCCGGCGGGACGGCGGTCGAAGAGCCGCACCCCGAGCGCTGCTTCGAGCTCGCTCAACGCCTTGGATACGGCGGACTGCGTGCGGTTCAAGGCTCGCGCCGCGCCGGACAGGCTGCCGTGCCGGTCGATGGCGCGCAGCATCCTGAGCTGCCGGAGGCTGGGAATCCCGCCGCCCGCCCAGGGCGCGTGACGAGCATGATTCATGTTGGGCACGAGGGGGCCGGGGCAAAGGAGCGGAGCATCCGCCTAGTATATCCGCAACTTACAGCGCATGCGCCCGGCTTTTGAGCTGCCGGCCGCTCGGGAGGCGGCTGTGTCGTTACTGGAAAATTCATGGGTATTCCAGTTCATTCCATTGGTCGCCCCGAGGGTTCCGGACTAGGATCGCGAAAAGCCACTGATCATCCAGGAGGCATGCCCCATGGCCGTAGTGGTGACTCGGATCGAGCGCGTCGACGCGGCGCTCGTGGCGCGTTTCGAGCGTCTCGGTGTGGCGACCGTGCACGAAGCGCAAGGGCGGAAGGGATTGATGGCCCACAGCCTGCGGCCGATCTTCCGCCCGATCCACGCTGCCGGAAGCGCGGTGACCTGCGAGGTGGCACCCGGCGACAACTGGATGATTCACGTCGCGGTCGAGCAGTGCCGGGAGGGCGACGTGCTCGTGGTAGCCCCCACCAGTCCGTGCGAGGACGGCTACTTCGGCGACCTGCTGGCGGAGTCACTGCGGGCGCGGGGCGTCCGCGGCCTGGTCATCGATGCCGGTGTGCGGGATGTTGCAACGCTGACCGAGGCCGGCTTTCCGGTCTGGTCGAAAGCGATTTCTGCCCAGGGCACCGTCAAGGAAACGTTGGCCAACGTCAACGTGCCGGTCGTGTGCGGCGGGACGCTGGTGCATCCGGGGGACCTGGTCGTGGCGGACGATGACGGCGTGGTGGTCGTACGCCGGGCCGAGGCGGCAGCGGTGCTCGAGAAGGCCGAGGCACGCGAGGCGGCCGAAGCGGAGAAGCGCGCACGCTTCGCTGCGGGCGAGCTTGGACT
The DNA here is from genome assembly GCA_035304345.1 of Woeseiaceae bacterium. Taxonomy (GTDB): domain Bacteria; phylum Pseudomonadota; class Gammaproteobacteria; order Steroidobacterales; family Woeseiaceae; genus IDS-8. The sequence continues at coordinate 57,704 of DATGQE010000018.1, read as the reverse complement.
CGACATTTACGGCATGCGCGAACGGCTCGCCGCAAAAGGATTGCGCTACGTCGAGAAGCTCGAGGACGCCTGACGTGCAGACCGCCATCCCCTGCAGCGTGCTGCGCGGAGGGACGTCCAAGGGCCTCTATTTCCGCCGCGAGCACTTGCCCGGCGATCCCGGGCAGCGCGATGCCGTCCTGCTGGCTGCGATGGGGTCGCCCGATTCGCGGCAGATCGACGGCATGGGCGGCGCCCATCCCCTGACCAGCAAGGTCGCGATCGTCTCGCGCGGGGAACGGGCCGATGTCGATTACCTGTTCCTGCAGGTCGCCGTCGACCGCGCGGAAGTGAGCGACAGCCAGAACTGCGGCAATCTCCTCGCCGGCGTAGGGCCGTTTGCCCTCGAGGAGGGCCTGCTGGAGGCGCACTCCGGTACCACCGACGTCCGCATCCACATGGTCAACACCGGAGGGCTCGCGGTCGCACGCGTGCAGACGCCCGGCGGCAGGGTGACGTACGAAGGAAGTGCGCGGATCGACGGGGTGCCGGGTACCGCTGCACCGGTGATGCTGGAGTTCCTGGACATCGCCGGCTCGAGCTGCGGCGCGCTGCTGCCGACGGGCCGCACGGTCGACACGATCGAAGGGCACGAGGCGACCTGCATCGACAACGGCATGCCCGTCGTACTGCTGCGTGCGGCCGATTTCGGCAAGACCGGCTACGAATCCCCGGCGGAGCTCGAGCGGGACACTGAGCTGAAGGCGCGAGTGGAAGGGATCCGGCTCGCGGCCGGCGAGCGCATGCGTCTCGGGGACGTATCGAGAAAGACCGTGCCCAAGATGACGCTGCTTGCGCCGGCACGTCACGGCGGGGCGATCTCGACGCGGACGTTCATTCCGCACCGGGTCCACGAGGCCATCGGCGTCCTGGGCTCGGTCAGCGTCGCAACCGCCTGCCTCCTGCCCGGTTCGGTGGCGCAGGCGGTCAGCGGGCTGCCCGTTCGGTCCGGCAGCCGCAGCCTAGCGGTGGAGCATCCGACCGGTTCGTTCACGGTCGAGGTCGAGCTCGATAGCGCGCAGGACCCGCCCGCAGTCTTGCGGACCGCGCTCCTGCGCACGGCGAGGCTGCTGATGCGCGGATCGATCTTCGTGCCGGCCTCGATCTGGGACGGGCGCACATGACTTCCGTACGCAACATCTGCCTGCTGGGGCTGGGCGAGGTCGGCAGTCTTCTCGGGGTGCAGCTCTCCGGCTCGGCGGACGTGGAGGTCGTCGCCTGGGATCGCCAGTTCGATGACCCGGCCAGCGGTCCCTCGCGGAATGCCGTCGGGGCCGGGCTGCGGCAAGCCACGTCCGCCGATACTGCCGCTAAAGGATGCCAGCTCGTCATCTCGGCGGTCACCGCCGCGCAAGCTTTGGACGCGGCGCGTTCGCTGCTGCCGGGACTGTCACCCGGCACGTGGTTCGTCGACCTGAACTCGGTCTCGCCGGCTACCCGGCGGCTCGTGGCGGAAGTCGTAGAAGAGGCCGGTGGCCGCTACGTCGAGGTTGCGGTCATGTCGCCCATCCGGCCGGCGGGGCTGGCCTCGCCGATGCTCGCCGGCGGGCCGCACGCGCAGGACTTCGTGCCGCTCGCCCGGACGCTCGGCTTCAGCGGCCTGGCGTTTTGCGCGGACGGCATCGGCCGGGCATCGGCGACCAAGCTGTGCCGCAGCGTCGTCGTCAAGGGCCTGGAGTCGCTGCTCGTCGAGTCCCTGCTCGCCGCACGGTACTACGGTGTCGACGAAGCCGTGATCGACTCGCTGGGCAACCTGCTGCCGCAGGTGGACTGGAAGGAGCGCGCCCGTTACATGATTTCCCGGTCGCTCGAGCACGGCGCGCGCCGGGCCGAGGAGATGCGGGAAGCGGCCCGTACGGTCGCCGAATCCGGAATCAATGGCTGGATGAGCGAGGCCTGCGCGCGAAGCCAGGCGCATGCGGCGCGGTGGTCGCAGGCCGCGGGTAACGGCGAGCTCGCGAGCATGCTCGACGCCATGCTCGGCCTGCGCTCGGACAACCCGATCGAGGGGAAGCAAGCGGGATGATCATAGACTGCCACGGACACTACACGACGGCGCCTGCGCCGCATCAGGCTTACCGGGAGGCGCTGCTGGCCGCGTACGAAGCGGGCAACGAGCTGCCGAAGCCGCTGCCGATCAGCGACGACGAAATACGCGAGAGCATCGAATCGAACCAGCTCAGGCTCATCCGCGAGCGCGGCGCCGACATGACGATATTCTCGCCCCGTGCGTCGGCGATGGCCCACCACGTCGGCAACGAGGCCGTCTCGCAAGCGTGGACCGAGGCCTGCAACAACCTCATCAAGCGGGTCGTCGACCTCTATCCCGATACCTTCATCGGGGTTTGCCAGTTGCCGCAATCGCCCGGCGTGCCGATCGAGCGCTCGATCGCCGAGCTCGAGCGCTGCGTCAACGAGCTGGGCTTCGTGGGCTGCAACCTGAATCCCGATCCTTCCGGGGGCCACTGGACCTCGGCGCCGCTCACCGACCGAAGCTGGTATCCCTTTTTCGAGAAAATGGTGGAGCTCGACGTGCCGGCAATGATCCACGTGTCCTCCACCTGCAACCCCAATTTCCATGCCACGGGGGCGCACTACCTCAACGCCGACACCACTGCGTTCATGCAGTTCCTGCAGGGTGACCTGTTCCGGGATTTTCCGGATCTGCGTTTCATCATTCCGCACGGCGGCGGGGCGGTGCCTTATCACTGGGGTCGCTACCGCGGCCTCGCCGACATGCTGAAGCGGCCGCCGCTCGCCGAACACCTGATGAAGAACGTGTTCTTCGATACCTGTGTCTACCACCAGGCGGGCATCGACCTGCTGTTCCGGGTGATAGACATCGACAACATTCTGTTCGGCTCGGAAATGGTCGGTGCGGTGCGGGGGATCGATCCGGAAACCGGGCACTACTTCGACGACACGAAACGCTATATCGACGCACTCGGCCTGGACGATGCGGATCGGTACAAGGTGTTCGAGGGCAATGCGCGCCGTGTCTACCCGCGGCTCGATGCGGCCCTGAAGGAGCGAGGCAGGTAAGAATGAGCGCGTTTACCCCCGACCCGGACTGGCTGCCCTACGATCCTTCCCCGAGCAAGCCGGAGTTCACGCTGCCGGCGGGCGCGGTCGATGCACATTGTCACGTGTTCGGCCCCGGTGACAGGTTTCCCTACGCGCCCGAAAGAAAGTACACGCCCTGCGACGCGGGCAAGGAGAAGCTTTGGGCGCTGCGCGATTTTCTCGGCTTCGAGCGTAACGTGATCGTACAGGCGACGTGCCACGGCACCGACAACCGCGCGCTGGTCGATGCCCTCCAGGATGCCGGGGAGCGGGCCCGAGGCGTGGCCGCCGTCGACCGCGGCGTGACGCGGCACGAGCTGGAGGCGCTGCACGCGGCCGGGGTGCGCGGCGTGCGCTTCAACTTCGTCAGGCGGCTGGTGGACTCGCTTCCGTTCGATGCCCTGTCGGAAGTTGCCGCCAGGATCGAGCCACTCGGCTGGCACGTCGTCATCTACTTCGAGTTCCCGGACCTGCGCGAGCTCCGGGACTTCTTCACCAGCCTGCCGACCACGGTGGTCATCGACCACATGGGAAGGCCCGACGTGAGCAAGCCGGTCCGGGGCGGCGAGTTCGACCTGCTCGTCGAGCTGATGGAGAAGCACCGCAACTTCTGGTCCAAGGTGAGCTGTCCCGAGCGTTTGTCCAGGGTTGGACCGCCTGGCTACGATGATGTCGTGCCGTTTGCACGGCGGCTCGTAGAGACTTTTCCGGATCGCGTCCTGTGGGGCACGGACTGGCCCCACCCGAACATGAAAAGTCACATGCCGGACGACGGGAAGCTGGTGGATTTCATTCCGCGCATCGCAACCACCCGGGAGCTGCAGCAGAAGCTGCTGGTAGACAATCCCACGCGTCTTTACTGGTCCGACTGACGCGCGGGTCGGGAGAACGCCATGAGCCTGGACAAGCCCTATCGCAACATACCGGGTACCACCATTTTCGACGCCGACCAGGCACGAATCGGGTACCACCTGAACCAGTTCTGCATGTCGCTGATGCAGGAGTCGAATCGCGAGCGCTTCAAGGCCGACGAGCGGAAGTATCTCGACGAGTGGCCAATGACCGAGGAACAGAAGCAGGCGGTGCTGGATCGGGATTACAACCGGATGATCGAGCTCGGCGGGAACATCTACTTCCTCGCCAAGATCTTTTCCACCGATGGCTTGAGCTTCCAGCATGCGGCCGCGACGATGACCGGGATGAGCCAGGAGGAGTACGCAAAGATGATGCTTTCGGGCGGACGCCGGCCAGAGGGCGATCACGGCAAGGGAGGCGACTGACATGGCCAGGATCACGGCAGGTCTCACTACGTCGCACGTGCCGGCCATCGGTGCGGCAATCGACCTCGGCAAGACGGCCGAGCCTTACTGGGCGCCGGTGTTCCAGGGTTACGAGTACTCGAAGAGATGGATTGCCGAGAAGAAGCCGGACGTGGTGTTCCTCGTGTACAACGACCACGCGTCCGCGTTCAGCCTGGACATCGTGCCGACATTCGCGATCGGCTGCGCCGAGAGTTTCCAGCCGGCCGACGAGGGATGGGGCCCGCGACCCGTGCCGGCGGTGCAGGGGCATCCCGAGCTGGCCGCGCACATCGCGCAATCGGTCATCCAGCAGAACTTCGACCTGACGATCGTGAACAGGATGGACGTGGACCACGGCCTTACCGTGCCGCTGTCGCTCCTTTTCGGGCAGCCCGAAGCGTGGCCGTGCCGGGTCATTCCGTTCGCGGTGAACGTCGTGCTCTACCCGCCGCCGTCGGGGCGTCGCTGCTTCGAGCTCGGCAAAGCCATTCGGCGCGCCGTGGAGTCCTTCGACCAGGACCTCGACGTACAGATCTGGGGCACCGGCGGTATGAGCCACCAGCTCCAGGGTCCGCGGGCGGGGCTGATCAACCCCGAGTTCGACAACGCGTTTCTCGATCGCCTCGTGAACGATCCGGAGGGCCTGGCCGACATGCCGCACATCGACTACGTCCGGCAGGCGGGCTCGGAAGGCATCGAGCTGGTGATGTGGCTGGTCATGCGCGGTGCGTTGAACGACAGGGTGGTGGAGAAGCACCGTTTTTATCACGTGCCGGCCTCGAACACCGCGGTCGGCCACCTCATTCTCGAGAACTCGTGACCAAACCAGGCCGATGAGCGGAGGAACGGAATGAAAGTGATTCTCGCCGGGCCGGGAGCGTTCGGGCTCAAGCACCTGGACGCCATCCGGAACATCGACGGTATAGAGGTCGTCTCGCTGGTCGGGCGAACGCTGGACAAGACCCGGGCGGTTGCCGACAAGTACGGTATCGGCCACGTGACCACGGATCTCGCGGAGGCTCTGGCGCTGCCCGGCGTGGAAGCGGCCATCCTGTGCACGCCCACGCAGCAGCACGCGGCGGAGGCCATTCAGTGCATGGAGGCCGGCAAGCACGTCGAGGTGGAGATACCGCTGGCCGACAGCTTGGCTGACGCGCAGGCCGTCGCCGAGTGCCAGAAGCGGACGGGCCTCGTGTGCATGGTAGGCCATACGCGCCGCTTCAATCCTTCGCACCAGTGGATTCACAGGAAGATCAAGGCGGGAGAGCTTCAGATCCAGCAGATGGACGTCCAGACGTACTTTTTCCGCCGCAAGAACATGAACGCGCTCGGCGAGCCGCGGTCCTGGACCGATCACCTGCTGTGGCATCACGCCGCGCACACGGTCGACCTTTTCCAGTATCAGTGCGGAGGCCGGATCGTCGAGGCGAACGCGATCCAGGGGCCGCTGCACCCGGAGCTTGGAATCGCGATGGACATGTCGATTCAGCTCAAGGCGGACAATGGTGCCATCTGCACGCTGTCGCTTTCCTTCAACAATGACGGTCCGCTCGGCTCTTTCTTTCGTTACATCTGCGACAACGGCACCTGGATCGCCCGGTACGACGACCTGGTCACGGGCCGCGAGGAGCCCGTGGACGTCTCGAACGTCGATGTCTCCATGAACGGCATCGAGCTGCAGGACCGGGAGTTCTTTGCCGCCATCGCCGAAGGTCGCGAACCGAACGCGAGCGTGCACCAGGTGCTCCCGTGCTACGAGGTGCTGCACCGGCTCGAGCAGCAGCTCGATAGCCGAGGCAAGTGACGACGTCCCGCCTGCTCGCCGGCCGGTGCCTGCCGGCCATCGGCCTCGGATGCATGAATCTCAGCCATGCGTACGGCATTCGGCCGGACGAGGACCAGGCTGTCCGCGTACTGGAACGGGCACTGGAGCTCGGCGTTCGGCATTTCGATACCGCGGCGCTTTACGGCTTCGGTCGGAACGAGACCTTGCTCGGCAAGGTGCTTGCGAGGCGACGCGCGGACATTTTCCTGGCCAGCAAGTGCGGCATGACCGGCGTCGGTGGCAAGCGGGTGATCGACGGGCGTCCGGACACGCTGCGGGCAACCCTGGACGATGCCCTGAAGAGGCTGCAGACCGACCACATCGACCTGTACTACCTCCACCGATGGGATCGCAACGTGCCCATCGAGGACAGCATCGGGGCCATGGCCCGTATGGTGGAATCGGGCAAGGTCGGGGCGATCGGCTTGTCCGAGGTCTCTGCCGATACGCTTCGCCGCGCACACTCTGTCCATCCGATAGCGGCGGTCCAGACCGAGCTCTCGCTCTGGACGCGCAATGCCGAAATCGCGGTGCTGGACGCCTGCCGCGAGATCGGCGCGGCCTTCGTCGCGTTCTCCCCGCTCGCCCGCGGCTTCCTGGCCGACCCGGGCCTCGACCCGGCCACGTTTCCGGAAGGCGACATCAGGCACGGAATGCCGCGGTTCCAACCGGAGAATTTTGCCCGTAACCGGCCGCTGGCGGCCGATTTTGCAGGCCTGGCGGAAGAGGCGGGTTGTACGCCGGCACAGCTTGCGCTTTGCTGGGTGCTGAGCCGCGGCGATCACGTGCACGCCATCCCGGGGACGACCCGTGTCGAGCACCTGGAAGAAAACTTTGCCGCCGCGACGATGCGGATCGACCCGCAGGTGCTCGAGCGCGCCGGCCGGTTGATCAACGAACGGACCGTCAGCGGACCCCGCTATCCGGACGCGACCAGGCGCGAGATCGATACCGAGGAGTAGGCGTCCGGCCCTTTCGACGCGTTCAGGCTGCCGTGGTCACGCCTGGCCCTGGCGCCAGCCCGGCGCGTAGGTCTCGCGCACGACCCTGGGATAGGGAACCGGGCTGACGATGGCCCTCACCTCGATTTGCTCGTGGGCTTCCACCGTCGGCTTCCTGGTACCCCCGTCCGGTTCGCCCCACACGACAGTCACCTCGTCGCCGATGGCGACGTCCGGCGCCACCGTCGCGAGAGAGAGCGCGGTTCGCTCGTTGAAGCTGTAGCCGGTGAACATCGATACACCGACGATCCTGTCACCGACCTTCACCGCGTCATAGCTCGAGGATGCGTAATTGGCGAGCGGAAGATCGAAGTACTTGTAATTCCTCTCGCCGACGAAATACGACGCCAGGATCTTCACGACATCCTCTCCGTTCCAGGCGAGCGTCACCTTGCGCCGCTGCTCGTCGGGCTTCATCTTCTCGAGTGCCTCACGCCCGATGAAGTCGTGATCGAACCTGACGAAGGGACCGTAGCCCATCTCGTACGGGGTGAGGTAATAGTCCTCGACATTGTCGGAGACGAAGCTGCCGCCGATCGAGCACACGGCTTCATAGCTGTTGTCCGGCAGCCATTGACGATAGGGCTTCATTTTCTCGCCGGTGTAAATCGCCGGCAGCGGCGACGGTATCCATCCGGACTCGAGCGTGTTGGTCGCGTAGGTGCGTGACCCGACCAGTACGAGCCCGAGGTCCCTTCCGGCTTCGATGATCCTCTCCCGAATCTCGAGGTATTCCTCGTAGGGCCCCCAGATCTCCAGGCCGGGGGCACCGGCCATCCCGTGTCGCAGCGCTCGCACGGTACGGTCCCCGATCCTGACGTATCCCATGTGAAAGAACTTGATGTCGGGTACGGGTCCGCCATGGAGCTTCGTGATCACTTCCTCGGCCCTGGGTCCCTGGATCTGGAAGCGGTACTGGCGCCGGGTGACCGCTCTGCCCATCGGTGCCGAAGGGGAGCGGTCATCGTAGAAGGTCTGGACATCGTATCCGCCTGTTTCGGCATGAAATTGAATCCAGTTGGCCGTCGGGGCACGGCCGACGAACACCATCGAGTTTTCGGCGAGGTGAAACAGAATGCCGTCGCCGATGATGTAGCCGTCGTAACTTACGGGTATGAACTGCTTGGCGCGATCGACGGGGAAGTTGGCGAAGCTGTTGACCGCGAGCGAAGAGACGAGCGCGAGGGCGTCCGGTCCGTCGATGAACAGGTCCACCATGTGATGTGACTGGTCGAACAGCACGGCGGACTCCCGCCACGCGCGCTGCTCGTCGCGCCAGTTCGAGAATTCCGTCGGAACAACCGGGTAGACATAGGCGCCGATCTGGGAGTTGCGCATCATCTCGACCGGGTTGCCGGCTTCCTTGAGTACGTCTTCGAGGCTGCGTGTGGACATCGGAAATCTCCTGCGGGCGTGAAGTGGGTGACCAGGTGCCGTCACGGTTGCAAGGTGACCACGAGCACGTGGGCAGGCGGAGGTTCGGCGTACATCTCCGTAACGAGCGAGTCTCGCTCGCGCAGCACCACCCGCTGGTTGACGGATCCTTTGTCCGTAATCTCCCCCTTGTCGATCGACAGCGGCTCATCGAGAAGGATGGCCCGCCGGGCATGCTGCGAGCTGCCGCGGTTGCTCTCCGCGTGCCTGCGCAGGGCGGCGATGAACCATTCGCGCAGTGCCGGCGCTGCGAGCACCTCCTTCAAAGGCAGGTTCTCACCAACAGCCGCGATCCTGCGGCAGGCATGCACGTCCGGAACGATCAGGATCCCGATATAGTCGCGGTCGAGGCCGGCGATCACGACGTCCTGCGCCGCCGGCGCCAGGCTGGCCAGCAAGGCCAGGCGCAACGGGCCGGTGCTGACCCAGGTGCCGCTTGCGAGCTTGAAGTCCTCGGCGATACGCCCGTCGAACAACATGCCCTTGCGGGCATCGTTCGGATCGACGAGGCGGACGGCATCGCCCAGTCGGTAGTACCCTTCCTCGTCGAAGGCCGCGGCCGTCTGCGCCTCGAGGCGCCAGTAGCCGGGGGTCACGTTCGGGCCGCGCACCCGGAGCTCGAGCTTGCCGCCGACCGGCGCCAGCTTGACCTCGTTCCCGGCCGCCGGCAGCCCGATGACACCGGCCCGTTCGGTGCCGGGGGTCGTGAACGTGATCGAAGGCGACGCTTCCGTGCAGCCCAGGCCGGAAAGAATGGGTACCCGGTGACCGCGCTCCCTGATTGCGGCGCGATCGAGAGCGTCCCAGGTTTGCTGTGAAAGGCTCGCACCCGCGAAGAAGCATGCGCGAAGCCGCCGATAGAAAGTGCTGCGCAGCTCGGCGTCGTCCTGGAGACTGGCGGCGAGCAGCTCGAATCCCTTGGGCACGTTGAAATAGACGGTCGGTGAGATCTCGCGGAGGTTGCGCAGGGTCTTCTCGACCAGTCCGGGAACCGGCTTGCCGTCGTCGATGTACAGCGTGCCGCCGTTGAAGAGCACCAGGCCCACGTTGTGGCTGCCGCCGAACGTATGGTTCCAGGGCAGCCAGTCGACGAGGATCGGTGGCTCGTCGATGACGAAAGGCAGGGCCTGCCGCAGCATGACCTGGTTGCTGCACAGCATGCGGTGCGTGGTGATGACCGCCTTGGGCTGGCCGGTCGAGCCGGAGGTGAGGAGGAACTTCGCGATCGAGTCGGCCGAGACCCGTGCGTGCAGCGAGGATGCGGCCGCCGCGTCGCCATTCGAAAGGTCGTCGAGGGACAGGCGGCGATAAGACGGGCCGACTTCCGCATCCCCGACGACGATCGTGTCCTTCGGCACGACGGCTTCGATCGCCCGGACATGCGCCGGTTCGCCGAAGGATGCCACGAGGCCCGGTGTCAGGAGCTCCACCACGTAACGCAGCCTCGACAGGTTCGAGTGCGCTTGGGAATACACCGGCGACACGGGGCAGAACGGAACGCCGATGTACATGGCGGCCAGCGCGAGGAGCAGGTGCTCGATGCCGTTGCCCGAGAGCACGAGGATTGGCCGGTCTGCGCAGAGGGGCAACCGGGCGAGGCCCGCGGCGAGGGCACGGACGCGAGCGAGCGCCTGGGCATACGTCACCTCCCGCCAGGTGCCGTCGGCGTCGCGGCGGGCGACGAGCACCCGTTGCCCCGCCTGTTCCGCCCAGTGCTCCAGCGGATCCGTCACCCGCTCCGGGTAGGGGCCCAGCGCGTCCGACGGCTGCAGCAGGATCGAGCCGTCGGGACGCGACCGTACTGTCACGTCGAAGCGGCGCGGTTCCCAGTCGAGCCCGGCGGCCATGGTCAGCTTACGCGATCGAGTCCCAGGGCCTTGATCGCGTTCTGCTTGAGGATCAGGTCGTGAACCTCGGGCCTGAAGTCGGCCGACTTGAAGTCCTCGAGCCAGCGATCCGGCGTGATGAGCGGAAAGTCGGAGCCGAACAGCATCTTGTGCTTGAGCTGGCGGTTCGCATAGCGCACGAGCTGTTCCGGGAAATACTTCGGCGACCAGCCGGAGAGATCGATGTAAACGTTCGGCTTGTGCAGGCAAACCGACAGCGCCTCGTCCTGCCAGGGCCAGGACGGGTGCGCGATGATCACCGTCATGTCCGGGAAGTCCGCCGCGACGTCGTCGAGGTGGATCGGGTTGGAGTATTTGAGCTTCAATCCGCCGCCGCCGGGCATTCCCGTGCCGATGCCCGAATGGCCGCTGTGGAATATCGCGGGAAGCCGGTGTTCGGCGATGACCTCGTAGAGCGGATACGCCATGCGGTCGTTGGGAAAGAACCCCTGGACCGTGGGATGAAACTTGAATCCCCGAACGCCGCCGTCCTCGATGAGGCGGCGCGCCTCGCGTAGCCCCATTTTGCCCTTGTGGGGGTCGATGCTCGCGAAGGCAAGCATGATGTCGCTGTTCTCGCGCGCGGCATCCACGATTTCCTCGTTCGGGATGCGCTTGTTCCCCATCTCATATTCCGTATCCACCGTGAACATCACGAACCCGATGCGCCGCTGGCGGTAGTACTCGATCGTTTCCGGGATGGTCGGGCGCTTTCCGGCCTTGAAGTACTTGCTGGCCGCGTCCTCGAACTTCTTCCAGACTTCGTCGACGGGCTGCCGGCAGGAGACCTCGGCGTGCGTGTGGACGTCTATGGCAACGAGCTCGTCCAGGTTCATAGCGTTACCTTGCGTTCTGCTTCCCACTCGGAAACCGACTTGCTCTCTTCCACGAGCCTCACGAGCAACGGCGCCGGTTCCCAGTGCATCGGGCCGAAGATCCCGCGGTATTTCCGCATGCCCTCGAGAAGCGTCTCGAGACCGATCGTCTCGGCATAGAACATCGGCCCGCCGCGAAAGCGCGGGAAGCCGTAGCCGGAGGTCCAGACGACGTCGATGTCCGCCGCCCGCAAGGCGATGCCTTCCTCCAGTATCCGGAATCCCTCGTTCATGAGCGGGTAGAGGGTGCGTTCCAGGATCTCCTGCTCGCTGTGTTCCCGTCGCTCGATCCCGAGCTCCCGTGCGCGTTTGCGGAGAATCTCCAGGGCTTCGGGATCGTCATGCCGGGTGCGGTCGCCCGGCTCGTAGCGATAATAGCCCTTGCCGACCTTCTGGCCGAGGCGTCCCGCTTCGAACAACGCGAAGTCCGCCTGGTAGTAGGTCGGATCCGGGGGATAGAGCTCGGCATTGTCGCGGTGGATGTGCACCCCGACGTCCACGCCCGCCATGTCGAAGACCGAGAGTATGCCCATGGCCATGCCCCAGCCCTCGAGCGCTTCGTCCACCTGGCGCGGCGTGGCGCCTTCCAGCACCATCCGTTCGGCCTCGCGCGCATATCCTTCCATCATCCGGTTGCCGATGAAGCCGTAGCACACGCCGGAAAGGACGGGTGTCTTGCGCAGCGGCCGCGCGAGCTCCATCACGGTGCGGATCGTCGAAGGGGAGGTCCTGGACGTACGCACCACTTCGAGCAGCGGCATCACGTTGGCGGGCGAGAAAAAGTGCATGCCGATGACGTCCTCCGGCCTCGCGGTGGCATCGCCGAGCTCGTCGATGTCGAGTGTCGACGTGTTCGTCGCAAGGATGGCTCCCGGCTTCGCCAATGCGTCGATCCGGCGGAAGATCTCCTTCTTGAGGGCCATGTTCTCCACCGCTGCCTCGATGAAGAGGTCGGCATCCGCGAGGCTGGCGTAGTCGGTCGTGCCGGAGACCAGGGACATGAGTCTCGCTTTCTCTTCTCCGGACATTCGGCCGCGCCTGACACGCGATTCCAGCGTCTCATCGACCCGGGCGAGCCCGCGGCCGAGAGCGTCCTCATCGATGTCGAGCAATGTCACGGGTATACCCGCGTTGGCGAAGCAGATGGCAATGCCGCCACCCATCGTGCCGGCTCCGATGATGGCGGCTTTGCCGATCGGCCGGAGCGCCGCATCCTCCAGCCCCGGCACGCGCCGCGACTCGCGCTCGGCGAAGAACACGTGCACCGCCGCCCGGCACTCGGTGGTCTGCTTGGCTTCGTTGACCAGCTTGTCTTCGAGGAGCAGGCCCTCGTCGAGCGGGAGGCTGGCAGCGGCGCTCACGGCCTTGATGGCGGTGAGGGGAGCGGACTGGTGCGGATACCTGCTTTTCGCCAGGTCTTCGAATCGCGCGATGATATCCGGTGTCGCAGTAGCCGGGTCGACGCGGTTCGCGGACGTGGGACGCGGCGGCTTGCCGGCCTGCGCCAGGGCCTGCGTCCAGGCCAGCGCTGCCTCCTCGAACGGTTCGTCGAGGAGGGCATCGATGAAGCCGAGCTCTTTCCCCTGTTCTGCCGTGACGGGACGCGCGCCGATGATCAGCTCGAGCGTTCGGCCGACACCGATCAGCCGCGGAAGGCGTTGCGTGCCGCCGGCGCCGGGGATGATGCCCAGCGTGACTTCCGGCAAGCCGCAGCGCGTGCCGGGCGCCGCCACGCGGTAGTGGCAGGCGAGCGCCAGCTCGAGGCCGCCGCCGAGCACCGTGCCGTGCAGTGCACATACGACCGGAACTGGCAGGTTCTCGAGGCGTTTGAAAAGCTCCCGGTATTCCGCTTCTCTCGGCGGTCCGTGGAACTCGCCGATGTCGGCTCCGGAGCAGAACGTCTTGCCGGCACAACGCAGCAGCACCGCCCGCGAGCCGGGCCGGTCGCCCAGCTCGTCCAGACAGGCGCCGAGATCGGAGCGGACGCGTGCATCGATGGTGTTGACGGGCGGATTGTCGATCGTAATGACGGCAATGCCGTCGCCCTCGTGCAGATGCACGACCTGACTGCGATTCATCGAAGCTCCGTCTGGCTTGCGGGTGATCAAATCGGGTTGCGCCACGGCGTGCCATATTAACATGGCGTGACGAATAGTTTATGATACTAACGATTGACCTGCCGCGTCCATGTCGGCCATTCTTGCGGAGGGTGACGCCCGGGTGGAGACGGCAGCGGAGCCGCGACCGAGGATGCGAGCGCTCCGCGAGCGCCGGGCGGCAGCGAGATCGAACATTGGGGGTGGGTTCCGGCGTCCGACCGGACGCCGAAGCAGCCGCAATGGACCCTGGAGTGAGGATACGGCCTGGGGACGGTGCAATGACGGCACCGACCCGAGCCGTGTGCCCGCTAATCGTATATTCGCCGCAGGTATTCCACGAGCTGCTCGAGCTCCGCGGGCGAGAAACGGTCGAGGTACTTCTTCTCGTGACGGGTCGTCTGGCGCCGGAGCATGGCGGCGGTCGTCTCTCCCTGGGACGTCAGCTTCAGCTCGTGGCGACGGCGATCCACCTTGGAGCGTACGCGTTTGAGCCAGCCGGCTGCTTCCGCCTGGTCGAGCAGGGCGACCAGGCTGGCCTTGTCGATGTGCAAGGCGCGCGACAGCTCCACCTGGGAAGCGCCCGGGTTCGCCGCAACGAGCTGCAGCAGGGTCGCGAGACCGGGGCGCACCGCCCCGTCCGCGACGTGGCGCAGGAAGCTGCGCCTGAGCTCCACCATGGCGAGGCGTATGTGAAACCCGAGCAGCTCGTCGAGCGGCCGCGTGTCGAGGTGCCGGCGCTTGTGCGCCGATCGAACAGCTTTCTTCTTCCCGGCCTTCCTGCCCGTGGTCGATGCGGGTTTGCGCGCTGTCGTCACGATTCCACTCCCGGAAGTCGCAGGAATGATGAAGTGCGTGCGGGGATACGTCAAACGTTTTCAATTCACTAGCGCAATCGCACAGGTCTGCCGATATGAATTCCGACCCGAGGGATCTCCTGGCCAACTCGCCGATGAAGCCGCTGCAGGTGACGGCCATCGCCATATGCATTCTGCTGACGGCGCTCGACGGCTTCGACGTGCTTTCGATCAGCTTCGCTTCACCGGGAATCGCGGAAGAGTGGGGCATCAATCGTGCTGCGCTGGGCATCGTCCTCTCGATGGAACTGATCGGCATGGCGGTCGGCTCTGTGATCTTCGGCACGGCGGCCGACAGTTTCGGGCGCCGCCCGACGGTATTCGTCTGCCTGTTCCTGATGGCCGTCGGGATGTTCCTCGCGGGGACGGCCGGAAGCGTCGAGGTACTGTCTGCGTACCGATTCGCGACGGGGCTCGGTATCGGCGGAATGCTCGCAACGGTGAATGCGCTGACCGCGGAGTTCTCCAACGCCCGGGCACGGAACCTGGCCGTCACCCTGATGGCGGCAGGGTATCCGATCGGCGCGATCGTCGGTGGCTCCATCGCGTCGGCGCTGCTCGTCAGTTACGACTGGCGCGCCGTCTTCTTTCTCGGCGCGGGAGCGACGGCGGCATTCTTCCCGCTGGTCTGGCGGTTCCTTCCCGAATCCGTCGCCTACCTGGCGGATTGCCAGCCTGCGGGCGCGCTGGAACGGATCAACGGCACGCTGCGCCGCCTCGGACATCCTCCCGTCGAGGCGCTGCCGCCTCCGCGGGAACGCCGGGCGCCCATCAGCACGCGCGAGCTTTTCACACCGCGGCTGCGGCGCACCACGATCCTGCTGACCGGCGCCTATTTCCTCCACATCATGACGTTCTACTTCATCCTCAAATGGATTCCGAAGATCGTGGCCGACATGGGGTTTGCGCCGTCGACGGCGGGCGGCGTCCTGGTCTGGGCGAACGTCGGCGGCCTTGCCGGTTCGCTGCTCCTGGGTTTCGTGAGCCTCAAGGTACAGATACGCGGACTGGTGATCGCGGCGCTGCTGGCGGGTGCCGCCGGCGTCGTCCTGTTCGGGCTCGGCCAGGCGAACCTCACGCAGCTCACACTCGCGGCCGCCGGCGCCGGTTTCTTCACGAACGCCGCCGTCGTCGGCATGTACGCCCTGTTCGCGCAGATGTTTCCGACCGACGTACGGGCCGGCGGTACGGGCTTTGCCATCGGCGTCGGCCGCGGCGGTTCTGCGATGGGGCCGATGGTGGCGGGTTTCCTGTTCGCGGCCGGTGCATCGCTTTTCGAAGTTGCCGGCCTGATGGCTGTCGGGTCCGTGCTTGCGGCGGTTCTCATTGGCATGGCCGCCGGGACACGCCAGCCGACACCTCTCGCCCCGGAGGCCGACCGCGCGTGAGGCGGGATCGAGGATCCTGCACGGCCTGGGTTCCTCTGTTCGTGAATAGTTGAAAATACAAACCGTTCTGCATACGCTAGATTCGGGCGACGAATGGCTGAGGAGCTGGCATGAAGACCCAGGTCGTGATCATCGGCTCCGGCCCGGCCGGCCTGATGCTCGGTCATCTGCTGTGCCAGGCGGGCATCGAGGCGCTCATCTTGGAGCGCCGGACGCGCGAGCACGTGGAAGGCCGTATCCGCGCCGGTATTCTCGAGGATACGACGACGAGCATACTCGACCGGCTCGGCATCAATGAGCGACTGCATGCGGAAGGACTGCCCCACCGCGGCGTGAACCTGGCCGACGGCGAGCGGCTCATTCATATCGATATGCTGGATCTGACGGGCCGCCCCGTGATGGTGTACGGCCAGACGGAGCTCACCAAGGACCTCATCGATGCAGCACCCGATCGCGGCCTCCGCATCATCTGGGAAGCGGCGTCGGTCGCTCTGCATGACGTCGATACCGATGCGCCCTACGTGACGTTCGAGAAGGACGGGAAGACGTTGCGCATCGACGCCCGGTTCGTCGCCGGCTGCGACGGTTTCCACGGCCCCTCCCGCCGATGCATACCGGACTCCGTGGCCCGGCATTACGAGCTTGTATATCCTTTCGGGTGGCTGGGCATCCTGGCCGACGTGCCGCCGTGCTACGAGGAGCTGATCTACGCCAACCACGAGCGCGGATTCGCTCTCGCTTCGATGCGCTCTCCGACGCGAAGTCGCTACTACATACAGGTTCCAATCGACGAGGAGCTTGCGAACTGGCCCGACGAGCGGGTGTGGGAGGAACTGGCAATCCGCCTGGGCCCGGAGGTGGCGCCGCGTATCACCACCGGCCCTGCCCTGGAGAAGTCCATAGCCCCGCTGCGTTCGTTCGTCGCAGAACCCATGCGCTATGGAAGCCTGTTCCTGGCCGGCGACGCCGCTCACATCGTCCCGCCGACCGGTGCCAAGGGCCTGAATCTCGCCGCCGCCGACGTCGCCTATCTTTCGGATGCCCTCATCGAGTGGTTCAAGAAAGGCTCGACCGACGGCATCGATGCCTATTCGGATCGGGCATTGGCGCGCGTGTGGAAAACGGAGCGATTCTCCTGGCAGTTGACCCGGCTGATGCACCGGTTCCCGACGGACGGTCCATTCGAGCGCCGGATGCAGAACGCCGAGTTGGATTACATCGCTTGCAGCGAAGCCGCCCGCAGGTCCATCGCAGAGAATTATGTCGGACTGCCCCTGTAGCCTGCCTGTCCGCCTGCGGCCGGCAGTACGGGGAAGATGACAATGCGTGCTTACGAGATCGTCCTCGCAGGCGACCTGATCCTGGACGTGCCGGAGCCCGACCACTGGCTGGCGGGTCTCGCCCCGCTGCTCGACCGCGCGGATCTCGCCATCGGGCATCTAGAGGTGCCGCACACCCTCAGGGGCTCGGAGCGGGGCGGGGACGTACCGGCTCCCGGTGCCGACCCGGCTGCCCTGGCCGCTTTGCGGCGGGCCGGCTTCGATGCCGTGACGCTCGCCGGCAATCACATTGCGGACCGCGGGCCGGAGGGCATCGAGGATACGCTCGCGGGCCTGGCCGCGGCGGGCATCGCGGCGTGCGGCGCCGGGGCCAACCTCGCCGACGCGCGACGTCCCGCGATGTTACCGCTCGGCCCGTACACGGTCGCGCTGTTGAGCTACAACTGCGTGGGTCCGGAAACGGCCTGGGCGGACGAGGGACGGGCGGGCTGCGCGTACCTTCCGCTCGCTACCGCTGACGGCCGCCCGGTCGCCCCGCTCGCGCCGATCGACCGGCTCACCGATGCCGCTCGCGAGATCCTGGAGACGGACGTCGCGTGGGTGCGGGAGGCGGCCGACCTCGTCATCGTCGCGCTGCACAAGGGGATCGTGCACACGCCGGCGGTACTCGCGCCATACGAGCGCCCGGTCGCCCACGCCGCGATCGATGCCGGTGCCGACGTGGTGGTCGGTCACCACGCCCACATCGCGCGGGGCATCGAGATCTACCGGGGGCGCCCGATATTCCACGGCCTCGGCAACGGCTGCGTCGTGACGCGCGCGCTCGCACCCGACCAGGCGCACCCCGCTCGAGCCGCCTGGGCTCGCCGACGCAAGGAGCTGTTCGGCTTCGAGCCGGACCCCGCCTATGACCTGGCCCCGTTCCACCCGGAAGCCGTGAACGCGATGCTCGGGCGCGTCACCTGGAGGCCGGGGGCCGCGGTGAGGGCGGGAATCCTGCCGGTGGACGTCGAGCCACCGGGACGGCCCGTCGGTGCACGGGATCCCCGGGCTGCCGAGATCGTGGCCTATGTCACCGCGATCACGGAAAAGGGCGGGCTGCCGCCCATAGCGTTCTCCCGAACCCCGGATATGTGGGAGATCCGATGACCGATCGCGCGCGACAGGTCCCGAAGGAAGTCGACGAGGCGCGGGAGCGCATACCGCGTTCGCTGGTCATACTGGCCGGCGTGCCCTTGCTGGCGGCCATGCTCATCGAGTTCCTTGCCGTCCTCGGCCGCCACATCGGCTGGAACCTGGTCGGCTCGATAGAGCTGGTGCAGGCGCTGATTCTCCTGTCCTCATCCGGCGCCATGGTAGCGGCGACCGTGAGCCGCGGGCACGCCAAGGTCAACCTGCTGTCGCGCCGCTATCGAGGGACCGCCGGGCGTGCGATGCGCATCCTGCTGGCAGTCGGCAGTGCGGCGTTCTTCGTGGTGCTGGCCGTCGGCAGCGGCTGGATCGCCCTCGACATGTGGGGAGCAGACGAGCAAAGCGAGCTTCTGGGTGTGCCGTACTTCCCGCTGCGGGTCGTGGTCACCCTGGCCACCTTTGCCATCGCCGGCCTGTACGGCCTGCGCGTTGCCAGGGAGCTGCGGGGCCGGTGACCGATCTCGCCATCGGCTCAACGGGCGTAGCAGTCCTGCTCGTCCTGCTGCTCGCCGGATTACCCATCGGCGTATCGCTGGGAATCGTAGGGTTCGCGGGACTTGCGATCGTGCTCGGCCCCGAGCCGGCCTTCATCAAGAGTGGCGTCATTGTCCTCGAGACGTTGACGCGCTATGAACTGGGCACCCTGCCGCTGTTCCTGCTGATGGCGCATTTGTGTTCCTCGGCGAACGCCAGCCGGGACTTTTTCGATGCCGCCGCAAAGCTCATAGGCCACCGTCGCGGCGGGCTGGCGCTCGCCTCGGTCGCCGGCTGTGCGGGCTTCGGCGCCGTCAACGGCTCCAGCCTGGCGACGGCCGCGACCATGGGCCTCGTCGCGCTGCCGGAGATGCGCAAGCGCGGTTATGCCGATTCGCTGGCGACCGGCTGCATCGCGGCAGGGGGAACGCTCGGCCAGACGATTCCTCCTTCCGGCGCGCTCATCGTGTTCGGCATCATTGCCGAGCAGTCGATCGGCAAGCTGTTTACGGCCGCCATCATCCCCGGAATCACCCAGCTCCTGCTCTACTGCGCCGTCATCTGGCTGATCGCAACGCTGAAACCCGAATCGGCTCCCGCAACTTCTAAGGCGAGCGGCGGACAGAGGCTCAGGGCGCTGGCAAGGGTCTGGGACCTGCTGGCGCTCGTCGTGCTCGTGATCTGGGGTATCGCCGTCGGATGGCTGACACCCACGGAGGCTGCGTCTTTCGGTGCCATGGGCGCGCTGCTGTTGTGCGCGCGCCGCGGGCAGCTCAATTCTGCCACCGTCGTGAGGGCGCTCCGCGAAACACTGGTCACGAGCGGCCTGATCTTCGCGGTGATCATCGGTTCGCTGGTGTTCTCGGTGTTCGTCAGCGTGACCGGCGTGGCCGAAGCGGTGGCCGGGGGTGCCGTCGCGGCGAACCTCGGTCCTGTCGCGAGCATGTTCCTGGTAGCCGCGGTATTGCTGCTGCTCGGGTCGGTCCTGGATGGCCTCGCCCTGATGCTGCTCGCGACGCCGATCATCCTGCCCGTCGTATCGGAGTTCGGCCTGTCGAGCATCTGGCTGGGAATTTTCATCGTGCGTGCCATGGAGATCGGCTTCATCCACCCTCCGATCGGGCTGAACCTCTACGTCCTGCAGGGCATTGCGCCTGACGTGAGCCTCGTCCGGATATTCAAGGGTGTGTTGCCGTTCCTGGTGTCGGATTTGCTGCACCTTGCGCTGCTGATCGTATTTCCGATGATGGCTCTTTGGCTGCCCTCGATAGTCGGTTGAAGCGGCGAGCGTGTTCGGGAGAGAGTGCTGCTACGGGATTGCCGGAAGAGCCCGGGCAGTTCGCCAACCAGGGCCCCTTCCCCGTGGCCCACGAGATGCTGGAGGTGTGATGACGGACATGTCGCGTTGCTCGGAGCATTCAAGATTACGGCGATATCTACTGAGTGCAGTCCTGCTGATTGGCAGTGGCTTTCTGTGGCTGCCGATATCCTCCACGGCAGGTGAGGAGCGTCCAGACGTATTGTTCATCGTTATCGACGACTTGAACGACTGGGTGGGAGTGCTCGGTGGCAACCCGCAGGCTCAAACGCCGAATATCGACAGCCTCGCCGCGAGAGGTATGACGTTTACCAATGCCCACGCCGTATCGACGGCATGCCTGCCGTCCCGAACCGCGATGCTGACCGGCGTCAGTCCTTTCACCAGCGGCGTATACGACCAGAGCGGCGACTGGCGCGACGTGGAAATGCTGCAGAACGTTCCGACGCTCCCGCAGCATTTCCGCGAATCGGGCTACGTCACTACAGGCGCCGGAAAAATCTTCCATGCGCATACCTATCGGTCGATCGGCCTGTCGGGACAGCAGGATGTCGACGCGTGGGATGCATTCTATCCATCGCTCGAGAGACAGCTCCCGGACGAGCTGAGGCCGCTGGATGCACCCGTCAACGGCAATCCATTGGTCGTCGAGGCAACCGAAGGCGGCAGCATCGACGTTCGCTGGCTGCATACCGGCTTCGACTGGTCTGCGGTCGTTGCGGACGACAGGGCGATGGGGGACGGGCAGGTCACGGCCTGGATCGAAGAACAACTGCTCGCAACGTCCGCGGGACCGAGGTTCATCGCTGCTGGCATCTACAAGCCGCACCTGCCCTGGTACGTGCCGCCGGCCTATTTCGATCTGTATCCGCTGGAGTCCGTGGCGGTTCCTGACGTCCCCGACGACGACCTCGACGACGTACCGGAGGCGGCGCCTTTCCAGGGGCGACCCGGCGGGCCATCCGAGCCGACGGAGCAGCACGAGTGGGTCGTCAGCAACGACCTGTGGCAGGGTGCCGTGCGCGGCTACCTGGCCAGTATCAGCTTTGCCGATGCGATGGTGGGCAGGATCATTGCGGCACTGGAGCGGAGCGGAAGGGCCGATGACACGATCGTGGTCCTGACTTCCGATCACGGCTTCCACCTCGGGGAGAAGAAGCGGTGGCGCAAGATGACCCTCTGGGAGGAATCCACCAGGGTGCCGTTGATCATCGTGTCTCCCGGTACGACGCGACCCGGCAGCACGTCGTCCGAGGCCGTTTCGCTGCTCGACGTTTACCCGACGCTCGTCGAGCTCGCGGGTCTCGACGCCCCGGCGCACCTGGACGGGGAGAGCCTGCTCCCGCTGTTGCGCGACCCCGGAGCGAAGCGCGATCGGCCGGCGATTTCGGTGTGGGGCTATGGAAACTATGCAGTGCGTGACGAACGCTACCGTTACATCCGGTATGCCGACGGGTCGGAGGAGTTGTACGACCACGAAACGGATCCGAACGAGTGGACCAACCTCGCCGAGGATGACGCCTATCGAAAGGTGAAGGCGGATCTGGCCCGATTCATACCCGAGGCGGCGGCGGAGTCTTATACGGCGGGCCGATGAACCGGGCCCGGGAGCCTGGCGCCCCCCGTCCGGGGGCCATGTCGGCGGGAGGAGGGGGCTCAGCCGGCTCCCGTCCGGCGTGACCTGGGAACGGACGCATCGGTGCCCCGATAAGCCGTGTACAGCTTGTCGAGGGCGCGCGTCATGGCTTTCAGCTCGGAGGCGGTCAACGCCTTCAGGCTGCTCGACTCCACTTCGTCGAGAATCCGAAGGAGGCGGTCGAGCGCCTCCTCGCCGACGGCCGTCAGCACGAGCTGATAGCGGCGGCGGTCGAGCGCGTCTTTCTGTCGGACGACCCATTCGCGCTTTTCGAGGTCGTCTATGAGCGAAACCATCGCCGAAGTGTGTAAACCCATCTCCTGTGCGAGGCTTGCCTGGGAGCTGCCGGGATTCGCCGATATGAGCGCCAATGCGGTGAACATACCCTGGGTGAGGTTCTCATCCCGGGTCAGCCGCAGGAACTCGCGCGTCTGGATGTCGTGCACCCGGCGCATGCGAAAGCCGACGTAGTCGGCGAGCGGTCCGAGTGAGATACTGGCGGCACGACCGGCGGCGTCTTCCGCCGACGGCGTGGATTTCTTGCCCGCGGTTCGCCGCTTGCCGGCCCGCTTCCTGGTCAACGGACCTCACCTGCCAGGAGTACCGGCGCATGGCGCTGCCGGCACCGGGAGCGGCACACGCGGTTTCCGGCCGCCGCAACAACGCCTGTTGCGTGCATCGGCCGATGCGCGCAACCGGCGGTTCCTGCCGATCTCGAGCGGTTCGCCTTCAGTGTCGCCATTGTTGTTATGGTTGGTTCAGTCCCGCGGCACCGACCTCAAGGGTGCAGTCGCCGTGCCCGTGGCCGATACCCCTGGTCGATATCCTTGGCCGATGCCGCTGGGCCGCGACGTCACGCAACGAGCCGCTCATCCGCGCGATTCTTGTACGGGCGCCACACGTGCCGGGCGGATCGAATCGGCGCCGATCCTTCCGCTGCAAGTTCAACCGACCGGGTCGCGGGCGTCAATTCTACATGAACCTTGCCGCTTCCGTGGGCGACGATCGCGACGACCCGAAGAGTCGTGGGAGCGTCGTCGGAGGTGAAGGCACGAGCAAACCGATCCGGCTCGCGATCGGTGGCGGCGTGGATCCGTCGGGTCGGCGGTTGCAGCCCGGGCATTCCGCGAAACGGGATGGGTGAGCCGCCAGGCATCCGCACCCGGGCGTCGCCGGCCATTAGTTCAAAACCTAATTGATTTGGATTGGCAATCATTGATGACTTACAGTAAATTATCGGCAATCTGTCGATAACTGCGGCGGCAGGGTGGAGGCGACGGTTACGGGGAAGTGGCGGTCGCCTTCGGGGTTTGCGCTGCGGCCCGGGCATCGTGAAGCAAGGGGGACCGTGCACGTGCGCCATTGTTCCGTTCGTCGCTCCTTCTCTGCCCTCTTGGCGGCCGCAGCGTCTTGTGCGCTTTCGAGCGCAGTTGCGGAGCAGAACCCTGCTTCGGCAATGGACCGGTACGTCGACGTGGTTCGCGAGCAGGCGCCGGGCCTTCCGGGATACACGGTCTACCGCCCTGCCGGACTCACGGCCGGCACGGGGAAGGCACCCGTAGTCGCATGGAGCAATGGGGCCTGTGCCGCATCGAACGATTCCCACCTGTACTTCCTGACCCAGGTCGCCGCTCACGGCTTCGTGGTGATTGCCTACGGTGCGCCGGATTCGCACTCCAGTCCGGGCAGCACGGCGCAGGACGAGCGGCTCGCCAGCGCGATCGACTGGGCATTCTCGCCGCCCGGCAAAGGCGGACCGGCGTATTTCAACCGACTGGACCCATCGAGGATCGCAACCGCCGGCCATTCGTGCGGCGGCATTGACGCGCTGCGCACTGCGGCCAACGACGACAGGGTCAAGGCGGTCATCAGCATGAACAGTGGCTGCTACCCGAGCTCGAGCACCGGGGGGCTCTCCGGTCCGCTGGCGGTCTGCCGGGACCGCCTCCACTTCCTGCGTGGCCCGGCGCTCTTCGTCGCGGGTGGGCCGGCGGACGTCGCCTACACCAACTCGGTGGAGAATTACGAGCTCGTCTCGACCGTCCCTGCCGTGTTCGCTTCGCACGAATCCGCGGGCCATTCCGGTTTTTTCGGAAGCGCCCCCAGCGGTGTTCAGCTCCAGGCGATTCGGGCCGTCGTCGAATGGCTGGACGGCACCCTCAACGGCAATGCGCAGGCATTCTCGTTTTTCGTGGGGCCAGGCCCGACGCTCGGGAAGCTCGACGGCTGGACGGTCGCGGCGAAAGGTTTCTGAGAGCACAGGCCACGATGCACGAATTCAAGGGCTCGGTCGAGGCGCATGTGGCAGGCGCGTGTGCCGCCTGGATTTCATCGACTGTATCGCGACAACGAGCGGACCGGCACCGCCGGCCGTGACATCAACGGGGGATACGAAAGTGAAACTTGCGGACTTTTCAGAGGGTACGACGAGCGGCTTCATCGCCGGCTTGCTGCTGGCCGCGATTGCCGCGTCACCGGTGTACGCGCAGGAGGGTGGCGAGCTCGAGGAGGTTGTCGTCACCGGAAGCCGTATGCGTGGCGTGGAAGCCCCGGTCGGCTCGACGGTGATTACCCTCGATCGCCAGTACATCGACCAGTCGAACGCGGTCTCCACCGACAAGCTGATCAGGCAGATTCCCCAGGCGTACAACCTGGGCGTCAGTGAATCCTCGCGCGGCCAGCCGGGCGGAAACGGCAATATCGTCTTCGGCAACTCCGCCAACCTTCGCGGCATTGGCCCGTTCGCGACACTCGTCCTGGTCGACGGACATCGTGTCGTTACGAACTCCCGCAACGTCGATCCCTCGTTGCTGCCAACGCTGGCGCTGGAGCGGGTCGACGTCGTCGCGGACGGCGCGTCGGCGGTGTATGGCTCGGACGCCATCGCCGGCGTGGTGAACCTCGTGCAACGCCGCAACGTGGACGGGGGCAAGGCAGTCGCGCGCTACGGCAACGCCCGGGACTACGACGAACACCTCGTGGGTCTTTCGTGGGGCACGACCTGGGATCGCGGGCAGTTCTTTTTTGCCCTGGAGAACGGGGGGCATGCCAACCTCAACGGCGCGGATCGGGATTTCTTCCGCGCCTTGCAGCCGCAGGCGGACTACCGGACGTCGCTGTGCAACCCCGGCACCATCGTCGTCGGCGGGACGTCGTACGCGATACCCGAGGGTGGGGTGACCGCCGACAACGTCGCATCTCTCGTGCCCGGCACGCAGAACCTGTGCGAGAACCTCGTGCCGCAGGACCTGATTCCTTCACAGGAGTACAGCAGCTTTGCCTTTACGTCCAATTTCCGCCTGACCGATGCGACCGAGCTGGTCCTGGACGGCTTCTACTCCGTGCGGGAGTTCGAGCGAGCCAGCGGCTACCACTCCGGTTCCCTCACGGTGCCGAACACGAATGCTTTCTTCGTCGACCCGAGCGGGACCGCGCCCGCGAGCATCACGGTGAACTATTCGTTCGCCGACGACCTGCCGACCGACGATGCCACCGGCGACGTGACGCGGTGGGGACTGACCGCGGGCCTCAAGCAGCGGTTGCCGGGGGACTGGTTCTTCGATGGCCTGGTGAGTTACGGCGAGAACAACGAGGTATCGGAAACCTGGCGCGGGCTGGATGCCCGGGATCTCGCTACGGCGTTGGCCAGCAGCGACCCGGCAACCGCGTTCGACCCGTTCGGGTTGAATCGGACCTCGGATGCCGTCCTTGCCGCGATCAGTGACCAGATATTCCTGGTCGACTCGGATGTCGATTTCCTCGGTATCGAAGCCAGTGTGAACGGCCCGGTTGCGGAGCTGCCCGGCGGCACCATGCAGGTCACACTCGGCTACGAGTACCAGGAGACCACGAGCCTCCCCGGACTGGCCCGCGGGAACCCGGGCACACCCTATGGCTGCGTGCCCTGTAGCGTCGCGGGCGTCAGCGACCTCAGCCGCGACATCAATTCTTTCTACGGCGAGCTGCTCGTGCCGATCTTCGGGTCGGGCAACGCAACGAGCGGCCTGCAAGGGCTCGAGTTCCGCGCGGCGATCCGCTATGACGACTACAGCGACGTCGGATCGACGACGAACCGCCAGTTCGGCGTGACCTGGAAACCTTCGGACCAGGTCACGGTTCGAGCCAGTTACGGCGAAGCGTTCCGCGCGCCCCAGTTCAGCGACCTGTTCGGCAACTCGTCCGCGATGTTCGTCGAGGCTTTCGTGGACCCGACGATCGGCGGCGCCCCGCGGCAGGGCGTTTTCCAGTCCGGCGGCAACCCCGCGTTGAAACCGGAAACGGCCGATACGTGGTCGGTCGGGTTCGACTGGGATGTGGAGGCGCTCGGCGACACGTCCATCAGCCTGACGTACTTCCACGTCGACTACGAAAACCAGATCGCGCAGTACCTGGGTGACCGCAACATACTGCAGCGGGAGAGCGAGTTCGCAGGGACCGGGATCATTCTTCGGGACGAAGAAGCGGCGGCTCGCATCGACGAGCTGTTCGCCCAGGGGCTCACCGTGGCCCGCGGGGTACTGCCCGACCCCGTGACCCTGTACGTCGACGGCCGACCGAACAATCTCGGCCGGTCGGAAACGGACGGGATCGACTTCCTGATCCGGAGCTCCTGGTCGACGGACGGCGGCAGCCGCTTCGTCGCGGACCTGAGCGGCGTCTATACGCTCGACTACAAGGTCGCCAACACGCCCGGCGGCACGATGTTCGACCGGGACAACGTCATCTTCAACCCGCTCGGAATGAAAGCCCGGGCCAGCCTGATGTGGGCGTCGGGGCGGTACAGTGCCAGGGTCGTTGCGAACTATGTCGGCAAGTACGACAACAACCTGGCCGATCCCGTGCAGAAAGTGGACGCGTTCGCCCCGGTGGACCTGAATGTGTGGATCGACCTGGGCGACCCGGACGGCACGAGACTGGCCGACGGTTGGGTGCTCGGTTTCGAAGTGAGCAACGTGTTCGACGAGGATCCTCCCTACGTGAACGTCGCGCCATCGGGGAACGGCAACGGTGGTTATGATTCATCGGCAGCCAATCCGATCGGGCGCCTGTTCGGGGTCTCGCTGGAGAAATCCTTCTAGGCAGCCTGATTACGCCACGGGCGAAGCGATCGGATGTCCGACCGGACGCAGGCGTCGTGACGCCCCTGACGGTGCACCAATGAGCGAAACGATGCTCGATGTCGATGCGGTGCTCGCCGAACCGCTGGTGCCTGCCCGGGAAGCCGGGCGCGCGATCGGGTATGTCGGTCCGGACATTCCCGAAGACCTGCTGGCGGTGCCAGGCTACGCCGCGCTGCATCTTCCATGGCGGCGGCCTGCGAAGACTCCGTGGGCAGACGTGTGGCTGGAGGACGCTTTTCCCGGCTGGGCGCGCACGATTCTCGAGGACTGGGCCGCGGGACGCTTCGATTTCCTCGAGGCGGTGATCTTCTCGCGGGGCGACGATGCCGCACAGCGTTTGTACTATTACGTCTGCGAATTGCAGCGCCAGCAGCAGATCGGCGGTCCGACTCCCCTCGTTTTCGACGTTGCACGGATCCCGCGGGCATCGAGCGTCGAGTGGACGGCGCGCGCGGTCGGCTTGCTGGCCGCGGAACTGGGTCTCTCGGACACCGACCTGGTGGCCGGTATCGCGGTGGCCAACAAGCGTCGCGAGTCGCTGCGGGAGCTGGATTCGGACGCGGCGCTCCCGGGGCGCTACCGGGAGCGCATCGCCCGTGCCAGCCTTTTCGTCGGAACGGAGAGGCTCGCGCTCGATCGTGTCCCGCGCCTGGCCGACCGTACGCACTTCCGCGGCATGGTCCTTCTCGCCGGCTCCGCGCCGCCGGATGACGGATTGCACCTGGCGGTCGAGGCCGCCGGATGGACGGTGGCGGCCGACGTGCACCCGCGTAACCTTGCCCGCCTTGGCCCGCCGATCGAGGACGGTGACGAGCCGCCCGCAAGGCGGATCGCGAGGCACGTCCACGAGCATTCGCCGGGGCCGCGCGGGTTCCGGGACCGCGGCGCCGCGATCGTCAGGGTCGCCCGTGAGCTCGGCGTGGATGCCGTCGTCCTGTGGCTGTTCGAGGAGGACGAAGCGTTCGCCTGGGACGTGGTGGGAGCCCGGAGGCAGCTCGAGCAGGCGGGAATACCGTCCCTCATCCTCGCCCGGCGACGCTGGGACCTGTCGGATGCGCCCGGAGAGGACATCGCCCGCTTCCTGGCGGAGCTGAAGCCATGAAGCCGCTCGCCGGGCACCGGGTGCTGGCGCTCGGGGAAATGGCGGCGCGACCGCTCGCGAGGCTGCTGCGATCCTTGGGCGCCGAGATCGTGGCCGGAGAGCCGGCCGACCTCGGGGAGGCGTTTTCGTTCGCGATCGACGACCTCGGACTGCCGGCCCTGCGGGCCGCCGGCCTGGACGCCGCGGCATACCCGGGCCTGGTTCATGCGTCCGTTACGACGTTCGGGAGCTACGGTCCGCGCAGCAACTGGCGAGGGGGCGAGCTCGTTGCCTCGGCGGCGGGCGGAACGCTGCGCGTCACCGGCTATCCCGACCGGCCTCCGGTGAAGGAAGCACTGGATGCCTGCATCTTCCACGCCGACATGGTGGCGGCTGCCGGGATGATGGCGGCGCACCTGGCGCGCGCCGAATCCGGCAAAGGGGATCACATCGACGTCTCCGTCCAGGAGGTCGCGTTCAACCGGAACGTGAGCGGCGTGGTCGCGTGGCAATTCGATCGGCGAAAGCTCCATCGGGTCGGTCCTTCGCTGAACTACGGCCTTGCGCAGGTACGTTGCATCTGGGAGCTCGCCGACGGGTTCTGCTTCCACACGCTGATGACCGGCCGGTTTGGCGCCGGCGCGAACCAGGCGTTGTCCGACTGGATCGACGAGGCCGGGTTCCCGAACCCGATCCGTGGTGTCGACTGGCTGCGTTACGACCGTTCGACGCTGGATCCCGCCACGCGCGCGGAATGGGAGGCCGGAATCGGCCGCTTCTTCCGTTCCCGTACGAAGGCCGAGATTGCCACCGAGGGCAGGCGTCGTGGCATCAATGCCTGCGTGGTCGCCGAGCCGTCGGACGTCCTCGGGGATCCTCACCTCGAGGCGCGCGGCTTCTGGACGGAGGAGAGGGGAATTCGAGTGCCGGGCCGCTTCGTCCGCATCGTGCAGGGAGAGATCGCGACCGGCGGCAAGGCACGTCCCGGGCCGCACCCCGGCCCCGTGCGCGGCCCCCTGGCCGGCCTGAGGGTGCTGGATTTCTCCTGGGCATTGGTCGGGTCCATCACGACCAAGACGCTCGGCGACCTGGGAGCCACCGTGGTGAAGGTGGAGAGCCGCAGGCGGCCTTGTCTCAGCCGGGTCGACGTGCAGGTCCGGGCTTCCCGGCCGGGCGTCCTCGACGACAAGCCCTGGTTCGCGCACCTCAACACATCGAAGCTGAGCATCGCGCTCGACATCAAGCACGGCCGGGTGATGGAGGTGCTCGGACCGCTCATCGAGTGGGCGGACGTGGTGGTCGAGAACTTCTCGCCAGGCACCATGGCCAGGCTCGGGCTCGACTTCGACAGCCTTCGGAAGCGCAACCCGCGGCTCGTCATGATCTCCGGCAGCATCTTCGGGCAGACGGGTCCGCTGGCGTCCGAGTGGGGCGTCGACGGTACCGGCGGTGCGCTGTCCGGCCGCACGTTCCTCACCGGCTGGCCGGACCGGGATCCGGTCGTGCCGGGCTCGGTGCCCTACGGGGACGTGATCCTGCCGTTCGTCATGGTCGCGGCCGGCCTCGCGGTTTTGGAGGACTGCCGCCGTACGAACCGGGGGGCGCACATCGATGCTTCCATGTACGAAGTCTGCGTGCAGCAGATGCGCGACGCGATTGTGCGAGCGCAGTCGGCCGAGGCGCCCCGACGGGCCGGCAACGCGGACCCGAACGTCGCTCACCAGGACGTTTACCCGGCGGCGGGCGAGGATCGCTGGGTGGCGATCAGCTGCAGGACAGAGGAGGAGGTCGGGATACTGCAGTCGCTCGCAGGGGGCGAGGAAATCGCCGCCTGGACGTCGCGCATGGACGCCGCGGAGACGGCGGAACGGCTCCAGGCCGCCGGTGTCGAGGCCGCCCCGGTGCAGGACATCGAGGACCTGGTCGAGAACGATCCTTCCATCCACGAGCGCAAAGCGCTGGTCGAGCTGCGGCACCCGCTGCTCGGGCCCTTTGGCCACGTGCGCACGCCGATGACCTTTCTGCGCGCGCGGCCGCAGCCTTTCCGTGCCCCGTCCATCGGGGAACATTCCGCGGCTGTCGCGCGGGACATTGCGGGCCTGTCCCAGGATGTGATCGACTCCCTGCAGAACGAAGGGCTGTTCGTATGAGCACGGCGACGGGCCCACGGAGCCGCAAGGACCTCCGGTGCACCGCCGCCGCGACCGCGCACCAGAAGGCATTCATCGGCGACCTCAGGCGACGCGTTTTCGAGAATGGCGAGCCTTTCGTCGTGGCGCAGGCGGACACGCCGCACGAGATCTTCCACGCCATGGACATTCCGGTGGTGACGAACCAGTGGTGGTCCGCCTACATAGCCGCCAAGCAGATGTCCGCCCGCTACTTCGATGCGATGTCGCGTGCCGGTTTCCCCGAGAATACCTGCCGCTATTGTTCCCTGGGCCTCGCCTGCACGCTGGCGAACGATCCCGCGACGGCGCCCTGGGGCGGCTTGCCGAAACCGGCCTTGCTGGTCGCGCGGCTGACCTGCGACTGCATACAGCGCGTTTTCGAGGAGTGGGCCCGCGCGCTGGGGACGGAGTTTTTCGCGCTGGAGGCGCCGGCGTGGCGGGTGAAGGACCCCCGATGGTTCGAGAACTCCCGGGAGCGCTGGGAGACCGTGTACGAGGCGGAGCGCATAGAGTTGCTGGTCTCGGAGATGGAACAGCTGATCGGCCTGCTCGAAGCCCGCACGCACCGGCGATTCGATCGCGATCGATTCGCGACGCTCATGGAACGCATCAACGAGCAGGAGGAGTACATCGCCGAGGCAGCCCGGCTGGTCGGAAGCGCGCGGCCGTGCCCCGTGTCCATCGGGGAGCAGATGTCGAACACGATGATCCCGCAGTGGCATCGCGGCTCGGACTGGGCCGTCGAGCATGCGCGCCGGTTCCGGGACGAGGTTCGCGAAAGGGTGGAAGCAGGAATCGGCTGTGCCCCCGACGAGCGCCTGCGCCTCATGTGGGTCGGTGCCGGGCTGTGGCACGACTCCGGGTTCTACCAGGTACTCGAAGAGCGGTACGGTGCCGTCTTCGTCTGGTCGATGTACATGCCCTTCGCGGGTCCCCAGTACCTGCGCGATCTCAAGGGACGTCCGATGCACGCGCTCGCAAGCCGTGTTTGCTCGATGAACGAGGTGTTGCATTTGCCGCCATGGATGAACGGCTGGATGACCGCCGAAGCGGAGCGTTGCGGCATCGATGCAGCGGTAATTCTCAGGCCGGCAGGCAACAGGCTTTCGCAAAGCGGAATTCATTTCGTGACCGCCGGGCTCGAGGCAAGCGGTGTTCCGGTGCTGGTGCTGGACGCAGACATGGTCGATGCCGGGAACTGGAATCACGACCGGATGGTCAGGAAGGTCGAAGATTTCTTCGTCGATCGGGGACTCGTGTGAGGAGCTGGCCTGCACTGCTGTTTCTCCTCGCCGTCGCTGCCTGCGGCGGGTCGCGCTCGCCCTCGGGCGAGATCATCGAGTTGATCTATGCTTCCCCGTACAGCCCGAATCATCCGTTCAGCCAGGCAGACAGGGACTGGATGGATTGGGTCGCCGAGCAAGCCGCCGGCAGGGTCAGGATCCGGCCGATCTGGGCAGGGGCCCTGATTTCGGCAGATCAGTCGATGATCGAGTTGCGGCATGGCGTCGCAGACATCGGCCTGATAGCCCCGATTTATGCGAAGGGCGGCGCACACCTGCTGCGGACGCAGACCGGCTTTTACAGCGGCATCACGACGCAAGAAAGCCAGATCGCGTTGTACCGCTGCCTGGAACGAAGCCGCAAGGAAGTGGCCGCCGAGCTGGCGGGTCTCAAGGTGCTGGCGGTGCAGGGCGGCAACCTGCCGGTCATCCTGACACGCGATCGGCCCGTACGCCGGCTCGAGGATCTGTCGGGTTTGCGCATCCGCGCGCCGACGGAGCTCCTGCCGGTGATGCGGGCACTCGGCGCCGAGCCGGTCAGCCTGCCGATGGGAGAAGTCTACTCGGCCCTGGCAAAAGGGATCCTGGACGGGGTCATTGCCCCGACCGACACGTTCCGCTCTTTGCACTTCGCCGAAGTTACCCATTACTACGCCTCGCTGCAGATTCCGCGCGGCGCGTATCCGGCCCGTGCGATAGGCCTGGAGCGCTGGCATTCGTTGCCGAAGGACGTGCAAGGGCTTCTGGAGGACTCCATTCCCGTCTGGGAGGCCGCGTTGATCCGCCGCACGACGCAGGCCGTCGATTCCGGCGCGGAGTACGGGATCGAACGAGGCATGAAGGAGACGGTGCTTCCCCCCGAAGACCAGGCGGCCTTCCTGGAGACCTACTCCAGGTACGCCGAGGAGATTGCCGCCGGGCTCGGCCGGTTCGGCATCGACGGATTGGCGATCTATCGTACCGCGCGCGCCAGCATCGCGCCCGATGGAACGGTGAACTGCAGGGAGGACAGGTGATGGCTCGCGCGCTCGATGGCATCGTCGTGGCCGATTTCACCCACGTCATGGCAGGGCCTTTCGCGACACATTTGCTGCGGCTTCTCGGCGCGAGGGTGATCAAGATAGAGGAGCCGACTCGCGGCGATGCCCTGCGCTATTACGGCGATGACCGGCGCTACGACGGCATGTCTCCCGCTTTCATAGCGGTGAATGCGGGGAAGGAGTCGATTGCTCTCGACCTGAAGGAGGAAGGGCAATTGGCAATCGCACGGGACATCGTGCGGCGCGCGGACGTGCTGGTCGAGAACTTTCGCCCGGGCGTAATGGGGCGGTTGGGCCTCGGTTACGAGGATGTGCGAAAGCTGAACCCGGACCTCGTGTACTGCTCGGTGTCCGGCTACGGGCAGACGCCCAGCCGTTATCGCGACTGGCCCGCTATCGACAACATCGTGCAGGCGACGAGCGGGATGATGAGCCTGGGCGGCCAGCCGGGGGATCCGCCCGTCCGCGTGGGATTCCCGGTCGTCGATACGTTGACCGGCCAGACCGCGGCATTCGCGATCGTCGCGGCGCTCCTGCGGCGAGCGCGCGGCGGTGGCGGCGACTACCTGGACGTAGCGATGTTCGACGCCACGCTGTCGTTCCTGACGTCCGCCGTGGTGCCGTACCTGGTGACGGGGAAGACCTTGAAGCGTACCGGCAACATCGGGTACAGCGGCCAGCCGACCTCGGGGCTTTTCGAGGCGGCGGACGGACGGATGATCTCGCTGGGGGTGGTGCAACAGCGGCAGTTCGTGGCCCTTCTCGAGTTCCTCGATCGCATGGAATGGCTGGACGACCCGCGCTTCGCAACCCCGGATACGCGCCGCGAGCACGCGGCCGAGCTGCATGCCCTGCTCGAGGAGGTGTTTCGCTCGCAACCGGCCGCGCACTGGGAAGCGGCGATGAGTGCCGTCGGGATTCCGTGTGGAATGGTCCGCGAGGTCGGGGAAGCTGCACAGTTCGAGCATCTGCACGACAGGGGCCTGCGGCTGCCGCTGACCGTGCCGGGATTGCCGAATGGCGATGCGCTGAGCATCCTGAACGCGGGCTTCGTATCGGCGCAGGATGCCCCCGGTGTGGATGCACCGCCGCCTGCGCTGGACGAGCACCGGGCGGCGGTTCTCGAGTGGCTGGAGGCCGGTCGTGCAGCGGACGGGGACCAGGTGAAGCGTGGCTGAGCGGAGCCTGTTTCGACCGCTGTTGCTCGCTGCGGCCGTGCTCGGCGCCGGCTGTGACGCGGGGTCGGCCGACCGCGCGCCGGAGCAGGTATCCGCGCCGGGCGAGTACCGCGGCTACTCGGAAAGGCTGTTCACGGAACGTGTTCTCGAATCGCGATACGTGACCGTACGCGATGGAACCAGGCTGGCCGTCGACATCTTCCGGCCGGCAGAAGGAGGCAAGGCCGCGGATGGGCGCTTTCCGGTGGTGTGGATGCACACGCCTTATCGCCGCGCGCGGATTCTTCCGGATGGTGAGAGGGTCAGCATCCTGGCCGGCAGCGATACCGATTTGCTGCCCCTGACCGATTACGGTTACGTGGTCGCCGTCGTGGACACGCGCGGGCGCGGTGCGTCTTTCGGGGCGCGGCGAGGCTTTCTCGATCGCACCGAGGCGCAGGATGCGTACGACATGACCGAATGGTTCGCCGCGCAGCCATGGAGCGACGGCAACATCGGTATCGCCGGTTGCTCGTACAACGGGGCTTCCACCCTGCATGCGGCAACCACCGCGCCTCCTCACCTGAAAGCGATTGCCCCTGGCTGCTTCGCGTTCGACTCCTATCGTTTCGTGGCGCGCGGCGGCATTCTGGCGCAATTCAACACCCGCCCGGAGAATCCCGAGCAGGATTACGGCCACGGTGTTGCGCCGGTGGACGAGGACGTCGACGGCAGCATGGCGGCCGCCGCGATCGAGATGCACTACGCCGGTACGCCCATGGCCGAGCTGTGGCGAGGGATGCCGTTCCGTGACGACATCTCGCCCCTCCTGGGTACGGATTTCTGGCGGGAAACGAGTCCTGCGACGTACGTGAACGAGATACGGGAGTCCGGTGTAGCGATATTCATGTGGGGAAACTGGCTGGACGAGGGC
Organism: Woeseiaceae bacterium; assembly: GCA_035304345.1. Lineage (GTDB taxonomy): Bacteria > Pseudomonadota > Gammaproteobacteria > Steroidobacterales > Woeseiaceae > IDS-8. Next base: position 23,254 of record DATGQE010000018.1, on the reverse strand, counting down.
AGCTTCCAGCAGGTCCTGGCATTCAACAATCTCGACAACCCGCGCAAGCTGTGGATGGGCGGCTGGGGGCATTGCGAGACCGGCGATTTTCCGATGCAGACCGAGCTGCGGCGCTTCTTCGATTACTACCTGAAGAATATCGACAACGGTTGGGAGGACGAGCCGGCGGTTCGTTACTACACGATCGGCGCCCCGGAAGGGGAGCGATGGTCGACGTCGGAGCGCTGGCCGCCGGAAGGGATTGTGACGACGGAGCTCCACCTCGCCGCCGGATCCGGCGCATCGGGCCGACTCGCGGCTTCGCCGGCCGGGCAAGCCGGGGTCGCGGGCGAGTTCCAGGTCGATTATTCGCCAACGTGTGCGGACGAGGACGTCGATCCGTACTTCATGTTTCGACCTTGCGTGCTGGAGAACCCGGGCACCAGCTTCGTGACGCCGCCGCTGGAACGCGCCGTGCACGTGCTCGGCCACCCGCTGGTGGACCTGCAGGTATCGATAACCACCCCGGATGCGGATCTTTTTGCGTACCTGGAGGCCGTTGCACCGGATGGCGCGGAGACGATCGTTACGCACGGACGCCTGCGAGTGTCGCATCGCCATGAGCAGCAGCCGGAGCTGAATTACATGGGGATTCCCTATCATCGGGGCAACAGGGACGACGCCGCCGAGGTGGAACCCGGGGACGTCGTCCGCATGCGTTTCGACCTGTTGCCCACGTCCACCGTGATTCCTGCGGGCAGCCGGCTCAGGCTCACGCTCGCCGGTGCGGATCCCCGGCAACGGTTTCGCACCATCAGTTTCGATCCGCCGCCGGTCGTCAGCATTCACAACCTCGAGGGACGCCCGTCGACGCTGTCGCTGCCGACCCGGTCGGGCTTGCGATTCGCAGGCAACTGAATACGGGAGCAACGCCTGAGGGTGCTGTCCCTCGTGCCGAAAACGAGACCTTCCATCCTGGCGACGGTTGGCGCACCATCCGGTGAGGTGACTTGACGGGACGTTCATAAAGAGGCAAGCGCATGGGCGGCAAACGGGGACCGACGGGTCCGGACCTGGCGGCAGGCGTACCCCTGGAGGCGGTGCCCGAGGGCGGCATGCTGGGCGGCCACGTCGGGGACGAGAACGTGCTGGTCACGCGAAGCGGCGGCAAGCTGTGCGCCCTCAGCGCGAAGTGCACGCATTACGGCGGGCCGCTCGACAAGGGCCTGGTCGTGGGCGGCACCGTACGCTGCCCGTGGCATCACGCCCGGTTCGACCTGGCAACAGGCGAGGCGATCGGGGCGCCGGCGCTCAATCCCGTCGCGTGCTGGCGCGTCGAGGTCGAAGACGGAAAGCTCTACGTGCGCGAGCGGGCCGCACCGCCGGCTGCGCGACCGAAGCCCGCACACTCGCCCGCGTCCGTCGTGATCGTCGGTGGGGGCGCAGCGGGCGAGGCGGCCGCCGAGATGCTGCGGAACGAGGGCTACGACGGACCGGTGACGATCCTGAGCGACGATTCCGCGCCGCCTTGCGACCGGCCGAACCTGTCCAAGGATTACCTCGCCGGCACCGCCCAGCCCTCCTGGATCCCGCTGCGCAGCGATGCGTTCTACCGGGAGCAACGCATCGATTTGCGGCTGAATACGAAGGTCGAAGCCATCGATCCGGCCGCAGCCGAGGTGCGGCTGGCCGACGGCGCGACGCTGGCCTACGGCGCACTGCTGCTCGCGACCGGCGCGGAACCGGTGCGGCTGGACACGCCCGGGGCCGAGCTGCCGCACGTGCACTACCTGCGCACGCAGGCCGACAGCGAGGCGATCATCCGCGCAGTCGAGGCCGGGGCGCAGCGTGCCGTCGTCATCGGGGCGAGCTTCATCGGGCTCGAAGTTGCCGCCTCGCTGCGCCAGCGTGGTGTCGAGGTGCACGTGGTGGCGCCGGAGAAGCGCCCGCTGGAGCGCGTCATGGGCGAGGTGCTGGGCGACTTCATCCGAACGCTGCACGAAGCGAAGGGCGTGGTGTTTCACCTCGAGCAGATCGCCGCTTCGTTCGACGCGGACCACGTGACCCTGCAGAACGGGAAGCGACTGCCGGCGGACCTGGTCGTCGTCGGCATCGGTGTGCGCCCGCGCACCGGGCTCGCCGAGGCGGCCGGGCTCGAAGTCGACCGCGGCGTCGTGGTGAACGAGTACCTGCAGACCAGCGCGCCGAACGTGTACGCCGCCGGCGACATCGCGCGCTGGCCGGACGCCCTCAGCGGCGAGCGCATCCGCGTCGAGCACTGGGTGGTGGCCCAGCGCCAGGGCCAGGCCGCGGCACGCAATATCCTCGGTGCGCGGGCACCCTACCGGGAGGCGCCGTTCTTCTGGAGCCAGCACTACGACGCCGGCATCAATTACGTCGGCCATGCCCTGCGCTGGGACCGGATCGAGACCGACGGCGATCCCGCGAAGTACGATTTTGCCGCGCGCTTCATCGACGGAGATCGCACGGCGGCGGTGGCCACGATCTATCGCGACGTCGAAAGCCTGGAGGCCGAAGCGGAGATGGAGGCACACCTGGCCGGTTGAACGCGGGCCACGTGGTGCAGCCTTGGCCTCTGCACCGCGATCGCGCCGCGCATAACCGATCCCGCCCTTTCACGGACCGCGGCTAGCTTTGTTCCGCGCGGGCACGTGCGCGGCCTCGATCGGATAAAAATCCCCCTGGCAGGCTGGTAGCGTCACGAGATCGCCGGGAAGTGGCGCGGCGCGCCTTCTACGGGCAGGAATGCGCCGACTACTACGCGCGCGCGGCTCGAGATTGCGAACACGATCCTCGTGCTCTCGCCGAGCGGCACCGACGACCCCGGCTTCTCCGGCGAGTACAACCGGATCGAAGTGCCGCCCGATCCGCCCATGGAGGTCCGTGCAGCAGAGCCCCAGGTCCGGCAATTGCCCAACGGCTCGCGCCTCGTGTCGACGCGAGCGCCAGTCGAGCTCGTTTCCTACCCGGATTAGCCGCCACCCAACCCGGTAAGGGCGCAGGTCTACGTCCTGACGGATTACGGCTGCGCGAGCGCGTGCCTGTCGTTCCTGGACGAGATGATGCGATTCCCTTGCGTCGTACAGGTCGGGGGCGAAACCCACGTCGATCGCCGCTCCGGCGGGTGGCCGGAGAAGTTCGAGCTCCCGAGCAAGCTGGCGTTCGTCCGCATGGGCAGGATGGTGCGCGAGGGTCGGCGGCGCGGCGAAAGCGAGCCGTGGGTGCCGACGTATCGTTTCCCGGGCGACATCGCCCACACGGCGGCCGTCCGGCGATGGATCCTCGAAGAGGTAATCCCCCGCGATCACACGCGCCGGCATTGATCTTCCCCGGACACCGATGCCCACAGAGCCCTCAGAGCGCCTGGCCCTTATACTGTGAGCCGTTCTTGAGCGGAACGTGATTCCTCTGCTCTGCTTCGGTGGCACCACGCGCGATGTCCGACGTTCGTGGAGCGTTCGCGTTCCAGTTCCAATTCGGCACACTTTCGTTTGACCTGAATCAAGGGCCAGCGCAGGCGCGGCGAGCACAATCGCTCGTACGGTCCGGGGCAGGCCGAGCGGCTGCCGATCCTGGCCGTGAAACGCGTGGAGACTCGCATGCAGACTGGTCACGGGCGCCCCGCGCGGCGGCGCAGCACACGACTCGCAGGCAGGGCCGTCCCGGTTCTCGCCCTGGCACTGGCGGCTGCCGGCGTGCAGGCGGACGGCTGGGAGACCGGCGGCGACGTCCGCTTCGGCTATCTCGCCTCCGAAACCCGTGCCCGCAGCGGTACGACCACCGACACCGACAGCGGGCGTGCCCGCGCGCGCTTCCGGGTACGGGGCGAGCTGGGCAGCGGCTGGTACGCCGGCGGGCGCGTGGCCGCGCGGCTGGACACCCGCCAGGACGACGAGGAATTCTGGCTCCGCCTCTATGCGCCGGGTCCCGGCGGCCTCGCCAACGGCCAGGCCACGCTGGACGAGGCCTGGCTCGAATACCGGCCCGCGGAGGCGCCCTGGAGCCTGCGCCTGGGACGCTTCCAGGCGCAATTCGCCCTCGACGACATCATGAAGAAGTCGCTGGACCAGAACGACAGCCCCAGCTTCGACATCACCTGGACCGACGGCGCGTGGTGGCAGTGGCACGGGTTCGACTGGAACACCCACGTCATCCTGCGCCACAACGACCGTCGCGGTCCCACCGGCACGCTGCGCCCGCCGCTCGACTTCGCCGACGACGGCTCGCGCGTCAGCCTGTTCGCGGCAATCGAGTCCGATACGGCCATCGGCCGCGTCGTGCAGCGCATGGTCACGCTGACTTGGCTGCCGTCCGCGCTGCGGCCCGGCGGCCCGGCCGATCCGGCGGTCGAGGACTACCTGGCGGTGACGGCCAAGGCCGCGGCCGAGTGGCCGCTGGGGGAGGGCGGGACGAAATTCCGGCTGGGCGGCGAGCTCGGCTACGCGCCCGACACGCCGCGGCGCGAGACGATGAGCTCCGGCACGGGCGATGCCGACGCGCTGTCATGGCATGCCTCGTTCAACTTTCTCGACGTCCGGCCCGGCCACGACCTCGGCATCGTTTACGCGCGTGCTGCCGACGGCTGGCTGCTGTCGAGCGACTTCCGTCCCAATGACAGCCTGGTCGAAGTGCGGTGGGTCTGGCAGCCGAGCGACGCGTGGCAGATCGACGCGCGGGTGCGCCGCCGCGAGGAGATCGATCTCCCCGCCGGCACGCCGCACGCGAGGCGCGAGGACGACCTCTACGTGCGCGCGACCTGGCGGTTCTGACCAAGCGGGCACGCGCGCACCGGCGCGCCGGCGTGCGCAAAGGCGTCACTCGTGATGCAGGCGCACGAAGCGGTCGAGCAGCCGCACGCCGAAGCCGACGGCGCCCGTCGGGCTGGTCGGCAATGCTTCCTGCTCGCGCCAGGCCATGCCTGCGATGTCGATGTGCGCCCACGGCATGTGCTCCTCGACGAACGCGCCGATGAAGTGCGCCCCGAGACCGGCGCCGGCCCCGGCGTCGCCCCCGCTGTTGCGCAGGTCCGCGATCGGCGATTCCATGTCCTTCGCGTAAGAGGGATGCAGCGGGAGGCGCCAGAGGTCCTCGCCGGATTCGCGCCCCGCGGCCTCGAGCTGGGCCGCCAGCGCATCGTCGCGTGAGAACAGCCCGGCGTATTCGTCGCCGAGCGCGGTGCGGACTGCTCCGGTCAAAGTCGCGAGGTCGATGACGAGGCGCGGCTTGAACTGCTGTTGTGCGTACCAGACTGCGTCGGACAGCACCATGCGTCCTTCGGCGTCGGTGCTGATCACCTCGAACGTCTTGCCGGACATCGTGCGCACCACGTCGCCCGGGCGGCCGGCGGTGCCCGACGGCATGTTCTCCGCGAGGGCGGCCACGGCGACCGCGTTGACCGGCGCGCGCCGGCCCGCGAGCGCCAGCACCGCGCCGGTCGCTGCGGCGGCGCCGGACATGTCGTACTTCATCCGCCACATGCCGCGGCCGTCTTTGAGCGAGATGCCGCCCGAGTCGAACGTGATGCCCTTGCCGACGAAGGCGAGCGGCGCCGCATTCCTTTCGCCGCCGTCGTAGCGGACCACGAGGAGCCGCGGCGGCCGCACGCTGCCGCGGCCGACGGCCAGGATGCCGCCCATGCCGAGCTTCTCCATGGCCGGCACGTCCAGCACCTCGATGCGCACGTTCGGCAGCCCGGCAAACGCTTCCCTTGCCCTCTGCACGAAGCTTTCCGGGTAGATCTCGGAGGCGGGCTCGCTGATCAGGTCGCGGGCGAAGAAGACCGCGCGGCTCACCGGTGCCCATTGCGCCTCGTACTCGGCGGCGGCGGACGCACCCCGCGGCGTGCGAACCACGAGCCGGCCTTCGCCCACCGCCGGCATGGCGGGATCGCTCGTGCGATATTTCATGAACCGGTATTGCCCGAGCACGGCGCCGAAAGCGAGGTGCGCCGCCGCGTGCGGCTCGTCCCCCGCCCACAGGATGTCGACGCGCTCCGCCGGGCTCCTGGCGGCGACCTGGCCGACGAGGCCGCCGACGTCTTCCAGCAGGCGTGGCGTCACCGCATCGGTTCCGGTGCCGACGAGGATCACCCGGTCGAAGGGCCCGATGCCCGGCAGGTCCAGGAGCTGGTTGCGCTCGGCCCGGAACGCCACGGCGTCTACGGCGCGCCTCAGTGCACCGTTCGTTGCCTCGTCGACCGCCGCGAACGCGCCTTCCTGCGGCACGCCCCCGGGCACCGCGAGCGCGATCGTGCCCGACGACGGGACGGCATAGGATTCGAAGGCGACCGTGCGCTCGGCCCGGATCTCCGCTCCCATGAGCAGCAACGTGAACATGGCGAGAATGGGCGCGACTCGATTCATGCAAAATGCTCCCTGATGACGGCGACGTTCCGCCCCTTCGCAAAGGGGTATTCCTCGAGCAGCCGGAATCCTGCAGGATTTCGGCGGGGGTATCCAGAACCGCGTGCAATGAAGCGCCGCGACGTCGCGGTTCGGCAGGGCCGGCATTTGCGAAATGTCCGTTCCCGGCGAGCCGTGCGCGGCGACCACGAAAGAGTCTCGCGGCCGACGCCGCCGGTGACGAGGATCCGAAACATGCAGCCGAAAACCGTTCCGCCGCTCGTGCTCGCCGCTCTCCTGCCGCTCGGGCTCGCAGCACCTTGGATCCACGCATCGCCGCTCGTGCAGGCGTTCGACATGCGCGTGCCGGTGCCGCCGCTCCCCGTGACCGTGGCCGGTACGTCACAGCTCGTCTACGAGCTGCACCTCGCGAACTTTGCCGCGCACGCGCTCGAGCCGGTGTCGCTCGAAATCCGGGATGCCGGAACGGGCAGGGCACTCGCGACGTACTCCGGCGAGGAGCTCGGCAGGCGGCTGCACGTGCCCGCGGCGACCGGTACGCCGCTCGCCGTGCCGGCCGGCGGCGTCGCGATCGCGTACATCGAGCTCGCATTGCCGGAGCTGCCGGGCGCGCTCGACCATCGGCTCGCGTTCCGCCGGTCCGGGGAGCCGGCGACGGCGGCGGTCACGGGTGCGGCAACTCCGGTGAGGGCGGACGAGCCGCTCGTGCTCGGGCCGCCGCTCCGCAACGGCTACTGGGCGGCCGTCTACCACCCGGCGTGGGAGCGCGGGCATCGCCGCTTCGTCTACGCCGTCGCCGGGCGCGCGGTGATCCCCGGCCGCTACGCGATCGACTGGATACAACTGGACGCCGACGGGCGGCACGCACAGGGCGACCCCGAGATCGTCGCCAACTGGCACGCGTACGGCACGGAGGTGCTGGCCGTGGCCGATGCCGTGGTCGCGGCGGTACGCGACGACGTCGAGGAGAGCGAGACGCTTTCGGCGCATCCGGATTTGCCGCTCGAGGACGGGAGCGGCAACTACGTCGTCCTCGACCTCGGCGGAAACCGCTATGCCTTCTACGAGCACCTCAAGCCCGGCAGCGTGCGGGTTGCCGTCGGCGACCGCGTAGGCAAAGGCGAGACGCTCGCGGAGCTCGGCTTCACCGGCCATGCCTCCGGTCCCCACCTGCATTTTCACGTCGCGGACGGCGTAGTCCCCCTCGGCTCGGAAGGCCTGCCGTTCGTGATCGACGCGTTCGAGGTCCTCGGCCGCTACGACGACGTCGGGCAACTCGGCCGGGCGCCGTGGCTGCCGGCCGAGGCGGGCGCCGGTGGCCGGCGCACGGCAGAACGTCCGGCGCCGAACGTCGTGTTGCGCTTCCCCTGAGACCGCGGCGCTCGCCGTTCCCGTCGGCCCCGGCTACTCGGAGCCCTCCGGGCGCAGCATGGCGGGGTCGGGCGTAGCGCCCGCCGCGCCCGCCGCCGCGGCCTTCGCCGTCCGGTCGAAGATCGGGAACTCGCCCGCCTTGTAGCGTTGCCAGTAGTCGTCGAGGCTGGCCTTCACCTTGCCGTGCAGCAGGTAGACGCCGATCAGGTTCGGCAGCGACATGCCGAGGATCATCAGGTCGCCGAATTCCAGCACGTTGAGCGCCGTGATCACCGAACCGAGGAACGTGAAGGTGAGGAACAGCGCCTTGTAGTAGCCCGAAGCGCGCTCGCCGAAGAGCCACACGGTGCAGCGCTCGCCGTAATAGGACCAGGAGATCATGGTCGAGTACGCGAACAGGAAGACAGAGAACGCCAGCACGTACGGGAACCACGCGATGTGCTCACTGAAGGCGCGTGACGTGAGGGCTGCGCCCTGCGCCGTCTCGATCACGTCCGCGTATGCCGGATTGTTGTAGGCACCGGTGATGTTGATGACGAGCGCCGTCATCGTGCAGATGACGACCGTGTCGATGAACGGCTCGAGCAGCGCGACCGTCCCTTCGCGTATCGGGTACCTGGTCTTCGCGGCCGAATGGGCAATGGCGGCGGAGCCCGCGCCGGCCTCGTTCGAGAACGCCGCGCGCTGGAAGCCGACGATCATCACGCCGACGAACCCGCCGAACGCCGCATCGGGCGCGAATGCATCCGTGAAGATTCTCGTGAATGCCGCCGGCACCATCTCCGAATTCGTGAAGATGACGAACAGGCAGGCGAGCACGTAGACGATCGCCATCAGCGGGACGATCTTCTCGGCGACCTGCGCGATGCGGCGTATGCCGCCGACGATGACGATGCCGACGAGGAACGTCATCAGCAACCCGTACACCCACGGCATGTCGTTGAGCCAGGGGATCGACTCCTGCACCGCATTCATCGACTGGTTCACCTGGAACGAGTTGCCGCCGGCGATCGAGCCGCCTATGCAGAGGAAGGCGAACAGGATGGCGACCGCCCTGCCGAAACGGGGCAGGCCCTTTTCGGCGAGCCCTTTCGACAGGTACTGCGTGGGGCCGCCGAGCACGTGGCCGTCCGCGCGGATCTCGCGGTACATCACGCCCAGCGTGCACTCCGTGAACTTGGTGGTCATGCCGATCAGGCCGGCTAGGATCATCCAGAACGTCGCGCCCGGCCCGCCGAGCGTGATGGCGATCGCGACGCCGGCGATGTTCCCGAGGCCCACGGTCGCCGAGAGCGCACAGCTCAGCGCCTGGAAGTGCGACACGTCGCCCGGCTCGCTCGGGTCCGTGTACTTGCCGCGCACGAGCTGGATGGCGTGCCGGAACCCGCGCACGTTGAACAGACTCATGCGGATCGTCAGGAAGATGCCGCCGGCCACCAGCCAGATCACGATGAACGGCAGCTCGATGCTGTCGTCCCAGAACGCGATGTCGAAGAACAGCACCGCGGAGACCACGGAGTTGACGGCGCCCATCGCGCGATCCGCTGCCTGGATGACACCCGCTTCCCGCGCTTCGCGAACGCTTTGCGCGGCAGGTTCGGCCTCCGCTGCCTGCGCCGCGAGCACCGGCTCGCCGCTCAGCAGCGCGGTGGCGAAAACGAACAGCAACAGGCTCGACAGGAAATCACGCATAAATTGCTTCCCCCGGGATCTGGCACCTAAGACGCGCTGTTCGCGGCTCCATGGAAGCGCGGCACGCCGGCGATTTGCCGCGGTATGATGCGGGCTCGAGCGCGGCAGGTCCACCCCCGGCGGCTTTTACATGATGAGACGGGCGCCGCGGCGCCGCTTCGATGCTGCTACGATCGCCGGGCTATGAAACATAAGAAATTCGCGGCCTTGCCCGCACTGCTCCTTTCGCTGGCCTGCTTCGCGCAGGACGACCCGTACGCCCCCGACACGCCGGAGCCCGGCTCGGTGGAGGCGATTGCCGAGTTCACGACCGACTCCCGGTACCTGAGTCCCTGGGTCGCCTACGTGCCGGAATCGGACACGGTGCCGTCTCCCGCGGACTACCTCGGGCGCGTCGTCGGAACGCCGGGCGAGCTCACGCGCACCGAGCAGATCTACGGGTACTTCCGCGAGCTCAGTCGCGCTTCGGACCGCGTGCAGGTCTCGGTGATCGGCGAAACGGAGGAGGGCCGTGACATCCTGCTGGTCGCCGTGGCGGACGCGGCCGGCCTCGCGAACCTCGAGCGCTACAAGGCGATCACCGCCGCGCTCGCCGACCCGCGCCGCACGTCGCCCGGGGAGGCCGAGAAGCTGATCCGCGAAGGACGGCCGATCTACTACTTCAACGCGGGGCTGCACTCGACGGAAACGGGCAGCCCCGAGATGGTCATGGAGCTTGCGTACCGGCTCGCGGTCTCCGAGCAGCCGATGATCCGGGCAATCCGCGAGAACCTCATCGTGCTGATCAACCCGGTCTCCGAGCCCGACGGCCGGGACAAGGTCGTCGACTGGTTCTACCGCTATCTCAAGGGCAAGACGAACATCGACGAGCTGCCGCCGCGCTCGCCGCCCTACTGGGGCCATTACGTGTTCCACGACAACAACCGGGATACCCACCAGAAGGCCCTGAAGATCACCCAGGCCGTGCACCGCATGTTCTACGAGTATCACCCGACGGTGGTGCACGACCTCCACGAATCCATCCCGCTGCTGCAGACCTGGAACGGCACCGGGCCGTTCAACGTCAACATCGATCCCATCCTCATCGACGAGTGGTTCGCGATGGCTTTCGCGGAGATCACGACGATGACGACGTTCGGCATGCCGGGCGTGTGGACCTGGGGTTTCGGCGAGGGGTGGGGACATCACTACCTCGACTCGGTCGCCGTCAATCACAACGCGATCGGGCGCGGTTACGAGACGTTCGGGAACTCGACCGCCGAAACGCTCGATCGCGTGCTGCGCCCGAGCGAGCAGGAAGACATCGCGAGCAACCCGGTCACGACGCAGCAGTGGTACCGGCCGCTGCCGCCGGACCGGCACGTGCGCTGGTCGCTCAGGAACAACACGAACTACATGCAGACCGGCTGCCTCGCGATCCTCGATTACAGCGCGAAGCACGCGCAGGAGATGTTGCGCGGGTTCTACCGCAAGGGCTACAACTCCTGGCAGAAAGGACTGAACGAGGCACCGTACGGCTTCGTCATCCCCGCCGACCAGGGCGACCCGCGCCGGGTCGCCGCCATGGTGACGCGGCTCGTCGGGCATCGTATCGAGGTGGGACGCGCGACCGGCCGGTTCGAGATCGGGGAGCGCGAGTTCCCGGCCGGCACCTTCGTCATCAAGCTCGACCAGCCGTATCGCAATTACGCGGTCGACCTGCTGACGCCGCAGGCATTCCCGGAGGACGCGGAGTACACGCCGTACGACGACGTGTCGTGGGCCTTCACCGCGCACTACGGGGTCGAGGCGCTGCCGATCGACGATCCGCGGATCCGCGACGTCGCGGTCGAGCCGGTGTCGGAGAGTTACCGCCCGACCGGCCGGGTGCGGGGCTCGGGGCCCGTGTTCCTGCTCGCGGACACGGGACAGGAAGGGCTGCTCGCCGCCCGCGCGCGCCTGGCCGACTTCCGCGTCGACATCGCCGAGAAGCCGTTTTCCGTCGGTCGCCGCGAGTATCCGGCGGGCTCCTGGATTCTGCCCGCGCAGGAGGGCCTCGCGACGGCGCTGCGCGACGTCGCCGAGGAGCTCGCGCTCGAGTTCGACAGCGCGCGGAGCGCGCCGGACGTGGCACGCCACGAAGCGCCGCTGCCGCGGATCGCCGTCTGGCACACGTGGAGGGACACCGAGCCGGTCGGCTGGGTGCGCTACACGCTCGACCAGCAGCGCATCCCCTACGACTACATCCGCGACGAGGAGATCCGCGCGGGTGACCTCGGCCGCCGCTGGGACGTCATCCTCTACGGCCATACCTACTCCGGGCTGACCGACCAGATTCACGGCATCGACAAGCGCTTCGGCCCGATGCCTTACACGCGCACCGACGAGTTCCCGAGCCACGGCGTCCCCGACGCCTCCGACGACATCACCGGCGGCATCGGCTGGGAAGGCATGGCGAATCTCGAGCGCTTCCTCGAGGGCGGGGGAATGCTGGTCACCCTGGCGAACGGCTCGGCGCTGGCGCTCGAGGGCGGGCTCGTGCGCGGCGTTTCACGCGCCGGCGGCGACGTAAAGACGCCCGGCGCGGAGCTCAAGGTGTCGTTCCTGCGGCCCGAGCACCCGATCGCGTACGGTTACCCGGCGGTGACCTCCGCGTTCCGCAACGACTACACGGTCTACGACGTGCGGCGTGCGGACCGGGATCGCGTCGTGCTGCAATGGGGGACGAAGCCGCTCAAGGACGAGCGCGAGGACGAGGGAGGCGACGAAGAGAAGGACGACGACTTCGTCGTGAGCGGAGGCGTGAGAAACGGCGACGATCTCGAGGGCCACCCGGCCATTCTCGACCTCCCGGTCGGCGACGGGCGCGTGATCGCGTTCAACTTCAACCCGCTGCACCGCGACCTCAATCATTCCGACTACCGTTTCCTGTGGAACGCGCTGCTCAACTGGCGCCACATTCTCGACGCTGAAAACCCGTAAGGTGCGCCGCGCGCGACGGCGAGGGTCGGTCGCGCGGCCGCCCCTGCAGGCTCCGTGCCCTGCAGGAGGCCGCAGCGCGGCCGGCGGCGAAGAGTTGACTCCCACACCGCCGCTATGCGCGGGAAGGCCTGCGGCGCCCCGGCGGACGGTATAATCCGCCCCTTCATGCAGAACCTCTACTTCACGCTGCTGGCGTTCATCTTCGTGCTGATGAACGCCTTTTTCGTCGCGGCGGAATTCGCGATCGTCAAGCTCCGGCAGACCCAGGCGGAGGAGCTCGCCGGGGTCGCCGGGCTCCGCGGCCGGGTGCTGCTCAAGGTGCGGAGCCATCTCGACGAGTACCTCTCGGCCTGCCAGCTCGGGATCACGCTGGCCTCGCTCGGCCTCGGCTGGATCGGCGAGCCCGCGTTCGCGCGGCTGGTCCAGCCGCTGCTCGCCGCGTTCGGCGTGTCCGATCCCGAGGTGGTGCACGGCATCGCCTTCGTGGTCGCGTTCGCCACCATTTCGTACCTGCACATCGTGATCGGGGAGCTCGCACCGAAATCGCTCGCGATTCGCGAGCCCGAGCCCGTATCGCTGTGGACCGCGATCCCGCTGTTCAGCTTCTACTGGGTCATGTACCCGTTCATCTGGCTTTTGAACGGCAGCGCCAACCTGCTGCTTCGGCTGTTCGGCGTGGAGCTCGTCTCCGACGAGGACCCGGCGCATTCCGTGCAGGAGCTCAAGAAGGTGCTGAGGGCGAGCCACCTGCACGGCGAGCTGGGTCGCGAGTCCGCGATCCTGCTCGACCGGGCCTTCGAGCTCGAGGGACTCACGGCCGGCGACCTCATGCGCCCGGACGAGGATCTCGTCACGCTGAACATCGACGACGACCTGGAGGACATCCTGGAGGTCATCCGCCGCAACCGCTACTCGCGCTACCCGGTGTACGAGGGCGAGCCCGACAACCTGATCGGCATCCTGCACGTCAAGGACCTCGTGACCGAGCTCGGCAAGTCCGCAGACGAGATCGATCTCCGCTCGCTCGTGAAGCCCGCGCTCATCATCAGCGACGGGCTGTCGGCCGTCGGCGTGCTGAAGGAATTCCAGCAGGGCTACCCGCATCTCGCGATCGTGGTCGACGAGTACGGCACCGTGGAGGGCTTCCTGACCCTCGACCACGTGGTCGAGGTGCTGCTCGGCACCATCCAGGACGAGTTCCGCCACCGCCGGCCCGACTGGAAACGCGAGCCGGACGGGAGCTGGGTGGGGCACGGGTCGCTCTCGGTGTGGTCGCTCGAGCGGCTGCTCGACGTCGACCTGTCCCGCTTCAGCGAGGTGAACAGCGTGGGCGGGCTCGTCATGGACCAGCTCGAGCGCATCCCCAAGCCCGGCGAGCGCGTGGCGTTCGACGGCTTCGAGATCGAGGTGCGGGAGATGGAGGGGCCGCGGATCGTCACCGTGGCGGTCATTCCCCGCGCCTGGCCGGAGTACGACGAGCAGAGTGGTTAGCAGAACCAGATACTTAGCTTGTATTCTTGCCGTAACCTGTCACAATGCGACCGGTGCGGCCCGGAAAACGACCGTGACGACAGAGTGTGCGCCAGGCCGTTTATGCCGGTCGGGGGGCAGGCTAGACTGCCCGGCAATCTGACGCGGTTCTAGCGGCGGGATGACCATTACAAGCGGTAAGGACATGGCAGGGCCCCTGCCCATCGTCACGCGCCGGCGGCCCCGTGCGGGCGAGCGCACGCGCGGCACCGTGGACGCCCTGCAGACCAAGATTGCGGTCAACCTCCAGCACCTCGATGCGGACCACTGGGAGGAGCAGCTTCGCGCCAACGTCGCGGAGTTGCCGGACGCGAGCGGCTGCGACGCCGCCTTCCTGGTGCTCGTCGAGCCCGGCTCCGGCCGCTTCGAGCACGTGTTCGCCTCCACCAGCGTGTTCTCGCCCGGCAACCCCGAGGTGCTGAAGGGCGAGACGCTGGAAGACTGGCCCTGGCTCGTGCGGCGCCTGGGCCACCTGCGCCTGGTCGACATCAACGACACCGACGCTCCGCCGCAGGGCGCCGCCCCGGAGTTCAATCGCCTGGCCGAGCTCGGCGTGGGCGCATGCCTCGTGATCGGCTTCGACGTGCGCAAGGAGCTGGCCGGCTTCCTCGCGATCGCCAACCAGCGGCCGGTCGAGTTCTGGGATGCGGGCCTGCATCTCCTGATGAAGCTCGTGGGAGCCTCGCTCGCGTCGGGGCTCGAGCGCATGCGGGTGATCGAGCTGCTCGAGGAGATGGAAGAGCGCAACGAGCTCATCAACCTGACCGCGAACGACGGCATCTGGGACTTCGACGGACAGACCAAGAAGATCTCCCTGTCGCGGCGCTGGAAGGAGATGCTGGGCTACGACCAGGACCGGGACGACGTGCTGCCGGACTGGTACCGGCTCGTGCACCCGGACGACATGGCACGCGTCCAGGCGAAGATGCGCGAGCACCTCGAGGGCAAGACGCCGTTCTTCGAGAGCATGCATCGCATGAAGCACCAGAACGGCGAGTGGCGCTGGATGACGAGCCGTGCCAAGGCGCTGCAGGACGAGAAGGGGCGGCTGATCCGCCTGCTCGGGGTCGAGGTCGACATCACGGAGCGCAAGCTCTACGAGGAGGCGCTGTTCCGGGAGAAGGAAAGCGCCCAGATCACGCTGCGCTCCATCGGCGACGGCGTCATCACGACCAATGCCGATTGCGTCGTGGAGTACATCAACCCGGTCGCCGAGGAGCTCACGGGCTGGAAGGTGGACGACGCGAGCGGGCGCCCGGTGGACGAGATCTTCCGCGGGTTCCACGAAGAGACCTGCGAGCCGCTCGAGAACCCGCTCGCCGTCGCGATCCGGCGCAACCGCTCGATCAAGTCCGTGCGGCCGACCCTGCTCATCCGGCGCGACGGCAACGAGCTGTACATCGAGAGCTGCGCCTCCCCGATCCGGGACGGGAAGGGAGAGGTGACCGGCGGTGTGCTCGTCTTCCACGACGTGAGCGAAGCGCGCGAGCTCAATCGCCGCCTGAGCTATCACGCCAGCCACGACATCCTGACCGGGCTCGTCAACCGGCGCGAATTCGAGAACCGCCTGGAGCGCGCCCTGAAGAGCGCCCGGGCGCGGGAAACCTCCTACGCGCTGCTCTACCTCGATCTCGACCAGTTCAAGATCGTCAACGACTCCTGCGGCCACAGCGCGGGCGACCACCTGCTGGGCCAGCTCGGCGCGCTGCTCAAGTCGAAGATCCGCTGGCGCGACACGCTCGCACGCCTCGGCGGCGACGAGTTCGGCGTGCTGCTCGAAAGCTGCAGCCTCGACGAGGCGATGCAGACCGCGGAAGCGCTGCGCGTCGCGATCAGCGAGTTCAAGTTCATGTGGGAGGACCGCAGCTTCCGGCTGGGCGTCAGCATCGGCGTCGTGCCCATCACCGCCGAGAACGAGGACGTCGCCTCCCTCCTGTCCGCCGCGGACAGCGCCTGTGCCGCCGCGAAGGAAGGGGGCCGCAACCGCATCCACAGCTTCCTCGAGAACGACATCGACCTGATGCGGCGGCGCCGCGAGATGCAGTGGGCGGCGCGCATCAACAACGCGCTCGAGGAAGACCGCTTCGAGCTGTTCCGGCAGACGATCCGGCCGCTGCAGCACGCCGAGGAGGGTGCGCACTACGAGCTGCTGCTCAGGATGCGCGACGAGACCGGCAGCATCATTGCGCCCGCCTTGTTCATCGAGGCGGCGGAGCGCTACGGCCTGACCCCGAACATCGACCGCTGGGTGATCAAGAGCGCATTCCGCTGGCTGGTGTCGGAGGCGGACGAGCGCGAACGGCTCGCCCTGTGCTCGATCAACCTGTCCGGGCAGAGCCTGGGCGACGAGAAGTTCCTGCCGTTCGTCATCGACCAGTTCCAGATGAGCGGCCTGGACGCGTCCCGTATCTGCTTCGAGATCACGGAAACCGCGGCGATCGCGAGCTACTCGCAGGCCAACCGCTTCATCAACGCGCTGAAGGAGCTCGGCTGCAAGTTCGCGCTGGACGACTTCGGCACAGGCCTGTCGTCGTTCGGGTACCTGAAGCACTTCCCCGTCGACTTCCTGAAGATCGACGGCAGCTTCGTCAAGGAAATCCTGCACGACCCCATCGACCGCGAGATGGTGCGCTCCATCAACGAGATCGGTCACCTCACCGGCAAGAAGACCATCGCGGAATTCGCCGAGAACGAGGAGATCATCACCATGCTCCGCGGCATGGGCATCGACTACGCCCAGGGCTACGGGGTGGCCGAGCCGAAGCGCGTCACCCGCGCCGTGGCCTGAGCCCAAGAGCGCAAGCCCGTCATCCCCCTCGTCGGCCGGCCCGCGGGAGTCCGTGGGGCCCGCCGCGCGTCCCGCCAAACCGCGTGCGCGACCGGCGGCCGCCACAAAAGCGTAAACGGCGTGTAAACGACCGTAAACGATCCGTAACGAACTGAAAACACAGCGTAAACGCGGACCGGCTTCGCTTTACAGCCGTCCCCGGCGGCCGTCAACATACCCCACCGGCTGAGAACAACAAGGGCCTTGCCGGGCCGGCGCCCGCGCACGGGACTGGGGAACGAGAGCATGTTGATCTTTCCGAAGGATTCGGGGCATACGCTCGTGCGTCCGCTGTTTTCGGCGTGCACCGCCCCCGGTATTCGTCGTGCCGCGGCACGGTTCCTCCTTTTCGTTCTCCTGCCATCGCTCGCGTGGTCCCAGCAGGCGACGCCGGACACGCAGGTCGGCGATACCGTCACGCACCCGGTCACCGGCGAGGACGCCACGGTCGTCGAGGTCCTGCCGGGTTACGGCGTCCTCACGGATGCGGGCGACGTCCTCCTCGTCTACTTCACGGTCGGCGATTCGTTCACCCCGCCGGGTGCCACGGAGCCGCTCACCATCACGGCCGTGGCCGTCAACGACGATACCGGTCTCGTCGAATCGATCACCGTCGATACCGACCCGGAGCAAACGCTGCAGATCGCCGAGCCGGTCGACGACCAGCTCGCGGCGTGGCTGGCGGCGCAGGCGGCGGCGCAGGGTGCGCCCGGGTCGCCGGGCGGCTACACGTCGATACCGGCACCGCCCGGTAACACGAACCCCTACCCGGGGCAGTCCGTGACCGGGGACGACGGCGACGACGGCCACGACGGCGTCGGCACGAACATCTGTATTCCGAATCCCTTCGGTGACGACTGGTGCACGTTCGTCGGCGTCGCCGCGGAGCCGGGCGAGGACGGTGAAGCACCCGACGCGCTGACCGTGAACGTGGATGCCTCGCACGGCGACATCGAGATCGTCTCGAACGACTGGAACGCCATTCACGCCACGAGCATCGGCGGCAACGGCGGCCAGGGCGGCGACGAGTACGGGATCGACATCGATGGGGCGCGCGGCGGCAATGCCGGCCCGGGCGGCACCGTCCAGGTGACGTCGAGCGTCGGCATCACCACGTTCGGAGAACGCTCTCATGGCATCTTCGCCCAGAGCCGCAGCGGCCGGGCCGGCGCGGGCGGGAGCGGATACGGTTTCGTCGGGAACGGCGGTGCCGGCGGCACCGCGGCCCAGGGCGGGCAAGTCACGGTCACGCACAACGGCACGATCACGACCGTCGGCAACGGCTCGCACGGCATCCACGCGATCAGCACCGGCGGCGCAGCCGGTGCGGGAGGCGACGGCTGGGGCATCGTGGGGACGGGCGGCAGCTCGCAGCACGGTGGCAACGGCGGCAGCGTCACGGTCGTGAACAACGGCAGCATCGTCACCCACGGCGTGGCGAGCCACGGCATCCTCGCCCAGAGCATCGGCGGCACGGGCGGCGACGGCGGCGACGCCGGCGGCATTGCCGCCCTGGGCGGCGGCGCCTCGGTCGGCGGTAACGGCGGGGCCGTCACCGTGACGAACAATGCGGGCGCCTCCATTGTCACGCACGGCGACGGCAGCGTGGGCGTGCTCGCGCAAAGCATCGGCGGCGGAGGCGGTAACGGCGGTGCCGCCGGCGGGATTGCCGCCTTCGGCGGGGGCGGCGACGGCGGGGGCAACGGCTCGACGGTGACGGTCACGAACCACGCCGGCAGCACGATCGCGACGGGCGGCGCGGGCGCTCACGGTGTGCTGGCGCAGTCCATCGGCGGCGGCGGCGGCTTCGGCGCTTCCGCGGGCGGCTTCGTCTCCGTGGGGGACACCGGCGGGGGCGGCGGCACGGGCGGTGCGGTCACCATCACGAGCGCCGCGCAGATCACGACGGCGGGCCTCGGCGCGCGCGGGCTGTTCGCGCAGTCGATCGGCGGCGGCGGCGGCTCGGCCGGCGGCACCGGCGGGGCGTTCACCGTGGGCGGCAGCGGCGGCAGTGGCGGTGACGGCGGCACCGTGGAGGTCGTCAACAGCGGTCTCATCGGCACGCAGGGCGACGGTGCGGATGCGATTCTCGCCCAGAGCGTCGGTGGCGGCGGCGGCAGCGGCAGCGCGGCCGCCGGCCTGGTCGCCCTCGGCGGCTCGGGCGGCGGCGGCGGCTCCGCCGGCGAGGTAACCGTCAACAATTCGGGCGGCCTGATCACGACCGGCGACTTCGCCCGCGGCATTTTCGCCCAGAGCGTGGGCGGCGGCGGCGGCACGGGCGGGTCCAGCGAAGCGCTGGTGGCCCTGGGCGGCACCGGCGCCGCGGGCGGTGACGGGAAAGCCGTGGAGGTCGAGAACTCGGGCAGCATCGTCACGGGGGGCGCGAACGCGAGCGCGATCCAGGCCCAGTCGATCGGCGGCGGCGGTGGCGACGGCGGCACGACCGGCGGCCAGCTCATCAACATCGGCGGGAACGGCGCCGCCGGCGGGTCGTCGTCCACGGTGCAGGTCACGTCCAGCGGCAACCTGACCACCACCGGACGGGATTCCCACGGCATCTTTGCGCAGTCGATCGGCGGCGGCGGCGGCAACGGCGCCAACGCGGTCGGCGGGTCGTTGTTCGCCGGCGCGGCGGTCGGCGGTGCCGGCGGTGCCGGCGGCAACGGCAACGCGGTCACCGTGACCACCCGGGAACGGACGGTCGTCATCGGCGGCGTCCCGACGACGGTGGATCCCCTGATCGGCACCGCGGGCGACCGGTCCCACGGCATCTTCGCGCAGTCGATCGGCGGCGGCGGCGGCAACGGCGGCTTCGCGGTGCAGGCAACGGGGGGCACGTTCATCTCCGCCGCGATCGCCATCGGCGGCAGGGGCAACGCAGGCGGTGACGGCGGCGCCGTGAAGGTCGGCAGCGCGAACGACTTCAGCGTCGCCTCCATCACGACCGCGGGGGCCGAATCGAAAGGCCTGCTCGCGCAGTCGATCGGCGGCGGCGGCGGCAACGGCGGCTTCTCCGTCGCGGGTGCCCTGCAACTGAATCCGGTCGGCGGCGGTGCGATCGCCGTCGGGGTCGGCGGTGAGGGCGGCGCCGGGGGAGCGGCCGGCACCGTCGACGTGTACTTCTCCGGCAGCGTGAACACGGGCGGTGAGGCGGCCACGGGCGTTCTCGCGCAGTCGATCGGCGGTGGCGGCGGCAACGGCGGTTTCAACATCTCGGCGCCGGTGTCGATCTCCGGCGTCGGCGACGGCTCGATCGGCGTCGGCGTCGGCGGCAAAGGCTCGGCCGGCGGCGACGGCAACACGGTGACGGCCACGGTGGATGCCACCGTGATCACCGCCGGTGACGACGCTGTCGGCGTGCACTACCAGAGCGTCGGCGGTGGCGGCGGCAACGGCGGCTTCAACATCACGACGGGCGTGTCCGCGGCCGGTGTCGGCAGCGGCGCGATCACCGTCGGTGTCGGCGGCTCCGGTGACGGCGGCGGCGCGGGCGGCACCGTCGACGGCGACGTCTACGGGCGCGTCGAAACCTCGGGCGACGACGCCGGCGGCATCATCATGCAGTCGATCGGCGGCGGCGGCGGCAACGGCGGTTTCGACATCAACGTGGCGGCGGCAGGCGCCGGGGTCGGCAGCGGCACGGTCGGGGTGGGACTCGGCGGCGACGGTGCCGTCGGCGGGGCCGGCGGCACCGTCATCGCGGTGATGGACGCGATCGTCGCGACGGCGGGCGCCGACTCGGACGGCGTGCTCATCCAGAGCGTGGGTGGCGGCGGCGGCAACGGCGGCTTCGACATCACGGTTCCCCTGAATGCCGCGGGCGTCGGCAACGGCAGCGTCAGCGTCGGGCTGGGCGGCCAGGGCGCCGGCGGCGGGGCGGGCGGGATCGTCGACGCCGACTTCGACGGCGCGATCCACACGATCGGGACCCGCTCCGAAGGCATGATCGTGCAGTCGATCGGCGGCGGCGGCGGCAACGGCGGGTTTGCGATCAACGTCTCGGGCGCCGGGGCGGGCATCGGCAGCGGCACGGTCTCGATCGGCCTGGGTGGCGACGGCGGCACCGGCAGCGACGCCGGGCGCGTGACGGCGTCGTTCGACGGCTCGCTCCTCACCGAAGGTGCCGGTTCCACCGGCCTGCTGTTCCAGAGCGT
This sequence comes from Woeseiaceae bacterium, assembly GCA_035304345.1. GTDB lineage: Bacteria > Pseudomonadota > Gammaproteobacteria > Steroidobacterales > Woeseiaceae > IDS-8. Next base: position 2,357 of record DATGQE010000018.1, on the reverse strand, counting down.
CGGCGGCGGCGGGGGCAACGGCGGATTCGCGGTCACGGCCGCGGTGAACGGCGCCGGCGTCGGCAACGGAGCGGTCAGCGTGGGCCTCGGCGGGGGCGGCGCGGGCGGCGGCCACGGCGGGCGGCTCGAAGGCACCGTCGGCTCCGCCGGTGCGACGGCGACGATCGCGACGCTGGGCGAAGACGCGGCCGGCATCGTCATGCAATCGATCGGCGGCGGCGGCGGCAAGGGCGGCTTCAACGTCAACACGGCGATCGCCGGCGCGGGCGTCGGCAGCGGCTCCGTGAGCGTGGGCCTGGGCGGCGACGGCGGGGCCGGTGGCAACGGGGGTGCGATCGACGCCGAGCTCTTTGCCAACGTCAGCACGCAAGGTGCCGGCTCGGACGCCGTCCTGATCCAGAGCGTCGGCGGCGGCGGCGGCAGCGGCGGTTTCGACGTCACCGCGCCGGTCAACTTCGCGGGCGTCGGTAACGGCACGGTGGGTGTCGGCCTGGGCGGCTCGGGCGGTGCGGGCGGCGACGGCGGCGTCATCGAGCGCGCCAGTTTCACGGGCGCCATTTACACGGCCGGCGCAGGCGCGGACGGTTACACCGTGCAGTCGATCGGCGGCGGTGGCGGCGATGGCGGCTTCCAGGTGACCGGCAGCGTCGGCGGCGCGGGCGTCGGCAGCGGCTCGGTCGGCGTCTCCATCGGCGGCTCGGGAGGGGTCGCCGGTGACGGCGGCGCGGTGACGGCGCGCCTCGACGGCTCGGTCGTGACCGAGGGTGCCGACGCGTTCGGCATCCTGTTCCAGAGCGTGGGCGGCGGCGGAGGCAACGGCGGCTTCTCCGTGTCCGCGGCCCTGAACGGCGCCGGTGTCGGCAACGGCGCCGTCACCGTCGGCGTGGGCGGCGCGGGCGGCGCCGGGGGCACCGGCGGCACGGTGGACGGCACCGTGAACGCCGCGATCAGCACGGCCGGCGACCGTTCCGACGGCATCGTCATGCAGTCGATCGGCGGCGGCGGGGGCAACGGCGGCTTCACCGTCAACCTGGCCGGCGCGGGCTCCGGCGTCGGGACCGGCGCGGTCACGGTCGGCGTCGGCGGCGCCGGCGCCGACGGCGCCGTGGCATCCGCCGTCACCGCGAACGTGACGGGTTCCGTGTTCACGGCGGGCACCGACGCGGACGCGATGGTGTTCCAGAGCGTCGGCGGCGGGGGCGGCAACGGCGGCTTCGACGTCACGCTGGCGGGCGCCGGTGCCGGCGTCGGCAGCGGCACGATCGGCGTCGGCGTGGGCGGCTCGGGCGGCACCGGCGGGACCGGCGGCACGGTCGACGCCACGGTCGTGGCGGACGTGCACACGACCGGCGACTATTCCGGCGGCGTCATCGCGCAGTCGATCGGCGGCGGCGGCGGCGACGGCGGCTTCAACGTCAGCGTGAGCGGCTCCGGCGCGGGGGTCGGCAGCGGCGGCGTGGGTGTCGGGGTGGGCGGCTCCGGCGCTTCGGGCGGCGACGCCTCGGACGTGACCGCGAGCTACACGGGCACGGCGGTCACCGAGGGCAGCGACGCGACCGCCATCCTGTTCCAGACGGTCGGCGGCGGCGGGGGCAACGGCGGCTTCAACGTCGGCGTGTCGGGTTCCGGCGCGGGCACCGGCAGCGGCGCGGTCAACGTCGGCGTCGGCGGCTCGGGTGCTGCGGGCGGGAACGCGGGCGACCTGCTGCACGGCACGGTCGGTACCGCGAACGCGCGGGCGACGGTCGTGACCGCCGGCCTGCGCTCCGACGGCATCGTGATGCAATCGGTCGGCGGCGGTGGCGGCAACGGCGGCTTCAACGTCGGCATCGGCGGCAGCGGTGCCGGTGTCGGCAGCGGCGGCGTCGGGGTCGGCGTCGGCGGCAGCGGGGGCGCCGGCGGCGACGGCGGCGAGGTCCGGGCGTTCATGGACGCCGACGTCACCACCTGGGGAGTCGACGCCGACGGCGTGCTGGTCCAGAGCGTGGGCGGGGGCGGCGGCAACGGCGGTTTCGACGTCACGCTCGGCGGCTCCGGCGCGGGGACGGGCGGCGGGGCCGGCGGCGTCAGCGTCGGCGGCTCCGGCGGGGGCGGCGGATTCGCGGGTCTCGTGGACGCAACCTTCACCGGCGCGGTGCACACGGACGGTGACGATTCGGTCGGGGTCCTGTTCCAGAGCGTCGGCGGGGGCGGCGGCAGCGGCGGCTTCAGCATCGGCGGCGGCATCTCGGGCGCGGGCACCGGCAGCGGCGCGGCCGCTGTCGGTCTGGGCGGATCCGCCGGAGGCGGCGGCGCCGCCGGTTCGGTGGTGTCGACGCTCGCAGGCAACGTCACCACACGGGGAGACAACGCGACCG
>DATGQE010000017.1:0-7815 GCA_035304345.1 Woeseiaceae bacterium | reverse complement strand
CCGGCCCGGCCGTGTCAGGCAACCGCCTCCGGTTGCTGCCACTCGCGGCAGATCTTGGTGGTCATGGCGGCGGCGAGGGGCTCGCCGGTCAGTCCGCATTGCGCGCCGCTTCCCGTGCGCCGGAACCAGGCGCACTGCCGGCAGATGCCGAAAGCGCGGTTGTCGTTCTGCCGCTGCAGCGCGACGAGCAGCGCCTGTAGCGAAGCGTTCATGTCCGCGGGATTCCCCGTCGTCTCCTCGAGCGCGGCCTCCAGCCTTTGCGACCAGCTCGACTTGAGCACGTTGCGTCCCTTGCGCGTCAGCCTGAGGTGAATGCGCTTGCCGTGCAGGGGGTCCGCTTCGCGGGTGATGAGGCCTTTCCGCTCCAGCACGGCGATCGTCTGTGACACGGTGCCGCGCGTGGTGCCGAAGTACTCGGCGAGCGCAATGGGGATGTCGCTGTAGCGATTGCAGGCCGCGAGGTACGCGAGCGCCTGAAGGTGTATGGGTTGCAGGCCGTGTCGCGCGGCATCGTCGCGCAAGGACTGGTTGACCAGCGTCGCGAGACGCTCGAGGAGCAGGAATGTAGGGGCCATTGCCGAAATGTATCGTGTCCAAACACTCTTGACAAACTCCGGGATCTCCCACTATGTTTAGACTCGAAACATCAACAAGGCGGCACGGGCTACGGGCCCGTGCCCGGCAAAGAGGGGAATCATCATGAAGCGCCTGCTTACGGTATCCGCACTTGCGGTCGTTCTCCCGGCCATCGCGGCCGACGATCCCGTGCCCTGGCCCGATGGCTATCGCGACTGGCACCACGTGAAGAGCATGGTGATCGAGGAAGGTCACGCGCTCTACGCCTCTTTCGGGGGCATCCATCACCTCTACGCGAACGACGCGGCGATGGAGGGCTATCGGAACGGGGGCGAGTTCCCGGACGGAGCCGTCATCGTGTTCGACCTGCTCGAAGCCGTGAGCGAGGACAACGCCATCACCGAGGGTGCGCGCAAGGTGGCGGGTGTGATGCACAAGGATTCCGCACGCTACGCCGACACCGGCGGCTGGGGCTTCGAAGCTTTTGCCGGCGGCAACCCGAACGAGCGCGTTGTCGGTGACCAGGCGAAGCAGGCGTGCTTCTCCTGCCACGCACCGCAGCAGGCGAACGACTACGTGTTCAGCACGTTGCGCGACTGATTACGCCGCGGTTTCGGTACATTCCCAGGAATCAGGCAGGACCGGCAGGCGTCGCCTCGTGCGGCGCCTGCCGCCTGCAGTAATTGCACCCCGCTTGTAATTCGTGCCTTCAGCCCGGGAGCGGCGGGGGAGGCTCGGGGCTCGTCGCGGGCAAAGGCTCTGCGCGCGGCCTTTCCTGGCGCGCAGCGCCGTCACCGCCTGCCGGCCGCGCCGCGGGGCGCTCCGCCTGCTCGAGCTGCCGCCGCAGCTCCTCCGGCACTTCGCGTGCCGGCGCGGCGGCGTCCCGCGGCAACTTGCCCGTCTCGAGGAAGGTCTTCATCCTGAGCAGGTCGTCGTCCATCTGCGATTTCGGGTCCGTGCCGAAGAGCTTCGCGATCACGTGACCTACCGCACCGGCGACCGGGTTGTAGGTCATCTTGACGTCGATGATCGTGTAGCCCTCGTCCGTGCCCATGAAGCGCACACGGCCGGCGTGCTGCACGAGCGCTTCACCCTCGGTGCGCCAGGCGATGAGCTCGTTCTCCTCGCGGGCGACGACGACGGCGTCGAACTCGAACTCGGTACCGGTCGGGCCCGTCACGCTCCAGCGCCAGCGCTCCTTGTTCTGCGCCGTCTGGATGCGACGGACCTGGCGCACGTGCCGCATGAACAGCGGGAAGTTCTCGAAGTTCTCCCACAGACGGTACACTTTCTCGACCGGCGCCTGGATGCGGATCGTCTTCTGCACGTCCACCGCATGGCGGCGCGTGCCGATGCCGAGCAGCCGACGCAGCTCCAGGTTGGTAGCCGCCCGCCCCAGCAGCACCAGCCCTGCCGTGCCGACGAGCTTGCCGCCGAGCGAGTCGCGCCCGAAGCCCCACAACGCCGCCAGGCCGCCCGCCAGGCCGCCGAGCGCCCGTTCCGCCGGCGCCCAGTTCTCCTGCATGAACGGCCCGCGCCTTCCCGGCCGGCGCTGAATGCCGCCCTGCAGCGCGGGCACGCGTCCGGGTTCGGCGTGGACATCGAGCTGGTTGCGGACGTCCCGGACGCCCGGCACTCCCAGCACGTCGTCGATGAGCAGCGGCACCTCCGCGGCCAGCACGGGCCCGGTCAGGGTGATGACTCCGTCGTGGGATTGCACCTTGATGGCGTGCGGGTGGGAGACGACCCGCCCGATGCAGGATCGTACCCGTTCCACCAGCACGGAGTCGTCCGGCTGGCCGCGGTCGAGCAGCGAGCGCATCCGTGCGACGAGCCCCTTGACGCGATTGCGGGAGTCGCGGGCGACGACACCCGCGCTGTGATTCGTCCGGTGTCCCAGGTGCACGAGCTGGTCGCGCACCAGTGCACGCCGGTAGCGCCCGCGCGCCGGATCGAAGTAGTACATCGCGGCCGCACCGAGGGCGGTCGACAGCAGGTATCTCAGTCCACTGGTCATGGCAGTCCCTCGCGTCGATGAGGTGGAAACAAGGTGACGAGCCAGGAAGTCCAGCAAGACTCATGCCACCGGGCGGCGGTCCCTGCGGGTCCGCCGCGGAGGCCGCGTCACGCGGCACGCCGCGCCCGGGGCAGCGCCGGGAACCGCGCGCGGTGCACCGCACCGGCTCCTCCCGCCCCGGCCTGGTTCGACCGGCCGGACGCCGTGTGCTACTGTCCGGCAGCAAAACGGCCCGACGATGACCCCCCCGTCGCCATGAACAGAGCCGCGGCTCCGGCCCGCCTCGCCTACAACCTTTTCGCCTGATTTCCGATGCGCCTCCTCGAGTTCGGACGCAACACGCCCTTCTTCTGGCTCGGTTGCCTCCTGGTCACGATCGGGGTGTTGCTGCATCTGCCGATGTACTGGATGGCGCGCGACATGGGGTTCGTGCTCGCCGGCATGCCGATGGGGGCGGACATGATGTGGGGCATGGCGGCCATCATCGCCGGCGTCGGCCTGGCGGGCTGGGGGCTCCTGCCGCGGACCGCCGCGCCCCTGCCTGGCGCTCCCGAGGTCGAGACCATCGCGCCGCCCGAGGACGCGCCGCTGTCGCGCGCGCACGTGGGCATGATGGTGCTGCTCGCCATCGCGCTCGTGATCGACATCATGAAACCCGCAAGCCTCGGCTTCGTGACGCCCGGGATGCGCACGGAGTACGGGGTGGGCGACGTCACGGTGGCCTGGCTGCCGTTTGCCGCGCTGTTCGGCACCGCGCTCGGCTCCTTCCTGTGGGGGTGGCTCGCGGACGTGTACGGCCGCCGCGCGTCCATCCTGCTGTCGTCCGTGATGTTCATCGGCACGGCGATCTGCGGCACGATGCCGGACTTCTGGTGGAACGTGTTCATGTGCTTCCTGATGGGAGCCGCGGCGGGCGGCATGCTGCCGGTCGCGTATGCGCTGCTCGCCGAGATCATGCCGACGCGCCACCGCGGCTGGAGCCTCGTGCTCGTGGGCGGCGTCGGTGCGGTCGGCGGATTCTTCGCGGCGAGCGCGCTGTCGGCGCTGCTGCAGCCGACTTTCGGCTGGCGCGTCATGTGGCTGCTCAACCTGCCCACCGGTCTCGCGCTGATCCTGCTGAGCCCGCTCTTGCCCGAATCCGCGCGCTTCCTGGAGCGCGTCGGGCGCATCGACGAGGCGCGCGCGATGCTGGCCCGGTTCGGTGCAAGGGTGCAGCGCGTGGCGGCCCCGCCGCCGATGCCGGAAAGCCTGCTGCCGGCGGGCGCGCTGCCCGCGGTGCTGAGCGGGCATCACCTGGTCGGTGTGGCGTCGGCGTTGACGCTCAGCGGGCTCGGCTGGGGCCTCGTCAACTTCGGCTTGCTGCTGTGGCTGCCGTCACAGCTCGTCGCCGAAGGCCGCAGCGTCGGCGCGGCGAGCGCGCTGATCGCGCAATCGACGTTGCTCGCCGCACCGACGATTGCCGTGTGCACGTTCCTGTACAGCCGCTGGAGCACGAAGTGGACCCTGGTGCTCATGACCGCGATCATGCTCGCCGGCCTCGCGGGGCTCGCGATCCAGGACGCCGGTCCCGAAGGCATGGTGCACCCGCTGTTGCCGTTGACGCTCGTCGTCGTCGGCGCCTGCGGCGTGATCTCGATCCTGCTTCCCTACACCGCCGAGAACTTCCCGATCCGCATCCGGGGCCGCGCCACCGGCTGGGTCGCCGCCTGTTCCAAGATCGGCGGCCTTTTCGCCCAGGGCCTGAACGTGGTCGGTATCGTGCCCGCGTTCTCGGTCGCCGCGGTGATGGTCGGGGTGCCCGCGCTCGCGTCGCTGCTTTTGATCGCCGGTTACGGCCGTGAGACCCGGCAGCGCGACCTGCGCGAGCTCGAGCCCGCCGAGGAGGCGATTCTCCAGCCACCTGCGGCACGCGCACGAGCCCCGGATTGACGAACGGTTGAGCGGCGGCGGTCAGCGCTCCGCGACGAGCGCGAAGTCCCGCCCGAAGTCCACCAGGCGCACGGGATCGAACCCGGCGCTGCGGACCGTTTGCTCCAGGCCGGCGCGGGCCTGGTTCGCGCGATGGGTGAAGCCGAGCACCATGCGGCCACCCGGCTTGAGCACGCGATGCGCCTCGCGCAAACCCGCGCTCGGGTCGGGCCATAGCTGGAGCGTGTTGATCGCGAGCGCGCGGTCGAAGCTCGCCGATGCATAGGGCAGCTCGGTCGCCGACCCGGCGTCCAGCCGCACGCGGCCGGCGCGGATCGCCTCCGCGTTGCGGGCGGCCGCCTGGCGGTGCATTTCCTGCGACGGATCCAGGCCGACGATGCGGCCCGCGGTGCCGGCACGCGCGAGCAGCTCGATCGCGACGCCGGGACCGAACCCGAGCTCGAGCACGGCATCCCCGGGCTGAACCTGGAGCAGGTCGATGCAGCGCCGGGCCATGTCGCGGTTGCCGCGCGCCATCACGAGGCCGCCCAACCGGCCGAGCACACCGCGCGGCCGGCCGAACGTGCGGAACAGCACGCGCTGGACGGGGTTCAGCTTCGAGACGTCGAACGGCGCTGCGACTCGGTCCATGGCGGCGGCTCCCCGGCCGGGGGCGGAGCGGGCACTGCACGGCCCGAACCGCCCTGGTCCTGTGGACCGCGGCTCGCCGCGATCATTCCCGCCGCCGCTGCCGCGCTCGTCGCGCTAGGGTCCCGCGTAGTCCGGGTTCGGGACGATCACCATCCAGCCGACGCCGAACTTGTCGGTCACCCCGCCGAAGTGCTCGGCGAAGAAGGTCTTGCCGAAAGGCATCGTGACCTCCCCGCCATCGGCCAGCGCGTCGAACCAGCGCCGCGCCTGCTCGCCGTCCTTCGCCTCCAGCGCGAGGGAGAACCCCTTGAACGCAGGCGCATCGGCGCTCAGGCCGTCCGACATCATCACGCGTGCGCCCTGGATCAGGATCGACGCGTGCATCACCTTGTTCTCGAAGCCCGGCGGGAGCATGCCTTCCGGGCCCGGCTCGGGAGCCTGGTTGAAACGCAGCAGCATCTCGCGCTCGGCGCCCAGGACTTCCTGGTAGAACTCGATGGCCTCTTCGGCCCGGCCGTTGAAGAAGAGATAGGGCTCGATTGACATTGGTGCTCTCCTGGCGTGGTCGCCGACACGGAGTCGTCGAACGGGGATACGCAGTTTCGACACCGGGCACGTACGCCGCTCCATAAGTTTTGCGCATATCGATGTCGAACGGCGGATTGCCGGAACGATTAGCCGGTGGAAGAGCGCTTTGCGAGGAGCAGCCATGATCGAGGAACCGCGGATTACGGAGCTCGGTGCCACGCCGACGGCCTTCATTCACCTGTCGATCCCCCGCACGGAGATGCCGGCCGTGATGGGGCCGGCGATACAGGAGGTGATCTCGACGGTGACGGGGCAGGGCGTTGCGATCACGGGAGCGGTGTTCGCGCACCACCTGCGCATGGAGCCGGGCAGGTTCGATTTCGAGGTCGGGGTGCCGGTCGCGGCGGCGATCGCCCCCGCCGGGCGCGTCCGGGCCGGCAGCCGCCCGGCCACGAAGGTCGCGCAGACGGTCTACCACGGGCCGTACGCGGGCCTGCCCGAGGCCTGGGGCCGGTTTCACGCCTGGGTCGAGCAGAGCGGGCACCGCTGGGCGGAGGACATCTGGGAGTGCTACCTGGTGGGCCCGGAAGCCGAGCCGGACCCGGCCAACTGGCGCACCGAGCTCAATCGCCCCCTGCTCGACTGAGCGGGCCGCCGCACCGACGATGGTACAGTAACGGCACGTCCGGGCCGGAGGCCGACGGACGGTCTCACCGTTGCAGACAACTCGAACGAGGAGAGCACCCCATGAGAACCGTTCCCGTGCTCCTGTTCGCGGCCGCGCTCGCGGCCTGCGACCCGCAGACCCCGCCCGGCCCGCAGGCCGGCGCGGAAGTCGCCCCGGCGGAGCCGGCCGGCACGCCCGACGCATCGCCGGCCGCTGCCGGCGATGCGTCGGCGCGGCTCGCGCGCGTGCTCGCCGAAAAGCCCGAGGAGTTCAGGGCGCGCTACGCCCATCGGCATCCGCAGGAGACGCTGGAGTTTCTCGGCATCGAGCCCGGCATGACCGTGGTCGAGGTCCTGCCGGGCGGCGGCTGGTACTCGCAGGTGCTGATCCCGTACCTCGGCAGGGAGGGCCGGCTGATCGGCGCCAACTACGCGCAGGACATGTGGCCGCGCTTCGGGATGTTCGACCAGGCGTTCATCGACTCGATGCAGACGTGGACGACCGACTGGCCACGGGAAGCGCAGCAGTGGCAGGGCGAGGACGGTGCGACGGTCGATGCGTTCGAGCTCGGCTCCATGCCGGCGTCGCTGGAGGGGCAGGCCGACGCGGTCCTTTTCATCCGCGCGCTGCACAACCTGGCGCGCTTCGAGGGCGAGGGAGGCTACCTGACCGCAGCGCTCGGCGACGCGCACCGCGTGCTGAAGCCGGGCGGCATCCTCGGCGTCGTGCAGCACGAAGCGCGGCCGGACATGCCGGACGAATGGGCGAACGGTGACAACGGCTACCTGAAGAAGTCGTTCGTTATCGAGCAGGCGACCGCTGCCGGCTTCGAGCTGGTCGACGAGAGCGACGTCAACCAGAACCCGAAGGATCGGCCGACGGCGGAGGAAGTCGTCTGGCGGCTGCCGCCGAGCTACGCGACCAGCCGTGACGACCCGGAGCTCAGGGCGCAGATGGACGCCATCGGCGAGTCGAACCGCATGACCCTGAAGTTCCGCAAGTCCCGGTAGGAGCGTGCCGCGCGCGGCACCGCGCGCGGCATCCGATCCCTGAACATGTGAGCCGCCCAGGAGCTGTACGCCCTGTCGCGCGTTTGCCTGCGGCGGCCGTCCGCAAGCTCGCCCGTGATCCCGAGGGGCTTGCCGGTCAGCGTCCGGTAGCGATGCGCCAGTGCCTTGGCCTCGCTCAGAGCTGCATGATCTCGTCGTCAGTACTCATGCCCAGAACGGCTCCTTCCCGTTGCGGTTGCTCCATGATACGGCAGAGCCAGTGCCAAGAAGCTGCTCTCGGTGTGCTCAAACTGTGAGCAGGCACACCGCGTCAGGGGTACGGACTCGGTACTTTTCCGGCTTGATTCTCAGCCGGGAGCAGACCGTGAAGAAGTCGATCCAGGCGATGGTGGCGCTGCTTGCCCTTGCCGTCATCAGTGAACAGGGACTCGCGGACAACGCCGAGGCATTCTTCGCCA